>JBDUDK010000131.1:0-67555 GCA_040002995.1 Acidimicrobiales bacterium | reverse complement strand
GATCACGGTCCGACGACGGGCAACGTCCAGGCTCCGGCGGACCAGTCGTCTTGGATCCACGTGTACGCGCTGTGGAAGCAGGGCGGCGTCGAGCGCTCGGTGTCGACCAACTCACCCGCGAGGTAGTTCAGGAAGTACATGTGCGACGTGGGACACGCGACGGTGGAGTGGTAGCCCTTGGTGACGAGCACACAGTCGCCGTCGTGGGCGACGAACTGCTCATCGAAGCCTTCGTCGTCGCGCCAGTTGCGATGCAGCACGAAGCCGTCGTCGGGATCGAGCCGGAAGTAGTACACCTCTTCGAGGTACGGCGAACCCTCGCGCCCGTCGTGGCAGTGCGGGGCCCATCCGGCCCACGTGCCGCGCGGGACATAGACCTCGTAGAGGATGAGGCGTTCGGCGGGCAGTGGGGCGGCCAGGATGTGGCTCACCTGGCGGTACGCAGTGCCTCCGCCGCGTAACTCGCTTCGCATCTCCTTGGGCTCGAACAACCGGACCGGGTAGCGGCCGGTGGCCGGCGCGGAGCCGATCGCGAACGTGAACGAACCGGAGGACCTGACTTCGAGTGCTGTTCCGGGCGGGGCGTAGAGCACGGACGGCATCTGCGCGAACACGTTCGTGCGGGCGAGCGGAAAGGTCGAACCATTGGCGGTGACGTCACCCGAGCCGGCGATCGGGACAATCGCTGTCTCGCGATCTGGTTCGGTGACGGTGTGGGACTGGCCGGCCGCGAGTTCGACGACCGCGAAACTGAGGTATTCCCACCCCGCCGAGGCCGGCGTGACGGAGAAGCCGGGCAACAAGTGATGGTCGTTCGCGGTCACGGCACCTCCGCGAGTTCGCGCTCGGCCCGGAATCGCTCGAGCAGTTCGGTGAGCGGAGAGGGTCGGTGCCTCAGCATCTCCGCCGTGCGCGGCAGCGAGATGCTCGTGTCATAGGGGATCGGCACCCCTGGCATCGACGCGGCGTCTGGCGGTCCTGTGCGCAGCCGCGACTCGTCGAGGCCGAAGACGCGACACGCCCGGCGGGCCAGCTCGAACCGCCCAACGGCCTCGGCTCCGCAGCAATGGAACACACCGGTGTGGCGCTCCTCACCTATCTGCAAGATGAGCTCCGCGCACTCGCTGGCGAGCGAGGGGGTGGCGACCATGTTGATGTCGTCGGCCTCCCACACGGTGAACGTATCGCCACGGCGGAGGGCGTCGACGACGGCGGCGACGAAGTAGCCGAACCCGAGGTCCTGCTGGCGGGGCGGGTCGTTGCGCGCGTAGTGGAGTCCGTTGACGCCCGAAACCCGGGCGACGGCGCCACCGTGTTCGAGCGCGACCATCTCGCTCGCCACCTTCAACACCCCGTAGAGGTTGATCGGATTCGGCGGTGTCGACTCGTCGGCGTTCGCCTGTGTGCCGTCGAACACCCAGTCGGTGGAGACGAGCACGAAGGCCGCACCCGCATCGCGGGCCGCCGTTGCCACACTCCGCGTCGAGTTCACGTACGCGTCCCATCCCGCGCGCCGATCGGAGTACAACCGGCCGAAGTCGTTAAGGATGGCGCAGTGGATGACCACATCGGGCGCGTTCCTGACGATGCTCGCTCGCACGGCGTCGCCGTCGACCATGTCGAGCCGTTCGGTGGCGTACGCCACGCTCGCCGACGACGGGAACGAGTGCACCGTCGTCGTGACGTCGTGCCCGTGGCCGAGTGCGGTACGCACGATGTTGCTGCCGACGAAGCCCGTTCCCCCCGTGAGCCAGACACGCATAGTCAGGCCGTGATCTCCGCGGTGGCCACCGTGCGGCCCTCTCGGATCGAACGCCATGCCGCCAGGCCCGCCACCAGCGGGGCGCGGCCATCGGCGCCGGTCACCGGCGGTGGTGTCGCTGACGTGACCGCGTCGATGAAAGCGTTCCACTCCGCGAGGTAGCTCGGGATGTAGCGCTCGACGAAGAAGTAGGGGAGGCCGGCCTTGCGCGTGCCGCTCGCGTCACGAAACACAGTCGTGTTGGCGAGCGGATTCTCGGAGCACATCATTCCGGCCGAGCCGAACACCTCGACGCGTTGGTCGTAGCCGTAGACCGCGCGGCGGCTGTTGTCGATCGTGGTGATGGCACCGTTCTCGTGCTCCATGACGACGACGACGGTGTCGAGGTCATTGGCCTCTCCGATGGTGGGGTCCCAGGCGCGCCCCTTGGCCAAAACACTCACGATCTCGCTGCCCGTCACGTATCGGGCCATGTCAAAGTCGTGCACCGTCATGTCAAGGAAGATGCCGCCGGAGACCGCGATGTAGGACACAGGCGGGGGGGCAGGGTCACGGCTGGAGATCCGCACGAGCTGGATCTCGCCGACCTTGCCCCCTGCCACCGCGTCACGCACTGCCCGATGCGTCGGGTCGAACCGGCGGTTGAAGCCGATCATCAGCGGCACGCCGGCGGCGGCCACCGCTGCCAAGCCCCGATCGACCTGCGCCAAGTCGAGAGACACGGGCTTCTCGCAGAAGATCGCCTTGCCCGCGTGCGCGGCGGCGATCATGAGGTCGACGTGCGTGTCGGTGCTCGAGCAGATGGCGACCGCGTCGACTTCGTTGCTCGTGGTGATCTCGTCGAGTGTCGACGCCACTCGCACACCGAGCCGGTGGCCGACGGCCTCGGCCGCGGCGGGAATGGCGTCGTAGACGAACGCCACGTCGGCCTGGTCGAGGCGACGCGCGAGGAGCTCCGCGTGCATCTGTCCGATGCGACCACAACCGAGCACGGCGATGCGTAGCGGTGCGGCCATCGTCATCCCTCGTTGCGATGTAGGAGTTCGGCCGTGGGCTTGGTGAGGTCGCCCGCCCCGAGTACCGACTGATCGAAGTCGACCGTGGCGCCCGTCATGAGCCCCGACTCCTCGGAGAGAAGGAAGCAGATCACCCGGGCCACTTCGGCCGGCTTGATCAGGCGCCCCATCGGCTGTATCGCTTCCGCCTTCTCGAGCCAGTCGTCGCTCGCGTTGTGGTAGCGCTTCTGGATGTCGTGCTCGGCGGGCGTGTCCATCCAGCCGAGGTTGAGAAGGTTGACACGTATGTGGTTGCGCATCAGCGAGAACGCGAGGTTCTTCGTGAGGGTGTGCAGCGCGCCTTTCGAAACGGCGTAGGGCAGCAAGATGGGCTGACCGCCGTGACCGGTCATGCTGCCGATGTTCACGATCGAGCCCGGCACGCCCTCGCGCACCATGATGCGGGCCGCGCCTTGCGCGAGCAGAAATGGGGCGCGCACGTTGACGTCGAACATGCGATCCCACAGGTCGATCGATGTGTTCCACACGGTGCCGCGGTCGGTGATGGCGGCCCCGTTCAGCAGGCCGTGCACCACGCCGAACGCCTCGTCAATCTGGGCGATCGCCGACGCACACGCATCGGCATCGCCGAGCTCGGCCTCCACGAACACGGCGCGGCACCCGTCGCCCGTGAGCTCCGCGGCCACCGCCTCCCCGCGCTCGCGATCACGGGCTACCAGCGCGAGTCCCGCCGCTCCGCGTTGGCGCAACAACCGGGCCGTCGCCTCCCCGAGGCCCTGACTGCCCCCGGTAATGACGACGACCTTGCCGTCGACGCGTGCCGCCGCGCCGGCGCTCACCAGCCCACCCTCTGCGCGGCCTTGCCTTCGTCCATCGCGGCTCTCGCCGCGCGCACCTCAGCGCGATCGCTGACTTCCGGGACGGCGACTTCCCAGAAGACGCCTCCTTCTGTCCACGAGTTCTGGTGGGTCTTGAGGGCGATCACGTAGGTGCGATCGGCGGCGCGCGCCCGCCCGAACGCCGCCTCGAGTTCAGGGATGGAATGAACGGTCTCGGCGATACACCCCATCGACGCGGCGTGGGCGGCGAAGTCGATTTCGACAACGTCTTTCACCTTCGAGTCCTTGAACAGATTGTTGAAGGGCCGCCCGCCCTGGTTGACCTGAAGGCGGTTGATGACGGCGAATCCCCCGTTGTCACAGACCACGACGATGAGCTTGTGACCGGTGAGCACCGAGCTGTACAGGTCGCTGTTCATCATGAGGTACGAGCCGTCGCCGACGAAGACGATCACTTCTCGATCGGGGAGGGCCATCTTGGCGCCCCATCCGCCCGAGATCTCGTAGCCCATGCACGAATAGCCGTACTCGGCGTCGAACGAGTTCACGCCCTTCGCGCGCCAGCCGTTGTTCAGCTCGGCCGGTAGCCCGCCGGCGGCGGTGAGCGCGTAGTCGGTGGGTATCGCGAGACGGTCGATCGCGCCGACGACCTGCGCGTACGTCGGCGGTCCGCCCGACGTGTCGGGTGCGGCGATCTTGTCGATGTAGGCGTGGTACTGCGCCGTCTCCATCGTCGCCCGGCTGATCCAGTCATCGCCGCTGCGCCAGTCACCGAGTTGTGCGCCGAGCTCGAGCAGCGTCTCCCGGGCGTCGCCCACCACCGGATGCGCGAGGTGCTTCACGGCATCGAAGCCCGCGGTGTTTATGCCCAGTATCTGCACGTTCTCATCGCGAAAGAGCGTCCACGAACCGGTCGTGAAGTCCTGCAAACGAGTGCCGACCGCGACGACCACGTCGGCTTCGGCCGCCAGCGCGTTGGCCGACGTGCAGCCCGTGACCCCGATGGGCCCCGCATTGAGCGGATGGGCCGCGGTGAGCGTGGCCCGGCCTGCCACGGTCTCGACCACGGGGATGTTGTGCCGTTCGGCAAACGCCGTGAGCTCGGCCTCGGCGAAGGAGTAGTGCACCCCACCGCCGGCGATGATCACGGGCTTGCGGGCCCCGGCGAGAACTCTGGCGGCCCGAGCGAGCTGATCCTTGTCGGCCCGGGGACGAGCGATGGTGTGAACGGTTCGGGCGAAGAAGCGCTCGGGGTAGTCGTACGCGTCGGCCTGGATATCCTGCGGCAACCCGAGAAAAACCGGCCCGCAGGTGGCCGGGTCGAGCATCGTGGCGACGGCGTGCGGGAGCGAGTGCACGATCTGCTCGGGGCGCATGATCCGATCCCAGTAGCGGGTGACGGCGCGAAACGAATCGTTGACGCTCGCCGAGGGATCGTCGAAATGCTCGACCTGCTGTAGGACAGGGTCGGGCACGCGACTGGCGAACGTGTCACCGGCCATCAGCAGGAGCGGGAGCCGGTTGGCGTGAGCGACCCCCGCGGCGGTGACCATGTTCGTGGCCCCTGGGCCGATGGAGCTGGTGGCGATCATGATTTGGCGCCGGCGTTTCGCCTTCGCGAAGGCGGTGGCGGCGAGGGCCATCCCCTGCTCGTTCTGGCCCCGCCACGTCGGCAGTTCGTCCTTGGCCTCCTCGAGCGCCTGGCCGAGACACGTCACGTTGCCGTGGCCGAAGATGGCGAACACGCCAGGGAAGAGCGGTTCGTCAATGCCGTCGATCTCGATTCGTTGAGCGATCAGGTACTTGACGATGGCCTGTGCCGTCGTGAGACGAACGGTTTGCATTGGTATCAGTCCTCCCTGGGCGGGAGGTTAGAGCGCTCCGAATCCGGGCGTGCAATAGCGGATTGTCAGCCGCCGGCGAGCACTCCGGAGCACGTGGTCGCCAGGCTCGATGCGGAAGCCCGGCACACCCGCAGCTGGCCGATGGCCAGGTCGACGTGGAGTTTGATGGTGCCGCCTGGGCTCGCCGGCGCGTCGTCGACGTGCTGGTCGAGGCTGGTGCCGTCGCGGCTGTAGTCAAAAACGTCCAACTTGCCCGCGCCGACATGGGCATCAAGGGTGACGCGTGCATTGGCGGGCACGACCACGTCCATCGCACCGATGCGGGTGTCGGCCGCGACGTTGATCGTCTTGCCGTCGAGCGCCAGCCGATGCAGATCCAAGCGGAGATGGCCGATCGCGAGCCGGTACTCAGCCTGCACGCGGGCGACCGTGGTCGGCGCCTCGATGCGGTCACCGATGCCGCCGATCCAGCGACCCAGTGCCAGTCCGACGAGCACGGGGACGAGGAGGACCGTTTGCGTCGCCACCAGCGTCCACGGCCGGCGGCTGCGGATGGTGACCACGATCATCCCGGCCAGCGCGGCGGCGGCGGCGACGACGAGCAGCACCGGGGCCGTGATCGACAGCACGTCGAGGCGCTCGAGGGTGATGGTCACCCCCGCGAGCACGACGGCGCCGACGATGGCGAGCCACGCGCTGATGCGGGCCACGACGAGAGCAGCTCCGGTCGACGGCTCCGTGGCCACCGCCGGTAGGGCGGTCGTATCGGTGGCGACGAGCGGCGTCGGAGACGACAGGGACGGGCTGGGCACTGGAGCCGACCACCATGCTTCTCTCTGGGCTTCTCTCTGGGCTTCTCTTTGGGCTGCCTTTTGGTCTTCCTCATGCGCGTTGGGGCGTTCGACCTCGCGCTCGTGCGCGTCGCCGCGTCGACGCAGCCAGATGATCCCGGCACCGATAAGCACCAACACGATCCCGAGACCCACACCCGACCCGCGGTCGTGGTGCCACCAGTTCCATCCGAAGGGACTCGACCCGAAGCCGGCCCAGCCGGTGATGCTGAGGAGCGGCACGATGACCAGTGCGGCCCGCAGCCATCGAGCAACCTCGGGCGGCGCAGGCGCCAGCGGCTGACCGTGCTCGGGATCCTCGCGCGGCAACACCAACAGCAAGATGATGTAGCCAAGGACCCCAAAGCCGGCGAAGCCGGCGATGATGAAGGCCAGCCGCACCAGGGTGACGTCGACGCCCGTGGCAACAGAGAGTCCGGCGCACACCCCGCCGAGCACACCGTGGCGCGCTCGACGCGGTCGAAACCCGTGACTGGCGGCCGGTGGGTGGGCGATGGGTTCTTCATCGGTTGGGCCCGATGTGGGCTGGGGACCAGATGTGGGAGTAGCGCTGTCCATGACGACATCGTGCCGGGAGACTCGTCGCGCCCGCCTCGGGGATCACCCTGAGCGATCCCTGATCTCTTTTCGGGGCGCTCATGCGATCATGACCCTGTGGACATGTCTCGCTCGTCCGCGCGGACGTTCACCCGCCAGCGACAGGGTCGGTTGCTCGGCGGCGTCTGTGCCGGCCTGGCTCGTGTCACCCACATCGACGTCAGCGTCGTTCGGCTCGCGGCGTTGTTGCTGTGTCTTCCAGCCGGAGTGGGCCTCGCGTTGTACGGCCTGGCGTGGCTCCTTGTGCCCAACGCCGACCACGACGCGCCCGAGCCGGCACCGTCGCACCGCACTGACAACGCCGGTGTGTTGATCGCCGTGGTCGGCGCGGTGATTTTCCTTAGAGGCATAGGCGTCTGGTTTTCCGACGGCGCCGCCCTCATCGGTGCGGTTGCCGCACTCGGCATCGTGTTGGTGTGGGGACATACCGACACCGACAGCGCGCTGAGACGAGACCGCTTGGCACCGCTGCGTATCGCCGTGGGCGTCGTGTTGGTCGGCGCCGGCATCTTCGCGTTGTTCGCGCTGACCAGCGATCTGCGTACGCTCGGCCGCACGCTGTTTGGCGCCGTCGTGGCGGTCGCCGGCATCGGGCTGCTCGCGGGACCGTATGTGGCCCGCCTCGTCAATGAGCTCGCGGCCGAGCGGCGGGCCCGCATCCGAAGCGAGGAGAAGGCCGAGCTGGCCAGCCACCTGCACGATGGTGTGCTGCAGACCCTTGCGCTGATCCAGCACCGAGCGGGTGACAACCGCGACGTGGCCGCGCTAGCGCGTCGACAAGAGCGGCAGTTACGCCAGTGGCTCTACAGCGCGCAGCCGGCGGTGACGGCCCAGCTGGCGGGAACCTTGCGGACAGAACTCGGATTGGTCGAGGACGACCTCGGTGTACGCATCGAGCTCGTCTGTGTCGGCGATGCCGAGCTCGACGACGCCGGGCGCGCGCTCGTCGCGGCGGCGAAGGAGGCCGCGGTCAACGCGGCTCGCCACGCCGAGGTCGACACCGTCGACGTCTACGTGGAAGTCGAGGCAGAGCGCGTGACGGCGTTCGTGCGCGATCGCGGCCGTGGCTTCGACCCCGAATCGGTTCCGACCGACCGGCGAGGGCTCGCCGACAGCGTTCTCGGTCGGATCCGGCGCGTGGGTGGAACCGCGAGCGTGCGCAGCCAGGCTTCAGAGGGCACTGAGATCACGCTCAGCGTGCCTCGGAAGGCGCGGTAGTGGCTCGGGTGTTCCTGGTCGACGACCACGCGCTGTTCCGTTCGGGCGTGCGCGCCGAGCTCGAAGGCCATCACGACATCGTGGGCGAGTCCGGCGACGCGGGAGACGCCATCGCTCGCATCATCGGATCCAAACCCGACGTGATCCTGCTCGACGTGCACTTGCCCGGGGGCGGCGGTGTCGAGGTGGTGACCCGACTACTTCCATCCCATCCCGATTTGCGGTTCCTCGCCCTCTCGGTGTCTGACGCACCGGAGGACGTCATCGCCGTCATTCGGGCCGGGGCGCGGGGATACCTCACGAAGTCGATCGGCGCGGCGGAACTCGCCGACGCCATCGATCGTGTCGCGGCCGGTGACGCCGTCTTCTCGCCCCGTCTCGCAGGTTTCGTGCTCGACGCGTTCGCGGGCACCATCGCGCCGGCCGCGGATGCCGAATACGACCAACTCACGCCCCGAGAACGCGACGTGTTGCGTCTGATCGCTCGCGGGTACACGTACAAGGAGGTCGCCCGCGAGCTCGTGCTGGGCGTCAAGACGATCGAGACCCACGTGTCGGCCGTCCTGCGCAAGTTGCAACTCTCCAACCGCCACGAACTCACCCGCTGGGCGACCGATCGCCGGATCCTCTGACATCGATAGCATCGCCGTTACTGCCGAAACGGCCGATCGAAGGGGGACGAATGCCCGAGATGCGTTTGTTGACCGACAAGTTGCGGTTCCCTGAGGGTCCGATCGCGATGCGCGACGGCAGCGTGATCGTCGTCGAGATCCAGTCGGGCACGCTCACGCGCGTGGCGGCCGACGGCGAGGTGACCGTAATCGCCGATACCGGTGGCGGGCCCAACGGTGCCGCGATCGGGCCCGACGGCAAGGTGTACATCTGCAACAACGGCGGCTTCCTGTGGTCACTCATCGAAGGAATGGTCTCGCCCGGCCACCAGCCGCCCGACTACATCGGTGGACGCATTCAGCGGGTCGATATCGCCAGCGGCAACGTCGAAGACCTCTACACAGAGTGCAACGGCAACCCGCTCAAGGGACCGAACGACATCGTGTTCGACGACAAGGGGGGCTTCTACTTCACCGACCTCGGCAAGGGCCGCGCGCGTGACGTGGATCGCGCGGGCGTGTACTACGCGTTGGCCGACGGCTCGTCGATCCGCGAGATCGTGTACGGGCTCGATCACCTCAACGGCATCGCCCTGTCACCCGACGGCTCGCGTCTCTATGCGGTCGAGACGATCACGAGCCGTCTGTGGTGCTGGGACATCGAATCGCCCGGCGTGCTCAAGCCACCGCAGACCCCGTATGCACCGGGAGACATCCTGGCCAGCCTGACCGGCTGGCAGCTCGTCGACTCGATGGCGGTCGACAGCGAAGGCAACATCTGCGTCGCCACGTTGATGACCGGCGCGATCACTGTGTTCGGCCCGAAAGGTGAGCTCCTCGACCAGATCAAGGTGCCCGAGAAGGACATTTGGGTCACGAACATCTGCTTCGGCGGGCCCGACCTGCGCACCGCCTACGTGACGTCGTCGGGTCTCGGCCGGCTCTACTCCTTCGAGTGGCACTGCCCCGGCTTGCGTCTCAACTACGAAGCGTGAACCAGGACATCTATTTGGGTTCACCGGTGACCGGGCGCTTGTGCGCGGGTTTTCCGGACGTGCCGTATGCGAAGCCCGCGTATCGCTGCCAGACCCTGTACGGGTCGGAGCCGGAGGAGATGCGAGTGCCGGCGGCCATCAGGCCACCGTCGACTCTTATGGCCTCCCCGGTGACGAAGTGCGACTCGTCACTCGCTAGCCAGAGGGCGGCGGCGGCGATGTCGTCGCCGCTGCCGTGATCCGGCCACGGTTGGAGAGCAGCGACCGCTTCGGCGAGCCGCTCGGGGTGGCGGCCGACCGCGAGCGGCGTGAAGATCACGCCAGGGCAGATGGCGTTCACCCGAATCCGATGGGGCGCCAGCTCGTCGGCCGTGGTCAGCGTGAGGTTGATGACGGCGGCCTTCGCGGCGGAGTACGCCTGGGGTCCGCTCCCACCGGCAAGACCCGCGACCGAGGCGGTGTTGATGATGCTGCCGCCGTGACCCTGCTCGATGAGAGCTCGCGCGCCGTGCTTGATTCCTAGAAACACGCTGCGGGTGAGGATGGCGAACGTGCGATCCCAGTCGTCGACGTCGATCTCGATGATCGGCCCGAACGCGCCACCGATGCCTGCGTTGTTGAACACGATGTCGAGGCGGTCAAAGCGGTCCGTGGCCGCACCGATGAGGGCCTCGACCTCGGCCTCCTCGGATACGTCGGTGCGGATGACATAGAGCCGGTCGGACGCCGCGGCGTCGCTGACGAGCTGGTCAGCCGCTTTCATGTTGAGGTCGCCGACCACGACCTTGGCTCCTTCCGCGAGGAACCGCAGAACGGTCGACCGGCCGATGCCGCTGGCCCCGCCGGTGACGACGGCCACCTTGTCCGAGAGACGGGCCGCGTCCATGTCAGGCCAGTAGCTCGCCCGCGTCGGCGAGCAGCTTGTTGATGGCCGTGTGGTAGCCGACCAGCGCCGGCTCCATCTTCCCGTAGACGACCTCGGGGAGCGCGCCGGACGACAAGTTCCGTTGCACGCGCACCTGCGCGGGGAAGTCCTCGGTGTTAGTTACGCCGAGCAGCACGTCGAGATTCTTCACGAAGTAGGCGCGCGCCTTCTCAGTTGCCGGCGGCTCGGGCGCGTAGACCGATGTGGTGATGGTGGTGTGCCCGGCCGTCACCGGCGTGAGGCGCCACAACTCGAGGTGATCGATCTGATGGGTGAGGATCGCGTTCGGGATGAGGAGGTACTGGATCGTGCCGTGCGGCAGGAGATCCCATTCGTCCTCGCTCGACTTTTCGAACTCGTCCATCACGCTCTTGCGCGTGCCGATGAAGCGTTGGTGGGGGCCGTACGCGTCATAGATCCATCGATCGAACATGTAGTAGGGGGCGATGGTGTCTTTGTGAAGCCAGGGGATGTGGTACGGCTCGGTGAAGGTGTCCATCACCAGCTTCCAGTTGAAATCCCATTCATGCGTGCGGGTCTCGACGTGCTCATAGTGCTCGAGTCCGTAGTCGGCGAGCTCGTCCTGCGCGCCGTGCAACGCGTCGTCGACCGTAAACTCGCCGGCGGTGCTCGCGAAGATGAGTCCGTACTCCTCGGCGACGAAAATCTCGAGCAGGCCCAACTCTGACTTGTCGACATCGTCGAAGCCGGCCTCGGCCCCAGGAAACGCCCGCAGTCGGCCGTCGATGCCGTAGGTCCACGCGTGGTACGGGCAACGGATTGACTGCAGTCCGTCGCCCATGTGATTCGCGAGGAGGATCGAGCCGCGATGGCGGCAGATGTTCACGAAACCGCGTAGTCCGCCGTCGGATTGGCGGACGACGGCGATGGGCACGCTTCCGAGGGTGGCCGTGAGATAGGAACCCGGCGTGCTCACCTCACACGACAACCCCACCAGCAGTGGCATCTGGCCGTAGAGCACGCGCATCTCGGCCGTGAACCGATCGGGGGAGGTGTACACGTCGGCCCGGTTGCGCATGCTCGCGGCGCCGAGCGGCCCTGGTCGGGGCACGGCGTCGCCCTGAAGGCGGCGAAGGAGCTCTACCTGCCGTGCGTGTCGCATCGCCGTGATCATGGCACCGCGGCGCGAGCGAGTCAGGCCAGGACGTCCTTGGTGGTGAGGCGCGCCCACGCCGCGCTCCCGAAGACCGCGGCGTAGAGAGCTTGCAGTTCGAGGTTGCGGACGATGCCGTTCCATCGGATGTGCGTGCGTAAGAGGTCGGAATAGCTGAGCCAGTGATCGGTGAGGAGCCACGGGTGGAGGGCCCGAGTCTGGGGAAGGGTGTCGAGCACTCCGATAAGGATGAACACCCCCAATGTCGCGGCCATCGCGCCGACGGGAACGTCGGTGAGGGTGGAGATGAAGATCCCGATCGCGGCGAGGCCAATCAGCGACAGCCCGATGACGCCAGCCGCGACGCTGATCCGCACCATGCCCGAGGTGAGCGGGAGAGTGTCGCCTGACAGCGTCGTGACCCGGCCGATGGGGAAGAGGATGGCGCCGGTGACGAGGCCGCCGACGGCCACCACGAACGTCGCCGCGAGGCAGAAGATCGCGACTGTGGTGGCCTTGACCGCGAGCAGCCGGCTGCGTCCCGCCGGTCGCACCAGCAGATAGCGCAGGGTGCCCAGCCCACCCTCGCCGGCGATGGAATCGCCCGCCACGACGGCGACCGCCATGGGAAGGAAAACGGGGAGCGTGATCGTGAGTCCCGCGAGCACCGCGAACACGCCGTTGTGCGTCACCTGCGCAAGAAATGTCGGCCCTTGGCCATCGTTCGGGCCACCGGCGAAGCGGATCACGAGCGTGATCGCGATGGGCACGGCGGTGAGGGCGAGGAGGAGCGCTTGTATCCGCCGGCGGCGGAACAACGTGGAGAGCTCATTGCGCAACATCGAAGCCCTCCCCAGTGAGCGCGACGAACGCATCTTCGAGGCTGGGCCGTTCGACGGCGAACCCCCGGATGCCGACCCCTGCTTCCACCAGGCGCCGGCAGATGTCCTCCGGGCGCTGCCCGTTGAAGAACGCGACCACGCTGGATCCGTCGACCACCTCCCCAGACTCGAGACCGCCGGCGCGCAGCGTCTCGATGGTGAGCGCGGTGTCGACGGTCTCGATGCGTAGATGCGGCGCGGTGACTGCCCGAAGCTCGTCGAGCGATCCCTGCGCGACGAGCTTGCCCAAGTTCATCACCGCGACGTGGGTGCAGACTTGTTCGACCTCGGTGAGTAGATGGCTGGAAAGAAAAACCGTCGAGCCGTCGGCCGCGAGTTCCCGCACAAGGTGGCGGATCTCGCGCGTCCCCTGGGGGTCCATGCCGTTTGTCGGCTCGTCGAGAATCAGCAGTTGGCGCGGTCGGAGCAGGGCGTTCGCGAGGCCCAGCCGTTGGCGCATGCCGAGGGAGTACGCCTTGTACTTCTTGTTGGCCGCCGCAGTCAGCCCGACACGGGCGAGAGCCTCGCCGACGCGCGAGGTTCGGGTCGATCGTTGGGCGTCGGGTCCCATGGCGTCGAGCCGGACCAGGTTCTGGCGACCCGTGAGCCACGGGTAGAACGCGGGCCCATCGATCAGTGCCCCGATGGAAGGCAGCACCGCGCGCGCATCGTGCGGGATGGGCCGGCCGAGAAGGCTGACTTCACCCGCGTTCGGATTGAGCAGGCCGAGCAGCATCCGGATCGTGGTGGTCTTGCCCGAGCCGTTCGGTCCGAGAAAACCGAACACCGACCCCGTGGGCACCTGCAACGAGAGGTCGTCGACCACGGCGACACCGCTGAAACGCTTCACGAGACGGTCCGTCTCGATGGCGAACGCCATGGCTTAGCGCGCCGGAATGGCGGCTTCGAGGGCGGCCGGCGTGACCGCTCCGATGGCGATGCGCCCGTCGTCGAGGAAGGCGACGTTGACGAGTGTCGTCGTGAGGAGTCTCGCGGTTCCCGATGCGACGCTGACGGACGTCGCATTGGACAGGAGTTCTTCGACCTGGTGGCCAAGTGCCATCTGACTGACGATCACGACGGTGTCCCAGTTGGTGCCGCTCACTTGCACGTTGGCTGGACCTTCACTCCCCGAAGGCACCTGCGGCTGATCCAGCCGGCGACGCTCCCCGCGAGAGTGCGAACCGATCGGCAAGAGCGAGGAGGCGTTGTCGGCCTCCGTGACGCTGGCACCCGGCGGCGGTGTGAACGCGAACGTCGACGCCGCGGGCGGGTCATACGAAATAGACGTGAACTTCAGATCGACCGCAGGCGTCGTCGATGATCGTGCCTCGACTCGAACCTCGAGCGGGACGCCGGTCGACGCGTCGATTGCGATCACCGCGGCGCTCACTGTGGAGTTCTTCGATCGCGGAGACAGCACCAGCTCGTACACGGGCCGGCCGGCGACGAAGCCAGGGGTTCGTACCGACACCGTGGTGGAGGGGTCGATGGTGGCGAGTAGTCGCTGGGCGGCATCGACGGGATCCAGTGGGGGTTTCGTCGCCCCCGCGCCGGGCGTAACCGTTGCGTGCGTGACGTGCTGGGTGCGGCTGTCCCATGCCCACGCGTCGCTCCCGTTGAGAATCCAATCGGACTCCGCACTCGGCGCGTCGATGGCCGTGCGAACGTGGGTGGGCCCAGCAATCCAGAGATGGCCGGTCTGGTTGCCGCTCAGCAGGTCGAGGATCGTGCCCGACCCGGACACGCCCAACGATCCGAGGTCGGGCAGACCCAGGTGCGTCGAGAGCTTTACGTCTCCGGAGAGGGTGCTGAGGTCGGCCGCGGCGACCTTCTCAAGCAGTTGGGCGGCTGTGATCGGCGGGAGGTTGGGGACGGCGTCGGCGCTCGCGGGGAGTATGCGGTTCAGGGTCGACCCGCCGGCCGCTATCGCAACGACCGCCAACGGTGCCAACCAGCGCAGACGGCGACGGCGCGAGGCAGGCATCAACGGCAGCCTACGGACCGATGGTGAGAAAGGGAGCGCGCCCTGCCTAGACGAGCCGTTGCGTCCAAATAAGGGCCCCGACACCGGCGATGATCACGACCACGAGGCCCACACCCGTGAACCACACCGTGAGCTCTCGCTGTTGAGTGTCGTAGCCAACCGCGTTGCGAATCTGGTTGTACACCGATGCGAGCTGGTTGGAGGTCTGCGCCGTGAAGGCCTTACCGCCCGTCGCGTCGGCGATCTTGGCCAAGGCGGCGGGATCGGCGGGCACGGGATACATCTGGTTTTCGATGAGCACGGTGCCCTCGGCCGTGCCGTAGGCGATCGTGTCGACGGGGACGTTGGCCTTCTTGGCCTCGGCCGCGGCGTCGGCGACGGTTTGGTCCGGCGTCTGATCGCCCCGTCCGATGGTCGGCGTGCCGTCACTCATGAGCACCACGATCGCCGGGGTCGGCTTCTTGTCGGCCGTCACCGGGAGCGACGAGATTTCCTGGAGCGCTAGGTAGATCGCATCGCCGGTGGCGGTGCCGGGTCCGAGAGTCAACGCGTCGATGCCGCGAAGCACGGCGGCGTGATCTGTCGTGGGCGACACCAGCAGGCGGGCGTTGCGATCGAAGGAGACCACGCCCACCTGTATCCCAGCGGGCAGATCGTTCACGAATCGGCGCGCCGCCTGTTGGGCGGCGGCGAGCCGATTCGGCGATACGTCGCTCGCGCCCATCGAGTTCGACGTATCGAGAGCCAGGAGGACGGCGGCCCGTTGGCGGGGAATGCGCACGCTGTGCGTGGGTCGGGCGAAGCCGATAACGAGGGCCACGAGAGCGAGGCTGAGGACGGCCGCGGGGATGTGGCGCTGCCATCCGGGCCGTTTCGGCGCGACCGACGCAAGTAGCTCGACACTGGTGAACCGCAACGCGTACTTCTGACGCGCCCGCTGTACCAGGACATAGGCGACGATCAGGATGACCGGCGCGGCGAGGAGCAGAAGTCGCCACGGGGAGATGAAGCTCATCGCACGGCCCCGTACGGTGGCCCTGCTACATACGGCGATCGGGCGACACGGCGTTGCGCGTGGCGCTGCCGGCCGACGAAGCGCGTGATGTCGGTGAGCCAGTCGTGGC
This sequence comes from Acidimicrobiales bacterium, assembly GCA_040002995.1. Lineage (GTDB taxonomy): Bacteria > Actinomycetota > Acidimicrobiia > Acidimicrobiales > Ilumatobacteraceae > JBDUDK01. The sequence goes on along the minus strand of JBDUDK010000131.1, from coordinate 51,791 downwards.
CGGTGGACAGCACCACGTGTTGGGCACCAGCCGACCGGAGGCGCGCGGCGATGAAGTCGTGGCGCTCGGTGGCGGCCACGGCGTAGCGCCCGCGTAGGCGCTCCGACCGGGTCTGGACATGCATCGTGCGACCGCTTTCGGTGTCAACGAGGGCCAGCATGCCGACGGAGGGAAGTTCAAACTCGCGGGGGTCGATCACCTGGACCGCCACCACGTGATGGCGAAGAGAAATGCGACGAAGAGGTGCCGCCCACTCGCCGCCGTCGAGGAAGTCGGAGACCACGATCAGCTGGCCCCGGCGGCGTTGTATGCGCTCGAAGTGTCTGAGCGTGGCCGCGAGATCCGCGTGTTCAGCGGGTCCCTGCGCGCGGCGAGGACTGTCGTAAAGGCGCGACAAGGCACTCAACAGCGCAGTGCGGCTGCTCGCCGGCGCGATGCGGCCAACGTCGTCGCCGCCGCACACGAGCATGCCCAGCCGGTTGCCGCCTCGCACGATAAGGAATCCGAACGCGGCAACGGCCCCGAGCACGACGTCGCGCTTCTCGCGCTGCGCCGTTCCAAAGTCCAAGCTCGCCGAGCGATCGGCGACAATCCATGCTTCGAGCTCGCGATCGGCTTCGGTGGTGCGGACGTGCGCAACGAGCGAGCGCGCGGTCAAGTTCCAGTCGATGCGGCGGGCATCGTCGCCGGGGCTGAAGACTCTCGCCCCGGCGGGCTCGGTGCCGGGTCCGGAACGCACGCCGAGGAAGTCTCCGCTCATCACGCCATCGAGCCGGCGGGTGACGAGCAGCTCGAGGCGCCGTAAGAGCTCGGCCTTGGCCGCGACGCTCGCCACACTGTCGGCCGGCGTCACGGAGGCGAGCCGCCGTGGTTGCTGTGTTTTCACGCCGTCGCCTGTGTTTTCACGCCGTCGCCTGATTGAAAGGTACCTCGCCGGGGGGCGGCGGAGGGGCGGGCTCGATGCGCGCATCGTCTTGCTGGGGGGCCACGCGCGGCGCGCCCACGGTCGAGATCAGCTTGGTGATGACGTCGTCCACTACGACGCCCTCGGCGAGCGCGTCGTAGGTGAGGAGGAGCCGATGGCGGAAGACTTCCGGGGCCACGTCGAACACGTCTTGGGGAAGTAGGTGCGTGCGACCGCGCAAGAGCGCGAGCGCGCGGCCCGCGGCGATGAGACCCAATGTGGCCCGGGGGCTCGCGCCAAGGGCGATGTGCGGCGCGATGTCGGGGATACCCCAGCGGGCGGGATCGCGAGTGGCCATCACCAGCCGTACCGCGTAGTCCTGCACCGCGTGGTGAACGAAGACGTCGTCGGCCAGCGACTGCAAGGACAGCAACTCGTCGGTGGACAGCACACGCGCCGCTTGCGGTGCCCGCACACCCATACGGCGGGCGATCTCGGTCTCTTCTTGGTACGAAGGCTGACGGACGACGATCTGCATCAGGAAGCGGTCGCGCTGCGCCTCCGGCAGCGGGTACACGCCTTCCGACTCGATCGGGTTCTGCGTCGCGAGCACGAGGAACGGGGCGGGCATCTTGCGCGTCGTGCCCCCGATCGAGACCTGCCGCTCGGCCATCACCTCGAGGAGAGCGGACTGCACTTTGGCCGGGGCGCGGTTGATTTCGTCGGCGAGGACGATGTTGGCAAAGACCGGCCCCCACTCGATGTCGAACGACTCACGCGACGGTCGCCAAATGCGCGTGCCGACGATGTCGGAGGGCACGAGGTCGGGCGTGAACTGCAAGCGCACGAACGTCCCGTCCGTCACCTTCGCAAGCGTCGACACGGTGAGGGTCTTCGCCAGCCCCGGGACGCCCTCGATGAGGCAGTGACCGCGAGCGAGGAGGCACACGAGGGCCCGCTCGACCATCCGATCCTGGCCGACGATCACCCGCTTGATCTGGAAGAGCGCTTCCTCGAGCCGCGTCGCGGGGAGGGGGCTTTCGGTCATATCGGTACTCCTTCACATAGCCGCGTGTAGCGACTGAGATGACGACGAGCAGGGCGCTGTGCAGCGACAATGCATGACCAAGGTGGGGAAAGACGGAGTACTGGCTTGGAACTCGTTGAGAACGGGGCCCCAATTAGCCGACGGTGAATCCGCGGTAGTGGTAGCCGGACGCCCCGTCCGGAGCGGGTGTGGCGGGCTGCTCGGTCTGCACCTCGCCGGTGCCGTCGGTCGCCCTGACGCTCACCATGTGGGAGCCGGGCGTGGCGTTGGCCCAGTCGTACAGCCATTGCACCCAGGTGTTCTTCGAGGCCACCTCGCCGAGACGCGCCTCGACCCACGGTCCTTTGTCGATGCTGACCTCGACTCGACTGATCCCTCGCGATGGCGCCCACGCCACGCCGGCGATGGTCATCTTGCCGGCGGGCATCGTGGCCCCCGAGCGGGGGATGTCGACGCGCGACTCGGTCTTGACCGGTCCAAGCTTCGACCAACCGCGCGGGATCCAGAAGGCGTCGAAGTCCTCCAGACGAGTGAGCGTTATTTCTTTCAGCCACTTCGTCGCCGAGACGTAGCCGTAAAGGCCGGCCACGATCAGACGGGCGGGGAAGCCGTGCTTAACCGGCAGAGGTTCGCCGTTCATGCCCACGGCGATCATCGCGGTGCGGCCGTCGAGGGCCTTCTCCGTGGGGAAGCCGACGGTGAAGTCGTCGACCGAGCGTCCGACGATCTGCGTAGCGCCCGACTGAACACCGGCTTCGTCGAGGAGCTTCGCCAGCGGGACACCGCGCCAGAGCGCGTTGCCGATCAGGTGGCCGCCGACCTCGTTCGAGACGCACGCGATCGTGACCGGCTCCTCCACCAGATCCATGCCGAGGAGGTCGGCGTACGTGACCGTGACCGGGTGATCGACCATGCCGCCGATCGTCATCTTCCACGTCGACGCCTCGACCTGCGGCACGAAGATGGCGGTATCGATGCGGTAGAAGTCGGCGTTCGATGTGACGTACGGCGTCAGCCCATCCGCGCTGAACGGTTGCGTCGCGGGCACCGGCACGGAATGGCCGGCGGGGGGCAAAACGGTCGCGGCCCGGCTCTTCGTGGCCACGCTCGTTCCCCGCAACGCGCGAGTCGCGAGGGCCGTGGCGGCCGCGGCGACGCCGACGCCGCCGGCGACGGTGAGAAACGTTCGCCGATCCGCGACCTTCACCCGCGGGTCTTGCGCCGTGCTCGACCTTGGCGTCCCCGTTGCGGCGGGTGCCGTAGCCGCCATCGGCAACAACACGGTAAGGGTCGCGATACCCACGACCGCGCCGACGAGGGACGCGATTACGAGCACGGTGGTGGACCCCTGCGGATCGGCCGCGCCACAGATGGCGCCCAGGATGCCGAAGGCCGCAAAACCGGCCACGACGACCCATCGCCGCCGGGCGCCGGAGATCCCGAGCAAGGCGCCCAGCAGCAGGCTCACGATGACGACACCGGTGAGGAGCGCCGCCTTGTCATTCGTGCCGAACACGCTGACGGCGAAGTCTTTCAGCGCACCCGCGGTCAGATCCACGAAACGCGACGCCACGGCACTCACGATCGACGGACGGTGCCGGCTACCGATGACGCTGACGAGCTCGGTGACGGCGAGCGCCAAGCCCGCCGAGACGACACCGGCGACGGCCGCACGACTCTGGCTGAACGCGGGTGCTCGCGGGTCGTCCTGTGGCGTCGAGGCGTCGCGATCAGTTGCGAGCACCGTCATGCGGCGAGCGTATCGGCCGAATGAGCGCGGGGGTCAGCGGGCAGCGTCGCCGAAGCGGTATTCGTTGGTCAGCGCGTCGAGGGCCTCTTTGAGGTCTGAATCCAGCGGGGTCGACAGGGCGGCGACCGCATCGGCCAGCTGCTCGGGCCGGCTGGCGCCGATGATCGGCGCCGTCACCACGGGGTGCGCGAGCACCCATGCCACCGACAGCTGGGCCATGGTCATGCCCGCGTCAGCCGCCAGCGGGCGGATCGCCTCGACGGTTGCGAACGCCCGCTCGTTCCAATAGCGCTCCTGATACATATCCGCCGCCGTGCCGAGTGTGAAACGCGTGCTGTCGGTCGGTGCGCCGGGCTTGTGCTTCCCCGTGAGTAGACCCCCGGCCATCGGGTTGTAAGGAATCACACCAACGCCGTCCTCCGAGCACAACGGCAACAGCTCACGCTCGATCTGGCGGAACAGCAGGTTGTAACGCGGTTGGACGCTGTAAAAGCGTGTGAGGCCAAGCGTTTCGCTGCGCCCGAGAGAACGCGCGACCTGATACGCGAGGAAGTTGGAGCAGCCCGCGTACATGATCTTGCCGGCGCGCACGAGATCGTCGAGCGCGCCGAGCGACTCATCGATGGGAGTGCGCGGATCCCATGCGTGGAGCTGGTAGAGGTCGATACGGTCGGTCTGAAGGCGCCGTAACGACTCGTCGATCGCCTGGATGATGTGGTGTCGGGAGCTCCCTTGATCCCACGGGCGGCGGCTCATCGGATAGAAGCATTTCGTGGCGAGCACGACGTCGTCGCGGTGGCCCTTCATCCAGCGGCCCACGATCTCCTCGGTTGCGCCCACCATTTTTCCGCCGCCTCCGAGGGGGTAGACGTCGGCCGTGTCGATGAACGTGATGCCGGCGGAGAACGCCTCGTCGAGGATGGCCCTCGAAGTGTCCTCGTCGCACTGGTAACCGAACGTCATCGTGCCGAGGCACAAGCGCGAGACAACGAGGCCGGTGCCACCGAGACGGGCATGCTCCATGTAGCCGACCCTAACCATGATCGGTAGCTTCGTCGCCATGAACGACGCGTCGTGGTCGCCGCTTCCGGCCGACGTCGTCTTGACCGATGGTGGCACCGTGCATGTCCGCGCCATCGAGCCGACCGACGGCGACCGACTGCTCGCGCTGCACTCGCGCCTTTCGAGCGAGTCCATCTACTTGCGCTTCTTTTCGCCCAAGCCACGACTGAGTCCCGCGGAGGTGGAGCGGTTCACCACCGTTGACCACGTCGAACGCGAAGCGCTCGTGGCGCTGCTCGGCGACCAGATCGTGGCGGTAGCCCGCTACGACCGATGGCCAGGCCGCGACGAGGCCGAGGCCGCGTTCGTCGTCGACGACGCCCACCATGGACGCGGAATCACGACGATCCTTCTCGAGCACCTGGCCTCCCTTGCGCGCTACCGGGGAATCCGTCGTTTCACCGCGGAGGTCCTTCCCAACAACCGCGCCATGCTCAGCGTGTTCGCGAAGGTCGGCTTCGCCATCGAGCGATCGTTCGCCGGCGGGCTCATCGACGTCGTGCTCGACCTCGAGGGATCCGACGGGATGACCGACACGATCGAGGCTCGGGCGCAACGCTCGGCCAGCCGCTCGATCGGGCGGCTCTTGGCGGCGCGTTCGGTAGCGGTGATCGGCGCCAGCAACACTCCCGGCACCATCGGATACAGCGTGTTTCGCAACATCCTGGCCGGCCGCTTCGACGGGCCGGTGTTCCCGGTGAACCCATCGGTACCTCATATCGGGGGCGTCCGCACCGTACCGACCGTGCTCGATATCGCCGACGACGTGCAGCTCGCGGTGATCGCCGTGCCACCCGAGGCATTGCGCGCCGTTGTGGAGCAGTGCGCGCAGAAGCGTGTCCGTGGTGTCGTCGTGATCACCGAGGGCATCAGCCCCGACGCCGCGCACTCGCTCGTGGAGCTGGCGCGGGGCAACGGAATGCGGCTGCTCGGTCCGTCGAGCATGGGACTCGTGCGCTTCAGCGACGCCTCCGCATTGCACGCCACGTTCTTCGCCGTCGTCGGCCAGCGCGGACCGGTGGCGATCTCCTCACAGTCGGGCCCCTTGGGGCTGGCGATGCTTCAGGCGGCCGCGCAGCTCCACCTCGGGGTGTCGACATTCGTCTCGCTCGGCGACCGGGGTGATCTCTCGGCGAACGACTTCCTCCAGTTCTGGCAGGACGATCCGAGCACCGCGCTTGTCCTTATGTATACGGAATCGTTCGGCAATCCCCGCCGGTTCGGCCGGGTGGCCCGGCGGGTCTCGCTGCACAAACCGATCGTCGCGGTCAAAGTGCGCACGTCCGAAAGGGAAGCGATGGTCGACGCGCTCTATGCGCAAGCCGGAGTCGTGCGCGTCGACACGGTCAACGAACTGTTCGACACTGGTCGGGTGCTGGCGAGCCAGCCTCGCCCGAACGGGCCGCGGTGCGCGATCGTCACCAACTCCGCGAGCCCCGCCGTGCTGGCGCGAGCGGGATTCGACCTGGCCGGATTGGTCGACGCGGGTGTCGTCAACCTCACGCATCGGGCCGGGGCGCAGGACTTCGCGCGGGCGGTCGCGCACGAACTGGCCCGCCCCGACGTCGACAGCCTCGTCGTCGTGAACGCGCCCCCCGTGCTCGATGAGGTGGAAGTCATGTCGGCGGCGATCGAGCAAGCCGCGGGTGCCGAACCGCGCAAGCCCGTTGTCGCGGTCACGCTCGGCCGGCGCGACGGTCCCCTCGTGACTTCGGGTCGTGTCCCGAACTTCGCGTTTCCCGAGCCCGGTGTGGCCGCCCTCGGAAGGGCGACGGCGTATGAATCGTGGCGGGTGCGCGACCACGGCCACGTCCCCGAGGTGGCCGGCATCGACCTTGACGCGGTTCGAACGGTGGTTCGAGACGCGCTCGGCGCCCATCCCGGAGGCACCCTCCTCTCACTCGCAGCGGTCGATGAACTCTTGCGCGCCGGCGGCATCGCGTACGCGCCGGCCGTTGGCGTCGCCGCGCTCGACGCCGCGACGAGTGCCGCCGGCCGGCTCGGCTACCCGGTCGCGCTGAAGGCCACCGGGCTCGTCCGACCCGCCCGCTCAGAGTCGAGCGGCGTCGCGCTCGACCTGCAGTCGCAGGAGGAGCTCGAGGGTGCCTACACGCGCATGGTCGCCGCCCTCGGCTCGCACGCGATGAGTGAGGCCATCGTGCAGGGGATGGCACCCGGCGGGGTCGAGACACGCGTGACGCTCGAGGTCGATGCGGTGTTCGGCCCGGTCTTGGGCTTCGGGCTGGGAGGGGCGTTCGCTGACGCGATTGACGATCGCAATGTCCGCGCTGTCCCCGTCACCGACGTCGACGCGCGCGAGCTCGTCGACCGTTCGCGAGCCGCCGCCGCTATCGCCGAGGACACGCGAGCCCCGATCATCGATGTGATCCTGCGGCTCGCGGCCATGGCCGACGCAGTGCCCGAGCTGGATCGCGTGGACCTGAACCCCGTGCTCGTCTCGGCCGATGCGGCGTGGGTCGTCGGCGCCACCGCCCATGTGACACCGGCCGAACCGGCCGCGCCGTTCCCCGTGCGCACCGCCTGAGGGTCGCCGAAATCAGGCCGGGGCCGGCTCGCGCGGCAGACCGAGCACGCGCTCGCCGATGATGTTGCGCAACACGTTCGAGGTGCCGCCCATGATCGTGTAGGCGGGCGCGTAGGTGAGCGCCTTGGCGGCGCGTCCCCATATGGTGCCGTCGGCGCCAAGAACGCGCGCGACGAAGTCGGCGACCCGTTGCTCGTGCTCGGTGCAGAACGTTTTCGTGGCGGCCGAGAACTGTTTGGGGGCCTGGCCCATCACCTCGCGCAGCACCAGGAGACGACCGATCCGATAACCCGTCTCGAGCCCGGCGATCTCTTGGCGCACGCGCCGGTCGGTTGTGTCGGCGCACTCGCGTACCTCGCGGTAGAGCGCGTAGTTGGAGACCAAGCGGTCGATGCCGCCGCGCTCGTGCTCAAGCTGGCGCATCGTCTGACGCCACGAGCCGCCCTCGGCGCCGACCAGGTTCTCCGCGGGCACGCGGACGTCCTCGTACCAGACTTCGCAGAAATGGCGGTTAGTCGTCATGTCCTCGATGGGCTTGATCGTGATCCCGTCGGAATGTTTGAGATCGACGATGAGCTCACTGATGCCGGCGTGAGGAGCGCCCTCATTCGACGTTCTACAGATGAGGTAGCAGTAGTCGGCGGTTTCCCCGAACGACGTCCAGATCTTCTGCCCGTTCACGACGTAGTCGTCGCCGTCGCGCTCAGCCCTGGTTCGGAGCGCCGCCAGATCGGAGCCGGCGTCGGGCTCGCTCATCCCGATGCACCAACCCGTCTCGCCGCTGATGATCCCGGGGAGAAACTTCCGCTTCTGCGCGTCGGTGCCGTACGCGATCAGGGTCGGGCCCATTTGACGGTCGGCGAACCACGACGCGGCGATTGGCGCGCCCTTCATGAGCAAGGTCTCGGTGACCACGAACCGTTCGAGCACGCTGCGGCCGCCGCCACCCCATTCGGTGGGCCAGGTCATGCCGATCCAGCCGCGACGGCCGAGTTCGCGTGAGAACTCTCGCGAGTAGCCGTTTATCCACGCGTCGTCGTGGACGCCGTAGTCGACGATCGCCTTGTCGGCCACCTCCGCGGCCTCCGCCCTGAGGCCCAAAAGCTCCGGCGACCACTCAAAGTCCACCCCCGCATCGTAGAACGGCGCGTTCTGACGCGCTTTTTTGGTCTGTGGTGTCGGTTTTGCGCGTCAGTACGGTCAGAGGTTGAACAGGGGGAGGTTCGGGACGCGGACCCAGGGGGCGACGAGATTGTCGGGGAACGACTGCGCCCGCGTGCGCAAGATCTCGACCGCGTCGTTGTAGAAGCGCCGCGCGAACGCCACGTTGTCTTCGGTGTAGCGCAGTTCGGCGAACAGGGCCGTGGCGTTGGTGTTGGCGTGCAGGTCGGGTGACGCCTCGCCGAGCGCGAGGAGGCGGCCGCCCGCCTGTGCCGCATCTTGGGCGGCGCCTGCGGCGGCGCTGTCGGGGAGCCGCTCCGGGCCGACCGTTGCGCGCGCCCGTGCCAGCAACTCCTGCGTCTCGCGCTCGTGCGTGAACGATGCGAGCGTCACGGCCGCGAGCTGAGGCACGAGAGCGGCCCTTCGTTGCGTCGCCACCGAGATAAGCGACCATGCCTTCTCCGCCTGCTGGCGGACGCGAACAAGGCGGTTGTAGAGACGGACGAAGTAGCTGATCGCGAGCACGAGGACGACACCCACCCCGGTGACGAGCATCCACGCGTTGGGTCGACCGACGGCGACACCCGGTGCCATCACAAGGGCCCCGGCCCCGAGCACGGTGCCCGCGATCGCGTAGATCTGGGCCCGCTCGCTTGCCGCTGCCTCCGAACCCACGCGCACGTGCAACGGCGCACCGAGTTTCACGCCCACCACGGCGGGGTCGTCGCGCATGCGCGCCTCGCCTTGGGCGTAAACCTGCTCTCCGTCGCGGAGCACCTGTTCGATGGCCCGCCACTTGCCGTCGAGCATCGTGAGCGTGCCGGCACCGACGTCGTTGCCGACGATCGAGTCGATGATGCCCCCGTGCATTGCGTGCTTCACCTGCGTGGCGGCGGCGTGAAGTTGGTTGACTGTGACGTAGGGCAACTCGTCCTTGGCGAGGGTGGTCTCGGGGCAGGCGGCGAGATGCATCTCGACTGGATCGACTCTGATCGCGCCGCTCGCGTCGACGATCTCGAACGGCGCCCGGTACGTGCCCTCATCCTTGGTGTGCCAACTCGAGGAGTCGCCGCTCCTTTCGTAGCGCTGGAGTCGGTAGTGCCAGAACACGCAGCGGTCGCCGGTGAGGGGCGACACGAGCGGCTCTTTGATCGCCCTGACCTTGCCGGAGACCTCGTTGAAGCCGATGAACACGTGGGCGGCGTCGGAGGTCGGGGTGTCGACGATGAGCCACCACCGCTGCCACCAGTAGATGCCCGCGCCGAACGCCACCACCCCAACCCCGGCTACCCACAACCACCCCATCGCCGCGGGAGGGTACCGATCAGACCACGCCCCCTGTGGTCATGCCGACGGGGGTCATAGTGGCGGCCCAGAGTAACGTGGACAAGTCCGATACAAGTCCGAGTCCACCACCCGAGGAGTCGAGCGTGGCCAAGATCAAGGTTGCCAAACCCGTCGTCGAGCTCGACGGCGACGAGATGACCCGCATCATCTGGCAGTTCATCAAAGACGAGCTGATCGTGCCTTATCTCGACATTGAGCTCGAGTACTACGACCTCGGCATCGAGCACCGTGACGCCACCGACGATCAGGTGACGATCGATTCCGCCAACGCCATCAAGCGCCACGGCGTGGGCGTGAAGTGCGCCACCATCACTCCCGATGAAGCCCGTGTCGAGGAGTTCCACCTGAAGAAGATGTGGAAGTCGCCGAACGGCACCATTCGCAACATTCTCGGAGGCGTTGTCTTTCGCGAGCCCATCATCTGCTCCAACATCCCCCGGCTCGTTCCGGGGTGGACGAAGCCGATCGTCATCGGTCGTCACGCCCACGGCGACCAGTACAAGGCCACCGACTTCGTCGTCCCGGGCCCCGGCACGGTCACCATCTCGTACGCGCCGAGCGACGGTGGCCAGCCAATCGAGCTAGAAGTGGCGAAGTTCACCGGCCCCGGCGTGACGATGGGCATGTACAACTTCGACGACTCGATCCGCGACTTCGCGCGCGCGTCGTTGCGCTACGGCCTCGATCGCAACTATCCCGTTTATCTCTCGACCAAGAACACCATCCTCAAGGCCTACGACGGCCGCTTCAAGGATCTCTTCGCCGAGGTCTTCGAGGCGGAGTTCAAGGCGGACTTCGACGCGAAGGGCCTCACCTACGAGCACCGCCTCATCGACGACATGGTCGCCGCGTGCATGAAGTGGGAAGGCGGCTACGTGTGGGCGTGCAAGAACTACGACGGCGACGTGCAGAGCGACACCGTGGCTCAGGGATTCGGATCGCTCGGCCTGATGAGCTCGGTGCTGATGACCCCCGACGGCCGCACGGTCGAGGCGGAGGCTGCGCACGGCACCGTCACCCGTCACTATCGGGAGCATCAGAAGGGCCGGCCGACCTCGACGAATCCGATTGCGTCGATTTATGCCTGGACGAGGGGAATCGCGCACCGTGGCAAGCTCGACTCCACACCCGATGTCGTGGGTTTCGCCAACGCGCTCGAGGCGGTGTGCGTCGAGACTGTCGAGAGTGGCCAGATGACCAAGGACCTCGCGATCTGCATCAGCAAGGACCAGCCGTGGCTAACCACGCAGGAGTTCTTGACCGCGCTCGACACCAACCTGCAGAAGAAGATGGCGGGCTGATACAAGCGTGATTGTGCGTCCCGTCCGGCCCGGCGATGACATGAGCCGGCTCGGCGAGATCGTGCGCACGGCCTACGACGCCCTTTCCGGGCGCACGTCCACGCCCGAGTACGACCTCGTTCTCGCCGATGTCGCGTCCCGGTCGCTCGTCGCGACAGTGGTGGGCGCGTTCGCCGACGATGATCGAACGCCGCTCGGTTGCATAACCTACGTGCCCGACGCCACCAACCCGCTGGCCGAGTTCGTCGACGCCGACACGGCGGGTTTCCGGATGCTCGGTGTCGACCCCGAGGCCCAAGGTCACGGGGCGGGCAGGGCGCTCGTCAGTTGGTGCGTCGAGCAGGCGCGCGCCACGGGTCGGCGCCGCATCGTGATCCACTCCACCGACGTCATGCTGACGGCCCACCGGCTCTACCGGTCATTTGGTTTCGTGCGGGATCCGACCAAGGATTGGGAACCCGTGCCGGGTCTCTGGCTGCGCAGTTTCCTGCTCGATCTCGCCTCGTAGTCTCGCCACGGTGAAGAAAGTCCTGATCGCGTTCGTGGCTTTTGTCGCGATCGCGGCTGGGGCGTTCTGGTGGTTCGTGCTGCGCGACGACGCGCCGGCCGCCGTCACGGCGCGGCCGTGCGCCGCGGCGGCGAACGCGAGCGAGTCAGCTGCTGGCGTGTATGCCATTCAGCAGGCGCCCGACGTGTTCGCCGGCTATCGCATCCAGGAACTGTTCGGAGCCGACACCCTCAAGAGGGGGGCGGTCGGCCGCAGTCCCGCCGTGACGGGGACCATGTCTATCGAGGGCAGCACCGTGACGGCGGTCAACGTCGAGGTCGACACCACGAAGCTCAAGAGCTCGAGCAGCCTCCGCGACGGCCGGATCAAGACGCTGGGTCTCGAGACCGTGAAGTTCTCCACGGCCTCGTTCACGCTCACGACCCCCGTGGCCGTACCAGGATCACTGAAGCCGGGAGTGGCCACGACATTCGACGCCACCGGCGATCTCACGCTCCACGGCGTGACGAAGCCGGTCACGATCGCGCTCACTGCCTGCTGGACCGGCGCCGTGGTCAGGGTCGATGGCAGCACACCCATCGTGATGGCCGACTACGCCATTTCGCCGCCGTCGATCGGCGGCATCGTGAGCGTCGACGATCATGGCGTGCTCGAGTTCCAACTCACATTCGGGAGGTCGTGATGCGCGCCGTCGTGCTCCATTCGTACGGAGGCCCTGAGGTCCTCACCATCGAGGATGTTGTTGATCCGACAGCCGGGCCGGAGGAGGTCGTCGTCGACGTCGTGGCCACCGCGCTCAACCGCGCCGACTTGCTGCAGCGGCGCGGGCTGTACCCGGGACCGCCCACCACCCACGAGATCCCCGGCATGGAGTACGCCGGCCGGGTGGCGGCGGTGGGCGAGCGGGCCACGCTCTGGAAGGTCGGCGACGAGGTGATGGGCATCGTGGGCGGCGGCGCCTACGCCGAACGCCTCGCCGTGCACGAGCGCCAGGTGTTGGCCATTCCCACTTCCGTTGGAGTCGCCGACGCCGCCGCGATTCCGGAGGTCTTCATCACGGCTTGGGACGCGCTCGTCCTCCAGGGTGGGCTGGCGAGCGGTCGAGTCGCCCTCGTGCACGCCGGCGCCTCCGGCGTGGGCACCGCGGCGATCCAGATCGCCAAGGCGGTGGGCGCGCGCGTTTTCGTCACGTGCTCGACGAAGAAGGTCGATGCCTGCCTGGCCCTCGGAGCCGACGCGGCCATCGACTACACGAGCAGCGACTTCGTCGAGGTCGCGCGGCGACTCACCGGCGAGCGCGGCGTTGATGTCGTCCTCGACGTGATCGGCGGCGACTACGTCGATCGCAACCTCGACGTGCTGGCCGTGCAGGGTCGGCTCATCCAGGTCGGGCTGATGGCCGGCGGCACGACGAGCTGCAACTTGGGCAAACTTCTTCCGAAGCGGGCGTCGATCACCGGCACAGTGCTACGGGGCCGCCCCCTCGAGGAGAAGATCGCCGTCACCCGCCGTTTCGCGCTGGAGGTCCTGCCGCTTTTCGACCGGAACCTTTTACGTCCGGTGATCGACAGTCATTTCGCCTTCGACCACATCCGCGACGCGCATCTGTACATGGAGACCAACGCGAACGTCGGAAAAATCATCGTCGACGTGGCCGCGGCCTAGGCGGGTTGGCGCTCGTCGATCGGCACGTACTCCCGCAAACCGGGTCCGGTATAGGCCTGGCGGGGACGGCTGATCTTCTGCTCCTTGTCGTTGAGCAGCTCGACCCAGTGAGTCAGCCAACCGGTGGTGCGCGGTATCGCGAACAGCACCGTGAACATGTCGATCGGGAACCCCATGGCCTGGTAGATGAGCCCTGAGTAGAAGTCGACATTCGGATACAGCTTGCGCGATACGAAATAGTCGTCTTTGAGCGCGACTTCCTCGAGTTTCAGCGCGATGTCGAGGAGAGGGTTCCTGCCCGTGACATCGAAGACGTCGTAGGCCGTCTGCTTCACGATCGTGGCGCGCGGGTCGTAGTTCTTGTACACCCGGTGCCCGAACCCCGGCAGCTTGACCTTGCCCGCCTTCACGTCGGCGACGTAGCCCGCCACGTTGTCGAGCGACCCGACCTCGCCGAGCATGCGCACGACTTGTTCGTTGGCACCGCCGTGAAGGGGCCCGTAGAGCGCGGCCGCGGCCGCGGCACAGGCGGAGTACGGATCGGCGTGCGCCGAGCCCACCACGCGCATCGCGGTCGTACCGCAATTCTGCTCGTGGTCGGCGTGGAGGATGAACAGCACGTCCATCGCCCGCTCGAGCACGGGATGAACCTCGTACTCACCGATCTTCCACATCATGTGCAGGAAATTGCCGGGGAAACTCAGACGGTTGTCGGGGTAGACGAACGGCAGGCCGACCGAGAAGCGGTGAGCCATGGCGGCGAGTGTCGGCATCTTCGCGATGAGCCGCAGGATCTGCTTGTCGCGGACCTCGGGGTCGCCGATCTCCTTGGCCTCGGGATAGAAGGTCGAGAGGGCGGCGATCGACGACACGAGCATCCCCATCGGGTGGGCGTCGTAGTGGAAGCCGTCGACGAACCGCTTGCGCATGTTCTCGTGGATGTACGTGTGGTGGGTGACATCGAACATCCAGGTTTCAAGCTGCGTTTTGGTGGGTAGCTCGCCGTTCAACAGCAGGTAGGCCACTTCCAGATAGGTCGCGTGTTCCGCGAGTTGCTCGATCGGATAGCCGCGGTACCGCAGAATCCCGGCGTCGCCGTCGAGATAGGTGATCGAGCTGGCGCACGCGGCGGTGGACAGGAAGGCGGGGTCGTACATCCGCAGGTCGGGATCGAGCTCGCGCAGTGCCGACGACGGGAACACACCGTCTTTCACCGGCACCGTCACCTTCTTGCCGGTGCGGTCGTCGATGATCGTGATCGTGTCGGCCACGTCGAATCCCCTTTCTAGGCACCTCTGAGGTTAGATCGGCTCATCGCGGTCTTCCATCCAGCCGTTCCGCGTCACCGGTGGGTTTCTGCAAGCGGTGCACGACCCGGCGCAGCACCGACCGGGGAGTGAAGCGCACCGAGGTAGCGAAAATCTTGTTACGCAGCCCGGGCACCACAACAACATCACCGCGCTGCATCGCTCGATAGCCGACGCGGGCGACGTCGCTCGCGCCGGCCAACGTTCGCCCCTTTACCAGCCTCGAAGACTCCATCTCCGCCCTGGCCTGGAAGCCCGACGCGGTGGGTCCCGGACACAGCGCCGTCACCGTTACGCCCGTGCCCCTTAGCTCCTCGGCGAGCGCCTCGCTGAAGGAAAGCACGTACGCCTTGCTGGCGTAGTACACGGACATCAAGGGTCCAGCTTGAAACGCCGCCGTCGACGCCACATTCAGGATTCGACCCTCGTGCCGTTCGAGCATGCCCTCCACAACGAGCCTCGTGAGCACGGTGAGGCTCACCATGTTCAGCTCCATCATCCCGACGTTCTTGGCCAGATCGGCGTCGACGAAGGGACCGAAGTCAGCATGGCCCGCGTTGTTGATCAGCACATCAACCGGGCCCGCCTCGACGGCGACGCGTTCGGCCTCACCTCTACACGACAAGTCGGCCGCGACGACCCGATGCCCGTGGCCGAGTTCTTTGGCCAGCGCAACGAGTGTGTCTTCGCGGCGGGCCACGAGCACGAGCCGGTAGTCGTCGGCGGCCAGCAGCCGAGCAAACGCTTCGCCAATTCCACCCGATGCGCCAGTTACGAGGGCGGTGCGCGTCGCTGCCATCAGAGCGGCGAGTTGTCGTGCTTACGGGGAACGAGGTTCTCGCGCTTCGCGGCCAGCACCTCGAGTGAGCGGGAGACGACGCGCCGGGTCTCGGCCGGGTCGATCACCGCGTCGATATATCCGCGGTCGGCCGCGATGTACGGGTTCAAAAGGCGCGCGGTGTAATCGGCCTCGAAGGCCAACTTCTCCTCCGTGTCGGCTCGGCGCATGAGGATCGCCGAGGCCTGCCCCGCGCCCATCACGGCGATCTCGGCGGTGGGCCACGCGAGGCAGATGTCGTTACCCATGCGCTTGGAGTCCATCACGATGTACGCGCCGCCGTAGCTCTTGCGGAGGATGACGCAGATCCGAGGCACCGTCGCCCGTCCGTACGCGAACACCAACTGTGCGCCGTGACGGATCATGCCCCGCCATTCGAGGTCCTTGCCCGGATAGAAACCCGGAGTGTCGACGAGCGTGATGATCGGAAGGTTGAACGCGTCGCACGTGGCGACGAAGCGTGCGCCCTTTTGCGAAGCCGGGATGTCGAGCGTGCCCGCCATCGCGAGCGGTTGATTGGCGACGAGTCCGACCGGCCGCCCACCGATACGGGCTACGGCCGTCACGAGGTTCGGTGACCAGCGGGCGCGCAGCTCGAGCAACTCCCCGTCGTCGACGATCGCGCGGATGACGGTCCTCACGTCGTAGCTCCCCGTCGGGCTGGCCGGAAGCGCGGCACCCGCCTCGGGAACGAGGCGCTCGGCGTCGTCGGCCGTCGGCCAGGGGTCTGGCTCGACATCGGTGTTCTCCGGCAAGTAGGCGAGCACCTGCTCGAGCGCGGCGATCGCGTCGTCGCGGCCCGGCACCACGAGGTGAGCGGCCCCGCTGAAGCGGGCGTGGGCCGCCGCGCCGCCGAGCTGGGAGGCGTCGATGGTGACGCCGGTGAACTCGGCCACCATCGTCGGACCGCTAACGAACGCGTACGAGTCCTCCGTCATCACCACCACGTCGGCCAGACCGAGCAGCAGCGCGGGTCCCGACACCGCCGGCCCGGTGACGCCAAGCAGCACGGGAACGATGCCCGAGCAGTCGGCGAGGGCTTTGGCCGCCAGCCCCCAGCCGTGCAACGCGCTCATGCCTTCGGTCAGATCAGCACCGCTCGAAGCGATGAGGCCAACCAGCGGAATCCGCATCTCGAGCGCGGTGCGCGCCGCATGCGCCAGGTTCTCCGATGCGCTCGAGGTCAGCGCGCCGAGTCGCTCGAAGGGTCGCTCGTTGGCATCGGCCGCCACGAACACCACCCGCCGCCCGTTGAGTTCGACCACTCGCACCGACACCGATCCGGGCGTTCGAGCCCGAAGTGCGGTGGACGTCATCAGGGCCAGCCTACGGCGCCGCGTCTGCCTGTCCGACGGGAACGTGGAGGCCGGGCTGATCCGCGCCTTGAAGGGCCACGACCGATGGCACGATCGCCGTGAGCGCACGGGCGGGGGCCGACAGCAATCCTTTGGCCCGGCGGGCCAGACCCACCTGACGGCGGGGGAGTCCGTCGACTCGCACGCGTGTCCAGTCGCCCTGGAGCCACGCGGGCACGGCGGTGGCCGGCAGGATCGCCGCGCCGTAGCCCTGGAACGCGAGCGAGGCCATCAGCCGCACGCCGTCGATCTCGGCTTGCGCCTGGAGACGTAACCCGCCGCGGGCCAGCTCGTGTTCGATCTCGTCGCGCAGGGCGGTGCCGCGGGCGGCGAGAAGCAAGGGATGCTCGGATAGCTCGGCGAGCGTGACGTTTGTGCGCGCCGCGAGCGGATGCCATCGGGGAGCTACGCAGATCAGGTCCTCGGAGAACAGGGCATCCGTGGCGATCTCCGGATCGTCGACGGGCAGGTTCACGATCGCGAGCTCGAGCACGCCTGAGACGAGTTGCGGGATCAGCGACGTGGTGCTCGCCTCGACAACCGTCGCCCTGACCCTCGGGTGCTCGACGCGCAACGCTTCGAGCACGCCGGGCACCAACCAGCGCGCGGTCGAGCCGATGACGCCCAGCCGGATGTCGCCCGAGGCCGGCGCGCCGAGAGAATCGAGGTCGGCGATGATCGCCTCGAGCTCGCTTTGGATACGGCGGGCCCTCGCCACCACCACGACGCCTTCCTCGGTGAGCGTGCCCCGGCTGCGGTTGTACAACGTGACGCCGAGGTCGCGCTCGAGCTTCGAGACGTGCGTCGACATGTTGGATTGCACCGTGAAGAGGGCCCTGGCCGCCGACGAGAACGTCCCGTGGTCGGCGAGGGCGACGAGGGCGACGAGCTGGCGGAGATCCATCTGTGAAAGAGATAGTAGCTATCAGTGCCAACGCGTGGACAGATATAACGCGCTCGTGTACACTTTCACAAGACAGCGTGGCGGTTCCCCCAATCACCACACTGGCAGAACCCGTAAAACGACCCCCCAGTCGCAGGGTTCAAGGTTGAGAGGCCCCGCTACCCCCATGGCGGGGCCTTTCCCGTTTTCGTGCCGCGCCGCTGCCGGTACGGTTGCGCGCCACATGGCCGGCGCCGCCTTCTTCGATCTCGACCGGACGTTGTTGCGAGGGGCCAGCGGGCCGGTGCTGTCGAATGCGCTGCGCACGGCCGGCATCGGCGGTGCCAGGGCTATTCCCGGTGAGAGATTTGTCTACCGACTTTTCAACCTCGTGGGGGAAAACCTCCCGTCGATGGCCCTGGCCCGTCAAGGCCCGCGGCTCGCGAAAGGTAGGAAGGCCGACGCGGTCCGCGCCGCGGCGGGCGACGCCGCCCATCACCTGGCCGGCGCGCTGCAGCCCTTCGCGCCGAGGCTCTTTGCCCAGCACCGCGCCGCGGGCCGGCCGTTGGTGCTGGCCACCACGACACCCGAAGACCTCGTGCGGCCGTTCGCGGAATTGTTGGGATTCGACGATGTCGTCGCGACGCGCTACGGCACGGCCGACGACGGCACCTACGACGGCACGCTCGACGGACCGTTTGTGTGGGCGGCGGGAAAACTGGCCGCGGTGAAGAGTTGGGCGGCCAGCCACGACATCGCGCTCGATCAGAGCTACGCCTACTCCGACAGCGTCTACGACACACCTCTGTTGGCGGCTGTCGGCCATCCCGTCGTCGTGAATCCCGACCCGTCCATGATCGTGATGGCCTTCGCCCGACGCTGGCCTACGATCCATCTCGACGTGCCTCCTGGTGTCCCCAAGTTCCTCGGCGTCGAGCCGCAACAAGTGGCGATGGCTCTCGCCCGCCCGGCGTTGTTCCCTTACGCGCGCTTCGACATTGCCGGCACTGAACGCATTCCGCCCTTGGGCCCCGGCATCATTGTGGCCAACCATCGCAGCTACTTCGACGCCACCGCGATGGGCCTCGCGATCGCTCGGAGCGGCCGTACCGTGCGCTTCCTGGGCAAGAAAGAAGTGTTCGACGCGCCCGTCATCGGCCAACTGGCGACGGCGATGGGTGGCATCCGCGTGGAGCGGGGCACCGGCAGCGACGAACCCCTCAAGGCCGCCGCCGAAGCCCTCGAGGGTGGTGAACTCGTGGCGATCATGCCGCAAGGCACGATCCCGCGCGGGCTTGCGTTCTTCGACCCCAAACTGAAGGGCCGGTGGGGTGTGGCCCGCCTGGCTCACATGACAAAGGTTCCCGTCATCCCAGTTGGCCTATGGGGAACCGAGAAGGTATGGCCGCGGAGCGACCTTCTGCCCAACATTCTCAACGTTATGAACCCGCCCACGATCACGGTGCGCGTCGGTCTGCCCGTCAAGCTCGACTATCTCGACCTCGACGACGACACGAAGAAGATCATGAAGGCGATCCGCCGGCTGCTTCCCGAAGAGGCGCGTCAGCAGCGCGTACCCACCGAAGCGGAGCTGCGGCGTACCTACCCCCGCGGTTACAAGGGTGATCCATCGAGCGAGACTCAGCGGCGCCCGGGCACCGACTGACGCAGTTCGCTCAGTTGATGTTCGCGTACACCAGAAGATTCGACGCGATCACCATGGTGTAGACGCCCGCCACAAACCAGACGGCCACGGTCGAGAACAAGCGCGGTGGTGTGCGCGAGATGCACCACGCGAGGACGGCGAGCGTAAGGAACTTCGCCGGGTTGATTGCACCGTGGGAGATGAGCGCGCTTGATAACGGGTTGCCTTCGATCGCGCCACCGTGCAAGGCCAACTTGGTTGTGACGAGATCGCCGATGTTGAGAACTACCAGCATCACCAAGCCCACCCACCGCATGCGCTCGAGTGTGCGAGTCGAGACTGAGGCGTCGTGCGGCGAGTCCCGCAGATCAATGACGACATCGTCAGTTGATTGTGGGGCAGGACCAACCGTTTCCGCTTGCATCGCTCGCCCTTCTGCCCGCTCGTCGGGAGCCGCCCGCGCTACTGCGAAACGTACAGAATGACGTGGGAATTGGCGATGGCCTTGGCCGAATCTTGTCGACGAGGGGGGTTACTCCCTACGTCTTGATGATTTACGCGAGCAGACTCTCGACGAGCGCCACGAGGGCGTCCTGCTCGGCGCGATCGCTGACACGAAATCGCTGAAATTGGCCATCGATCTTGACGTCGGCGAACAAGCCGGCCGGATCCTCGTGGAAATGAAGAAAGGCATCGGACCGGCGGTAGAACGTGCCTGGTTTGCGCTCTCGTAGCGGTTCGAGCGGGCGGACTCGCACCAAAAGCGGCTCGAGTGCGGCGACCGCGACCGGGCCCGCGTGCTTCATCGCTGTTTGGCCTTGATGATGTTGAGGGCCGAGCCCGCTCGGAACCATGCAATTTGCTCAGGGCTGAATGTGTGGGTGCACTCGAAGTCGATCGTCGCACCGTTTGGCTTCTTGATGCGGCAGCGCACCGGCACGTCGGGAGTCAGGCTCTTGAGATCCAACACACTGAGCCGGTCGTCCTCGCCGATCTCGTCGTAGGTGGCTTGATCGACGAACGTAAGCGGGAGCAGGCCCTGCTTCTTCAGGTTGGTCTCGTGAATACGGGCGAAGCTTCGGGCGAAGATCACCCGGCCGTTGCGGTAGCGCGGCTCCATGGCGGCGTGCTCGCGGCTCGAGCCTTCCCCATAGTTACGGTCGCCGACCGCACACCAGGCGATACCGCGCTCGGCGTAGCGCTTGGCGATCTCGGGGAACGACCGGGTGGCGCCGTCGGTCCGGTCCTTGCCCTCACCGGTGGCGCCGTTGAAGGCGTTGATGACGCCGAGGAAGAGGTTGCCGGAGATGTTCTCGAGGTGACCCCGGTAGGTGAGCCATTTGCCGGCCGCGGAGATGTGGTCGGTGGTGCACTTCCCCTGCGCCTTCATGATCACAGGGAGATCGATGTAGTCGCGGCCGTCCCACGCGGGGAACGGATCGAGTAGCTGCAACCGGTCGCTCTTCGGGTCGACGACGACGGTGACCGCGGACCGGTCGGCGGGCGGCGCCACGAACGTGTCCTCACCGCGGGCGTAGCCCTTGGCGGGGAGGATCTCTCCGACCGGCGGGTCGAGTTTCACGCTGACACCCGCGTCGTTCACGAGCGCGTCGGTTAGAGGGTTGAAGTCGAGCGTGCCGGCGAGCGCGTACGCGATCACGGTGTCGGGCGAGGTGACGAACGAGAGAGTGTTGGCACTGCCGTCGTTGCGCTTCGGGAAGTTGCGGTTGTAGCTGTTGATGATCGTGTTCTTGGTGGAAGGGTCGAGATCGGTGCGCTCCCACTGGCCGATACACGGTCCGCACGCGTTGGCGAGCACGGTGCCGCCGATGGCCTCGAGGTCGGCGAGCAGACCGTCGCGCTCGATCGTCGCGCGCACTTGCTCAGAGCCTGGGGTCACGAGGAGCTGCGTCTTGGAGGTGAGGCCCTTCGCCGAGGCCTGCCGGGCAATCGACGCGGCCCTCGTGATGTCCTCATAGGAACTGTTCGTGCACGAGCCGATGAGCGCTGAACTGATGGCGAGCGGCCAGCCGTTGAGCTTGGCGTGGGCTCCGATCTCGTCGACCCGGTGGGCGAGGTCGGGCGTATGCGGCCCGTTGATCAGCGGCAGCAGATCGTCGAGATCGATCTCGAGGATCTGGTCGTATTGCGCGCCAGCGTCGGGACGCAGTTCGGCTGCTACCTGATCCGCTGCATCGGCGACGGCTTCGCGACCAGTGGCCTTCAGGTAGGCCGCCATGTTGGCGTCGTACGGGAAAATCGAGCACGTCGCACCGATCTCCGCGCCCATGTTGCAGATCGTGGCTTTACCGGTGGCCGAGATCGTGTCCGCTCCGGGCCCGTAGTACTCGACGACCGCGCCCGTGCCGCCCGACACCGTGAGCTCCTGCGCGACTTTCAAGATGACGTCCTTGGGCGACGACCATCCCGAGAGTGACCCGGTGAGGTGCACGCCGATGACTTTGGGCCACCGCACGTTGAACGGGAAGCCGGTCATCACGTCGACCGCGTCCGCACCACCGACGCCGATCGCCACCATGCCCAAGCCGCCGGCGTTGGGCGTATGGCTGTCGGTGCCGATCATCATGGCGCCGGGGAACGCGTAGTTCTCGAGCACAACTTGATGGATGATGCCCGAGCCCGGCTTCCAGAAACCGATGCCGTACTTCGCGCTCACGCTGCGCAGAAACTCGTAGACCTCGCTGTTGATGTCGAGCGCGAACTTGAGGTCGATATCGGCACCCGCCTTGGCGAGGATCAGGTGATCGCAGTGCACGGTCGACGGAACGGCCGCTTCGGGCAGCCCTGCCGTCATGAACTGCAAAAGGGCCATCTGCGCCGTCGCGTCTTGCATCGCCACCCGGTCGGGGTGGAAGTCGGCATAACTGCGGCCGCGTTCCATCTCCTGCTTGTTCGGGTCGTCGAGGTGGTTGATCAGGATCTTTTCGGTGAGCGTGAGGGGACGCCCGAGGCGGCGCCTGCCGATCGCGACCCGGTCGGGGAGCGATGCGTACACCTGCTCGACAAGCTCGATCGGCGTGGTGGCGGTGACGGCCATAGAGGCTCCTATGTCAGTGGGCTGGTCCTCGTGTGATGTAGACAAGTATAATACAAGTGTGTTCTGGTTGTCACCTATCGAGAAGGCGGCACTGCCATCATGGCCCCGATGAGTCCACCGGACCGCAGGCCCGTGCGCACGATCCGCTATCGCGAGATCGCGGACGCGCTGCGACGTCGGGCGGAGAGCGGTGAGTTCGGGGCGGGTCGCCTGCTGCCGAGCGAGGCCGCGCTCTCATCGGCGTACGCCGCGAGCCGGGTGACCGTGCGGCGGGCGCTCGAGCTGTTGCGCGACGAGGGCCTTCTCGACGCCCGTCAGGGGTTGGGCTGGTTCGTGGCCATCGACCCGCTGCGCCAGTCGCTCGGCGTACTCGACACCATCGAAGGTCAGCTGTCCGAATCGGGCCGCGCGCCGGAGCGGCGGGTGCTCGAGTTCGCGTTCGTCGCGGCCGACCCCCACGTGCGGTCCGTGTTAGGTGTCGACCAGGTCTTGCGAGTACGGCGTCTGAATCTCGCCGACGGAGAGCCGTTCGCACGCGTCACGGTGTGGTGCCCGGCGGAGCTCGCCGGTGAGATGTCGCGAGCCGACGTGGAACGCTCGTCGTTCTACGAACTGCTCGACACGAGTCTGGGAGGAGCGACCCAGACGATCGGTGCGGCCGCCGCATCGGCGAGCGACGCTCGCCTGCTCGAAATTCCCGTCGGCTCACCCGTACTGCGATGCGAGCGCGTGACGCTCGACACGAGCGGCAAGCCGGTCTTGCTCAGTGTGTACGTCTTCCCCGCGCATCGCACTGAGTTCGTCGTCGAACTGCCGCACGCCGGAGAGTCCATCGCGCCAGGCGGTCTGAGGTTGGTGCAGAGCTCGTGATCGTCGGTATCGACCACGTGCAGCTCGCGATGCCGCCCGGTGCCGAGGACACCGCCCGTGCGTTCTACGTCGGCCGGCTCGGGCTGGTCGAGCTGCCCAAACCCGAGCCCCTGCGGGCGCGAGGAGGGTGCTGGTTCGTGGCCGGTTCGACACAGCTTCACCTCGGTGTCGAGGCCGACTTTCGTCCGGCCCGCAAGGCCCATCCCGCGCTAATCGTTTCCGAACTGAAGCGATTCGTCTCCGAGGGAACGTTGGACGCCCGCTGGGACGACGATCTCCCCGGACGCCTGCACTGCTACGTCGACGATCCGTTCGGCAATCGCATCGAGCTCATCGACGCGGGTTGAGCGTTACCAGGTGTCGAAATGCACGAGCTCGTCGACGGGGAGTCGGGCGGCCGGCTTGAAGTCTGTGCCGATCGTGTAGGCGATCGGGAACAGCCCGGCCTGGGTGTAGCGGTCGTAGGGAATGCCGAGCAGCTCGGCCACCTCCTTTTCGTACGCGAGGTGCAGGGTGGTCCACGCCGACCCAAGTCCCCGTTCGCGGAGCGCCAACATGAACGACCACACCGCCGGCAGGATCGATCCCCATGCGCCTGCCCCCTGGTGCGCCGAGAGACCGTCGAGGCGACCCTGGATGAGAGGGATCAGCATGACCGGCACTTCGTGGAAGTGCTGCGCGAGGTAGTCGGCCGAAGATATGACGGCATCGCGGTGAACCAGGCGGGTGTCACCGTCGGCATAGTCCACCGGGCGCGGATTCTTGCGGTATTGCTCAAAGTTGGTGCGGTAGTAGTCGGCGATCGCCTTCTTCTTGGCCGCGTCCTCGACGAACATCCAGGCCCACCCCTGGCTGTTTGACCCGGTCGGCGCCTGCAAAGCGATCTCCAAGCACTCGAGGACGACGGTCCGCGATACGGGCCGGCCGAGGTCGAGGCGCTTGCGAACGGCGCGGGTGGTGGTCAGGACGTCGTCGGCGGACAAGTTGAGCTTCATGGCCGCAGCTTCGCAGATGAGTCGGACTTGTACGCGTGGCAAGCTGTTCCCATGTCCGATCGCGTCAGCGTCACGATTGATCGAGGCGTCGCCGATGTCCGCCTGAATCGGCCCGACAAGATCAACGCCCTCGACCCCGACATGTTCACCGCGCTCGTCGAGGCGGGTGAAGCCCTCAAGACCAACACCTCGGTACGCGCCGTGGTGCTGTCCGGTGAGGGCAGAGGGTTCTGTGCCGGCCTCGACTTCGCCAGCTTCCAAACGATGGCCGGGTCCGACGGATCCGCGCAACTTCCGAGGGCCTCGGTGACACCGCCGCCCGAACGCATCACCAACCACGGCCAGCACGCCGCGTGGGTGTGGCAGGAACTCGCGGTGCCGGTGATTGCCGCGGTGCATGGCGTCGCGCTCGGCGGCGGCTGCCAGATCGCGCTCGGTGCCGACATTCGCATCGTCGCCGCCGACGCGCGATTTTCCGTTCTCGAAATCCGATGGGGGCTGATCCCCGACATGACGGGAACGCAGATGCTGCCGCGGCTCGTCGGACTCGATGTGGCTAAGGAGCTCACCTTCACCGGGCGGATGGTCACCGGTACCGAGGCGGTCGAGATCGGCTTGGCCACACGCGTGAGCGAGCATCCGCTCGACGATGCCCTCGCATTGGCCAGAGAGATCGCGGGCAAGAACCCCGAGGCCATTCGCGGCGCCAAGAGCCTGCTGAACATGGCCGGCGGAGTGAGCCTCGCGGAGGGGTTCAAGGCCGAGGAGCGCACGATCAGGGGATTGATCGGCAGCCCCAACCAGGTCGAGGCGGTTATGGCCTACTTCGACAAGCGCGAACCGGTCTTCGTCGATCCGAAGAACTGATTCCCCGCGACCAAGGTCGCGCGCTACCGTTGTATCCAGCAGTCGGGCCAGCGTCGTCCCCCTGTGTCCACAACAGCGACCCGTGGATGTGACGATGCGAACCGATGGTCCCCCGGCGCAGGGTCTCTACGACCCGCGCTTTGAGCACGACGCCTGCGGCGTGTCGTTCGTGGTCGACGTCCGCGGTCGGGCGAGCCACGACATCGTCGCGCGCGCGATCGGCGCGCTGTGCAATCTGAATCACCGGGGCGCTTCGGGGGCCGAGGTCAACACTGGAGATGGCGCAGGGATCCTCGTGCAGATGCCTGACCAGTTCCTTCGATCGGTGCTTCCGTTCGCCCTGCCCGCCGTGGGCGGCTACGCGGCCGGACTGGCGTTTCTCCCGGCAGACGAGGCTGACGCCGAGAAGGTGATGGCGCGAGTCGAAGCGATCGTGGAGAGCGAGGAACTGACGGTGTTGGGTTGGCGGGCGGTGCCGACCGAGCCCGCAGGACTCGGAGCCTCGGCCCTCGCCGTCATGCCCTCGTTCCACCAACTGTTCATCGACGGCCGCGGGCACACCGGCCTCGACCTCGAGCGGCGGGCGTTCATCATCCGTAAACGCGTCGAGCACGAGATTTCCTCTTTGGCCGGCGCCCCGGACGCCTACTTCGCCTCGCTGTCGTGCCGCACACTCATTTACAAGGGCATGCTCACGACCCCGCAACTCGGCACCTTCTTCCCCGATCTCGCCGACGAGCGGTTCGCCTCGGCGCTCGTCCTCGTGCACAGCCGCTTCTCGACGAACACGTTCCCGTCGTGGCCCCTCGCCCATCCGTATCGTTATCTCGCCCACAACGGCGAGATCAACACGATCCAGGGCAATCGCAACTGGATGCACGCGCGCGAAGCGTTGTTGACGAGCGATCTGTTTCCCGGCGACATCGAGCGGATCTTCCCCATCGTGCGCCCCGGCTTGTCGGATTCGGCGAGCTTCGACGAAGTGCTCGAGCTTTTGCATCTCGGCGGCCGCTCGTTGCCCCACGCGGTGTTGATGATGGTGCCGGAGGCGTGGGAGAACCACGCCACGATGAGCCCGGAGAAGCGCGCGTTCTACCAATTCCACTCATCATTGATGGAGCCGTGGGACGGGCCAGCCTCGATCGCGTTCACCGACGGCACCGTGATCGGCGCCGTGCTCGATCGCAACGGTCTGCGGCCCATCCGCTACTGGGTCACCGACGACGACGTGGTGATCATGGCGAGCGAAGTCGGCGTCATTGATGTCGATCAGGCGAAGGTCATCCGCAAGGGCCGGCTGCAGCCGGGACGGATGTTCCTCGTCGATACCGCGCAGGGGCGCATCGTCGACGACGAGGCGATCAAGGCGACTCTCGCAGCCGAACTGCCGTATGAGGAATGGCTTCACGCGGGGCTCGTCAACCTCGACGATCTGCCCGAGCGCGAGCACTTGGTCTTTAGCCACGACTCCGTCCTGCGCCGCCAGCAGGTGTTCGGGTACACGCACGAGGAGCTGAAGGTCATCCTCGCTCCGATGACCAAGGCGGGGGCGGAGCCCATCGGTTCGATGGGCACCGACACGCCGATCGCCGTGCTCTCCGAGCGGCCGCGTCTGCTGTTCGACTATTTCCAGCAGCTCTTCGCGCAGGTCACCAACCCACCGCTCGACGCCATCCGCGAGGAGCTCGTCACGTCGCTCGGGTCCACCATCGGGCCCGAGGGCAACCTCCTCGACCCCGGTCCGTCGTCGTGCCGGCAAGTGGTGCTGCCCTTCCCGATCATCGACAACGACGAGCTGGCCAAGATCATTCACATCAACGAAGACGGCGACATGCCCGGCTTCGCGGCGGCGACGATCAGCGGTCTGTACAGAGTGCGAGGCGGCGGCCGGGCACTCGCCGCGGCCCTCGCCGAAGTGCGGCGCGAGGCCAGTGAAGCGATTGCATCCGGCGCGCGCGTCCTCGTGCTCTCCGACCGAAACTCCACCGCCGACCTCGCGCCGATCCCGTCACTGCTCCTCACGTCCGCCGTGCACCACCACCTGATCCGAGAGAAGACGCGCACGCGCGCGGGTCTCGTGGTCGAGTGCGGTGATGCGCGTGAGGTGCATCACATGGCTCTGCTCATTGGTTACGGCGCGGGCGCCATAAATCCGTACCTCGCGTTCGAGTCGATCGAGGACATGATCGCCGAGGACATGCACGGGCTCGGTTCCGCCGATCCGCACAAGGCGGTGAAGAGCTACATCAAAGCGGCCGGCAAGGGTGTCTTGAAGGTCATGTCGAAGATGGGCATCTCCACGGTGGCCTCCTACACCGGTGCCCAGGTCTTCGAGGCGATCGGTCTCGGACGCGAGCTCGTCGACGAGTATTTCTCGGGAACGTCGTCACGTATCGGCGGCATCGGTCTCGAGGAGATCGCGCGCGAGGTCGGGGCCCGCCACGCCATTGCTCATCCGACCCGCCCCGAGGAGCGGGCCCACCGCAAGCTCGAGCTCGGCGGTGAGTATCAGTGGCGCCGCGAGGGTGAGTATCACCTCTTCAATCCCGAGACGGTGTTCAAGTTGCAGCACGCGACGCGAGCGAAGCGCTACGACATCTACAAGGAATACACGCGCCTCGTCGATGAGCAGGCCGCCCGCTTGGCCACGCTGCGAGGGCTGTTCCGGTTCCGAACCGGTGTTCGTCCTTCGGTGCCGATCGACGAGGTCGAGCCGGTAAGCGAGATCGTGCGGCGGTTCGCCACCGGCGCGATGAGCTACGGGTCGATTTCGAAGGAAGCCCACGAAACGCTCGCCATCGCGATGAACCGGATCGGCGCGAAGAGCAACACGGGCGAGGGCGGCGAGGATGCCGACCGCTACGTGCGCGACGACAACGGCGACCTTCGGCGCTCCGCGATCAAGCAAGTGGCATCGGGTCGCTTCGGGGTGACAAGCGAGTACCTCGTCAACGCCGACGACCTTCAGATCAAGATGGCGCAGGGGGCCAAGCCGGGAGAGGGCGGTCAGCTGCCCGGTCACAAGGTCTATCCGTGGATCGCGAAGACCCGGTACTCCACGCCAGGAGTCGGACTGATCAGCCCGCCGCCCCATCACGACATCTATTCGATCGAGGATCTCAAACAGCTGATCCACGATCTGAAGAACTCGAACCCGCTGGCGCGGGTG
The DNA here is from genome assembly GCA_040002995.1 of Acidimicrobiales bacterium. GTDB lineage: Bacteria > Actinomycetota > Acidimicrobiia > Acidimicrobiales > Ilumatobacteraceae > JBDUDK01. Next base: position 23,513 of record JBDUDK010000131.1, on the reverse strand, counting down.
CACGTCAAGCTGGTGGCCGAGGTCGGAGTGGGCACCGTGGCCGCGGGCGTCTCGAAGGCGCACGCCGACGTCGTCCTCATCTCCGGTCACGACGGGGGCACCGGTGCGTCGCCGCTCACGTCGCTGAAACACGCGGGCGCACCGTGGGAGCTCGGGCTGGCCGAGACCCAGCAGACCCTTCTTCTCAACGGGCTCAGAGATCGCATCGTGGTTCAGGTCGACGGGCAGCTCAAGACCGGGCGCGATGTGGTGATCGGCGCGCTGCTCGGGGCGGAGGAGTTCGGCTTCGCGACCGCGCCGCTCGTGGTGTCGGGCTGCGTGATGATGCGCGTCTGCCACCTCGACACGTGTCCCGTCGGCGTGGCCACCCAGAATCCGGAGTTACGCAAGCGGTTCAACGGGAAGCCGGAGTTCGTCGTCACGTTCTTCGAGTTCCTCGCCGAAGAGGTCCGCGGGCTCCTCGCCGAACTGGGGTTCCGATCGATCGCGGAGGCGGTTGGTCACGTGGAGATGCTCGATGTCTCCGAAGCCATCGACCACTGGAAGGCGAAGGGCCTCGACCTGGCGTCGATCCTGCACCAACCCGAGCCGTATCCGGGCCAGACCCTGTTGAACAGCCGCCCCCAGGATCACGGCCTCGCGCACGCGCTCGACCAAGAGCTCTTACTCGCTGCGGCGCCTGCGCTCGAGAACGGCGAGCGCGTGCACATCGAGTTGCCCATCCGCAACACGAACCGCACCGTTGGCACGATGCTGGGCGCGGCCCTGACCCGCCGCTGGGGCGGTGGAGGCCTGCCCGACGACACGATCACCGTCGACCTTCGCGGCTCCGCGGGTCAGAGCTTCGGCGCGTTCGTCCCCCGCGGCATCACACTGCGTCTCGAAGGTGACGCCAACGATTACTTCGGCAAGGGTCTGTCCGGTGGCCGGCTCGTGGTTCATCCCGACCGCGCCGCGCGTTTCAAAGCAGAAGAGAACGTCATCGCCGGCAACGTCGTCCTCTACGGGGCAACGGGAGGCGAAGCCTTCATTCGCGGTGTGGTGGGGGAGCGGTTCTGCGTGCGCAACTCTGGCGCCCTCGCGGTGGTGGAAGGCGTCGGCGATCACGGCTGCGAATACATGACCGGTGGTCGGGCGGTTGTGCTCGGGCGCACGGGCCGCAACTTCGGCGCCGGCATGTCGGGTGGCATCGCGTACGTGCTCGACCGTGACGGGGAGTTCCCCAGTCTGGTGAACACCGAGATGGTGCGTGTGGAGTCGGTCGACGACGCCGATGCCTCTCTGCTGCTCGACGCCGTGTCGCGCCATCAGCAGCTGACCGGCTCGACCGTCGCCGCCGAGCTGCTCGGCCGGTGGCACGACGCGCTCGAGCAGTTCGTGAAAGTCATGCCCGTCGATTACCAGCGGGTGCTGCTCGTTCTGCGCGAAGCAAGGCAACAAGGTCTGAGCGAGGACGACACCTTGCAACGCGTGATGGCGGCCAGCCATGGGTGAGGTCACGGGCTTCCTGAAATGGAAGCGTGAGACGCCGACGCGGCGGCCAGTGCCCGTGCGGCTGCGCGACTGGAAAGAGGTCTACGAGCCGTTCGCTCGCGACAGCCTCGTGCTGCAGGCGGGGCGCTGCATGGACTGCGGCATTCCGTTCTGCAACAACGGCTGTCCGCTCGGCAACCTCATCCCCGACTGGAACGATCTCGTCTATCGCGATCACTGGCAGGATGCGATCGAGCGACTTCATGCCACCAACAACTTCCCCGAGTTCACGGGAAGGTTGTGCCCGGCTCCCTGTGAGGCGGCGTGTGTGCTCGGTATCAACGCCGACCCGGTGACGATCAAGCAGGTGGAAGTCGAGATCATCGATCGCGCGTGGAGCGAGGGATGGGTGACGCCCCAGCCCCCGTCGGTGCGCACGGGCAAGCGCGTTGCGGTTATCGGTTCAGGACCGGCGGGTTTGGCCGCCGCCCAGCAACTCACGCGCGCCGGCCACGACGTCGTCGTGCTGGAGCGGGCGAACCGCATCGGTGGGCTCCTGCGCTACGGCATTCCCGAATTCAAGATGGAGAAGCGCCACCTCGAACGCCGGCTCGCGCAGATGCAGGCGGAGGGCACGGAGTTCCGGACGAACGCCGAAGTCGGCCGAGCCATCGACATCGAGGTCCTCCAAGCCACTTACGACGCGATCGTGTTGGCGGCCGGCGCGACCGCGGCGCGCGATCTCCCCGTGCCGGGACGGCAACTGGGCGGCATCCACCAAGCGATGGAGTTCCTGCCCTGGGCCAACAAGGTTCAGGAGGGAGATCTCGCCGAGACGCCGATCACGGCGGCCGGCAAGCGGGTCGTGATCATCGGAGGAGGCGACACGGGCGCCGATTGCCTGGGCACCGTTCATCGCCAAGGCGCCGCGAGCGTGCAGCAGTTCGAGATCCTCTCGCGCCCGCCTGATGCCCGCGACAGCGACACCAATCCGTGGCCGCAATGGTCGCTCGTGTACCGCACATCGTCGGCGCACGAGGAGGGTGGTGACCGCGTCTTCAGCGTGAACACCGAGTGCTTCCTCGATGACGGACACGGTCGGGTGCGCGCGCTGCGCACCCACGAGGTGCGCATGATCGACGGTCGCTTCGAAAAGGTGGAGGGCACCGAGGTCGAGATCGAATGCGAACTCGTGTTGCTGGCGCTCGGCTTTCTCGGACCGGAGAAGGGATCGTGGCTCGAGCGGCTCGGTGTCGGCTTCGACAACCGCGGCAACGTGGGTCGCAACGCGAACTTCATGACCAACGTGCCCGGTGTGTTCGCGGCAGGCGACATGGGGCGAGGACAAAGCCTGGTCGTGTGGGCCATCGCCGAAGGGCGCTCGTGCGCGGCCGGTGTCGATCGGTGGCTGATGGGCGAAACCTCGCTGCCGGCGCCGATCGCACCGACGACGCGTCCCCTCACGTGATTCCAGCCCTGACCCCCGACTGACGCGTCTCCGGCGAGCGCGGCGCGTAGGCTCGGCGGTCATGGCGCCCGCTTCTCGTACTGCGCTCGCGGCCGTCGCGCTGCTCGCGCTCGTCGGTGTCGCGATCGGGTGTGGCGAGAATGCACCGACCACCGCCGATACGACGACAACAACAACTATTCCTCCTGCGCCGACCATCGGTCTCGACAGCACGGCACCCACGCTGCCCACCACCACAGGAACGATCATCACCGTGCCGCCCACGGTTCCGCCGGTGCCGACCACATGCAAACCGTGCACCCTGCCGACGGCCGAGCCGCCTCCGTCCACCAATCCTGACGGTTCCATCATCACGACCACCGTGCCTCCTGCTTCAACGCTCCCTAGACCCGCCGACGGGAAGTACACCGTGCAATCGGGTGACACGCTGGCCTTGATCGCCGCGCGATTCGGTGTGAGTCAAGCCGCGCTCGCGGCGGCGAACGGCATCACCGATCCCAACATGATCACGACTGGGATGACGCTCACCATTCCCGCCCCGCCGCCCACGACGACCACAACCACCGCGCCACCACCGCCCACCACGACGCACGCGCCGACGACCTACACGGTGAAGTCGGGCGACAGTTTGAGTTCGATCGCCGCGCAGTTCGGTATTAGCCAGTCGGTGCTCGCCGCCGCCAACAACATCACCGACCCCGACAAGATTTACGTGGGGCAGGTGTTGAAGATCCCCGGTCACTAGCTCGGGTCACTAGCTGGGCTCACACCAGCCTGATCTCGACACCGCCGATCGTGTGTTTTTCGCCCACCCGACCGCGGTCGGACGCATGCAGCTCGAATGCGGTGATCTGCGGTGGTCCGTCGACGTAGGTGCAGGCCCCATCGCTCAAACCGCTCCCGAGTACCTGACGCCACCGGTCGACGTCGGCGCCGGCCACCTCGATGCCGGCGATGCCATCGACAACGTCGGTGCGGACGTGTTCCTCCCAGTCGGGCCCCGCCCACGCCCACGAACCGGGCGGATCGGCCCAGTCGAGTGAGACGATCGCGCCGCCCATGTCCTTGGGGTGGAGGTGCGTGCCCTTGATGGTGTTGTGGTCGGACTTCCACACGGTGCGCACTCCGAGTTGGTCGACGCGCGCCCGCGCGGCATCGAGATCGTCGAACTGGAAGATCGCCATGTAGCCGCCGTCGCCACAGTTGCGTTCGATCCAGCGATGCGCCGCCGCGGTTTCGGTGACCGGCGTGACGACCTCGAGAAACTGGTCGCCGATCGGCATGACGGCGTTGACGAGCCCGAACGCCTCCACGCCCGGATCTTCGAAACCGACCTCGATGCCGAGCACGTCACGAAGTTTCTGCACGGTGGCGTCACGATCACGAGCGGCGATGACCACCTGGCGGAGTCGGTTGGGCATAGCGGCACCGTACTGCTGCGGCTCTGACCCGAATCAGATCTTGGGCCAGGTCCGTTTCTGACGTCGCCGTTCAGCGGCGCGGCCCCGCCCCCTACGGTCGGCGAGCGCCCACGCGCGCCGCCATGTCGTGGCCGCGGGGCCGGTGAGCGCGGGCGTGGTGGCGCTGGCCGCGTGGCGGCGCGCCGTCCACCAGTCGCTCGTCGCCTCGTCGCCAAGCACCGCGACAGCTCGTTCGATCCGAGCCCCAAAGGAACGGGCGTCGTCATCGGGGTCGGGCCACATTGGCGCGCCGAACGTCACGCGAGTCGGACCGGGCTTCGGCCGCTTCATACCCTTGCCGAACACCGCGCCGGTGCCCTCAAGATGAACGGGCACGACCGGCGCGCCGGTGCGTACCGAAAGGAACGCTGCGCCGCCCCGGAACGGCTGGCCCCATCCGTCGGGCGAACGACCGCCTTCCGGGAAGATCACGAGCGACCAGCCCTCGGCGAGTAGTGACGTCGCCAGTTCGGCCGAACGCCGGTTGACCTTCGTGCGCTCGATCGGGATGGCGTTTAGGGTTAGCGCCGACAACGCTCCGGTGAAACGGGTGCTGAAGAAATAGTCGGCGGCGGCGCCCACCACGAGCCGGTGCCGCCACGGCGCAGGAATCGACGTGATCATCAATGGCGCGTCGAGATGGCTGTGATGGTTGGCCGCGAACACGACCGGTTGATAGTCGCCCTCCATGAGGTCGTTGAGCCGGTCGAGACCGACGACCTCGGGGCGGGCCACGCCCTTTACGAGCAGGCGCAGTGGACCCTCGACGATCAGCGCGCGCGCCATGCGGCCGGCGTCCTTGCGCGCCCATGCGGTGTCGAACTCCACGCCCGTCTTGCGTTCCTTCGCGACGACCTCGACACCGCGGGGAATGGACGGAGAGCGGTACGGAAATCGGGTCGTGGCTCGGGCGCGCGCCATGACGTCGGCACCCTGTTGAACCTTGCCGACGGCGCGCCCCGCGAGCCGGACCGCCTTCAGCTCGATGGGCTCGCTCATTGGACGTCGGTGAGCACGATCGGTGGCACGTGCAGATGGGTGACCGTGGGGTGGCGACCGACGACATCGCTGGCCATCTCGAACGCGTCGTCGAGTGTCGAGGCGGGCAAGAAACCCAGCCGGCGGACCGCTTTCGTGTCGCCTCCGACGATGATGACCCGGCCGAGGTGCTCGAGCGCGTGGCTGCCCCAGTACCACATGTAGAAGGGGTGCACGCCGTGGTATGCGTAGCTCGTTCGGTAGAGGTGGCGATACCACTCGTCCTCGGCGAACTGCTTCTCGTAGCCCGCCTCGATCTCGAGCGGATCGGTGGTGTCGGCGAGCACCTGCTCGAAGAAGTCGATGTAGCTCGGGTGATGAACCGGATGGAATTCCCACGGAGTCGGATGCGTCGCGATCAGCACGCCGCCCTCGCGGACGAGCGGCTTGTTGCGGTACATGTTGAAGAAGTACCCGAGGGCGGTGCACATCACGAGGACCGGGTTCATGATGGAGTTGACGTTGTAGGGACAGATGTAGGGGATCCCCATCGTGAGGATGTCGGTCTGGCCCTCCACCGTCATCAAATGCTGCTCGTAGATGTGCTTGGTGGTGCTCTTGTGCACGGCGTCGACCTCACCCGCCTGCACGCTCGTCATCTGATGCGGCGCTTCGATCGAGTGGAAGATCGATCGCGCGATGCGGCTCGGCGTGTGGGCGAGCGACTTCGACGACGCGAGGAAGCTCACGCGGTCTCGTGCCGTCCATTCCCACTCGCGCTTGGAAAGGAAGGCGAACGGTGACGGGAAGGTATCGGTGTTGAGTGTCGTCTCGATCTGAAAGATCTTGATGCCGCTGTCGACCAGCACCTTGCCCATCCGCCAGTTCGACGAATGCAGCTCGCTGCGATGCTGATCCATGAACGACTTCGAGTGCGTCATGGTGCGCACGTTGTGGTGATGGCGCAGGCTGCGATAGCCGGCCAGCCCGGTGGCGGTCGATTTCCAGCCGCCGTCCATGGCGACGAGGTTGATGTTGACGTAGACGATGAGGTCGCTTTGGGCGGCCCGCTTGTTGATCTCCACCTCTTCGCCCTGCGGAGTCGACCCGATGAACAACATGCCGTCGGGATCTTCCGCATCGTGGTTGTAGAGAGCACCGCGCGGCGCGAACGCGTCGTACACGCGGTCACCCACGGCGTGCCGTAATTCGTCCTCCGTCATTCGCCGATGGAGGGCGAGGGCGGCGATGAGGTGGACATCGTCGACGCCGGCCTCGGCCGCGAGGTCGAGAACGGCTTCGATCACGCGCTGGCGGACGTCGGGCCGACGCATCTTGGGGAGCGGGAGTGAGAGATCGTCGAACGCGATGGTGAGTTTCATCCCCGGCGTCAACAGCGCGGGCAGCGGATCACTGTCGAACGGATGCAGCAGCGCGTGACGGATGGCGCCGTCGACATCCTTGAGGGCGGCGAGCGGCTCGGGCGGATAGATGATGCGGCTGCGGCCGGCGGGAAGCTTCTCGAGCGAGAAGCCCTCACCGCGCCAGAACAACGTGGGGGGCGTCGAGCGGTCGACGTCGAGGATAAATCCGGGACGGGGCATCAGCGGTTCCGTTCTTTCTCTCGGCGGAGGTCGAACGCGACCTTCACCGCGCCACGCCGGCCGGCATTGGCCGCGTGCTCGATCGCCCGCCGGAACTCGGCGAGGGGATAGGTAGCCGACACCAACCGCTCCAATTCCGCCGACCGGACAAGGTCGATCGCGGTGGCGAAGTCCTCGTGTTGGTAGGCGTAGCAGCCTTTGATGGTGACCTCGCGGTGCCAAAGCCCCGTGAGGTCGAGGGCCGTGTGTCCGGGCATCCCGACGAGAACGATCATGCCGCCTGGCGCCACGATCTGGAGTGCGTGCGCGATCGAGTCGGCGGAACCGACACAGTCGATCACTGTCTCGAACCCGCACGTGAGCTGATCGCCGAGCGCGAGCGATCCTGTGATGGAGCGCACCCGGCGTCCCACTTCGCTCGGCTCGATCACGACGTCGGCCCCGAGCTCTTTCGCGAGGATCTGCTGATCGTGGTAGCGGGCCGTCGCGAGGAGCGTTCCCTTCGGTGGATGCTCGCCGTGGCGGAGCGCGGCAATGGTCAGCAAACCGAGCGTGCCCGATCCGATCACGGCCACGAAGTCGTCGTGGGTCTGGAGTGCCGCGTGAACTGCACACGCCGTGGGCTCGACGAGGACCGCGGCCTCATCGCTGAGATCGTCGGGCACGGCGATGAGCTGGCTCGGATGGGCCACCATCTGGGTGCTCCACCCACCGCCGGTGTCAGTGCAGAACCCGCTCTGCAGGCCGGGCGTGAGATGGCCGAACGCCACCCGTTCGCACCGATTGATGCAACCGCGCGCACACCAGTCACAGGGAGGATCAATTCCGCGGGTGGCGCACGAGAGCACGGGCACCAGCACCGCGCGTGAGTCATCATCGAGATTGCCAACCACCTCGTGACCGGGAACGAACGGGAACGACACGATGGGCTCGAAGTAACGCGAGGAGCGACCGTCGATTGTGGCCAGGTCGCTGCCGCAGATACCGGCGAGTCGGGGGCGGAGGCGCACCCACTCGTCGGTGGGAAAGCCGGGCGGATCGATGTCGCGAAGTGCGAGCGGACCGACGGTGGCACCCTTGCCGGGAGACAGTCGACTGATCGCGTTCGCCGCCGCGAAACGAGCGATGTTGCGTTCGAACTCGAGGGCCTTCATCGCGCGCTTCGCGCCAACGAGATGGGAAGGAGGGGACGCGGCCCGCCCGGTGCCTTCGACCAATGCTCGACGAGCCAACCCCGCTTGCGGGCGATGGCCGCGAGACGGGTTTCGGGGTTGACCGCGACCGGGAAGCCGACGGCCTCGAGCAGCGGGAGGTCGGAGGTGGAATCGGCGTACGCGACCGCCTCCGCGGGGTCGAGGCCTTCCGCGGCGCAGTAGTCGTTGAGGAGTTGGGCGCGCGTCTCGCCCGTGGGCGGCACGGCGGTGAGCTCACCGGTGTAGGTGCCGTCACGGCGGACGCTCATTGACGCGGCGATGATCTCGTCGAACAGGGGAGCAAGGGGTCGCACCACGAAGTCGAGCGCTCCGGTGATCAACACCGTGCGATGGCCGACGGCGCGGTGTTCGCGAATACGCCGGATGCCCGCCGGAAAACTCTTGGTGAGTATCAGCTGGCTGAAGAGCTCGACGGAATCCTCATCGATGCGGTCGACGGGGGCGCCTTCGTAGCGGCGGTAGAAGAAGCGGAGAAAGTCGCCGCGATCCTTGCGATCGAGCGCCAGCAGCGACGGGGCTTCGCGCAAAGCCTTCAGCACGTAGCGAACTCGGTCATCGTTCGGAATGCGATGGGTCGCGAGCCACGAGTAGCTCTCCACGACGTTCGATGCGATGAGCGTGTTCTCGAGATCGAACGCCGCGAGGTGACGTCCCGGCTCGAGAACGCCGTGACGCAACCGGGTGGAGCGATCGGCTGTCTTGCTGCGGCCCGGTGTCGTTTTCACGCGCGCGTGCTCGACCACCGAGGGCAGGTGCACGTCGCTGATGTACGCGGGCCAGTCGATGACGCGAGGATCAAACGCGAATGCGGCCCGGTCGCGCGCGTCCAGGTCCTCCCACATGGAAAGTAGATGATCGACTCGGTAGACGGCTTCGCACTCGGCGTAGCTGCCGTAGAGCTCGACGTAGGACAAGGCGCGCTCGACGTCGTCACGGCGTTCTTCGAGCCGGGCCGACCAGTCGGCCTGGCGGCCGCGCACCGGCAACGCCTGCAGTGCCCTTTCGCCCCTGGTGAGCAGGTTCTTGGCCCGGGTGAGCTGGCCCTCGACCTTGCCTCGGCCGGGGAACGACCATTCCGGAACCGCGATGGGCTGGCCGAGGTTGTCGAAGATCGGATGGGCGGTGAACCAGGTGCGGATGTTGTCGACGAGCGCGCTGTAGCGCAGCGGGTTGACGCTGCCCGACGCCACTTGCACGATCGCCGGCGCTCGGTCGGGCCCGCACGCGGCGACGGTGATGATCGCGGCGGCGACGAGGTCGACGGGGATCACGTCGACGGTTCCTTCGGGCACGCCGGGGAACTCCTTCAGAAGTCCCCGCGCATAAGAAATGATGACGGGCTCCGCCATGCGGAAACCCCGGATCCATCCCGGCCGTGGATCGGTGAGAGCCGACTCGATGATCGAGGGGCGCACGATCGATACCGGAATGTCGCCCTTGGTATCCATGAGCGCGCTCTCGCCCATCGCCTTGGTGTAGGCGTACGCGTCGGGCCAGCCGAGCGACGAGGCGCGTGCGCGCCCCGCGGCCACCATCGCGTCGGCCACCCAGCGTTCACGGAGCCTCTCGGTCTTGGCGGCGAGCGCGGGTGTGCCTGCGGCTCCGAGTTCGCGGCGGGCGTCGGCCCGTAGTCGCTTGAGCATGGCCGGCGTGCGGCTCTCGGTTTCGGCGTCGGTTCGTGCGCGGCGGGCCGCGGTGACTTCTGTCCGCCAATCCACACCTAGATCGAACGGACCCTCGCTTAGGAGCGCCTCGGGCGCGGTACCGCGCCGGTTGCCCGCGACGTAACACGTCGACACCGACACGAGATGTGGCCGGACGCCGAGCTCGTGCAGCAACGTGACGATCCGAGTCGGCCCGAGAAGGTTGACTTCGACCGCGCCGTCGAGCGGCGAATCGAACGAGACGGTGGCGGCAGAATGCACGACCGTGTCACAGGTCGAGAGGGTGGCACGGCCGGCGTCGGACAGTCCGAGGCCATCGGTGCTGATGTCGCCCGTGATGACCACGACGCGGCGGGCAATCATCTCGTCGAACGCGGCGGCGTTCGCGAAGTCGGCGCGGAGGCGGTCGAACGCATCGTTGCGCAGGACTTCGCGCTGGACCCGTTGGAGGGCACTCGATCGCCTCCCCGCTCGCACGAGCAGAACCAGCTCGCAGTCCGGGACGGCCCGCAGGAATCGCTCCACGACGGCCGTACCCAAAAAGCCGGTGGCACCGGTGACGGCGATGCGCTTCCCGGCAAGGGACTCGGCGATCACGGCGGTGTGTCTACCATTTGGTAAGGGGCCATGTCTACCATTCGGTAGATAGGAGCCTAGCGTGAGGAGACCAGCCGGCCGATGACCACCCGAGATCGCATCCTCGACGCGGCGCTCGTGGCGTTCGGGACGCGCGGCTTCGAGGCGACGTCGCTCGATGGGCTGGCGGCCGAGCTGAAGATCACGAAGCAGACGATCCTGTACTACGAACCGTCGAAGGACGCCCTCTTGCGGGCGGTGATCAATCGCAGCGCGGATGAGCTGGCCGAGGCGCTCGAGGCGTCGCTGTCGGGGGCGGGCCGCGGCTTCGCGCGGGTGGAGGCGGTCGTGCGATCGGTGTTTCGCGTGGCGTTGCGCCGACCCGAGTTGCTCGGACTGTTGAAGGAGGTGAGCCGGCTCGGTCCGCCCGCGGCGGGATGGCTCATGGAGCGGCTGGATCCGCTCGTCGCGCGCGCCACGGCATTTCTCGCGGCGGAGATGGATGCCGGCACCATGCGGCGACAGGACCCCCGGCTCATGTTGCTGTCGACGTATTCGACGGTCGTGGGCGTGGCGACCGAGGTCGAGGTGCTTCGCGCCGTGGGAATCGAGCCGACGTCGCGCTCACTCGTCAAGCGCCGCCGAGAGCTGATGGCATTCCTTCAATCCGCCCTCGAAGCCTGACCCGACCCCCTTTGCGCCGATCGCGCAACTGTTTGCGTTTCGGGGCACCCTGCGCTCTCGAACCGCGAACAGTTCGCGATTTTTGGGGATTACGGACCGGTGTCGACGGGCGGGGGCGCCGTCGTGGGAGGCGGCGTCGTCGGAGGCGGTGTCGTGGGCGGCTGGGTCGTCGGCGGAACTGTCGGCTTCGGCTTGGGCTTGGCCGTCGTGGTCGGGGCGGGGGGAGGCGCAGGCGCGGCGGTCGTGGTCGGGGCCACCGGCAGCGCATAGGTGACTGTGATCGTCAGCGTGCTCTCGTTACCCGCGGCGTCGGTCGCCTTCACCGGAATCGGGTTAGGACCCAAAATCAGCGTGACCGGAAGCGACCAGTTACCGCTGGCGTCGGCGACGACCGGGGTGCCGTTCACCGTCAGCTGGGTGCCCGGTTCCGTCGTGCCCGCCACGTTGAACGCGGGGTTGTCGACGGTGGCACCGTCGACGCCGGCGTTGACGAAGATCGGCGGGGGCGTGATGTCGGCTTCCACGGCGTTCGATGTCGTCGACTCGATGCTCGTGGCTGCGAACTGGGGCATCGGCAGCGTGACCACGGTGCGGTCCTGTGCCTCGCTCGGGCTCGAGACAACGACAGCCACCATCGACGCCATCGCCACAAGCGACGCTCCCAGCAAGAAAAGCGGGCCCGTGAACGTCTCAGCGTTCAACTTGGGCATGTTTTCCCTCCGAGGCAGGCGAACCGACGTTTGCCCTATCGGCTGGAGGGGGGCGGGTTCTTGAGGGGTTGGAGAGTATTCGCGTCGAGAATTGGCTGGTGACACCACCCACCCTCAACCTGTCGTCAGGCGAGCTTCCCGGCGATCGAACCCGCGGCGCGTAGGGCTGCGCCGTCAGCGCCTTGGCTGGACCAAGCGCGACCGCTTTTTGCGGTGGCCTCGGCGATCAGGTCAGCCAGCAGGGTGGCGAACGGAACACCGCCCGCCGCCCAGAGATACCAGCTCAGCGCCCCTGGGATGGTGTTGATCTCGTTGACGTAGAGCTCGGAACCGGCCAGGAGGAAATCGATACGGGCGACCCCCCGCACGAGAGCGATGTCCGCGATGCGGGTGGCGGCGGCGCGAATCAGCCCTTCGACAGGCCCGTCGAGTTGCGCGGGCAGCTCGCGCGGGGCGCTCGCGAGGCCGTCGCCGCCGGCGAGGTACTTCTCGGCGTACGTATAAATCCGGCCCCCTTGGTCGCGCCGAAGAGGCCGCTCGATGGGGGAGAGGGCAACGCGGGGGAACGTGCGGACCGAGATGTTGAGATCGATCGCATTCGGAAGGAAGGGTTCTACGAGCGCGCCGTCCCGGTAGAGAGGCGAGCTCCGCACGAGGGCGTGGGCGACGTCTATGTCGTCGATGATCTCGATGCCGATCGAGCTGCCGCCGAAGCGCGGCTTGACGATGTACGGGCCGGTGAAGGCGGGCGCCGCGATATGAGCGCTGTGGGCCGTGAAGGCGTAACGCGGCAGGGTGGGGAGGCCGGCGCTGGCGACCACGCCGGCGAAAGCGAGCTTGTCCATGCCGAGCGCCGCGCCCGCCGCCGACGGACCGGTGTACGGGACTCCTGCCAGGTCGAGGGCCGCTTGCAAGGTCCCGTCTTCGCCGGGCCCGCCGTGGCAGGCGTTGAGGAGGGTGCTCACCGGCAACGTGGTGCGCTTCGCGAAACGGGTGCCGCCGCGCACGAACCCGCCCCCGGGTCCGGCGACGAGCTCGAGGGGTTCGGACTTGGGCGGCACCCCGTCGGCGAAGGCGGCGGCTTCGAGCGTGGGGCTCACGGCGTAGAAATCTCCCGCCTTCGACCAGTAAATGGCGCTCGGCGGCGCGCCGGCGACGAGGAGGGCGCGGGCGGCCTGAAGCCCGGTCAAGATGCTGATGTCGTGCTCCGGCGAGGGTCCCCCGAAAACAACGGCTGCCGTGGTCACCCCCCGAGTCTTGCCGACCCCCACCCCCCTCCACCGTGAACTGTTTGCGTTTCGGGGCACTCAGCGCTCTCGAAACGCGAACAGTTCACGAATTGGAGTTGTTAGGGGTAGTGGTCGGGGAGGTCGTTTTCGTAGAGGACGACGTCGCCGGGGCCGAGGGTCGCCCGGACCCACGCCACGGCGCGCTCGCGCGTCTGTACCTGGTGAACGGCGGCCGACCCACCGCGGGCGCCCGCGACGAGGGCCGCTCGATTCGTTCGTCCCACGACCACGAGGTCGGTCGCCGCGTCGCCCACCATCAGCGCGAACGCCTTGTTCTCCGCCCGCTGTTCACGGCCGAGCTCGACCATCCCCGGCGTCACCACGACCGTTCGCCCCCCAGGTTGCGCGAGGCGCAGCAAGACGCCCAACGACACACCCGCTCCCGCTGGGTTCGAGGAGAACGTGTTGTCGACGACGGTCACCCCGCTCGGGGCCTTGGCGATCTCGCGCCGGTGCGGCGCCACGGGCAGTGACGCCAGCTCGCCGGCGATCCGCGCCGGCTCGATCCCAACGGCAAGCGCGAGCCCGATCGCACACGCCACGTTCCCGGACGGAAACGCTCCGTCGACGGGCCCGACCCGCTGGCCTCGGACCCAAGCGACACCGTCAAGCACCGCGACGTCGGCGGAACGGTCGCGGCCGGAACAGCGGATCACGGCCTTGCCGTTCAACACGAGCTTGTCGGCGAGGTCGCTCAGTCCGTATGCATCGACATTCAACACGACCGTTTCGGCGAGGTCGGCGATCTCGGCCTTCGCACTCACGATGTTGTCGAGGCTCTTCATCCGCTCGAGGTGCACGGGACCGATGTTCACGATGCCCGCGACCGATGGTCGAAGCCAGGAGCAGAGGTCAGCAATCTCGCCGGGCCCGTATGTGCCCATTTCCGCGATGAAGACCTCGGTGCCCGGTTGGAGATGTTCGTTGATCGTGCGGGCCAGGCCGCCTGTATTGTTGAAACTCGCCGGGCTGGCGAGCACTCGTCGCGAGCTGCCGATCAGATGCGCGGCGTACAGCTTGGTGGTGGTTTTCCCGTAACTGCCGGTAAGGCCAACGACAAGCGGATCCACTGTTCGCAGCATTACGGTCGCGGCGCGTACATAACGCCGCATGTTCATACGCTCGAGCGGTCCGCAGACCACGAGCGCCACATCGATGACCAACGGCTGCAGCGTGCACAGGTCGGCGAGAACGGCGAGCGGTCGGCCGAGAACCGCGCCGATGACGATGGCGCCTCCATTCAAAACCACTACAACTGCCGCGGTGGTGCGGAGGCGCCGTGTCCACGCCAGTTTCGACGTTCTGCCCCGTACCGAAAGTCCGATCGGTCCGACCAACTCGACCATCGCGCACAGCAATCCGCAGATCGCGATCCACCACACGGCAACGAACCCGACCGAAGCGACGAGCAACAGCACGAGGTTCGCGATACCCGTTCGAGTCCACCAACGCACACTGAAGAGGCTTGTGGAGCCGGGCCGGTAGTGCTCCCGTTGCGCAACACGCAGCCATCGGATCGCGGCGACACCGAGTGCGGCGCCGCACGCCACGGCGACGACAACTTTCATGCGACCCGGAGGACTCGTTCGATGGCCGCCCGCACTGACGTCGGTGACTCGAGCGGTACGAGATGTCCGATGCCCTCAACCGTCACAAGGCTGGCGTTGTGGCCGAGTATCGATTGCGCCCTCTCCGCCGTGCGCACCGGTACGTCGACATCGTCCGCGCCCCAAACGAGCTCCACGCGCTGAGAGCCGCCGGCAATGGTGCGCAGTTGAGGTTCGTAGCTCTCGTTGACCGCGATCACGAGCACGTCACGCATGATGCCTGAGCTGCCCCGATAGTCGGCGGAGCCCGAGCGACGACGCCTCGCTTCCATGCGGACGTCCGACAACAATCCCCTGCGGTGGGCCCACCGGCTCATCCGGTGGACGATCGGCGCGCTCGGCGTCGGTCGGTCGTCTCGGTGGAGAAGAGGTACACCCGTCAACACGAGGCCCTTCACCCGATCCGGATAGCGCGCCGCGAGGTGCACCGCGACTCGGCCTCCAAACGAATGGCCGAGCACCACGAAACGCTCCGATGCGTGGGACAACGCCGGCGTTACGAGATCGGCGAAGTAGCTCGCGCCGCCAGCGGAGCCAGGTTCTGGTGAGGCGCCACCAAAACCAGGAAGGTCGATCGCAAGCGCGTCGAGGCCGTCCAACACAAGGCGGAAGTCGTCACGCTTGCGCATCCACCCCGGCAGCGCGATCACGTGCACCGGGAGCTTCCCGAACTGCTCGGCGAACAATCCGTCAGCCAATGCCGTGAGCATTAGTCGCCTGCGAGGCCCAACGCGCGTACGTGATCGGACAGGGGCACGAGATTGGCGAACCATCCGAGCAACACGGCCGCGCCGGCGCCCACGAGGAGTACAGGCGTCGGGGAGAAGCGGTCCATCAACCAGCCGGACGGATACTGCGTGAGCGCGATCGCCCCACCAAAACCCATGAACCACAGCGCCATGATGCGTCCCCGCACGCCATCGCGGATGTGCTGCTGGAGCACGGTCAACATCGCTGTCGTGGCACCGAAGTAGCAGAAGCCGAGGAAGAAGCCGGTCGGAAAGGCCTCACCCGGCCGCCGGACCAACGCGAAGGCGCCGAGAGAGATGGCGAAGCCGTATAGGAACCAGCGCGTCATCCGGCGCTTGTCGAGATGAGCGAACACGGTCGCGATCGAAAGCCCGCCGAGGCACGCGCCGAGTCCCCACGTCGCGTAGAGCCACGGATAGGTCGTGCCCTTCGGGTTGAGACCGAAGTTGCGTTTGGCCACGATCGAAAACAGCCCGACGAAGGGGAGACACAACACTGAGAAGAGCGGAAGGATCGTGAGGATCCGACCGGCCAAACGGTTGCGACGGGCCTCATGAAATCCGCCGAGCAGTTGCGACAGAGGGCGTTCCCCCGTGCGCGTTTTCGGATTGGGGATCGCTACGAGAGTGAGCGCGCCGATGACGAAAAGGTAGGTGACGGCGTTGATGGCGAAGATCCCCGCGGTGGTGACGCCGAACGCCGAGAGGATGGCCACGATGACGGGCCCGATCACGCGCGATCCGTTGACCATCGTCGAGTTGAGCGAAATCGCACCTTGGAGATTGTCCCTTCCGACGATGGCCGGCAGCGCCGCGCTCCACGCTGGCGCGTTGAGCGCGTTACCAATGCCGACGGCGAGCACGTCGAGCGCGACCGCGAGTTTGGACGGATGCGCGGCGGCGAGACCGGCGAGCACGAACGAAAAGACGAGTTGTTCGGCTTGACAGCTCATCAGGAACGGGCGGCGCGGGAAGCGGTCGGCGATGACCCCGCCGATGGGCGAGAACAACAGCGGTCCGAGTTGGCAGAGGACGATGAGGCCGACGAACTTTGCCGATCCGTGGCTGAGCGCGTTGGCGTATACACCGAGGGTGACGTTTTGCATCCACGTCCCGATGTTGGACGCAAATGAGCCGAGCCAGAGAATGCGAAAGTCGCGGTGGGCGAGGGCGGAGCGGATTGTCCCCGGCTGGTGGCTTGGCGCCGTCGTGGCGGCGTGGGTGGAGGGCGTCATCTCGGCGAGCGGGACAAGGAGCCCGATCCTGGCATGTCACCGACGCCGTCAACCAGCTCTTTCACGGGCGCGCAGGGCGGCCTGCGCGACGCGGCGTTCGTGGAGCATCCGTATCAAGGCGACAGTGCTGCCCAGCCGACGGTCGACGTCGCGATCAGTGAAGCGTCGACTCTCCCAGTCGACGAGGGCTAACGCGTTGTCGCGTGACTTGTCGCGCTGGCATGAGACGGCGTCGGCGTGCCATTCGGGGTGGTCGACTTCGAGGGCCAAGCGGCTCTCGAGAAGAGCGAGGTCGGCGTGAACAACGTGGCCCTCCGACAAGGCGATCGGATGTTGGCGGACGACCGGCAGGCCTTCCGCGACGAGCGCCTGCTCGAGCGTGATCTCGTTCTCGCTCATGAGCGGGGGCGTGTCCGCCCCGCGCTCGCCGAGCACCGATCGGAACACGGTCGAGCCCGGACGGCCTCGTCCGGCCAGCTCCTGCTCCATCCCGAGCAGAGCCTCGTAGGTGACCAACTCCCGCTCGAGTGCATCCTCGATCATCGAGCGCAGGGTGTCGGGATCGGTGACAGCCGCGAGGTCGAAGAGCGTGCGGGCGGGCGTGGTGAAGCGGCGCCCGTCGCTCAGCGTCACGACATGCGTCTCGGGCAAACGCGTGGTGCGGCGAACGCGCGCGTGACGGCACGCCGCGCGTGTGCCCTTGAGGATCAAGACCTCGAGACGACCGCGGATTGTGCGACGAAAGCCCCAGTGTTCGGCGGCCGTGTACACGGACAGCACGGCGTGCGGGGCGCCGAGACAGATGACGATTCCCTCCTCGGCAGCGCGGGTGGCCGTCGTGGTGCGGTAGACGCCGCGGCGGGCGGACTGCAGGAACTTCGTCTTCAGGAGGCGGGCGATTTGGTGTGGTTTGAGGCCGAGCTGAAGGAGCTGCTTCTTGGTGACGAAACCATTGCGCAGCTCGGCGAGGCGCATGATCTCGTGGTGGATCATGCTCATCCCACGACCCTACGCACGGGGTGTGACAAAGATCCCCCTCCCCCGCAACAGTTTGCGTTTCGAGGCACTCCGCGCCATCGAAACGCAAACTGTTCACGGAACGGGGGCTGACGGAACGGGGGCTCACCGAACGGGGCTGACGGAACGGGGTCTCACGGAACGGGGGCTTACGGAAGGGCGCGGTCGAGGGGGACGTATTCGGTGGACAGGGCGGTGGCGACGGCTTCGTTCGTCACGTTGCCGTCGACCGTGTTGAACCCCGCCGCGAGCGCCGGATCAGCCAGCGCTGCCTCGCGCGGGCCGAGCGCGACCTCCAGCACATACGGCAGGGTGGCGTTCGTCAACGCATAGGTCGACGTGAACGGCACTGCACCCGGCATATTGCCTACCGCGTAGTGAATCACGCCGTACTGCTCGTACACCGGATCGTTATGCGTCGTCTCTCTTGTCGTCTCGATGCACCCACCCTGATCGACCGCGACATCGACGATCACCGACCCCGGCCGCATCGACCGCACCATCGCCTCGGTGACCACCACCGGCGCCCGCCCGCCGGCCACCAGGATCGCGCCAATCACGAGGTCGGCCTCCGCCACCGTCCTTTCCACCGCGCCCCGATTCGATGCCAACGTGATGATGCGGCCGCGGTGGATCTGATCGACAAACCGCAACCGATCGAGGTTCTTGTCGAGCAACATCACCTCGGCCTCCATCCCCGCCGCGATCCACGCCGCGTTCCAGCCCACGCTTCCTGCGCCAAGCACCACCACACGGGCCGGCCGTACGCCCGGCGCGCCGCCCATGAGCACACCCCTGCCACCGCGATGACGCTCCAAAAATTGGGCCCCCATCTGCGGTGCGAGCCGACCGGCCACCTCTGACATCGGTGCGAGAAGCGGCAGCGCGCCGTTGCTGAGCTGCACGGTTTCGTACGCGATGCCCGTCGTGCCCGCCTTCAGCAACGCCCGCCCAACGTCCGGATACGCGGCGAGATGGAGGTACGTGACCAACGTCAGGTCGCGGCGCAGGTAGGAAAGCTCCGCCCCCTGCGGCTCCTTCACCTTCACGACCATGTGTTGTGCCCAGGCGTCCTGGGCGGTTGGGACGATGGTCGCCCCGGCGGCGATGTAGTCGGAGTCGGGGATCGCGCTCTCGCTCCCCGCGCCACTCTGGATGAAGACATCGATGCCGTGACGCTCGAGCTCGCGGACCCCGTCGGGCGTGAGGGCGACCCGACACTCTGCGGTCTTCGTCTCTGTCGGAACACCGACAGTCAGCGGCATGACAGCCTCCCGGCAAATTCGTGAACTGTTTGCGTTTCGAGAGCACCAGGGCTCCCAAAACGCGAACAGTTCGGTTTTTGGTGTGCTAGTGGTGCATGGCAGAGGTGGCTTCGCTGAGTGCGCTGCGCAGCACGGAGCCGATCATTGCGAACTCCTCCTCGCCCGCGATCAAGGCCGGGGCCAGCGTGATCACCGGCTCCCCCCGATCGTCGGCCCGGCAGTACAGCCCGAGCTCGAACATTCGGGGCGACAGGATCCCGCGCAACAGCCGATCAGACTCGGCGGAGGTGAACGCCGCCTTCGTCTTTTGATCTCGGACGAGCTCGATCGCCCGGTAATAGCCATCGCCACGCACGTCGCCGACGATCGGGATGTCGCGCAGTTCCTGGAGGACCGCGTCGAATGAGCCCATGTTCCGCTGGACGTTGCCGAGCACGTCCTCGCTTTCCATCAGATCAAGGTTGGCCAACGCGACAGCGCACGACACCGGATGGCCCCCGAACGTGATCCCGTGCAGGAACACCTTGGTGTCCTCG
This sequence comes from Acidimicrobiales bacterium, assembly GCA_040002995.1. Lineage (GTDB taxonomy): Bacteria > Actinomycetota > Acidimicrobiia > Acidimicrobiales > Ilumatobacteraceae > JBDUDK01. The sequence goes on along the minus strand of JBDUDK010000131.1, from coordinate 3,984 downwards.
AGGAACGGGGCCACGATGCGATCGCTCACGATGAGGCCGCCCAGGGGCGCGTACCCCGAGGTCACGCCCTTCGCAAAAGTCATGATGTCGGGCACGTAGCCGTACCTCTCACCGCCGAACCACGTCCCAAGGCGACCGAACGCGCAGATGACCTCGTCACTCACAAGCAAAACGCCATAGCGATCGCATATTTCCCGAACGCGCTGCCAGTAGCCCGCCGGCGGCTTGAATCCGCCGCCCGAATTCTGCAGCGGCTCGAGGAAGACCGCGGCGACCGTGTCGGGACCTTCCATGAGAATCCGTTGCTCGATGTCGTCGGCGCAACGCAGCGTGCACCCGTCGAGATGCGAGCAGTCGATGCACCGATACCGGTCGGTGTTGGCCACCTTGATCGCGCCCGGCACGAGCGGCTCGTAGATCCCTTTGATCGAAGGGACGCCCGTGATCGAGAGGGCGCCGAACGTCGTGCCGTGGTAGGCGATGTAGCGACTGATGACCTTGTGCCGGCGGGGCTGGCCGATCGCCGCGAAGTAGGCCACCGCGAGCTTCCACGCCGACTCCACGGCTTCGGAACCTCCCGTCGTAAAGAAGACGCGGTTCAGGTCACCAGGCGCAAGGTGTGCCAGCCGCGCCGCGAGCTCGATCGCGGGTTCGTGGCCGTAGCCCCACACCGGAAAGAATCCGAGCTCTGCGGATTGACGGGCCGCCGCCTCGCCGAGCTCGCGCCGGCCGTGCCCGACCTGCACGACGAAAAGACCCGACAGCCCGTCGAGATAGCGCCGGCCGTGTTGGTCAAAGACATAGCAGCCTTCGCCCCGCGTCATGATCGGGATTTCGTCGCGCTGGAAGGCTCCGAGCTGCGAAAAATGCATCCAGAGATGACGGCGGGCCTTGTGTTGAAGGTCGGTCATGTTGCGCTCAGTGCGTGCCCCATGCGTAGGTCTGCTTGGCCAGGCGCAAGTAGATGAATGTCTCGGTGCTCTTCACGCCTGGGATTGAACGGATCTTCGAGTTGAGCAGCTCGAGGAGGTGCTCGTCGTCGTGAGCCACCACCTCTGCCAGCAAGTCGAACGAGCCTGCGATCATCACGAGGTAGGCCACCTCGTCGAGCGCCTGCACCTTCGACGCGATGACTTCGAGATCGCCTTCGCAGCGCACGCCGATCATCGCCATGCGTCCGAGCCCAAGCGACAACGGGTCGGTGACCGCCACCACTTGCATTACGCCCGAGTCGATGAGTCGCTGCACCCGTTGACGCACCGCGGCCTCGGACAGCCCAACGGCAGCGCCGAGGCGCGTATACGGAAGACGCCCGTCGACTTGGAGGTGCTCGATGATGGCCCGGTCGGTGTCGTCGAGTGAAGGAACCGGCCGGGGCATCGATCACGCCGTCTTGATCATCACGTGCTTCAGCTCGGTGTAGGCCTCGATCGCGTACACCGACATGTCCTTTCCGACGCCCGACTGCTTGAAGCCGCCGTGCGGCATCTCCGACACCATCGGACCGTGATCGTTGACCCACACGGTGCCGAACTGAAGTGCGTTCGCGACGCGCAGCGCCCGACCGACGTTGGTCGTCCATACCGAGGCGGCCAGGCCGTAGTCGACGCCGTTGGCCCATTCGATGGCCTCGGCCTCATCGCTGAAGCGCTGCACGGTGACCACCGGTCCGAAGACCTCGCGCTGGATGATCTCGGAGTCCTGCTTCGGGCCGTGTACCACCGTCGGCTCGTAGAAGAAGCCGGCGCGCTTCGTCTTGTGGCCGCCAGTGGCCACAGTTGCCCCGGCGGCGACGGCGCGGTCGACGAACCCGGCCACGCGCTCCTGCTGCTCAGACGAGATCACCGGCCCCAGCTCGACCCCATCAGTCTCCGGCGAACCGACGACGATGCTCTTGGCCGCGTTCGCCAAGTCGTTCACGAGGTCGTCGTGGATGCCGGGCCCCGCGATCACTCGAGTCGCCGCCGTGCAGTCCTGGCCCGAGTTCCAATACCCGAACGTGCGCACGCCCGCGACGACCGCGTCTAGGTCGGCATCGTCGAACACGACGACAGGAGCTTTGCCTCCGAGCTCCAGGTGGACACGCTTGAGCGAGTCGGCCGCGGCCTTCATGACGAGCTTCCCTGTGGTGGTCTCTCCCGTCAGCGAGACAATGCGCACGAGGGGATGAGAGACGAGCGCGGCGCCCGCGTGCTCACCGTCGCCCGTGATGACGTTGAACACCCCCGGCGGGAAGACGTCGGCGATGAGGTCGGCGATCTTCAGGGCCGACAAGGGCGTGAGCTCCGACGGCTTCAAGACGATTGTGTTGCCGGCCGCGAGCGCAGGCCCTACTTTCCAGCCGGCCATCATCGCCGGGTAGTTCCACGGTGCGATCAGCGCGGCGACGCCAAGCGGCTCACGGCGCAGCACGCTCGTGTAACCACTGAGGTACTCGCCGGGCGCCTGGGTGGTGAGGGCTCGTGCCGCGCCAGCGAAGAAGCGGAGATTGTCGACCATGAACTCGATTTCGGGAGGCACGATCGACAATGGTTTGCCGACGTTGCGGCTCTCGATTGTGACGATGTCGGCGATGTTCGCCTCGAGGACGTCGGCGAATCGGTTCAGGGCCGCCGCTCGTTGTCCAGGTGACGTCTGTGCCCAGCCTTCGTACGCAGCGGCCGCCGCCTGCACGGCGCGATCGACATCGGCAGCCGACGACGACGCCACCTCCGCGAGCACGTCGCCCGTGGCGGGCTCCACGACGGGATCGGTCTTGCCGTCGGCGGCCTCGAGCCAGGCCCCATTGATGAAATTCGACCGGGTGGAAAGGTTCACAGGCCCCACTCCTCGTTCCGATGCGGTGGCGCGATCCTGCTGTCGCCGGCCGATGTTCGCAAGCGATTCGTGGAATTCACGGGCATGTAGCACGGATTCCCTTGCCTGAAACGCCCCGGCGCGCGAGTGTGCCGGGCTTGGCCTCCAGGAAATCTGCCTACACTTCCGCGGACGCCGTTGAGGTGTTCGTGGAGGGGGAACTGGGAGCGATGCGCGTGGGGATCGGTGCCTATCTGTGCGTCCGAGCTGCGTCGAGGGTGCCGAGACGATGAGTAACGAACCGGGGTCGGTCGAGATCGTCAATGTCACCAAGCGCTTCGGCGGCACAGTGGCGGTGGATGATGTAAATCTCGAAGTAAACGCCGGCGAGTTCTTGTCGTTGCTGGGCCCGAGCGGGTGCGGCAAGACCACGACTCTGCGCATGCTCGCCGGGTTCGAGGAGCCCGACGAGGGATTTATCCGCATCTCCGGCAACTTCGTCCAGGGTGTGCCGCCCTATCGGCGCGCCGTCAACACCGTCTTTCAGCACTACGCGTTGTTCCCGCATATGACCGTGGCCGAGAACGTGGCGTACGGCTTGCGGCAGAAGAACGTCGCCAAAGCCGACGTGCGCCGCCGAGTGGCGGAAGCCCTCGAGATGGTGAAGATGACCAAGCTGGCGAAGCGCAAGCCCAGACAGATGTCGGGTGGTCAGCAACAGCGCGTCGCGCTCGCCCGCGCGCTCGTGAACAAGCCGAGCGTGCTGCTCCTCGACGAACCGCTCGGCGCGCTCGATCGCAAACTCCGACAGGAGATGCAAATCGAGTTGAAGCTGCTGCAGACGCAGGTGGGTATCACGTTCATCTACGTCACGCACGACCAGGAAGAAGCCCTCTCGATGTCGGACCGCATCGCGATCATGCTCGACGGTCACATCGAACAACTCGACGATCCCGACGCGATCTACGAGCATCCCGTGTCGGCGTTTGTCGCCGGTTTCATCGGCCAGAACAACTTCCTCCAGGGCCGAGCCACTGGTGATGGCTCAGAGCTTGCGGGTCACGCATTCGTCGTGAAAGCCATAAGCCATGCGCCGGACGTCGTTGTCGGCGAACCGGCGCTCGCCGCGATTCGTCCAGAGTCGATCTTGCTCGCAGCGGGTGAGCCGCCGCCCTCCTCCAACGTGCT
>JBDUDK010000125.1:0-2336 GCA_040002995.1 Acidimicrobiales bacterium | reverse complement strand
AGTGGAGCTGGCGGGAATCGAACCCGCGTCCGTCAGGCGATGACCGTCCGTGCTACGACCATTCCCGAGTTCGAGGCTGACGTTGCCTCACCGCCGGGTCGACTGACCGCCTAGGCGGTCCACGGGCCGTCTTTCCGGTCTGTCAGCGTGCTTTCACGCGGTCAGCGGTCTTTCCCGCCGTCACCCTCCGCTTCTGTTGCCGGGCTGCGGTGGATCGGCCCCGTGTGGCCTCTCGGCTCACGATGACTCTCATGTCACCTAATTAAAATTAGGCGGCGAGAGCGAACTGCTGGTTGGCAGTTGTTTTTTTGCCCCGTTTAGCGAGTCTGAGCAACTCGGGTCGCACGCTCGGCCATGAGCTCTGGCGTCGAAGCCGATCAGCCCCTAGTCGTTTTGTACGAACGTGATGCTACCGGGTCGGCCTACACCGTGCCCTTGCGATGCCGCGCCAGGTCTCGGGCCGTGTCCCTTGCCGCGTCGCGCTCGGCGATGGCTTGTCGTCGATCACCGTGCGTTCGTCCCTTTGCCAGCGCGAGCTCCACTTTGGCTTTACCGTCCCGGAAGTAGATCGACAGCGGTACGAGAGTGAGCCGTTCCTGCGCGACACGAGCCCGAAGCCGTTCGAGCTCGTCGCGATGCAAGAGGAGCTTGCGCCGGCGATCGGGGTCGATCGCTCCCATGCCCCGTGCAAACGCCCATGGGGCGATATGGACTCCTTCGAGCCAGCATTCGCGGTCTTCGAAGCGTGCGTAGGCGTCGGCCAGCTGGACATTGGCCTCTCGCATCGACTTCACCTCAGACCCGTGGAGAACCAAGCCCGCCTCGACCGTATCGAGGATGGCGAAATCGTGGCGGGCCTTGCGGTTCGACGCGATCAGTTTGGTTCCGGTGGGACGGGCCATGGCGGGCGACAACCGTACCGGTATCGTCGCCGCCGACCATGTTGAGGCTCACCGAACGCGTTTACGCCGAGATCGTCGGCCAGGTCTACGACGGCCTCCCCGACGAGGCGTGCGGCCTCCTCGGAGGCGATCCCCGGGCCGCCAAGGCCACCGTCTTCTACCCCTGTGAGAACCTCGCCCACTCCAGCCGGGTCTACACAGTCGCCCCCAAGGATCACCTTCTGGCCGAGCGCGACGCCGAGGCGAAGGGGCTCGAGATCCTGGGGGTCATGCACAGCCATACGCACACCGACGCTTACCCGAGCCCGACCGACCGCGCCGAGGCACCCGATCCGACCTGGCATTACGTGATCGTGTCGCTCCGCCAGGACGCTCCGGTGCTGCGCTCCTACCGAATTATTGACGGCTTGGTGACGGAGGAGGCGGTGGCGCTGGAGCCCCGATAGTATTGACGACAATTCCTGTCGGCATTATCGGGAGTTCGGATGCCCGTCTACGAGAACGTGCTGGACATGATCGGCAACACGCCGCTCGTCGACGTCAGCCGCCTCTCGCCCAAGACCAGTGTGCGCATCCTGGCCAAGATGGAAAGCCAGAACCCGTTCGGCTCGGTGAAGGACCGCATCGCGAAGGCGATGATCGAGACGGCCGAGAAGGAAGGGTTCCTCGAACCGGGTCAGACCATCATCGAGCCGTCGTCCGGCAACACGGGAATTGCCCTTGCGGCCATCGCTCGCATCAAGGGCTACCCGATCAAGATCCTCATGCCCGAGAGCGTCTCGATCGAGCGCCGGCAGATGCTCGAGGTCTTCGGCGCCGAGATCATTCTCACGCCGGGGCCGGAGGGCTCGAACGGCGCCGTGCGCCGCGCGCAGGCCTTGTCGGCCGAACATCCCGAGTGGTGCTTCCTCTACCAATATGGCAACGACGCGAACCCCGGAGCGCACTACGAGACAACCGGGCCCGAGATCTGGCTCGACTGCCCGGAGATCACGCACTTCGTCGCCGGACTGGGTACGAGCGGCACGTTGATGGGCGTCGGAACTTTCCTGAAGGAGCGCAACCCCGATGTCAAGGTGATCGCCGTTGAGCCCCCGCTCGGTGAGCGCGTCGAGGGTTTGCGCAATCTCGACGAGGGCTACATCCCGCCGGTGTTCGAAGCGTGGCACGGCATGGAGGTGCTCGATCGCAAGCGTGTCGTGCGCCCGCGTGAGTCGCTCGAGTGGACGCGGCGTCTCGTCAACGAGTGCGGGATCTTTGCGGGTATCTCGTCGGGCGCGGCCCTTGCCGGCGCGGCGAAAGTGGCAAGCGAGATCGACGAAGGCACGATCGTTTTCATTGTTTGCGACGGTGGCTGGAAGTACCTGTCGACCGGTGCGTACACCGACGACCTCGACGTCGCCGAAGCGCGCGCCGAGCAGATCATTTACTTCT
>JBDUDK010000108.1:0-25719 GCA_040002995.1 Acidimicrobiales bacterium | reverse complement strand
CGCACCCGTGGCGAACGCGTCGTCGGCGTACACGACGTTGCGCAACAAGAACTCGAGGGCTTTACCGCCGACCCCGTTCTCGGCCATTACGAAGTACTTCCCGGGTAAGGGGCTCGGGACGCTTATGACGCCGTGCTCGACGTCGCCGGCTTTGAAATCGACATGCGTCACCATCACCGACGTGGTGCCCACGATGATCGAGCAGGCCGTGGCGTCGAGCGCGCCGGTACCGACGGCCGACGTGATGGAGTCGATCGTGCCGGTGACGACGACGGCCGATGTGGTGATGCCGAGGTGCTCGGCCGCGGCGGGGGTTACCGGGCCGAGGATCTCGTCGTAGGGAACCAGCGGAGCCAGCTTCTCTGGGTCGATCCCGGCGAGGGTCACGAGTTCCTCGGAGTACTCGAGGTTGCCGTGGACCCGGTTGTCCATGGTCATCAGCGGGAACGCGGTGGTCTGCGTGGCGGCGATCCGCCCGCTGAGCCGCGCGTTCAGGTAGTCGACGGGTTCCACGTAGGCCGCGGTCGCCGCGTCGATCGCGGGGAACTCGCTCCGGATGAAGGCAATGTGGGCGAGGTCGCCCGGCGGCGGCAGGCCGTGCCGATCGAGCCACAGTTCGGTCGCGTGATCGGTGCGTAGGTGTCGGTTGTGGCGGCGGCCCCGTGTGTCCATCCACATGACCGCGTTCATCAGTGGAAGGCCCGATTGGTCGATCGCCACGATCGACATGTATTGACTCGTCACCGCCACGGCCGCCACGTCGGCCGCACGCGAGCCGGCCATGGCGCGTCGCGCGCAGCGTCCGATCGCGGCCCACCACCCTTCTGCGTCCTGCTCGGCGCCACCGCCGGGCAGGAAGACCATGGGGAGGGCCTCGCTTCCGTGGCCGAGCACCCGGCCCTCCTCGTCGACGACCGCGACCTTGACACCGCTCGACCCGAGGTCGATCGCGAGGATGTGGGCGCTCATCGCGCTGTGCGCTCGCCCGGGCTGGCATCATGCGGCGACCTAGCGATGAGCAATCCCCGGTCCACAAGAGCCTCCCCATCGGCCTCGGCTTCCCGCCGCCGAACCTTTTTCGGTCAGCCGTCCAAGATAATCCTACGAACGGTTGTCGCAGACGTGCCCAAGACCGTCGACCGCGTGATGGCCGAGACGTTGCTCGTGTTCATCGAGGGGGTGACGTTGCAGGTGAGGGTGCACCGGATCCGGATGACGCTCGCGCCAACTAAGAGCGACTAACCCGCCGCTGCCTTCCGCGACGACAGGAAGCGGCGTCCCTGCACCGTCAGCTCGAGGTCGGTAAACGAAAGAGTGGGGTTGTGGCCGGTGGGGATGCCCCAGACGAGCCTGCGATCTTTCGCCGTCTCGACCTGATGGCCAACCACCGCCGCGGGCAGGCCGAGCTTGCGGACGAGCGCGTCGTTGTCGAGGAGGGTGTTGGCGTCGTCGCCGGCCTGGATCGCTCGCAGGAGGCGATCGAGCTCGTCGTCGGTGGGCGGTTCGGCGGCGGGTCGCGGTTCGCGCTTCGGGCGGGTCACGACGGCTCACCGCCTCCGGCGGCTGTGCGTCTCGCGCGATTAGCTGACATTGAGTTTCTGCATGAGATCGTTCTTGGCCTCTTCGAAGTCGTCGAAAGCCATCTCGCCGTCGGCGAAGCGCTCATGGAGCAGTTGCAGCGACGTCAGCACCTCGACGTCGGACTGTGGGTTTTGCTCGGCAACGGTGGGATCTTCAGCCGCGGCGATCGCGGCGGCCTCGTCTTCGGTGGCCTTGTCTTGCCGGCGTTCGCGCTTCTGCGCGGCCTTGGTTCGCTTCGCCCTTTCGAGCTCGAGCTTCCTCGTGCGAGCGTTCGCCATGGGTGTCTCCTTCCGTCACGTGCCGCACGTCACGAGGGCACGGATGCTCTTCGAGCAGCGTGAGTCAGCGATCCGCTAGGTCGGGGGGCCAGCAGCTGACGCCAGCCGGTGTCGTGGGCGCAGTCGGGCGGATCCGGTGGCCGACACGACCACCCTAGTGGTTAGGGCCGCTGAACCCCCGGATCCGCTCGCGCAAGTTCGCAATCGGCGCCGTAGAATCACGGCAGGAGGTAGCAGGTGGTCGTCGTCTGGCTGAGCATCGGCGCGGCGCTGGTGATCGTCGAGTTGAGCCACTTGGCGTTCTTCGCACTCTTTGCTGCCCTCGGCTGTTTCGCGGCCGCCGGCGTCGCAGCCCTGTGGCCGTCAGCCGTCGGGGTTCAGATCGTCGCGGTGCTCGTCGTGGCGATCGCGGGCATCGTCGGCATTCGCCCCTTCCTCCGCGAGGCGATAACCCACTCCAGGGGTACGCACCGCTCTCGGGGAGTGCACGGCGGCATCGTCGGCGAAGAGGTGCTCACGCTCGACGAAGTGGGCGACGCCGCGCGCGTCGGCCATGTTCGGCTCGCGGGCGAGCGATGGCTGGCGTGCAGCGGCGACGGCGCTGTCATCCCCGCCGGCACCACCGTGGTGGTCACCGCAGTACGCGGAACGACATTGACCGTGTGGCCGGTCGGCGGCTTCGGTCCAAACGGGCCCTCCGAGCTGGGATCCGCCGCCCAACAGCCCGAACCCGGCCAACAACCCAAAGAGGAGCAATCGTGATTGCTGCGCTGAGTGCGGCGACCACGGCGGGTCTCGTCGTAGCCGCCATCGTCGTCATCGTGTTGCTCGTGGCCCTCCGCCAGATGGTGAACATCGTGCAACAGGGACAACTGGGCGTGGTGCAACGGCTCGGTGAGTACCGCCGTACGCACGAACCTGGGCTCGTAATCATCGCGCCGTTCATCGAATCGCTACGGCGAGTCGACATGCGCGAGATCCCCATCCCCGGCGATCGCCAAGAAGTCATCACGCGCGACAACGTCGTCGTCACGGTGAACGCCACCATCTTTACGCAGATCATCGACGCGAAGCAGGCGTTGTTCAGCGTGAAGAACTTCGACGTCGCCATCGATGCGCTGGCCCGCACCGCCCTCCGGTCGGTGATCGGCACCATGACGCTCGACGAAGCGTTGTCGGAGCGTGAGCGAATCAACACCGACGTCCAGCAACAGATGGAAGTCGTTACCGACAAGTGGGGCATCCGCATCAGCCGGATCGAGATCGTCGAGATCGCGCCACCGCCGCAGATCTTGGCGGCACTCGCCCTCCAAAAGACCGCCGATCAGGAGAAGCGGGCCAAGATCCTGCAGTCGGAGGGACTCCAGCAGTCGGCCATCAACGTGGCCGAAGGTGATGCCCAAGCCGTCGTCCGCGCCGCGCAAGGTGAACGTCAGGCAGCGATCCTCCGAGCAGAAGGCAACCGGCAAGCGGCGATCCTCGAGTCAGAGGGACGGGCCCAGGCCATCGCCACGGTGTACGGGGCGATCAAACAGCAGGACCCGAATAACACGCTGGTGGCCATCCTGCAGCTCGACGCGCTCGCGAAGTTCGCCGAGAGTCCGAACGCGAAGATCGTTGTCCCGTTCGAAAGCGCCGCCCTTCTCGGTGCCGCGCAGGCGCTGCGCAGCGTGCTCGGCGGCGCGAACGGCGACTCCGCCTAGGTTCCCCACGCGCTGTTCGCGGCCGCCCGCAGCGCTCTGGCGACGTCATTGACGTGATAGGCGCGCTCCGACGGTTCGATGTTGTCGCAGAAGTGGCGGAACACGGCGGCGTTGCGCAAGGCCGCGACTGGCGCCAGCAGCTCCGCTGCCCGTAACGGGTCGCTCTTCGGCGCCACCTTCTTCCACTCATCGATCCACACCTTCCACAGCTCGTCGTGGTGGGCCGAACCGGCACGCGAGATGAAGTCATGAGCGTCGAGCAGTGGATGACCGACGCCGCTGTCGCCCCAGTCGATAATGGTCAGCCCCTTCTCGACGGTTGACGGATCGCCGCGGACGTTGCCCGTGTGAAAGTCGCCGTGGACGAGAGTGTCGGGAAGGCCGGCATTGGCGACGGCGGTGGCCGTGGCATCGAGTCCGTCGACGATCGCATCGAGGCGCCAGCGCGCTTCGAGATCGAGCGAGTGGCCCCAATCCTCGACCACACGCGCGAGGTCCGGAGCCATCTCACGGATTCGCCAATCCGATGCGCCGCGGTCGGCGAGCTCGTCGACCAGGTCGCCCATCGCCACCTGCGTGTCGATCAACAGCCGCGACATCGTCGCAAGGTGAGCGAGCCCCGCGTCGTAGAGGTCGCTGCCGGGAACGTCCGCAAGCAACATGCGGTGCCCCTCGCACACGACCAGTTCCGGCACGACATGTGACCGCAACAGCCCGACGAGCCCGAGGACCACGCCCTCGTGAGCGAAGAAGTACGGCACCACCTTGAGCCACAGCGTTCCGCGTGTGGTCGCCAGCCGCCAGATGCTCGAGAGGTTCCACGTGCGGATCTGTGTCGGCGGGCCAGTGAGCTCGAGACCGATCTCCTCCAGACGCCACGTCGCCCACGCGAGGTCGTCAGATGGACCTCCCGCCCTGGCCCACGGCATGCGCAGGGGATGGTCGTCCAGCGCGACCGACACCCGACCGAGGCCCGCCGGTGCCGGCCCGCGCAGCTCCGCGAGATAGGTGACCTCGCCCCCCCAAAGTGGCCCCCCAACGATCGCGGGCGTACCGCCCAAGAGGCGCAGAACGATTATGTCGAGTCCGATGTCCGCGGCGGCGGCCACGACGGCTTCGGCGTCTTGCCACCAGGGCCATTCGACGGCAAACGGCTCCGAGGTCCCAAGGGGTTCTCCGTCAGCACCGCACAACACGAGTGTGACGTCGCGGGCCATGGGCTTCCATCTTGGCTCACGACCGGCTTGCCATCGTGACCCAGCGGGCGGATAGTCATCGCCTGGAAGTTTTCGTGCACGAGAAGGGGGCAACATGGCGAAATACCTTGTGGTTGCGTCGTACACCACAGAAGGCATCCGTGGCGTGAAGGCGAACGGTGGTACCGCCCGGCGAGAAGCGGTCGAAAAGACCGTCGCTTCACTCGGCGGACGGGTGGAGGCCTTCTACTTCGGCTTCGGCAGCGAGGACGCGTTCGTATTGCTCGACCTACCCGACAACACGACCGCGGCGGCGATGGGTCTCGCGGTGGGCGCCAGCGGCGCGGCGAGTACCCGCACCGTGGTCCTTCTCTCAGCGGAAGAGATCGACAAAGCGGCCGGCCTGGGCGTCGACTACCGGCCGCCCGGCAAGTAAAGCGCGACCCTCACCGCGACAACGCAGTGAGGGTTCCGGCGAGGGCGACAATTTCAGCGCGGCGCGGCGAAGTCCGCGCGCCCTGCCGCTGCACCGCGAGAGAACCCGCGGCGACCGCGTAGCGGAGACCCGTCGCGAGATCCTGTCCGTCCACGACCGCGGCAACAAAAGCACCCAGAAACGCGTCTCCCGCGCCGACCGTGTCGACCGTGTCGACCACCGGCGCGACGACTGTCCATGTCTGCGCGCCGTCGGAGCACTCTGCGCCCTGAGCCCCACGGGTGACCACGACCGTCGCCCGGAGCGCGATCGCTCCCGAGCGGGCGTCGGGGAAACCGAGTGCCTCGGCCTCACCCTGGTTCACGATGAGTACGTCGGCGAGAGTTACCAGCTCGGTCAACTCCGGGACGTAGGGCGACGCGTTCATCGCGGTGAGCCGGCCGAGCGAACGGCCTAGCTCCAATGCGCCGCGAACCGCCGGCACTGGCGCCTCGAGCGACACGACGACCGCGGCCGACTCCTCCACGACGTTTGCGGGGGGCGGGGTCAGCATTGCGTTCGCCGCAGCGTCGACGACGATCAGGTTGCGGCCGTCGTCGGCCACACAGACGATGGCTATCCCGGTTCCCACCGCGGTGGTGCGTAGAACCAACGACAGGTCGACCCCGTCGTCGGCCAAGCCGGCGAGAGCGATGCCGGCAGCGTCGTCATCGCCGACCGCTGCCCACAGCCGCACCGGGCATCCGGCCCGAGCGATCGCGAGGGCCTGGTTTGCCGCCTTTCCACCGCCGACGCGCTGCGAAGAGGTCGCGAGCACGGTCTCGCCTTCGCGGGGCAGCGCAATCACGCGCAGCACCGAGTCGAGGTTGACCGCGCCGACCACGAGAACGGGCGGCCTGGGCTGATGCGTCACGTCAGCGAGACGGGTCGAGGAGGATCTTGCCGAAGAAATCGGAGTCGAGCATTTGCTGCTGGGCTCGGCCGGCCTCACTCAGCGAGTAGACGGTGTCGATCTCGCTCTCGAAGTCGTTGGTGCAGAACACCCCCCAGCACCGGGCGAACTCCGAATGCCGGTAGGGGTCGCTCCCCAAAATGCGCTGACCCATGCCGTACAGCCGACCGAGCGAGGGGATCGTGGCGCGATCGCCACTCGTGTTGCCGACGTTGACCAGTCGTCCCCGAACGCGCAACGAGAGCATTGACTGCTCAAAAAGCGCCGCCCCGACATGGTCGAGCACCATGTCGACTCCCTCGTCCTTGGACATGGCCCGAACCCACGCGGCTACGTCGCCGGTGCGGTTGTTCATCGCGGCGGTGGCGCCGATTTTCTTCGCCTTTGCGCACTTTTCGTCGCTGCCGGCGGTGGCCAGCACGGTGGCGCCCCGCCACCGCGCGAGCTGGATAGCCGCCACACTCATTCCCGAGCCGGCGGCATGGATGAGCACCGTCTCCCCCGCCTGTAGCTCACCCACCGTGAGGAGCGCATGCCAAGCCGTCACCCAGCACGTCGGGAACGTGGCGGCCTTGTAGTACGACATCGCCGGCGGGATCACGTGAACATGCGACGCCGGGGCGAGGCAGTACTCGGCATAGCCCCCGTCGACCGTCGCGCCGATAACGGCGAGATCGCCGTACCGATCACCGCGCCCGGAGAACCTCGAGCCCTCGGGCACCTCCGACAGCGAGGGATCGATGACGACTCGGTCGCCGATGTGTGTACCGGTCACGTCGGCGCCCACCGCGACGACCTCTCCGGCGACATCCATGCCCGCGATATGCGGGAGCGTGAAGCCCGGCATCGCGTACCAACCGTTGCGCTGGACGACGTCGAGATGGTTGAGCGCAGTGAGCACTACCCGAACAACGACATCCTGAGGACCGGGCTCCGGATCGGCCACGTCGGTGTACTCCAACACCTCTGGCCCCCCAGATTTTCGGTACAGGACCGCTTTCATGACTTGGCGGCGACACGAGGCCAGTGCCGGCGGTAGCGCTGGACCAACCAGCGGTTGAACTGCACGTGGCTCTCTTCCTGCCACGAGTAGCGAGCTCGGGCCGCGAAGCGCGACCGCAACCCTCTCTGCACCTTGGTGGTGGCGTCCTGGTCCTGCCGCACGAAGACCTGTACACCCGCGTCGCTCAGCTTGAGCATCTCGGAGAACATCGGATGCTCCGCAGCATCGGGATGGACGAGGTAGCCGATATCGACGTCGATGGTGTTCGCGGACCTCGGACGGACGAGAAAGAAAAATGCCTGGTCGGGCGCGGTGCCCATGCAGAGCGTGGGTGGCACAAGCGCAAACGTCGACCGCCAACGCTCCTCTTCGGTGAGCTTCGGGAAGAGCGGTAACAGCGCCTTGTGGGTCGCGTTGAATCCGCCGTCGATATGCGTGTACCCGTTGGTGCGGAAAATCACGTTCGAGGAGTCGTCCCACGGCACAGGAAACGCGGCCATGTCGCTCGGACAGAAATCCTGGATGATCTGGTGCAGGCGGTTGGCGTGGTAGCCGTCGTTGAAATTCTCGAACATGACCTTCCAGTTCCACGGCAGGTCGTACAGCGTGAACGTGCTCGCGCAGACCGCGTGGTCGAGTTCGTAGTGGTCGAGGAAGGGGTCATAGCGAGAAAGCGTGGGCGCGAGCGGCGCGGCGTTGTCATCGAAGTTGATGAAGACGAAGCCCTGCCACACCTCAACGCGCAGGGACGGCAGTGCGGATTCCTTCTTTTCGAAGTCAAGCGTGCGCTCCATGGCGGGCGCGCCGAGCAGCCGGCCGTCGAGGCCGTAGATCCAGTGGTGATACGGGCACTTGAACGTGGTCGTCGTGCCGCAGCCCTCGGCGACCTGCATGCCCCGGTGCTGGCACACGGCCGACAGCACGCGCAGCTCTTGATCCCTGCCCCGAACGACGAGCAACGGCTCGTCGTTCATCATCACGCTGAACCAGTCGCCGGGATTCGGAACTTGCGACGCACGGCCCACACACAGCCACTCGTGGTTGAACAGCGACCGTTTCTCGAACTCCAAGAACTCGTCGCTCGTGTAGATGACAGGCGGCAGACCTTGCGCTTCGGCGACCGGTGCCGTTGAGGCGTCGAAAGAGGCGAGCAGATCGTCGGACAGAATCGTCATGCGGAAATTCCTTCTCCGGGGTCGCGCAACAGGAACTTGCGGATCTTGCCGACGGAGGTACGCGGCAGCTCTGCCAACAAAATGAACTCCCGCGGGCGCTTTGCCTTCCCCAGCCAATCAGTGCACCACGCGTCGAGCTCGTCAGTTCGAGGCGGATCGTTGGGATCGCGGGCGACGATGTACGCAACAGGTACTTCGTCTCGGATCGCGTCGGCCCGACCCACGACCGCCACTTCGAGGACCTTGGGATGTTGAGAGATCACCGACTCGACCTCGACGGTTGAGACGTTTTCTCCCGACACTTTGAGCACATCGGACCGGCGACCGTCGAAGAAGTACCGCCCGTCCGCGTCGCGTCGGGCGCGGTCGCCGGTCAAGAACCAACCGTTGCGGAAGCTCGCGGTCGTGACGTCGGGCATGTCGAGGTAGCCGCTGAACAACGTCACGCCCGATTCGCCGCGAACGACTATGTCGCCGACCTCCCCGGCCCCACAGCTGCGGCCGGCGGGATCCTGCACGTCGACCTCACAGTGGTCGGTGACGAAACCCATGGAAGACGGCACGGGGCGGGCGCGCTTGTCGGTGAGCACGGCGGGCAGTGTTTCGGTCATCCCGTAGAGCTGCCGCGGCGGGCATCCCAGCAGGTCGGTGAAGGTTGCGTGCTGTTCGTCGGTGATGTTCATCGCGTACCAGCAGTGCGTGAGACCGGCGCCGCCGGCCGGGGCCTTCTCGATGCCGTGCGCGAGGATCATCCGCATCGGGGCCGCGAACAGCGAGGCGTGCGTCGCGCGGTGGCGAACGCATTGGTGAAAAAATTGGCGAGCCGAGAACGTCGGCATGAGGGCCACGCTCGCACCTGCCCAGATGGCCGACGCGAAGGAGTAGTACTGCGCGTTGGCGTGAAAGACGGGTAGGACCACGATCTGGCGATGGTGCGACTCGAGGCCCGCGGCACCGGCCATCACCATGCCCGCGAACGCGTAGTTGGCCTGCGTGACCTCGACCCCCTTGGGAATGCCCGTGGTGCCGGATGTGAACATCACCGCGAGACGGCTCTGCAACGAGATCTCGGGTCGGCCCACACCGCCGCTGCTCGTCGTGTCGAGGACGTCGAGGTCGACGTCGGCCTCGTCGATTTCGATCACGTCGATTTCACGCGAGGCGGGCCGGTACACGTCGGCGCGACTCGCCGCGCAAACGCCAACGACCGGTCGAGTGCGAGTGATATGGCCGGCCAGCTCCGGCGTCTTGCCCAGCGGATCGCTCGGCACCATCCACGCACCGAGGCGCGCGGACGCCAGCCAAATAGCGATGAACCACGGCGAGTTCATCAGCGCCAGGTGCACGGCCGACCCGGTCGTGACGCCCCTCGTAGTGAGCGCCGCGGCCACACGAGCCACGATGTCGTCGAACTCGGCGTATGTCCACTCGGCCACCTCGCCCGACGGCCGTTCGAAAATCAGAAAGGGTCGGTGGCCGTGGCGCGCGACCGCGCGTTCCCACGCGTCGGCGAACGTGATGGCGTCGGGCCACGAAGCCATTCGCTCAACCCGTCCCGACCGGGTCGGTTTGGGCCGTGTCCGTTTCGGCTGCGTCACTTCCGGCGGGGCCATAACCGCCGCCGCCGGGAAGGTCGAGACGTACGAGGTCGGATGGCTGCAACGTGATGCGCGACTGCGTGGTGACGGGCTCGCCGTTCACCGTGAAACGCCCCGCGCTGCCGGCCTCACCGCCGAAGATCCCCTCGGGTGCGTACTTGAGGCGGGAAGTCACCGCGTTGAGCTGCCAGGGACGGGTGGTGTCGACCGTGAACTCGATCGTCTGGCCGAGGCCGCCTCGCTGGGCGCCTACTCCCCCGCTCTCACGCCGCAGTTCCTTGCGGACGAACATCACGGGGGCCGACGCCTCGACCACCTCGACGGGCACCGCCGCCACACCGGTGGGATAGGACGTGGCGCTCAGGCCCGGCTTCGTGGCGCGGGCCCCCACTCCGCCCGCGTACGTGAACATCGCCGTGATGAACGGGCGGCCATCGTCGTGGTTCCCCGAGACCTGCATCGTCCACACGGCGCCCGAGCCCTCGGCCATCGCCTGCTGCGGCTTGAGTTGCGCGAGCGCCTTCAGTAGCGCATTCGGCAGGAACATGCCGACGACGTGGCGCGCGGTGCACGGCGCCGGCGACACAGCGTTCACGATGCTGCCCTCGGGCGCGATCACCTTGATGGGCGCCAGGCTGCCGTGGTTGTTGGGGACCTCGGGATTCAGGACGCTGCGCACCGTGAAGGTCGTGTAGGCGTGCGTGTAGTTCTTGACGACGTTGATCCCATAGGGGCTGGCGCCCGACGAGCCCTCGTAGTCGACGGTGATCTCACCGGCGTCCGGGTCGACGATGACAGCCGCCTTGATTTCGATGATCGAGCCATCGGCGAGATCAAGCGTGGCCGCGCCGTTGTACGTGCCCGCGGGAAGTTGGCGGATCGCCGCCCGGGTGGCGTCCTCACTGCGCCGGATCACCTCGTCGGCCAAGTCTTCGATGTCGTCGAGCCCATGGGTGTCACACAACAGACGCACGCGCTGCGCGCCCACTTCTCCAGAGGCGATCTGCGCATGGAGGTCGCCCGCCATGTGGTCGGGCTGGCGCACGTTGGAAAGAATGAACTTCCACACCTCGGGATTGCGCTCGCCCCGGACGAGCAGCTTGCAAATCGGGATCCAGAGACCCTCTTCGAACACGTCACGCGCGCCGGCGCCGATGCCGTAGCCGCCCACATCGGTGTGGTGGATCGTGGACCCCACAAAACCGATCACCTCCCGATCACGCCACACCGGCGAAAACACCGTCACGTCGAGCAGTTGGCCGGCCGTCTTGTACGGGTCGTTCGTGATCAGCACGTCACCCCGGTCGAGGGACTCGATCGGGTACGCCTCGAGAATCGCCGTCGCGGCGCGTGCGAGCGAGTTGATGTGGCCGGGCGTGCCGGTGACCGCCTGGGCCACCATGCGGCCCCGCCGATCGAAGAGGGCGTTCGCCAGGTCGCCGGCCTCCCGCACGATCGGGCTGAACGCCGCCCGTTGCAACGCCCTCGCCTGCTCGTTGACGCTCGCGATGAGCGACTGCCACAGGACCTCGAGCTCGATCGCGTCGAACGTCCGCGTCACGGCGCACCTCCTGTGCGGGTGGCCACCAGCGAGCCGTCGGCCTTCATGTCGACCGACCACCCGGGGCGGATGACGGTGGTGGTCTCGCGCTCCTCGACGATGCACGGTCCGGCGAGATGGGCACCGACACCGAGCGCGTCGCGCCGGTAGACGGCCACCTCGACAGCGGGTTGCCCGCGGTGAAATTTCACCGCGCGCGAATGATGAGGCACCGGGTAGCCCGGCGGCTGCAGGAAAAGGTTGACCTTGGGCTCCACCGTTGCGAGATCGGCGAATGCCGACACTCGCCACGTCACGATCTCGATGCCGATGTCGGGGATCGTCAGTCCGTAGACGCGCTCGTAGCCCTCGTCGAACCGCTGGCGCACACTCTCGGTGTCGACAGGCCACGTCTCGCCCTCGCCGACCCAGATCGTGATCTCGTTGCCCTGGCCCGCGTAGCGCGCGTCGACGCCGTAACGAAAACGAACATCCTTCTCGGGGACACCGGCGGCGGCTAGCACCCGCCGTCCCCTCGCCCGCAGCTCTTCGAGCAGGTCGTCGCGTTCGTCGTCGCGCACGGCTTCGAGCAATCGAACACGCGAGCGGGCCACATCGATACGCACCGGCGAAACAAGCGTGCCGAAGGCGGAAAGCACCGAAGCGTTCAACGGGAAGATGACCCTGCTCGACTCGAGTAGGTCGGCGACCGCGCACGCGTGCACCGGACCCGCTCCCCCGAACGCGATGAGCGAGACGCCGTGGAGGTCGACACCCCGCTCGACCGCGTGCATGCGCGACGACGCGGCCATGTTCTGGTTGACCACGTCGTGGATGCCCGCCGCCGTCTCGTCGGTGGGCAGCCCGAGCCCAGCCGCGAGTTCGGAGATGGTCCGTTCCGCGGCGGACGGGTCGAGCGCCATATCGCCGCCGAGGAAGTAGGAGGCATCGAGGTAACCGAGGAGCACATCGGCGTCGGTGACCGCGGGTTCCGTGCCGCCGCGGCCGTATGACGCGGGTCCCGGCTCGGCGCCTGCCGATTCCGGACCGACCTTCAGTAGTCCGAGTTCGTCGACGTGGGCAAGAGACCCGCCTCCTGCACCGATCTCGACGAGGTCGATCGACGGCACCGAAACGGGGAACCCTGAGCCCTTCTTGAAGCGGTACATCCGAGCCACTTCGAACGACGTCGTCAGCTCCGGTTCGTAGTCGGTGATCAAGCACGACTTCGCAGTGGTGCCGCCCATGTCGAAGCAGAGCAGGCGAGGTTCCCCGAGGCGCTTGGCGAACCAGCTGCCCGCGAGTGCTCCCGCCGCCGGCCCGGATTCCACGAGCCTCACGGGTACGCGCGCGGCATCGTCGGCGGATACGACGCCGCCGTTGGACAGCATCATGAGCACGCCACCACCGAAGCCCTCAGCGCGCAGCCATTGTTGGAGCTCGTCGAGGTAGGGACCGAGTATGGGCATGGTCACGGCGTTGCACGCGGTGGTGATCATGCGCGGGTACTCGCGTAGCTGCGGCGAGATCTCGGCCGACATGCAGACCGGAATGCCCAGCCGCTTCTCCAGGTACTCGGCCACCATCCGTTCGTTGGCCGGGTTCGCGTAGCTGTTCAGGAAACACACCGCGACCGCCTCGACCTCCGCGGCAGCCAGCTCATCGCTCACCGCCTCGAGATCGGCCGCGCTCGGCTCGGCGACGACTCGTCCATCGGCCGATGTGCGCTCCGCAATCTCGTAGGTGCGGTGCCGGGGAATGGGCGGCTCCGGAAACTCGATTTGGAGGTCGTACATGTCGTAGCGGTGCTCGTCGCGGATGAGGAGCGTGTCGGCGAATCCCGATGTCGTGACCAGTCCGGCCTGTGCGACTTTGCCCTGGATGAGTGCGTTCGTGACGAGCGTGGTGGCGTGCACGATCGGCCGCCGGATATCACTCGGCTGCACGCCCGCCTTGCGCAGCAGCTGCTGAACACCTCGCCGGACGCCGTCGAGCGGCGCCGCGGGCGTGGTGAGCGTCTTGTCGACGACGATGCGGCCCGACTCTCCGTCGAGCGCCACGACGTCGGTGAACGTGCCACCGATGTCGACGGCGAGGCGCCAGTCGGCCATCGTCAGCCTTCCGCCCGCAGGTCGTCGCGCGGCGGCGAGAAAACATCGAGTATCCAGCACTCGTCGTGCTCATCGTCGCCCAAGAAAATGCTGTCGCCGTGCCAGACGCCGATCGGCGCGAGGTAGACCTCGCCGGGGCCGAGCTCGATGCGGTCCCCGGCGTCCTTGTCCTCGCTGATGCGGAAGTTCAAGCGTCCGCGCACGACGATGCCCAGCTGCTCGTTGGCGACGTGGTGGTGGAGCACGCTCCCCGTCGACCCACCCTTGATCCGCCAGAAGACGAGCTGCAGGTGCTCACCGGTGATGACTCGTCTGCGGAACCCGTCTCGATCGGTGTCGCGAAACTTCGCCTCGTCGAGGAAGTACACGAGGTTCTCGTCCAGCTGCATGGGCCCCCTCAGACCAGGTGTCGGATCATTCGCTCTTCGACATAGCCGACGTGCTCCTCCGTGGCGCTGACCGAAGCGATCGGGTCACCGGAGGCCATAGCGGCAGCGATGCGCTGATGCTGTTGACCGGCGCGTTCGATGATCACGTTGACCTCGCGCCGGTTGTGCCCGGCGTAAAGCAGCTCGCCAAACGCCTCCGACGAGAACAAGGCGTCGAGCACCTTCCCGTAGACCTCGGTGAGCAGCGGGTTTCCACAGGCCCGGGAGATGGCCGAGTGGAAATCTCGGTCACGGCCGCGGAACGCGTCGAGTGGCATGCCCGCGCGAAACTGCGCCGCAATAGCCACCACCTCAGCGCGTTGCTCGGGCGTGGCGCGACACGTGGCCAGTTCGACGATCGGCACTTCGATCACCCGCCGGGTCTCGAAGAGATCCTTCACTCTCGACTTGCGAGGATCGAGTTCGACGCTGGGCAGTCGCTCCACGACGTAGGCCCGGTTACCCCGGCGCTCGACGTAGCGCAGCGAAACGAGCGATTGGATCGCCTCGCGCACTGACGTGCGGGCCACGTTGAACTCGGTGCACAACGTTCTTTCTGGCGGCAGGAGTTGCCCGGGCGCGAGCCCGCCCCCGTCGATCGATGCGATCAACCGGTCACGGATTTCGTCGGGCAACGTCCGCCGATCGAGCGGCCTGAACCGCACCGATTGCTCAACAGCGCGGTGATCGCTCATGGCTCCCCGCGAAGCGCCGCGTACTTGCGCTTATCGCTCCCGATATCGAGGGGACGGATGATCGCCTCATGCTCCTCGTTGCCCCAGAGATCGGCGGGCACGAGCCACATCACTTCGAACTCAAGGCCGTCGGGGTCGACCGCATAGAGACTCTTGTTCACGCCGTGGTCGCTCGCGCCGACCAGGGCACCGACCGAGGTGAGCCGGTCGCGCACCTGCTCAAGTTCGTCGAGGGAGGGCACCTCCCAGGCCAGGTGGTACAGGCCCACGGTGCGCCGTCCCGCCTCACTCGGCTCGGCAGCGGCGCCGATGGAGAACAACGCCAGGTCGTGGTGGTTCTCCGACGCAGCGGCCCTTAAGAAGGCATAGCCACCGTCGGGGTCTTCGATGACTCGGCGAAAGCCCAGGACGTCTGCGTAAAACTGGGCGCTACGGCCCGCATCGCGTACGTACAAGACGGCGTGGTTCAGCCGGGTGATGGGCACGGCGTCCTCCCCTGCGGTCTGATGGTCTGACCATAGCAGCACCAACCGGAGCGGCTTCTAGAGCGGTGGCCGCTCGAGAAGGGCCTTGAAGCGCCTTCGCCATTCCACCGAAGGCTTGTCGGCCTGCACTGAGACCGTCGAGGTGGTGTCGAGGGGCAACACGCCGTCAACGGTCTCGAGCATCGCCTTGTCCTCGGCGCCGATGCGCCGGTCGAACTGGATCACGTCCTCGGCCGAGACGGAGAAGTCGTCGTTGCGCCAGACCACGAACGTGAAATACGCGGTCACATCGTCGACCGGCGTCGAGAGCAGCAGCAAGATGTGCTCGAGGCCCGTCTCGTAGCTGATGGTGCTGCGCACGGTGAACGGAAGATGGAAACCCGACGACATCGAGCGGGTCAGCACCTTCAGGGTTTGACCGCTGGTGACCGCGGCGGACAGCGGGTTGTTGACCTGGACCTCGTAGTGGTAGCCGAAGAAGAAGTCGTCGAGCGGCTCGAGTTCGATCTTGGGCACGAGGGTCTGCTGAGTGCGTCCGAACGTTCCGACATGCACCCACGGGAAATGGGAGATGTCGACGAAGTTGTCGACCATTCGCGTCGCCGACGTCGACCATGTTTCGACCGGGCTATTGATACGTCGGAACAACGGGTTCGCGTCCTCGACGATGTCGGGAATGCCCTCAGCCGGTTCGCCCGGGCACACCCACACGAGCCCGTAACGCTCGGTGACATGTACAAGGGCCAGCTGCGCCTTGGGCGGAGGCGGCACCGACGGTTCAGACGACGGCACCCGGACGCAACGGCCCGTACCGTCGTAGCACCAGCCGTGATAGGCGCACTGGATCACCCCGTCGACCATCGAGCCAAGGGACAGCCGGGCCTCGCGGTGGGGACAGCGGTCGTCGGCCGCGGTCAGCTCCCCTGACTCACTTCGGTAGACCACATAATGGTGGCCCAAAAGCGTGATGCCGATCGGCCCCGGCATGATGTCGACGCTCCGCGCCACGGCGTACCAATAGCGGTGCAGCGCTGGGTTTTCCGAAAACACATCGGTGCGCAAGACCGGGCATCGTAGTCGCGCGAACCTTGCGATCGTGATCGACGACCCGCCTTCGGATCCCGAGTTGATCGTGGTCGGACGCGACGTGATCACGATGAACGCGCGGCGCGAGATCGTCCGAGATGGTGGCGTCGCAATCGCCGGCGACATGATCGTCGACGTCGCGAAGGCGGCCGAGCTCCGCGCCCGGTGGCCCGACGCGGCGGTGCTCGGAGATGCGACCACGGTCGTCACGCCAGGGTTCGTGAACGCGCACCAGCACCTCACCGGCGACCGACTCATACGCAGCGCGATCCCCGATGATCTCGGCCCCGGTGAGTCGATTTTCGGCTGGGCGGTGCCGGTCCATGCCGCCCACTCGGGCGACGACGACGAGCTGTCGGCGGTTCTCTCCTGTCTCGAGCAGGTGACGAACGGCATAACGACGGTCATCGAGGCGGGCACCGTCGCCCATCCGATGCGCGTCGCCGCCGCCATGCGAACCGTCGGCGTGCGGGGCACGGTCGGCACCTGGGGATGGGATGTCGGGACCGGTCCGTATGCGGCGCCCGCCGACGAGGTCCTCGACCGTCAACGCGCGGTGATCGACGCGCTCTCCGGAGATGGCTTGGTGCGAGGAGCGGTGACGCTCGTCGGCCACAGCCTCATGAGCGACGCACTGCTCACCGGCGCGTCCACGCTCGCCCGCGAGAAGAGCGTCATCCTCACGTTTCACATCTCACCTGACGCGGGTGATGCAGTCGCGTGGTTAGAAAGAGCGCACCGGCGCCCGCTTGTGCACTTCGACGCGCTCGGCGCGCTCGGACCCCACGTTTTGCTCGCGCACGCCGTGCATCTCGACGACGCGGAATGCGACATCGTCCTCGGCACCGATACCGCCATCGCGTACACGCCGTGGGCGTACCTTCGCCTTGGACAAGGGGTCGGCGCCCACGGCCGTCACGCCCGTCTGGCCCGGGCTGGCGCCCGCATCGGCCTCGGTTGCGACGCCGAGAACGCCTCCGACGCGCTCGATCCGTTGCGTGTCTGCGCGCTGGCCGCCGGAATCGGCAAGGACCAGACGATGGACCCCACCGCGTTCGGAGCCCACGACGCGCTCGAACTGGCGACGATCGGCGGCGCGCGTGCAGTCGGGCTCGCCGACAAGATCGGCTCGATCGAGGCGGGAAAGCAGGCCGACCTCGTCGTGCACGACACGAGCGGTCCGCAATGGGTCACGCGCGCCGAGGATCCGGTCGTGCAGTTGGTGTGGGCGAGCGATGGCCGCGGCGTGCGCGATGTCGTCGTCGCAGGCCGCGTGGCGGTGCGCGCCGGGCAGGCAACGGGCGCCGATCTCGACGCGCTCCGAGGTCCGGCTGAAGAGCGAAAGCGCGCCCTCCTCCATCGGGCCGGCATCACGTCGCGCTCGCATTGGCCCGTCGTCTAGCCAGGTGTCCCAGCCCCGGTGGTCTGACCATCAGACCGTGCTACGGTGACCCACCGTCCAGATCGATGAGCCAGAGATCGATGAGCGAGGGGCAATGACCTACCCAAACACCTTGATTTTCATCGATATGCCGTCGCCCGACGCCGAGGCCACCGCGGCGTTTTACGCCGAGGTCTTCAACTGGGAAGTCGAGGGGCGTCCGGCCGGAAAGTTCCACCGGATCGTGCCCGGCGAGCAGTTTCAACTCGACGACGGTTCGCCGTCGGGGGTGGGCAACCTCCACATGGGGATCTACGACGTCGCGGAAGGCCGTCCCCATCCGAAGGGTTACGGCGACGCGTCGCTCGCCTCCGGTCGGGGCGTACGCGTCTACGTGCTCGTCAGCGACGACGACAACCAGGACCGCATCCTCGACACCGCCGACAAACTCGGCGCCAAGATCTTGTGGCGCGACCACTACTGGGGCGAGTTCAACGGCTTCTGCGGCGCGTTCGTCGATCCGTGGGGCACGGAGGTTGTCCTCTGGACCAAGGGCGGCGAGAACCCCACGATTCCCGACCATTTCAGCCGGATGTGAGGCTCACCCATGGCCGAAGCGAAAATCCCTGAATCGAGCGTCGCCGGCGTGAAGAGCACGGTGCAGCACACCGCACCGAAGCACCCGAGATGGACCCACATCGCGTTGCCCGTGCACGACGTCGACGAGTCCATTGAGTGGTACCGCAAGTACACCCCGCTCGAGTTGGTCGACCGGCGGGAGGACGCCGACGGCGTCGGCGCCTGGCTGGGTCATGCCGACAACCCCGATTCGCCATTCGTTCTCGTCCTCGTGAGCTTCTACCGAGATCAGGACAAAGGCGCGCAGCCGACCATGGCGCCGTTTGCGCACATCGGCATCGAGATGCCGAGCCGCGACGACGTCGTGCGCATCGCGGAGATGGCCAAAGCCGACGGGTGCCTCCACTGGCCGCCCACCGACCTGCCCGAACCGGTCGGCTTCATCTGCGCCGTCACCGACCCCGACGGCAACGTCATCGAGATCTCGCACAATCAAGGCGTCTACGACAAAGTCCGTGAGGTCGCGCGCAGCAAGGTGGGTACGCCCGCACTCGCGTGACACCGCGCGACATCGTCTCGTCCTATCTCGCCGCGTTTGCGTCCGGCGAACCCGATCGGATCGCCTCGCACGTCACCGAGGACTTCGTCAACGAGCAGGTCTCGGCGCTCGGAGTCGGCTGCGTCGGGCGTGACGAATATCGCCGCCGGTTGTCGTCGTTCCTGGCCGATTTTCGAGGACTTCGTTACGAGATCGAAGACCTCGTCGGCGACGCAGATCGTGTCATCGCGGCCTACACGCTGCACGCCAGCCATTCCGGCCACGACATACACATCAGGGGCGTTATGCGCTTCGTGGTCCGTGACGACGCGATCGCTCACCGCTACGACTACTGGGACGGGCTCACGTTCCTGCAACAGGTCGGCCAGGCGTGAACACAGAACTACCGTCACAAGACCCAAGGAGGTAACCGATGCGCGTGCTGGGCCGTACCGGTGTCCAGGTGAGCGAGCTCTGTCTGGGAGCGATGGTCTTTGGTGCGTGGGGCAACCGCGACCACGAAGAGTGCGTCCGCGTGATCGGCATGGCGCTCGATAACGGCATTAACTTTGTCGACACGGCCGACGTGTACGCCGACGGCGAGTCCGAAGAGATCGTCGGCCGCGCCCTAAAGGGTCGGCGCGACGACGTCGTGCTTGCCACGAAGGGCCACGGCCAGATGGGCTCGGATCCGAACGAAAAGGGCAACTCCCGCCGTTGGATTAGTCGCGCGGTCGATGCCAGCCTTCGCCGTCTCGACACCGACTGGATCGACCTGTATCAGATCCACCGGCCTGATCCGACCTGCGACATCGAAGAGACGCTCTCGGTTCTCACCGATCTCGTCCGGGCGGGAAAGATCCGTTCGTTCGGCTCGTCCACGTTTCCAAGTGCCGAAATCGTCGAGGCCCAGTGGGCGGCACAACGGCGCGGACTCGAACGGTTCGTGTGCGAACAGCCGCCGTACTCGATTCTCGCTCGCGCCATCGAAGCCGACGTCCTGCCGGCGTGTCTGCGTCACGGCATGGGCGTGATCGTTTGGAGCCCGCTGCAGGGGGGTTGGCTCACCGGGAAATACCGGCGCGACTCCGTTCCGCCGAATTCACGGGCCGCCACCAACCCCGACCATTTCGACTACGGCGACGAGCGTAAGTTCGACCTCGTCGAGCAGCTCGCGAAGGTCGCTTCCGACGCTGGCATGCCGCTCGCCCACATGGCGTTGGCGTTCGCCGTCGAGCATCCCGCCGTCACGAGCGCGATCATCGGCGTGAAGAGCGCGGAGCAACTCGAGGGACTCTTGCCCGCACTCGGCCTCCGGCTCGAACCCGACATCCTCGACCGCATCGACGCGATCGTGGCTCCCGGCCACAACGTCAGCGCGCGTGACAGTGGCTGGGAACCGCCCGCGCTCGAACGGAGCGAGCGCCGCCGACCGCGCTGACGATCAGAGACGGTCGAGCGACGTCTTCCACCGGAGGCCGGCGTCGAGGTGCTCATTGGGCGAACCGAAGCCGCCGCCCGCCGTGAGAACACGGAGGTGCGTCGCGCCCAGTTCGCGGTAAGCCTCGGCCTTCCTCAGCCATGTGTCGGGATCGTCCTCGCTCGTGACGCGCATGCCGCACTCGATACCGATCGTTGCGGGGTCGCGGCCCGCGGCCTCGGCGTACCCCTTGAACCGTTCGAGCACGGCGCGGAACTCGTCGTTCGGCGGGAACTGGGGCATCCAACCGTCGGCGATGCGCGCCACGCGTTCGACGACCCGCTCGACGACCTTCGTGAACGAGCCCATCCAGATCGGAATCGGGCGCTGCCGCGGCATCGGATTGAGCCCCATCCGGTCGAGGTGGTGCCACTCGCCGTCGAACGTGACGAGTTCAGTCGTCCAAAGCCGGCGGAGCACCTCGATCTGCTCCTCGACCCGCCTCCCTCTGCTGGCGAAGTCCTCGTTCAGAGCTTCGTATTCCATCCAGTTGCGGCCGGTGCCGACCCCGAGGCGAAGACGTCCGCCGGTAAGCAGGTCGAGCTCGGCCGCCTGCTTGGCGACGAGCGCGGTCTGGCGCTGCGGCAGGATCAGAATGCTGGTCACCAGCTCGAGCCGCTCGGTCAGCGCACCGATGAACCCGAACAGCACGAACGGCTCGTGGTAGGCGACGTCGTAAGTGTGGACGCGCTCTCCCTTCAAGCGATCGGGATGCCCGCCGATCACGTGTTCCGCCGCCAACAGATGATCGAATCCGGCGTCTTCGATCACGCGTACGAAGTTCTTGATCACGGCGGGGTCATTCCCGACGTCGGGGTGAGAGAAGGTCATACCAAGTTTCACGGCATGGATCGTACGTAGCGGTAGCGTCCCCGCCTTCGAGGGGAGGCGTCATGGCCAGCTTCCGCACACAGTCGGGTGTCGAGATCGCGTTCGACGAGCAGGGTCCGGTCGACGGTCGGCCCATCGTCTTGCTCCACGGCCTCACCGATGACCGGCGCAGCTACGCGCCCGTGGTCGAGGATCTCGCCCCACGGTACCGCCTCCTCACCGTCGATCTACGGGGCCACGGCGAGTCGTCACATGCCCCGCGCTATTGGGCCGTCGACTACGCGGCCGATGTCGCCGATCTCGTACGCGCGCGGGTTGTGGGCCCGCCGGTGCTTGTGGGGCACTCGCTCGGCGGACTCACCGCCGCCTGCCTCGCGAGCACCGACGCGGAGTTGGTGTCGGGCCTCTTTCTCGAGGATCCGCCACTCTTCGAGGGCGACCACGAGCGGCGGGCCGCGAGTCCCGCCGCGAGCCGGTTCCCTGCGCTGGTTGCGATCCTGCGCGAAATGCACGACAAGCGGCTGGGCGTCGACGAGTTCGCGGAGTTGGTCGGTACCAGCCCGTCCCCGTACGGCGGCGCGATGGCCGAACGAATGAGCCCGGCGCGTGTGCGCATTCGAGGCGACGCCATGATGCGATGTGATCCGGCGACGATCGAAGCGGCGATCAGCGGAGACACCTGGATCGGCTACGACCCCACGGCACCGCTGCCGCCACCGGTGACGGTTCTGCGGGCTGATCCGGCCTTCGGGGCGGTGTTCCTTCCTGACAACGCCACGAGCTTTGCCGCGGCGGTGCCCCACGCCCAGATCATCCTCATGTCGGGCGTCGGCCATTCGATGCACGGCGACCGCGCCGGACTACCGCAGTACTTGGCCGCCCTGCACGCTTTCCTCGATCAGGGCTGAATCAGCACCCCTGGATTCAGGACCCCGTTCGGGTCGAGCGCTCGTTTCGCGGCGCGCAGCGCGTCGGCAAACAAGTCGGGGCGCTGACGGTCGTACTGCGGGCGATGCATGCGGCCGACGGCGTGATGGTGCGTGATCGTTCCCCCGGCATCGAGCACCGCCTCGCCCGCGGCGTGTTTGATTTCGGCCCACTGCGAAAGCTCCGAGCCCTGCTTCCCCATCCCGAACCACGTGTAGTACGGCGCCGGACCGTCGGGGTACACGTGGGTGAAGCGGCACGATAGTTCCGAAGTGGAGCCGAACACCTCGTTGAGCGCGGCCTGCACGCGCTGACGCACCACCGCGTCGAACTCCGGCCATCGATCCCACGTGATCGCGGTCTCGAACGTGTCGGCCACGAGGCCGAGGCTGGTTTCAAGTCCGGGACCCACGCCGATGAACGCATCCCGCCACGCGCCGACGGCGCCGCCCCGACCCGTGGGCTCGCCCCGTCCGTCATCGACGACGACGTCGCTGTCGGCGACCACGCCCCCCGCCGCCCGCGCGAGCTCGACCGTGGCGCCGATGTTGTGGCGCTGCGACAGCTCCGCCGATTCAAAGCTCACGATGACGAGCGTCTGGGAGCCATCGAGGCCCGCGGCCCTCCGGGCCTCGACCGGATCGAGGATGCGACAGTTCGCCGGCCACAACTTCGCCTGCACGATTTCGCGTACGGCCGTGGTTCCCGCCGCCCATGACGGGAACACGATCCCTGCGGTGGCACGGAATGTCGGCCGGCGTTGGATCCGCATCCACGCCTCGGTGATGATGCCCAAGATGCCCTCGCTGCCGATCACGAGTCGGTCGGGGCTCGGCCCCGCGCCGGAACCCGGGAGACGACGACTCTCCCACCAGCCTCGTGGGGTGAGCATGCGCACCGACTCGACGAAATCGTCGATGTGGGTGTGGTTCGTGGCGTAGTGACCGCCCGAGCGGGTGGCTATCCAGCCCCCGAGGGTCGAGAAGCGGAAGCTCTGCGGGAAGTGGCGCAGCGTGAACCCGTGCGGCCGCAACTGATCTTCCAGCGCGGGGCCATAGACGCCCGCCTGGATGCGAGCCGCGCGCGACACCGCGTCGATCTCGAGCACCTGATCGAACTGGTCCATCGAGATGGTGGCCACCGCATCGGCCTCAGGAGGGTTCACGCCCCACACGACCGATGAGCCGCCGCCGAACGGGATCACCTTGATGTCGTTTGTCGAACACCAGTCGAGCACGGCGGCCAGTTCCGTCTCGTTGCGCGGGTGGGCCACCACGTCGGTGGGATTGGGAAACCGCAGATTGAACGCGTCGGTGCGATCCGTGAAGTGCGACCCGTGGGAGTAGAAAGCCCGCTCCCAAGGGTCGGTGCGACAGAACTCGGACAGCGTGTCGGGCACCTGCACCCTGGAGCCCCGGAGATTGGCGTCGGCCAGGTCAGGCACGGGGATCGGTGTTATCGACGTCCCGTACCGCTTCGAGAGGTACTCGGCTCTTTCCGCCCGCTCAGCATCGGTGGGTGCCTCCGACTCGAGCCCGTACGCCCAAAACGATCGACGCTCTGCCATGACGCGGACACTATTCGGGCAGAGGTGGGCGAGGCAGCCGAGGCAGGCCTCACCGATACGCTTCGCCCATGATCGATCCTCGGCACCGGCTTCAGATCGAGTTCTGTGTCCCCTGAAACTACGTCCCTCGCGCCGTCGGTCTGACGGACGAATTACTCGCCGGCTGGGCGCCGATCATCGCCTCGATCGAGTTGATTCCCTCCTCGAAGGGACGCTTCGAGGTCACGCTCGACGGCGAGCTCATCTTCTCGAAGGCGGCGCTCGGCCGTCACGCCCAGCCCGGCGAGGTCGCCGACATCCTTCGGGCTCGAGTCGGGCCCGAGATTCCGCGTGAGTAGGACGTTTAGTCAGCCGTTCGAGTAGACGCGTTCCGGCGTCACCAGAACCACGGTGCGACGCTCGGCGACCATCACGGCATCGAACGTGGGCCAGTCATCGTGGGTGCCGCCGGCGGCGGTGAATACCGCCCGGTGCAGCAACCGGAGAGCCTCGGCGTCGATGCCGGACACCGGGTCGTCGGGTCCAATGACGTTCACCGATCCTTCGACGGCCGCCCACTCCCAACCCGCATGGGCGACGGCGGTGAGCCTCGGACGGGCCCGGAGATTCACCAGCTTGCGGGCGCGGCCGGCAGCGACGAACCCCAACGCGTCGGCGTTCGATATTGGATGCGCGAGGACGCCCGCGTTCACAAGCGAGGACTGCACGCTCCCGTCCGCTCGAACCGTGGACACCACACAGAGCCCGTTGTCGAGGGCCATCAACCGGGAAACTTCCGCAAGTGTCGTCATCATCGACCTCCCGAGGGGAGCGTACCCACGCCGTCTCGTGCGCCGCCCTCTTGCGTTCAACGCAGAAATCCAGCCCCTGCGGGCCTGTGTTTCTGGTCCAGACACAATTTCAGGACCTGAGGGGGGCAACAAGCTCGCGGCGGCTGCGGACGCCCGTGCGGTCGAAGATCGCCTTCAGGTGGTCTTGGACCCGTGTGCTCGCTTATCCGGAGGTCGGCCATGATCTCGCGCGTCGACAGGCCCCTGAGCACGAGCTTGGTCACGTTGACCTGCGCAGAGGTGAGGCCATGCCCCGCGAGACGGATACCGGCGATTGAGGGGCCGCTTGGAGACGCGAAGGTCAACACCACCGTGTGACGGCCCTCAAGACCGAAAACTTGTTGGGGGGGTGATGGCGTGGCCGTGTATCAGCCGATCGAGCGCCTCGCCATGCAAGGTCCGCCGTGCGTCGGCGATGGTGGCGACGCGCTCTGCCGCCTCGCCGAC
Organism: Acidimicrobiales bacterium; assembly: GCA_040002995.1. Taxonomy (GTDB): domain Bacteria; phylum Actinomycetota; class Acidimicrobiia; order Acidimicrobiales; family Ilumatobacteraceae; genus JBDUDK01. The sequence continues at coordinate 872 of JBDUDK010000108.1, read as the reverse complement.
TACTTCGACGCCTGCCTTCTCGCGCCGGCGTAGCAGTCAGTCCTTGAGCGAGTCGTACACTCCCTTCCAGAAGTCGACGAACACTTCGGGCGCCTTTGGCGATGTCATCCCGCGCTGGGTGAACAGGATGCCGGTGATGCCACGTTCGGTGTCCGACCGCCATGTTGTGCCTGTACCACCGTCCCAACCGAAGCCATTCGGAACCGCGGTGCCGCCGGTTTCGGAAGCGGGCACGAGCATCCCGAGTCCCCAGCCCTGGTGCTCACCCAGAAATCCCGAGGTCGCCCGTTGCTGGGACGTCAGTTGATTCGTCGTCATCAACTCCACCGACGCCTCGGAAAGGACGCGCTCCATCGTGGTCCCCCTTCTTGAGGATCAACTTCACGAAGGCCCAGAAGTCGTCAATGGTCGACAACAGCCATCCCGCCGCGTTCGGAAGGGCCGGTGGCCGGCTCCAATAGCTGTCGTCGACCCCGTCGAGAACATGCAGTACGCCCGTCACCGGGTCGGGTACGTACGCAGTCGTCATCCGCGACCGTTGAGCCTCGGAGAAACTGAAGGCGGTGTCGCGCATCCCCAACGGCTCGAAGATGCGCTCCCGAAGAAAGGTTTCGAGCGGCTGTCCCGCTGCTCGCTCGATCAGAATCCCGAGCACTTGCGATCCGGTGTTGTACATCCAAACCTCCCCTGTTGAGTTGGCCAGGAATCAGTGGCAAGGCCCCAACCAGAGCAGGCAATATGCGCTGCCAAGCGGTCGGGCGACCCATCGGTCGCCATCGATGAACAAAGGAGCCTGCGATGTCGAAGTTCCTCCTCGTCTTCCATGGGGGCGAGACGCCCGAAGCACCTTCGCCCGATGTGATGGATCGTTG
>JBDUDK010000148.1:0-25907 GCA_040002995.1 Acidimicrobiales bacterium | reverse complement strand
TCGAGGGCGGGCGGTAGCCGTCGAAGCCGATGTCGGCGTAGGCGAAGTCGTGCACCAGGATCACTTCGTTCTCGCGCGCGAAATCGACAATCCGCTGCATGTACTCGAGATCGACGCACGCACCAGTGGGATTGTGCGGGAACGACAGCACGATCACCCGAGGCTTGGGCCAGCCGACCCGCCAGGCGTTTTCGAGCTCGGTGATGAAGTCTGCGTCAGTGCTCATGTGCACCTGACGCAAGTCCGCGCCGGCAAACAACGGCCCGTAGATGTGGATGGGATACGACGGGGTGGGCACGATCGCCGCGTCGCCGGGCTGCAAAAGCACCCACATCAGATGGCTGAAGCCCTCCTTCGAGCCGATCGTGTTCGTGATCTCGGTCTCGGGGTCGAGATCGACCCCCCAGTTCCGCTTGTAGAGCGCGGCGACCGCTTCGCGGAGCTTGGGCAAACCGCGGCTGACCGAGTAGCGGTGGTTACGTGGGTTACGGGCCGCCTCCGCCAGTTTCTCGACGGCGACCGCCGGTGACGCGATATCGGGATTGCCGAAGCCCAGGTCGATCACGTCGACACCCGCGCGCCGGGCGGCGATCTTCAGACCGTTGATGATCGTGAAGACGTACGGCGGCAGATTGGTGATGCGGCGGAACTCCATCGGGGAAGCGTAAACCCGAAGGGTCAGCGGCTACCGGTCGATTGCCGTTCGGGCAGCATGGCCGCGCCGATCGCGCCGGCGCGCTCGCCGAGCTCAGCGGGCACTATCCGGGGTATCTCACGGTGATCGGAGCCATAGAGAACAGCGGCCAGATCGTCGCGAACGGGTTCGAGCAACTCGTCGCCCAACTCGATCAGACCTCCGCCGAGCACGATGACGGCGGGATCGACGATGTTCACGATGTTGGCCAGGCCGATGGCCACCGCCCTTGTGAAATCGGCGAACGCCCTCATCGCGGTGGGATTGCCCGCACGAGCGGCCACCACCGCATCCTCACCCGTGGCCGTCCCCGCGGCTTCAGCGAGCGCAGTGCCCGACGCATAGCGCTCCCAACAACCGCGCCGCCCGCATGGGCACGGCCGGCCGTCGAGCATGATCACCGCATGTCCGATCTCCCCGGCAAAACCACGCGCTCCCCGGTAGAGCCGGCCGCCAAGCACGAACCCGCCGCCTATGCCGGTACCCAACGTCACCATCACCAGGTCGTCGATGCCCCTGCCCGCACCAACCTTCCACTCGGCCAACGTCGCCGCGGTGGCGTCGTTGTCGATGACGACAGGGAAGTCGAGTTGCATGTCGTGCAACCGCGCCGCGAGACGCGCACGGAGCGGCTGCGACTGGACATCGGCGAGATGGGCCGACGCTCCGACCTCGCCGTTGCTGTTCATGAGACCGGGAAAGCCCACGCCGAGACTCGACGGCTCCTCGAAGCGAGTCGCGAGGTCGACCAACACGTCGAGAAGCGTCAAGGTGGTCGATGGAGTAGGAACGCGAGCTTCGGCGACGACTTCGCCTTTCGGATCCAGCATCACACCGAGGCATTTCGTGCCCCCGATGTCGATGCCCACGCGCATGGGCGGTCACCGTAGCGACACGACCTCGGCGCGCCCGCACGAAGGCGCATGACTGGTAGCGCTACGCCGCGACTACGAGACGGTCGGCCGGCTGGCTGCCGGCCCACGCGATCACGTTCGGATCGGTCGTGAGGATGACGACAGCACCCCGCTCGGCGCGGGCGTCGATGGTCATGAGCAGGCCGGGAAGGTCGGCCGGCCCCACCCCGTCGCCGGGTTCGTCGAGCACCAGGCAACCGACCGACCATGGCTCTTCCCGAAGCAGGTGATCGATGAGCGCGTGGCGTTCGGACAGCAGTGCGACGACGAACTTGTCGGCCTTGACGGCGAGCGCCGCCGCCGCCGGCCACGCAACCTCGGCACCGGCCAGTTGCTCGAGGGCCTCGGCGCGGGCTACACGGTCGCCCGCCGTGGCTTGCGCCCGAAGATCGGCGAGATGGAACTCGGCCGCATCGCGTTGGCGCCGCGCTTCGGCCAGCGCCTGTTCGGCGGCGACTCGACGTTCGGTGGCATCGAACGAGTCACCGGCGGTCGCCGTGCGCGCCACCGTGGCCCGCGCGAGACGACCGTTCACGTCGGCGAGTTCCGATGTGAGGGCGAGCCGCACGGTGCGATCGCGATCGGCGTCATCGCACCAGTTTGCGATGGCCTCGAACTCGGGCGCCGAGTTCCATCGGGGTGTCAGTCCTCCAATGCCCGCCGCATTGAGCGCACGCCGCAGCGCGGCCAGTTCGGTCTCGGGGGGCACCATGCGCGTCGCCAAGGTGTGTTCGATGGCGTCGCCGGGGTCATGGCCAACCAGCTCGGTGGCCGCAGCGCGGCACGAGGCCACCTCGGCGCTCAGTGCCGCCAACTGCGGGCCGTTCTCCGAGTCTTTGCCCCCGCGCAAGTCGTTAAGGGCCGCCTCCGCCGCGGCGAGCTGCTCTTCCGCCCGCGCCACCCGCTGCTGCCGGCGCACTCGCGCCTTCTGGGCGTCAGCCAGATCGTCCAATGCGCGTTGCTTACGCTCCTCGGCCGTGGCGAGTGCCGTCGGGTCCCCCCACGTTGCGTATTTCGCGGTCACAAACGCGTCTCTCGCGGCCGTGGCCCGACGCCACCGATCGAGAATGGCGAGAGCCATCGGGTCGGAACGCCGCTGGTTGGTGAGAGCGAGGTACGCGGCGTCGAGTGTGGCGCGCACCGGGCCGGTGTCGGGCGGCTCTGGACGGGCCAACGTCTCGCTGATCGTGTCCCTTCGCGTAAGAAGGTCGCGGTAAGCGGACTCCGTTCGATCCTCGCCACCGGACGCCACCAGCTCCAGCTCGCGGCGGGCCGCCTCTTCGGCGACGCGGGCTGCGCTCACCGCGGTCTCTGCCTGGTTCAGTTCCTCGACGGTGATCGTGCTCACGTGCGCCCGTAGCCGAGCCAGCTCGGCATCGAGCTCCGTGAGATGGGCGCGGGCGATCTGTGCCGACGATCGGGCCATGCGAATTCGTTCGTCGAGAGCAACGAGCTCGGACGGCGCGTACTTCTCCGCCACCGGCACTCGGTGGGCGGGCGCGAGCGTCACGACCGTTAGCCGTGGGTGAAGCGGCCGTGGCCCTGCCGGCGTCTCGATTTCAGCCGTCATCGCCCGAGTCCTCGCCGCTGCCGCGGACGTCGATGCGTTCCACCTCCATTCGATCGGCCGCAGGAGCCCCATGCTGAGCTTGGAAAGCATCAACGACCGCGGCAAAACCGTTTCGGGCCAGCTCACCGACAGTGGTGACTATGGCCTGCACGGCGGCGGGATCGGCCAGCACCTGCTCAGCGACGTCGAGGAGAGCCCTTGCGGCGTCGATGACCGAGCGGGCGGCGGCGGTCAGGTCCTCGGAAATCGGGTGCGGCTCGTCAGACATCGGCAAAGACCACCTCGAGGGCGCCGTGGCGCACGACCGCATCAACGGCGCGCTTGGTGCGGAGCGCATCGGGAAGGAGCACCGCTCGCCGGTAGGGACCAAGGGTGACAAACAACTCGTCACCGCGGCGGACCAAACCGACATCATCGCGAGACGCGAGGGGCAGCGGCAGCACGAGCACGAGGTCTTCACCCTGTCGTCGGAGTCCGAGCACGTCGCCGGTGTAGGGCCTCGCGCTCGGTTCCGTTTCGCCGTACACCGATGCCGCGAACGAGCGGAGCTGATCGAGACCGACGGGTTCCGACGCCACGAGCTCGACTCTGAGCACCGGCACGGGTGCGAACGCCTCGTCGATGAGACTGAGTTGGCGGGCCTGCACATCGCGCCAGCCGTCGAACCATGCGTCCGTCACCGCCGCCGGGAGCAGTCGATTGGTGATCACGGTGTCGACGGAGTACCCGAACAAGGCGAGGTAGGTGAACATGCGGCGCGCCTCGGCGACGACGACGCGCTCGGCATTCACGACAAGGCGCACCGATGTGACGTCGTGATCCGTCAAGAGCGCGCGCACCCCCGCGAGACTCGCGGCCATGCGCGACACAGCATCGAACACGCTGGGTTCCGCTACCGGGATGGCGCTGATTTGTCGGACGAGCGGTGCGATGAGCGAAGTCACCTGGCGGCCGACCGGGAAGAGTCGATCGATCCACCACGTCAGCACATCCGGTAGCGACAGGAGCCGCAGCGTCTCTGCGGTCGCCGCGCAGTCCACGACGACCACGTCGTAGGCCTTGGCGTGCTCGACGAGATCGGTGAGCGCGAACAGTTCTTCGAGTCCCGGCAGAAGCGCGAGTTCCTCCGCTTCGATCGCGCTGACTCCTGCCCAGCGCAAGAGTGACGCGAGATACGTACGGATCTCGGTCCAGGCCGCCTCGAGGCGGGCGCGGGAGTCGACCTGCTGGCCGTCGAGGTGATCGGTGATGGCGGTCGGCCGCCCGCCGAGGCTCACGTCGAAGACATCGGCCAAGGAATGCGCGGCGTCGGTGGAGAGGACCAACGTGCGATGGCCGAGGTCGGCACAGCGCAGCGCGGTGGCCGACGCGGTGGTGGTCTTGCCGACCCCGCCCTTCCCGGTGAAGAGCAGGACGCGCACGCTCAGGCGCTGACCGTCTCGACCCGGTGCTTGAGTTCTTTCACCGTGTTGAGAATCCGGACCTCGGCTCGCCGCTTGACGAATCCGGGCAGGGGCACAACAAGCTCGATCGACAACTCGTACACGACATCAGTGCCGCCCTGGGCACTCGCCGAGGGAAGAAAGGAGTACGAACCGTCGCACGCCCGCATGACATCGCCCGTGGAGAGCTTCCACGAGAGTCGTTCCGGCGCACCGGTGTAGTCGTAGTGCAGCGTGTAGTGGGTGCTGCGGCCGAGGGCGGATGCCCGGAATTCGACCTCGCGGGGCCGACCCTGATCGTCGCGGCTCACGACCTTGGCGTCCTTCACGTCGTTTGCCCACTGTGGGTAGTGCTCGAAGTCGGTGGCGACCCCGAAACACGCATTGGGCGGGGCCGCGATGGTGATGGTCTGGGTCGCGCTCTCAGCCATGGTCAACATTCTGCTCTACGGGGCCGCCGCGTGGGCGCCGCGCTCGTCTCTGGGATCGAAATGCCCGTAGCGCGCGCCCCATCGTCCGCTGAGGCCCAGGCCGAACATGGGCACCAAGATGCCGAATGCGAGCGGGCTGAACGGACGTGCTCCCGCCGTGGCGAAGGCCACAACGGTCTGCACCGAGAGCGCACCAAGCAAGAGACGGCGTACCGGAGCCGGTGCCGAACCCGCGAGGAAAAAGAGCCCGCCGATGCCAATGGCATCGAAGCGACTCCGACCGATCGCGATGCCGTACGCCGACAAGAATGCCGTGACGCCCAGAGCGAACAGCACGAGGTCAACAACGACGGCCGTGCCACCGAGTGTCTTTGGCGCGATCGCGGCGGCGACGGCCACGGCCGTGAAGATCGCGGTGCCGGCGAGCGACGTGACGATGATCGGGCGGCCCTGCAGGTTGGCCCGCACGATCTTCATGGCCGCCATCATGCCAGCGCGTCGAGCCCGGATTGCAGCCGCGCCGCCAGCGCGTCATACGAAAATTCGGCAACGGCCCGTCGCCGAGCCTCGGCGCCGAGTCGGATGCGCTCACCGCCATCGTTGAGCAGGCGATCGATCGCAGCGGCGACGGCCGCGACGTCGTCGGGCCGGTCGACGACGAGACCCGTGCTCCCGTGCACGACGGCTTCCTCCGCGCCGCCGCTCGCCCCCGCGATTTGCGCGATGCCACACGCGGCTGCTTCGAGAAAGACGATCCCGAAGCCTTCCTGCTCGAGTCCGAACCAGCGCGAGCGGCACGGCATCGCAAAGAGGTCGGCGCACGCGTACAGCGCGGGAAGCTGGTCGTTGGCGACCCGTCCGAGAAGGCGCACCGGCGCGCCGCTACGGGCGATCGTGGCGCGAAGGCGCGCTTCGTCTCGGCCAGAACCCGCGATGGCACCGGTGAGCCCGGTGTGGCGCGGCGCGAGCTGCGCGAGGACGGAGATCAACACGTCGAACCCCTTCCGGGGCACCAATCGGCTGACCCCGACCACGAGCGGTCCGCTCGGCAGCCCGAAGCGCGCGCGGGCCGCTGCCTGTTGGTCGGGTGTCAGCGGATGGAAGCGGTCGACATCTACTCCGGGCGGCACGTTCAGGACGGGTAGGGCGCGATCCGCGGCCCGTTCGGCCTCGGCCGCCGCGTACTCGCCCGCCGAAATCACGACGCGCGCGTCGCGCAACACGTGCGCCAGCGCGGCGCGCGTGCCAGGGAGCCGGCCGGGCACGGTGACTTCCGCACCGTGCAGGACCACCCCGTACGCGTGACGCAGAGAAGGGCCGACCAACCCGATCGGCATTGCCGGGTCGAGCAAGACGAGATCGGCGCCCACCTCGTCGGCGAGCGTGTCGATCCGCCGGGCGATCCACGGCTGGGGCAACAACACCGGGTCGCGCGTGCGCACAATCCGAAACGGTTGCCGGCGATCGAAGCCGTCGGCGCCGCGACGTGATGGCGTCAGCACGACAGTGTCGTCGGGACGTAGCCGTCGCCACAGCTCCCAGAGATACGACTGAATCCCACCAACCTTTGGTGGGAAATCGTTCGTGACTAAAAGATGCCTCACACCCGCGCTGCCGCGGATACAGGCACCGTGGGGACACGCGAGAGCTCCTCGCGCACCCGCGGGTCGGGATCGTCGTTAACGGCGTCGAGGAGATCGGTGCGCCCGAGTCGCGCCGCCGCCCAGACCGCGTGAGCGCGCAAGAGGGGGTGTCCACATGTAAGCGCGGCGCGTACGACCCGCTCGATGTCCGCGTCGGCGCCGCCGCCCGAGTTACCCAACGCAATAAGTGCGTTGCGCCGGAGCTGATCGGGATCGCGGTCGGCGAGGTACCAGCGGCCGTATCGGTCGAGCAGCTCTCTATCACTCATTTCGAGAAGCTCGACGAGGTCGACCGTGGCCGTGGCCGAGGCCGGTGCCGGTTCGGCTGCTTCAACGCCCCGGTTGGGCGGGCAGACCTCCTGGCAGTCGTCGCAGCCATAGATGCGGTCGGCCAGCGCCACGCGATGCTCGGCCGGGAAGATGCCGGGCGCCTGGACCAACCACGCGAGACACCGGCGGGCGTCGACGACACCGGGCGCGACGATCGCTTCGGTCGGGCAATCGTCGATGCAGCGGCGACACCGTCCGCACCCGTCGCCGACCGGACGCGTGGCCGTGGCGAGCGGCGCGTTCGTGACCACTCCTCCGAGCACGTACCAGGATCCCCGACCGGGCAGCAGCAGGTTGGCGTTCTTTCCGTACCATCCGAGACCGGCGAGCCACGCCGCCTCGCGATCGACCATCGAGTTGTCGTCGGCGAGGACGACGGACTTCCAACCGTCGGCGCGAAGGCGTCGGGCGACAGCGCCGAGGGCCGCCCGCAGCGGCGCGTAATGATCAACCCATGCGTAGCGCGCGACCCGACCAGGATGCTGAACCGGTGTCGAAGGAGGAACCATCGCGTATGTCCGCGCCCCCACGACGATGGCTCGCGCGCCTCTGACGGAGCGCCCGGGGTCGGTAGAGCGCGCGGGGTTCTTGAATGTGAACGCCATGTCGCCGTGAAGACCCGCCGCCTTGCGCCGCTCGAGCTCGCCGCGGGCCCGATCGAACGGTGCCGCGGGCGCGACGCCGACCGCATCGAGGCCCTCGGCCCGCCCCAACCGGACGAGCTCGTCGGCATACCCGCTTTCGAGCACACGGCACGGTACCCGTACTCATACGTGCCGGCGCCGATGGCGCAGGCCCGGCAGCAGGCCGGCGTCGGCGAGAAGACGCATCGAGCGCAACTCAGCCACGTCGATCACCACGGCCTCGCGTGGATCGCGATCACAGATGAAGGTGACGACGCAGTCCGCACAGGTGGAAGTGCCCTGCATGATGCAGTCGTCACAGTTGATGGTCAGGCACCCATTCCTAGGGCTGTCGCCCATCGCGCTGTCGCTCACAGCTGGCCTCCGGTCGTAGCGCCTCCACCCAGCGAGCATCAAAGCAAAAGGGTGTGACAGAGAAGGCCTCAGCGACCGACGACGGAAAGCAGCTGCGCCACGGCGAGCAGGTTCGCGCCGGCGGCACGGGCCCGCTCACGCAACTCAGCGTCGTCGGTTACCACCACAACCGGACGGTCGATCGCGAGGCCCGAGATGATGCTCATGATCTCGTCGTCGGCGATCACGCCGGCCGGCGAGTAGGTGACGCGCACGCCGCGTCGATGAAATCCAGGACTCACGCTGCCGTCGCCGTCGAAGACGACGTGCAACGGAGTGTGATAGCGCGCGTGCAACTCACTTAACGCATCAACAAGCCGGCTGCGCTGCTCGGAAAGCGACTCGTCGGGCCATGCCGACTTCGCCACGTTGTAGCCATCAACGATGACCAACACGCGTTTCAACCGCACGAGCCATTCCGCGGCTTCACGGGTCTCGGCCGACAAGCCCGGCAAAACCGCCGCCACTCGCCGGGGGCGCTCCTTCCGACGCGACGCTCGCGGATCGGGCCGAGCCAGCGTTTCTCGCTCGGCACCGTTGCCGGCCGCTGCTCGCCCTGCGTCGGCCAGCGCCTCGCACGCGCGCTCGATCGCCGAGACCACTGCGGCGCGATCGAAGCCCTCCTGGTCGGGCCCGCGCGACTGCTCGAGCGCGGCTTCAAGCTCGAGCACGCGACCCCTTGCGACCGAAGCCGCCATATCGGCGTCGTCAAGGCGCCGGCTCGCTCGCTCGATCGCCCGTTCCAACTCCCCCGCGCGGGCCAGAACCTTGTCGCGCGCCGCTTCGGCCAGCGCGCGCCGATCGCGCTCGGCCTCGAGGAGACCCGTCACCGTCGAGAGCGATGCTTTCGCCGCGGCCAGTTCGGCCTGAGCCCGCCGCGCCGCCTCCTCAGCCGCATCGACGCGCCGCCGAGCCGTGCGATCGGCGCGCTCCGCGTCGGCCTCCGCGGCTTCGGCGCCCGCGGTCGCTACGAGCGCTGCGACTGCGTCCTCCCAGCCCGCCGGACGTTGGAGCCAGAGCAGTCCCAGTTCGTCGACCGTCTCCACCGACGCCACCGAGCCCACCCGCTCGCGGAACTCGTCATCATTTTCGAGAACCTTGCGCACGGGCGCCAGGGCCCGGTCGGGCAACTTCTGCAGCTTCAGGAACGGCCGCAACAACGGCGGTGCGGCGATCGGGGGGCGCTGCCGGGCGCCCACCACCGCAACCGCAAACGCGACCTCGAGGGCGGGACGCAGCAGTTCGTCGGGGACCTCGGTGGCGTCCATGTCAGTGCAGCGCCTCTACGGCACCCGCGTGGCCGCACCAGCGGCACGTCACCGATTCGACCGTCTCGGCCAGCACCTCGCTGTCCTCAATCGAGAGCTGCCCACCCACCGTGTAGTGGTGAAACGCCTTCGTGCGTACGGTCGCCACGACGTCGAAGCGCGTGAGGTTCCCGCACGACGCGCAGCGATACCGGGCAGCCATCACCCGAGCGTACCGACCAGCCCCCTAGCCGCTCCGAACGAACACGTGTTCTCGACAGGGAACATATGTTCGCCTATGGTGGTTCCCCGTGCAGCGGTCGTTCGACGATCTGGGCACCCCGCTTCGTGACGTCACGTTCTGCGTGCTCGATCTCGAGACCACGGGGGGTTCGCCAACTGCCTGCGCGATCACCGAGGTCGGCGCGGTGAAGGTGCGCGGCGGCGAGTGCCTGGCCACGTTCCACACACTCGTCAATCCCGGACAAGCGATACCGCCCGAGATCACGGTGCTCACGGGGATCACGCAGGCGATGGTGACTCCCGCACCGCGGATCGAGTCGGTGCTCGCCAGCCTCGTCGAGTTCATCGACGGGACGGTGTTCGTCGGTCACAACGTGCGCTTCGATGCCGGCTTTCTCAGCGTCGCGCTCGAGCGCGCCGGCTGGCCGCGCCTCGCCAACCCGCTCGTCGATACGTGCGCCCTCGCCCGCCGCCTGGTGAGAGACGAGGTGCCGAACTGTCGCCTCGGCACGCTCGCGTCGCGCCTGCGCCTCGACCATCAACCCAGTCACCGTGCGCTCGACGACGCGCTGGCCACGTGCGACCTCCTCCACGTGCTGCTCGAGCGGGCCGCGGCCTGGGGCGTTCTCGGCCTCGACGACCTTCTGGCCTTGCCGAAGCTCGACGCGCATCCCCAGGCGGTCAAGCTTCGTCTCACGACCGAGCTCCCCCGCTTACCCGGCGTCTATCTCTTTCGCGACGGCCGCGGCGAGGTCCTCTACGTCGGCAAGGCCACGAACCTCCGCCAGCGCGTCCGTTCCTACTTCTCCGGCGACGAGCGAAAGAAGGTGGGTCCGTTGCTGCGCGAGACGATGCGCATCGACCATCTGGTGTGCGCGCACCCCCTCGAAGCAGCGGTCACGGAGATACGGCTGATACATCGGCTCTTGCCGCGCTACAACCGTCAGGCCAAGACGTGGTCGAAGTACGCCTACGTTCGCCTCACGCTCGACGAGCGCCATCCTCGACTCGTCGTGGCCCGACGAGCTACGGGCAAGGGCCTCGAGCTCGGTCCTCTTCCATCGACCGCGTTCGCCCGCCTCGTCGTTGAGGCGATCCATTCGGTCGTGCCGTTACGCCGTTGCACCGGTCGGGCCGCGCGCGCGCGACCGTGCATGGCCGCGCAACTCGGCGTCGCGCTCTGCGCGTGTGCGGGCACGGTCGACGACGACGAATACCGCACCGTCGTCGCCACCGCGGTGGCCGGACTCTCGGTCGACCCCGCCGCGCTGCTCGACCCGCTGCGCGACCGGATGATGCGCCTCGCGTCTCAGGAGAGATTCGAGGAGGCCGCCGATGTGCGCAACCGTGCCGATGCCCTGGCGTCGTCACTGCGCCGTCAACGCCGCTTTGACCAGCTGCGCCGCAGCGGCACCCTGCGCGTCACCCTTCCCGACGGGTCGGGCGCCGAGCTTGTCGATGGTGTGCTGAGTGCCGCGTGGCACCCCGATCGCCCCTGCCAACTCGCGCTCGAAACGCCAATGCCTGCGCCACCCGGACGCGATGGCCCGCTGCCACCCGAACTCGCCGACGAGCTCTCGTGCGTGGCGGCCTGGCTCGATCAACGGGCCGATCAGCTGCGTCTTGTCGACTGCGACGGCGAGCTGGCGTCTCCCGCGTTCGCGCTTGCGAGCTTCAGTCCCGCTCGATGACCGCGCCGGCGTGATCGATGCGCAGCACCTTCACCGCCGCGTCGTCACCCGGCAAGGCCGCGGCGACCGCCTCGGCCCGTTCCCAAGGACTGAGCGCGGCCACCGTCGGCCCAGAACCGGAGAGCCATCCGCACCACGCACCCGCTCCGAGCGCAAGCTCGAGCGCGTGGCGCGACCCACCCGCGACGTCAAAGCGCATGTCCTGATGCAAGCGATCTTCGGTGGCCGCGCGCAGGACGTCGACATCACCCGCCGCGAGCGCCGCGACGAGCAACGCGGTTCGACCGATGTTGAAGACCGCGTCGTCGAACGTGATCGCGCGACGCACCATGCCTCGTGACTCGTCGGTGGATGTCTTCGCGGTCGGCACCCACGCGATCACCGCCGGGTCGAACGGCAACGGAACTTGCACCGCCTGCCCGGCCGCGGTCGCAACAACACCACCGAGAATCGACGCCGCGACGTTGTCGGCGTGGCCCTCGAGCGCGGTTGCCCGTTCGAGCAATTCCCGCCGGGCGCCCGCGACCGAGAACCCCCTGCCCTCTCGAAGCGCGAGTCCAGCCACCAACCCGGCCACTCGGGCGCTGCCGCTGAAGCCAAGTCCGCGGCCCACCGGGATGGGCGAGCGCACCCAGACTGCTCCTTCACCGCCCACGGAGCGGTACGCCTTCACGGCCGGGTGGTCCTCGTCGCAGGACGCCCGCTCGGGGTCGGGTACAAGGCTGAACTCGAGGTGGAGGGTGAGGGCCATGCCGAGGGCGTCAAACCCTGGACCTAGGTTCGCGGTCGACGCCGGTACACGAACGATCACGCGCTGGCTGCCTTCGAGGCCACGACGAGCCGCTCGAGCACGCCTGCGGCACGGCCGTCGTCGAGTACCGCTCGAGCGAGGTCGCCTCCCTCGGCCAGTGTCGAGACCACGCCCCCCACGAGCAGCCCCGCGGCCGCGTTCAAAACCACGATGTCGCGGTGCGGGCCCGCCTCGGCGTCGAGCACCCGGCGCGCGTGGCCGGCGTTGGTGCTCGGGTCGCCGCCCCGCACTGCTTCGGCCGGCGCCGTCATCAGGGAAAGTTCGGAAGGCTCGACCGTGAACGTTGTCGTTCGTTCGCCATCGAACGCGAGAACTCGCGACGGGCCCGAGAGCGCAAGTTCGTCGAGCCCGCGGTCACCGTGCACGACCATCGCCGCCAGTGCGCCGTTGGCAACGAGCACACCGAGCATGCGATCCATCAGGGATGGATCTCCGACTCCGACTACTTGCCGGCGGACACGCGCGGGGTTGGCGAGCGGGCCAAGAACGTTGAACGCAGTAGGAACACCGAGCTCTCGCCGCGTCGGACCGGCGTGCCGCAACGCCGGGTGGAAGCGCTGCGCGAAACAAAACGCCATACCCGATTCGGCAAGGCAATGGAGCGTTCCCGCACCGTCGAGTTCGATCGTGACTCCAAGCGCTTCCAGCAGGTCAGCCGACCCGCATGCTGATGACGCGGCGCGATTTCCGTGCTTGAACACGGGCACACCCGCTCCGGCGATAACGAACGCGGCGAGGGTGCTTACGTTGATCGAATGACTGCGATCACCACCCGTACCGGCCGTATCGACAAGTCGGTCGCGAAGGGCGCTGTCGACCTCGACGATCACAGCCGCATCGAGCATCGCCGCCAAGAGGCCGCTGAGCTCTTCGACGGTCTCGCCCTTCGTGCGCAGGGCCACCACAAATCCCGCCAGCTGCGCGGGCGACGCGTCGCCCGCCAGCACCTCCGCGAAAGCCGCTTGCGCCTGCTCGAAGGAGAGATCATGCCGCGCCAGCAGCGGGGCGAGCACCGACGGCCAGCCGCCGAGCTCGGCGAGGGTGGCCATCTAGGTGCGGCTCAGGCGCTGCGTCGGCGTTGACGAATTATGCGACGCCGTTCGCGTTCCGTGCAGCCGCCCCAAATGCCTTCCTTTTCCCGATACCGGAGCGCGTGCTCGAGGCACGTCGATCGCACGACACAGTCCGTACACACGCTTTTTGCGTCGTCGGCCTGGTCGTCGGTTTCCGGATAGAAGATCTGAGGATCGAGTCCTCGGCAAGCACCGAGATCTCGCCACGACATATCGAGCACGGAGCGCTCTTTCTGGTCCTTCCGGTGGGTCGGCCCCCGCCGACCGAGCCGCATGCTACGAGGTGGTTACGACGTTGACCAGAGGTTGACACACGAATTTCACAGGAGAACGGCCCGACGGTCTTCGAGCAGGTCGGCGCCGGTCGCCGAGGCTCAGATGCCGTACGCCCGCGCCACGACCTGGATCGGATGTAGCGGAACGCGGCCGGTCTCCTCCGTGATGGCCCCGTTGGCGAGGTGACAGTCCCCGGCGACGACCTCACCGCCGAGACGGTCGATCTCGGCGCCGAGCTTGCCTCCGATGCCCTTGGCGATCGCGTAGTTCTCGGCGCGCAGGCCCCACGTGCCGTCGATGCCCGAACAGCTCTGGGCCACCTGGATCCTCGCCCCCGTGAGCTTCATCAGATCTCTGCTCTTGAGCCCGATGTTCTGGGCCCGAAGGTGACACGGCGTGTGGTAGGTGATCGTCGCGGGCACATCACCGAGAAAGTCGGTGTCGAGCGACGTGCCCTCGTCCTGGTGCACGCGCATGAGGTACTCGCAAACGTCGTAGGTGTTCGCCGCGACGAGTTTGGCGTCGGACCCTCCCACGTAGTCGATGTAGTCATTCTTCAGGATGTAGCTGCACGTCGGTTGGGGCACCACGATGTCGTGGCCCGCTCGTATCGCCGCCGCAAGCGCCTCGACGTTGCTCTTCGCGTGTTTGCTGAAGGTGTCGGCGTCGCCGCTGTGTAGGTACGGCGCGCCACAACAGCGAGCGCCGTCGACGAGGGAGCAGTCGATGCGGTTGCGCTCGTACACCTTCACCAGGTCCTGACCAATCGCCGGGTTCTGGTACTCGACAAGGCATGTAGGAAAGATCGCGACTTTGCCCTGTGGGCGCTCGATCCGAGTCCGCACGCGCTTTCGGAACCATGTCGAGAAGCGCTGCTTCGCGTAGGGCGGGAGCAGCCGCTGCGACGCGATGCCGACGGCGGCTTCGATCACCCTGCGGTTCAGGCCCCCGCGCTTGGCGATCACGGCGTTCGTGAGACCCGACGTGGCTGTTCCGATCCGCCCGAGCAGATCGGTGCGACCGAGAAAGCGCTCGCTCAGCCGGCTCCGCCGCGAGACCTGACCGGTGGCATGGCGCATCGCGTCGGCTCGCAGCATGAGCCGGGGGAAGTCGACATTCCAATCGCTCTGCCCGGGGATATACGGGCAGTTCACGTAGCAGAGCTTGCACTGGAGGCACTCGTCGTTGACCTGGTCCTGCTCGGCCTTGGTCAGATTCGCGGCGTCGTGGTCATCGTGGCGGTCGATGGCGGCGAAGAGGGTCGGAAAGGCGGTGCAGAACTTGTTGCAGAGCTGGCAGCCGTAACAAAGGTCGAAAACTCTCGTGAGCTCCTCACGAACCGGGGCCTCGTCGAAGTACCTGGGGTCCTTCGGGTCGTACGTCGTCGTCACGGACTAGAACCTTTCCACGGCCGCGACTCACCCCGTGACGCGCCTCACTTCACGTGGTCGTCGCCGGTTTGGGAACCCTGCCTTCAAGCACGCGGTGTAGCGCGTCAGCCAGAAGCTCGAGTTCGGCAACGGACAGGTCGAGGAGGCTTGCCGGGGGCTCGTAGAGGCGCGCCCTAATCGCCTCCTGGGCCGAGCGGCCACTTTCCGTGAGCACGACCGTGCGGACGCGACGGTCGCCAAGCGATGGGCGACGCTCGACGAAGCCCTTCTGCTCGAGGCGGTCGACGAGGAAGGTCACGTTCGACGCGTCGCACTTCCATGCCGTGGCGAGCGTGCCCATGGGCTGACCGTGGGCGGCATCGATCGAGAGCAGCGCGTGCACGTGGCCGGGAGTAATGCCGAGGGAGGACGCGATCTCGAGGAACGTGTCCTTGCGTGATTGAAGGAGATCGACCATCGCTCGCCAAGCGTCGGCGGCGATATCGGCCTTCTTCCTACTCACAACCCCACGGTACCACATCGTGGTCGGTGTTGTTCATACGCTTAGATTATTGAAGTTACTTAATACTTGCGATGACTCAACCATCTATGGGAACGTATTCGACATGACTGACGCTGCGATCGTCGCCGTCGACCTCGCGAAGCACTACGGGCCGGTGGTCGCCCTCGACGGTGTCTCCCTCGAAGTCCCTGCGGGCACTGTGCTCGGCCTCCTCGGCCCCAACGGAGCCGGCAAGACCACCACGGTGCGAATTTTGACGACCCTCCTGAAGCCCGACCGCGGTCACGCTTCGGTGCTCGGCCTCGACGTGGCGCTCGAGCCTCAGCGCGTCCGCGCGTCGATCGGACTGGCCGGCCAGTACGCCGCCGTCGACGAGAACCTCACGGCCCGCGAGAACCTCCGACTCATGGGCCGGCTCACCCACATTCCGAAGGCCGACATCCCGGGGCGATCGGCCGAGCTGCTCGCGCAGTTCAACCTGACCGACGCGGCCGATCGGCCGATCAAGACGTTCTCGGGGGGGATGCGCCGGCGGCTCGATCTCGCCGCCGCCCTTGTCCACCGTCCGCCCGTGCTGTTCCTCGACGAACCCACCACCGGGCTCGACCCGCGCAGCCGCACCGATATGTGGGGTGTCATCGAAGAGCTCGTCAGCGGTGGCGTCACGGTGCTCCTCACGACGCAGTATCTCGAGGAGGCTGACCGTCTCGCCGACAACATCATCGTGATCGACGGAGGCAAGCTCATCGCCGAAGGAACGGCCGCGGAATTGAAGGCGCGACTCGGTTCCACCGTGATAGAGGTCGGCATGAGCGACCCAGCCGCCGCCCGGCAGGCCGCCGTTGCTCTCGAGGGCCTCTGCCGGGTCGCTGTCGACGGCGCCACGGTCACGCTCAAAGTCGACGACGGGGCTCACACCATGGTGGAGGCGGTGCGGCGCCTCGACCGAGCGCACCTGGAACCGGCCTCGCTCGGCATACGAGAGCCAACACTCGACGACGTCTTCTTGACCCTCACCGGCCACGGCGCAACCGCAGAGCCGACATCTGATTTCGCCAACGGTCGCCGCTCACGGCGGGCGCAGAAAGGTGCCGCATGACTGCGATCACGTCCCCCATTCAGAGGTTCACCCCGGCGAGCGCGGTAGAGGGCCACGCCGTATCCGACGCGCTCACGATTGCGTGGCGCAACCTCGTCAACCTTCGGCGGAGTCCTCAGCTGCTCGTGTTCGCCACCATCCAACCCGTGATCTTCGTGCTCTTGTTCCGGTACGTGTTCGGCGGCGCGATACGGGTGACGGGCTTCCGCTACGTCGACTTCTTGATGCCGGGCATCTTCGCCCAGACCATCACGTTCGGCGCCATCAACACGGGAGTCGGGCTCGCCGAGGATCTGAACAAGGGCCTTATCGACCGATTCCGCTCGTTGCCCATGGCACGGTCCGCTGTGCTGATCGGACGCACGGTCGCCGACGTCGCCCGCAACGTGTTCGTCGTGACATTAATGGTGATCGTCGGCTTCATGGTCGGGTTCCGCATTCACACGAACGCGCTCGGGCTGATCGCCGGCGTGGCGTTGATGCTGCTTTTCAGCTTCTCGCTGTCGTGGATTTTCGCCACGATCGGCCTCGCCATCGGCAACGCCGAGGCCGCGCAAGCCGCGTCGTTCCCCATCCTGGCCCCCCTCACGTTCGCGTCGTCGGCCTTCGTGCAGACCTCAAGCATGCCGGGCTGGTTGCAAGGCTTTGCGAAACACCAGCCGGTCACCGTGACGGTTGATGCCGTCCGCGCCCTATGCCTCGGCGGTCCCACGACGGGGAAGGTGCTGGCCGCGGTCGCCTGGTGCGTCGGCATCGTTGCCGTCTTCGCACCGTTGGCCGTCCGCCGCTACCGCAACAGCTGACACGCGATCGACCGTCGCCCGTACACTCGGCGGTCGTGACGGCTCCCCCCTTCGATCGAGCCGCGGCCCTCGCCCGTCTGAGCGACGAGACGTTCGACGTTCTCATCGTCGGCGGCGGCATCACCGGTGTTGGCGTGGCGCTCGATGCCAGCTCGCGCGGGCTGCGGACCGCGCTCGTCGAACGAGGCGACTTCGCTTCGGGCACCTCGTCGAAGTCGTCCAAGCTGATCCACGGCGGTCTGCGGTACTTGCAACAGCGCGAGATCGCGCTGGTGTACGAGGCCCTCCATGAGCGTCAGCGCCTCCGCCGCATCGCCCCTCACCTCGTGCGGTTGCTGCCGTTCATGATCCCGATCCTGTCGAAGGACGGCCTCATGAACCCGAAGATCGCGCGCGCCCTCGGCAGCGCCCTGTGGATGTACGACCTCACGGGCGGATGGCGGATAGGCAAGCTTCACCAGCGCCTCACGAAAGAGGAAGCGCTCGCACACATGCCAACGATGCCTGCCGAACGCGTCGCGTCGGCTTACCTCTATTACGACGCCCGCACCGACGACGCGCGGCTCGTGGTCACGATCGCGAGAACCGCAGCGGCAGCGGGTGCGGTGCTCACCAACGGAGCGCGGGTCGTGGGCCTCCTCCACGACGCCAACGGCCACGTGAGCGGGGCCGAAGTCGAGGCCGACGGGCGCCGCATCGACGTGAGGGCTCTAGTTACTGTGAACGCGTCGGGGGTATGGGCCGACGAAGTGCGTGCGCTCGACGAGGATCGCTTTCCCGACTCGATACGCCCCGCGAAGGGCATCCACCTCACGGTGCCCTGGGCCAAGGTGCGCAACGACATCGCGGTCGTGATCCCCGTGCCGAAGGACAGGCGCTCGCTGTTCGTCGTGCCGGCCGGTGACCTCACCTACATCGGAACTACCGACAGCGACTACGACGGACCGCTCGACGATCCCCTCTGCACCGCCGACGATGTCGCTTACGTTCTTCGCGCCGCCAACGCGTCGATCACGCCCGCCCTTACGGAGCGCGACGTGCTCGGAACGTGGGCCGGGCTGCGCCCTCTCGTCAAGACCGCGCAGAACGCGCGCACCGCCGACCTCTCGCGGCGCCACACGGTGACGCGCTCCCCCGGCGGGATGATCACCGTCACCGGCGGCAAGCTGACGACCTACCGCCGAATGGCGGTCGATACCGTCGACGAGGTTTGTCGGGAGCTCGACATCCACCGACGCAGTAAGACCTCGCACCTTCCCCTTCTGGGTGCCGTGGGCTTCACCGAGCCCGACCCTGCCGATCAGTCGCTGTCCGCCCACTTGACCCGTCGGTACGGCAGCGAGGCGCGCCAGATCGACGCGCTCATCTCTGACGACCCCGACCTCGCCCTGCCGGTCGTGCCCGGGCTTCCCTATGTGAAGGCGGAGGTTGTGTGGGCGGTACGCCACGAGATGGCCCGCTCGGTCGACGATGTGCTCTCTCGCCGCACACGCGCCCGGCTCCTCGCCCGCGACAATTCCGCCGCTGCGGCGACCGATGTGGCCAACCTTCTCGCCGCCGAGCTGGGCTGGACCCCGGCCGAGGCCGCGTCCGACGCGGCGCGCTACCGCAGCTCGATCACCCATGAACGCGAAAGCGCCCAGCTCCCCGAGACCGCGCTCGACGCCGCGCTGGGTGCGTAGTCCGTGCCCCCCACCCCGCCTATTCGATTCGCAACGCCGGGCGGGCCTTTCGGAGAACATCTCGACGCGCGCCACGTCAGCGTCCATCCGTCGGTCGTCGATCGCCTTCGTGGCGCGTGCCGTTTAGTTCTCACCGACACGCCATCGCTCGTGGAGGCCAGCCGAGACTGGTGGCCACTCGCCATGGCGTGGGCGCTCGAAAATCAAGTGGGTGGGCTCGCGTCGGTGATCGCCCGGCCCAACACGACGGCCGAGGTCGCCGACGTCCTGCGTATCGCGAACGACGCGGCGATTCCCGTCACGGCCGCGGGCGGACGAAGTGGCGTGTGCGGCGCGAGCGTGCCCGTACACGGCGGCATCGTGCTCGATCTCACGGCGATGGCCGGGATCGAGTGGGTCGACGACTCCTCGCTGACGGTCTCCGTCTTGCCGGGGACGTTCGGCGGTGACCTCGAACGCGTGCTGCGGGCCGACCACCAGCTCACCGTGGGCCACTGGCCCCAATCGATCGAGCTCTCGACAGTGGGCGGCTGGGTGGCGTGTCGCGGTGCCGGCCAGTACTCCACGCGCTACGGCAAGATCGAAGACATCGTGGTCGGACTCGACGTCGTACTCGCTGACGGCACGGTCGTTACCACGGGCGGAGCGCCGCGTGCCGCGGTCGGACCCGACCTCACACAACTCTTCGTGGGCAGCGAGGGCAGTCTCGGGGTGATCGTTGGCGTCCGGTTGCGGGCGCATCCGGTGCCTCCCGCTGAGCGCCGCGCGGCCTATGGGTTCGCGAGCTTCGACGAAGGGCTCGACGCGTGCCGGCGCATCGTGCGTCGCGGCGCCACGCCCGCGGTACTGCGCTTGTACGACGAAGCGGAGGCGAAACGGTCGTACGGCACCGATGGCCACACGAACGTATTGCTTGTGCTCGACGAGGGAGAGGCAGTCCTCCTTGATGGGGTGATGGCGATCGTCGCAGAGGAATGCCGCGCCGCAGATGCGCTCGACGACGCGTTGGTCGAGCAGTGGCTGCAACATCGAAACGACGTCAGTGCGCTCGAAGCGCTGATCACGAAGGGCTTCGTCGTCGACACCATGGAGATCGCCGCTCCGTGGCGGTGTCTCCCCGCCGTCCGCGCCGCCACCATCGCCGCGCTGCTCTCCGTTCCTCACGCCCGCGCGGCCACGTGCCACCAGAGCCACGCATACACCGACGGCGCGTGCTTGTACTTCACGTTTGCCGCGACGCCTCCAGTGCCCGAACGCGACGACACCTATATCCACCTTTGGGATGTCGGCACGCAGGCGGTCCTACGCGCCGGCGGCAACCTGAGTCACCATCACGGGGTCGGCCTCAATCGGAGCCGCTTCGTCCGTGACGCGTTGGGCGCCGGCTTCGGCGTCTTCGCCATGATGAAGAGAACTCTCGACCCGAACGGGATCTTGAACCCGGGCAAGCTGGGCCTGCCGTCACCGTTCGGCGAGGTTGCCTGGCCGTGAGTCGCCTCGACACCGTCGCCCTGCGCCAGGGTGGGTCGGTGGCGGCGTGCTTCGCCCTCCCCTTCGGTATCGCCGCCGCCTTCTTTCGAGACGACCGCAAAGGGCTCGCGTCGGTTCTCACCGCCCTGGTGTTGATGGGTCTCGTGCTGGGCGCGGGCGTGGCGGCGTGGAAACAGTGCCGCGAAACACCACTCACCCACGGGATCATCACCGCCGTCAGCGTGTTCGTCCTCATCCAGGCGTTCGGAACCGTCCGACGCGCGCTCGCCGGAGAGCCCCTGCATTGGAGTCGGATCGTCTCGAGTCTCGTACTGTCGGCGGTTGCCGGAGTCGTGGGGGGACTCATGGGAAGCTGGGCCATCAAGCCGTCGGCTCGACCCCCAGAAGGACGGTCCTCGTGAGCATTCTGGTCGTCGATGTGGGCACGAGCAGCGTGCGCAGCGCGGTCGTCCGCGACGACGCCACGATCGCAGCCGACCATCGCATCGCCTTCTTGCCGGATTCACCATTTCCGGGCCTCGTCGAGTTCGACGCGTCTCGCCTCGCCGAGCTCGTGCTGGAGACCGCCCACGCGGCGATCGATGAGGAGGGTGGCATCGAGGCGGTGGGCATCGCCAATCAGCGTGCGTCGACGATCGTGTGGGATCGTGCCACCGGTCAACCCGTAGGACCCGCGCTCGGCTGGCAGGACCTGCGCACCCTGCTCACCTGCCTCACACTCGGGGCCGAGGGCCACCGGGTCATGCCCAACCAATCCCTTACCAAAGTGGCGTGGTTGCTCGACACGTTCGCACCCGACCGCGCGGGCGACCTCTGCTTCGGGACGGTCGATTCGTGGGTGATCTGGACGCTCACCGGAGGCGCCCTCCACGTCACCGATCTCACCAATGCGGCGATCACCGGCTTGATGGTCGCCGACGCGTCGGGCTGGCACGATGGCCTCTGCGACCGACTTGGCATTCCGCTAGCGATGCTCCCTTCAGTCGTCGACTCCAGCGGTGTGGTCGGTCCGGCGACCGCGCTTCCCGGCGCACCGCCGATCGCGGGAATCGCCGGCGATCAACAGGCGTCGCTCATCGGTCAAGGTTGCGTCCGTTCCGGCCTGGCCAAGATCACCTTCGGCACCGGCGGAATGCTCGATCTCTGCGTAGGACCGGAACGTCCCAGTTTCGCCGACCGCGGCGGACATGGCAGTTTCCCGATCGTCGCGTGGCGGGCCGGTGGTGTCGTTACCTGGGGCGTCGAAGCGATCATGCTGTCGGCGGGCACAAACATCGAGTGGCTCCGCGACGATCTCGGCATCCTGGACGACGCCGCGCAATCCCACACCGTGGCTGCCTCGTGCAACGACGCCGAGGGTGTCATGTACGTCCCTGCCCTCCTCGGACTGGGTACGCCCTACTGGGACTTCGGCGCTCGCGGCACGCTCCTCGGGCTCACCCGCGGCAGCGGAAGGCCCCATGTCGTGCGAGCCGTGCTCGAGGGCGTCGCCCAGCGCGGCGTCGATCTTGTCGAGTCGGCCGAGGCCGACGCTGGAGTGAGCATCGAGTCGCTGCGCATCGACGGTGGCATGAGCGCGAATCCGACCTTCGTGCAGGCCTTGGCCGACGCCGCCCAACGCCCGGTCGAGATCGCGCCGGTCACGGAGGCCACCACGCTGGGTGCGGCGTTCCTGGCCGGCCTCGCCGTGGGTACGTGGGCCGATCTCGACGACATCGCCAAGGCCTGGCGGCCCCGCCAGCGGATCGAACCGGGCAAGGTGCTCGATCGGGACCGATGGCGTGAGGCTGTCCAGCGCGCCCAAGGCTGGATTCCGGACCTATCGGCCCTCGACTTCTAGATTGTCCTCGTCCCCAAGGAGTCAACCGTGACTAATTCGCTTCGCGTCACCGCCACCGCCGCCGTCAGCTGCGCTCTTTTGCTCGGCCTCGGAGCCTGCTCGAGTACGAGCAAGACCACCACGGGCAACACCCAGCCGGGAATCGCCAACACGGTCACCATCAAGGACTTCGCGTTCACCCCGAAGGATCTCCCGGTTAAGCCCGGCACCTCGGTCACATGGAACAACACCGACGGTGTCAACCATCAGATTGCGATCAAAGACGGCGCGACGCAAGACCCAATCGGCCAAGGGGGTCAAAGCGTTCTCAAGTTCGACAAGGTCGGAAAGTTCGAGTACTTCTGCAACATCCACAACAGCATGACCGGCACCGTCACGGTCCTGGGCTGACCAAGGAGACGCTTTCTCGTGGACATCATCACCTTGCGCCGCCTCGCCCGCGATGTCGACGCGCGCCATCGCGACGCTATGCGCACGCTTCCTGATGATCTCGCCGCGTTGCACTTCGACTGCGACGGCGTTGTCCGTTCGAGTAGAAGGCAATTTCTGCGCGCGGGCGCCGTGATCACGATCGCCGGTACATCGGTCGCGCTCGGGCCGCTCGTCGGCTCCGCATCAGCCGCCGACACGACTACCACCACCATCGCCGTACACCCCACCGACGACGACCTGACCCTCCTGGCCTTCGCTCAGAGTGTCGAGCTGGTGGCCGTCGCGGCCTATCAATCCGCGATCGACTCGAAGAAGCTCACCGACGCCACCGTGGCCGAAGTCGCCATGATCTTCCGGGGCCACCATCGCGAGCACGCCGCAGCGTTGGCAGCGCTGGCCGGCAAGGCCGCGCAGGGCCAGCCGAACCAGCAACTGCTTGATGCGTTCGCGCCGAAATTCAAAGGGGCCGCTGATCAATCCGCCCTTCTCGAGCTCGCGTTCGACCTCGAGAACGCAGCCGCCTCGACGTATCTCTACGCACTTGGTGTAGTCCAAGCGACCGAGCCGGCTCAGCTCGTCGGCTCCATTCTCCCGATCGAGGCCGACCATGCCGTGGTGCTCGGCCAGGTGCTCAAGAAGGATGTCGCGAACTACGTGCCCGAGTTCGAAACGGCGTCGAACGCGTTAAAGCCCGCCGACTACCCCCTCGCTTAGGAGTCGACATGGACGTTCGCGACGAAGCGGCCCGGTTCACCCGCCGCAAGCTGTTCACGGTGGGTGGTTTCACGGTCGCCACCGCCGCGGTACTTGCGGCGTGCAAGAAGAAGGCGGTGCCTCCCGTCATCCCGTCCTCCGGCTCGCCCGATTCCGTCGACAAGCCGCCCGCGCAAGTCATCGACGACATCGTGTTGCTGCGCACTGCGTCGTCACTCGAACACACGGTGGTCGATGCCTACCAGTTCGCGCTCGACTCCGGCTTGCTCCCGTCGGCCGCATCGCCCGCGGTCACGACGTTCCAAGACCATCACCGCAAACACGCGGCGAGCTTCGAGCAGGCCACCGCCACCGCCGGCGGAGAAGCGTTCACGAAGCGCAACGACATCGTCTGGAACGCGCTCATCGCTCCACAGATCACGAAGGACTCGAAGGGAGCCGTCGCCGTGGACGACGAGCAGTCCGCCCTCGAGTTTGTCTACTCGCTCGAAAGCGTCGCCGCCGCGACCTACCAAGCGATGGTGCCGGTGTTGTCAAAGCCGGCCCTTCGGCAGGCGGTCATGGCCGCCGCTGGCGTGGATTCCCGCCACGGCGCGGTGCTCGCGAGCTTCATCACGCGGGCACTCATCGCACCGGGTATGACGGCGCCAGCCGTCGCCACCACCACGACCACGACCGCAGCGTCGGGCGGTGCGACCACCACCACAATCGCTCCCCCGCCAAAGCAACCCATCTACCGAGTGCCGGGTGCCTTCGGACCGGTGTCGTCAGCGCTCGGCCCGAACTCGTTCGAGTACTACGAGAAGCCCGCTACTACGACCGCTACGACATAGCCGCTCTACTTAGACCGATTCGAGCGCGAACAAGCGGACCGGGTCGCTGACGTTCTTGAGGCGTCGCTCGCCTAGGTCTCGCGCCGTGATGCCGGGTTTGTTGCGGACGTTGTTGAACACAGCCTCCGAAACTACGATGGTGCCGGGCTCCGCCTCGCCCTGAATCCTCGACGCGAGATTCACGCCATCGCCGAACACGTCGCCGCCCGAGGCCACCACCTCACCCAGGTGCACGCCGATGCGAATCTGATAGCCGCCGTGGGCCGCGACGGCCGATTGGATCGCCGCCGCACACGAGACGGCGTCGGACACCGAGACGAAGCTGGCCAGCACACCGTCTCCGAGTTCCTTCAGCAAGCGGCCCCCGAAGCGAGCCAGCGCGTCGCGATGGACCTTGCCGTTGTCGACCACTACCGCAAGCGCTTTCCGCTCGTCGGCTTCCATCGTGGCCGTGAAGTTGACAATGTCGGAGAAGAGAATCGCCGCGAGATGGCGGCTCTCCTTGGCCCCGACGGCGGGCGCCCGTATGGCCTCGTCGAGAAAGTGTCGTTTGCCACTGAGCGCCTTGCGATTTTCGTCTCGGGAGAGGATGTTCTCGTCGAGCTCTATGTCGGTTCTCAGGAAGTTGTCGAAGAAGGCGACGAGCTTCGCTTGGTTCGTCATCACCTCCTCGCGTAGGAACCGAGAATCGATGTTGATGCAGATCGCGCCCACGAGACCGAAGTCAGGCCGGAAGATCGGGACCGTCGTGCACTTGAACTGGCGGCTTCCGATTTTGAGCTCGTAGTTCAACTTGTCCTGACCCTGATGGCCGCGGGTCTTGAGATCGAGTACGAGCTTGGTGGTGCCCTGGCCGATCACCCGCCCGGTGACGATGCCGTTCTCGATGGCCACGATCGAGTTCGCGGGGTTGACCAAGTCGTGCAACAGGATCTCGATGCCAGTGTTCGGAAACGACTGCCCGAGCAGGCGGACGATGCGCTTGTAGTTCTCCAGATACGCGGTGTTGTCGCGTATGAGGCGAGCGCCCTCGTAGCTCTCGAAGAGCTCCTTGTACTGCGCGAGCTCGCGCGACCCGAACGTATCGCGCACAAAGTTCTGCTCGCCGATGACGATGAGCTCGCCGGCGGCCCGTGGGTTGTCGTGGATAAGTAGGTAGTCGACCGCCGCCTTGAACTTGACGGGGTCGAACTCGATGGGCCCGGCCTCGGTGAAGACAAACGGATAGAAGTCGTACTCCTCGAGGCGTAGCTCTTCGTAGGAGCGCTTGCGGCTCCGCATGCGACGATCCCTCCCCACGCCGACGTGGAACCGGGTGAACCCCTACTTTACCGACCGCTACGCTCGAGTGACGGTGAGCCGGCTGGGTGATCGCGGCTCGGTGCTCGCACCGGGCTGAGGAAGGTCGGGGCTCCAAAGGGCAGGGTGCTGGCGAGAGCCAGTCGAGGTGACTCGCAGGAAAGTGCCACAGAGAGCAGACCGCCGATGGACGTCTCGCTTCGGCGGGTGTCACAGGCAAGGGTGCAACGGTGCGGTAAGAGCGCACCAGCGTCCGAGGTGACTCGGACGGCTCGGTAAACCCCACCCGGAGCAAGGCCAAAACGAGGGCGTGAGTGGCCCGCTCGCCCGCAAGGGCACCCTCAGGTAGGCCGCATAGATGGATGATCACCCACGGCCGCAAGGCCTGGACAGAACCCCGCCTACAGGCCGGCTCACCG
>JBDUDK010000050.1:0-25939 GCA_040002995.1 Acidimicrobiales bacterium | reverse complement strand
GTACGCGGACGACGGACACCACGAACTCGAGCTCGAACGGATCTTCCGCCACGGGTGGTCGTGCGTGGGCGTCACCGACGATGTGGTCGCGCCCGGCTCGTACCACGCCACCACCGTCGCAGGAGAGGTACCAATTGTCCTTGCGCGCGACGTCGAGGGGCGCCTGCGCGGTTTCCTGAACGTGTGCCGGCATCGGGGCGCTCCTGTCGCGCAAGGCACGGTCAGCGCGCGCCTGCTTCAGTGCCCGTACGCCGTTCGTAACTTCAACGGGAAAGCGATGGTCGAGAACTACTCGGAGAACTTCCACACGCCGTGGATCCACCCCGAGCTCATCGTCAAAGGGTGGGACTACCCAATCGTCACCGAAGGGACCATCTCGCTCGCATGGGACCGTCCCCTTCATCCCGCAACTCGGCCGAAGAAACACTCGCCAACAGCCTCCCCACTGATCCAGAGTGGGCGTCGGTCACTCGCACGCAGGTCGGCGATGTGTTCATTGGCGGTCTCTACTACACACTGTTGCCCAACCTGCTCGTGAGCATCTTCCCGCGCTACGGATCCGCGTTCTGGCTGACTCCGGCCGGCCCGCGATCGACGCGCGTCGACTACGTGCGGCTCTGGCACCCCGACGTCGACGACGATCGTCGCAAGGCCGACCACGAGGCCAGCACCCGGGTAGGTGAGCAGGACCTCGACATCTGCGAGGCGGTGCAGCGTGGCTACAACGCGGGCATCGACACGCGTGGTCGCTTGGCACCAGTCCACGAGCGTGGTGTCGCCCACGTGCACAGGCTGCTGGCCCAGGCACTCGATCACAATTGACAGCGTCAATACGCGTCGCGGCTGACCGCGCCTTGTATCGTGCCCGGCTAGTGAAGAGGACCACCGTCGAGGAACGGCGCACCGAAATCCTCGAGATGACCTGCCAAGTCGTGATCGAGCGGGGCTTTGCCGCGACGCGCGTTTCCGACGTGGCCAACAAGCTCGGCGTGTCCACCGGCCTCATTCACTACCACTTCGACTCCAAGGATCAGCTTCTCGCCGAGGCCTTCCAGTACGCCGCCGCCATCGACCTCGCGCGGGTCGCCGCCGAGATCGATTCCGCCAGCTCGCCGCTGGCCAAGCTCGACAAGGTCTTCAAGCTGTACTCCCCCGCCGAGGCCGAGTCGGGCTGGATGCTCTGGATCGACGGCTGGGGTGAAGCGCTCCGTTCGCCGGCGCTGAAGAAGATCTCCCAAGACCTCGATCTGCACTGGAAGCAGGCCCTCGAGTCGGTGATACGCGAGGGCGTGGCCGACCACTCGTTTCGTTGCAGCGACCCTCACGGTGCCGCGTGGCGGCTCGCCGCGCTGCTCGACGGCCTCGGTGTTCAGGTCACCGTGCACGAGGGGGTCATCAGCCGCGAGCAGCTTCTCGAATGGGTCCGTCAATCCGCGTGCGTAGAGTTGGGCCTGGCCCCGAACGCGTTCAAGGAACCCCGCCGTAGTCGCAAGACCCCGGCCAAACACGTCGCCTGACGGTCGCTAGAAGACCACGACGGAGCGCAGGACCTCGCCGCGCTCCATCCGGTGAAACGCCTCTTCGACGCCGTCGAGACCGATCGTCTCCGAGACGAACTTCTCGAGCGGGAGCCGGCCCTGCAGATGCAGGTCGATGAGCATCGGGAAGTCGCGCGATGGCAGGCAATCGCCGTACCAACTCGGCTTGAGCGCGCCGCCCCGACCGAAGAACTCGATCATCGGTATGTCGGGGAAGCGCATCGCCGGCGTAGGTACGCCAACCTGTACGACCGTCCCTGCGAGATCGCGCGCGAAGAACGCCTGTTCGAGCACCTTCGGGTTGCCGACCGCCTCGATGCAGACGTCGGCGCCCAGGCCTCCCGTGGCGGCAATCACCGCCGCCACCGCGTCTTCCTTCGATGCATCGACGGTGTGCGTCGCCCCGAAGTCCTTCGCCCACAGCAACTTGCGAGGATCGAGGTCGATCGCCACGATCGTCGACGCGCCGGCGAGCTTGGCCCCCGCGATCGCCGCGTCGCCGACGCCTCCACATCCGAACACCGCGACGGTGTCGCCTCGCTGCACGTTGCCGGTATACATCGCCGCACCCAGGCCCGCCATCACACCGCACCCGAGCAGACCGGCGGTGGCCGGTGACGCGGCCGGGTCAACCGGCGTGCATTGGCCCGCGGCCACGAGCGTCTTTTCCGCGAACGCGCCGATGCCGAGCGCAGGAGAAAGAACAGTGCCATCGCTCAGCGTCATCTTCTGCGTGGCGTTGAACGTCGAGAAGCAGAGCCAGGGCTTACCCTTGCGACACGACCGGCACGTTCCGCAGACCGCCCTCCAGTTCAGGATGACGAAGTCACCGGGTGCCACGTGCGTGACGCCGGGACCAACGGACTCGACGACGCCCGCCGCTTCGTGTCCGAGCAGGAACGGGAAGTCGTTGTTGATGCCGCCCTCTCGATAGTGCAGGTCGGTATGGCATACCCCACATGCCTGCACCGCTACGAGTGCCTCGCCGGGCCCGGGATCGGGTACCACGATCGTCTCGATGGTCACCGGCTTCTTCACGGTTCGTGCAACGACGGCGTTGACCTGTTGGGCCACGGCGAAGATCCCCTTCTCTCGGTGTGCGGCGAAGCTAGTTCACGCGTATCGAGTCTCGCCTCGCCCCGAGTCGAGGCTTTGGAGCGCGCCGACGATGCCCGCGAACTTGTCGATGTTTTCGACGAACCGGCCGACGTCGGCCACGGTGTGCTGCACCGACAACATCCACTGTTCGCTCTTGCCCCACGGTGGTAGGAACACTCCGCCGTTGTGCTGGAACAGCCAATGGCAATGGCTGAGCTCGGTGCCCGTCGCGAGAAAATCGCGGTAGTTGCGAACCGGATTCGCCGAGAACACGACACCAGCCTTTGGCGCCATAGCGGTGCCCGTACGCGGCGATTCCTTGCTCGCGGAGCGCGTCGAGCGCGCCGTCGACCATGATGCGACCGAGGGTGTCGAAGTGGTGATACGCCGCGGGGGTCAGCACTTCCGTGAGAGTGGCGCGGGCCGCAGCCATGGTCAGCGGGCTGCCGTTGAACGTGCCGACTTGGTCGTAGCGCCCGTCGGCGATCGCGCTCATTACCTCGTGAGTGCCACCGATCGCTCCGCACGGCAGCCCGCCAACCATCGCCTTGGCCACACACACGATGTCGGGTACCACGCCGAACAACTGCGTCGCGCCGCCAGGGCCGACCGTGAGGCCCGTCTTGACCTCGTCGAAGGCCAACAGAACCCCCTCGATACGGGTGATCTCCCGGACGCCTTCGAGATAGCCGGGCAACGGAGCCACGATGCCGGCGTTCATCATCATGGGTTCCATGATCATCCCGGCGATCGCGCCGCGCCGCTCGTGCAGAACGCGCTCGAGCACGACAAGGTCATTGAACGGCACCACCACGCAGAGGTCGATCGTCGCCTGCGGAATGCCGCGACCCGCGGCGACGCTGCGGGGTCGATCGGACGGACCGAGCTCGTCGACCGAGTTGTATACATCGACACCATGACCGCGACGTGATGGCCGTGATAGCTGCCCTCGATCTTCACGATGAGGTCGCGCCCCGTGATGGACTGCATCAGATGGATCGCATCCATCGTGGCCTCGGTGCCCGAGTTGGTGAAGCGCCACAGCGGCAAGCGGAATCGGCGGGCCAGTTCCTCGGCGACGACGATTGCGTCCTCGGTGGGTTGGGCGAAATGCGAGCCCAGGCGCATCCGGCGCTCGACTGCCTCCACCACCGCCGGATGGCTATGGCCGACCGCCATCACGCCCGTACCCGCCGTGGAGGTCGACGTACTCGGTACCGTCGACGTCGTAGATCTTGGCGCCATCGCCGTGGGACACCCACACGGTTCCCGGTCGGGCGATCATCCACGACGACGTGGCTGCCCCGGCTAGTGAGCGGCGCGCCCGTGCCGTGATGGCCGCCGATCTCGGCTGGCGGGAGAGAAACTCCCGCTCCTGCTGCTCGATCACGTGGTCGAGCGTCCAATCAAGGCCCGCGGCGTCAGCGAGCAATGCCATGGGTTCCAACCCCTTGTTACCGGTCGGCGGTGGGTTACCAGCGCCCCAGCTGGATGTCCGGCTAGTCCATTGTCCTGACTGACCGATCAGTCTGAACTGACTGATGAGTCAGTTAAACACACGTGTCAAGCATCGGCGGTGTCGGAGCAGAGCGGGCCACTACGGTCGCCCTGATGAAAGGGGCCGCCGAGCTGACGGCCCGGTGGCGCTCCGGCCTCGATCGCCTGCTCCACGATCCCCCTGCCCTGGCTCTCCTCGGCGCAATCGTCGTCTTCGTCGGGACATTCAGCCACTTGGTAGTGCTGCGCCAGCAGCGGTTCGGCACGATCGACTTCGACCTCGGGATCAACGACCAGTCGATCTGGCTGCTCGCGCACGGCCAGAGCCTCAACACGATCCGTGGAGTGAGGGTCTTCGGTCACCACGCGACCCTCGCCTACTACGCGCTCGTGCCCCTTCTCTGGCTCGGCGGCGGCGCGAACACGTGGGACGTACTCCAGGTGCTCGTCCTCGGCGCGTCGGCGATCCCGGTGGCCATTCTCGCCCGGCGCCGCTTCGCGAACCCGTGGGTGAGCACCGCGCTCGGCGCGGCGTGGTTGATGCATCCATCGGTGCAGTACTTCGTGTGGGAGACCTTCCACCCCGAGGTAATGGCGATTCCGTTCTTGCTTTGGGCCTATCTCGCCCTCGACGCCCGCCGGTGGACGCTGGGGGCGGTGCTCCTCGTCGGCGCCCTGCTCTGGAAGGAGGACGTCGCACTGTTCGTGGCCGGGATCGGACTCCTCTGGATCGTGCGCCGACAGGTGCGCGTCGGCGCCGCGATCATGGCGCTAGGGCTGACGTGGTTCGCCGTCTTCGCGATCTGGTTCGTGCCCCACGAGGCGGGCGGCACCACCGTGTACGGGCCGCTCTACGGCAAGCTCGGGAAAAGCCCCTCGGAGGTGATCTTTCGCGGGATCATTCATCCCGGTGACGTCGTCGATCGTCTCGGGCAAAACGACGCCGTCGGCTACGCCAGAGATCTCACCGTTCCATTCGGGTTCACCTCGTTCGCCGCGCCTGAAGTGCTCGTCGCGGGGCTTCCGCAATTCGCGATCAACGCCCTGACGACCGCGAACTTCACATGGGACATCCGCTATCACTACCAGGCCCTGCCCCTTGCCGCCCTCGCCCTCGGCATGGTGGAAGGCGTGGCCCGGCTGGCGCGATGGCGCCCGCGTGTTGGCACCGGGGCGGTGATCTTTGTGCTCGCCACGTCGTTGGCCGCGACAAGTTCGTGGGGCCCGTCACCGCTCGGTGTCCGTTACCGAACCGGGTACTGGCCTCTCGCCGTCGGGCCGGAACAGGTGGCGAAGGAGAATGTGATCAAGCTGCTCGCCGGCGACCAGCGCGGCGTATCCGTCGACTACAACTTCGCTCCGCATCTCTCCCACCGTTCCGTCATTTACACGTTCCCGAACCCGTGGGTGAACAAGAACTACGGAATCGACCCGACCAAACGGGGTGAGCCGCGTGAGGTCCATTGGCTCGCAGTGAACACGCGCCTGCTCGGAGTCGACGAACGCGCACTGTTCGAACAGCTGCTCGGCAGCGGAGAGTTTGAGCCGCGTCTGAACTCCGAGGGGATCGTGCTCGCCGAGCGCGTGAAACCTCCCGCGCACCCGGGTACCTGACGTCAGGGACGGATCTCGTAGAACGCGTTGATGGGGTGTTCGATGTCGAGCTTGCGAAAACGCGTGAATCCGGCCTGGCGCGCCATCGCCTCGGCTTTCGACGGAGGCAGGCCGAGCGTGCCAAGGCCGGCGCCGTCAGGCTCGCTCAGCGCCGACGCCATGCACGACAGGACCGAGATGCCGTACATCATCGAAGCCATCGGGTTTTTGCGTACGTTCTCGGCGAAGGATTCCCTCGCCTTGATATCGACGAGGAGCCACGAGCCGTCGGGCGAGATGGCCCGGCGGATGGCGTCGACCACGTCCTGCGGATGGGTCATGTCGTGAATGCAGTCGAAGGTCGTGACGAGATCCACCGAGCCATCGTCGGGCAGGGGCTCCCGACGCGCGTCATGGAAGTGGGCGTTGGAGACACCTTGCTCGGCGCGCTTCGCGTCAGCCCGTTCGAGTGCATAGTGCGAGATGTCGTACCCGTGGAATTCGCTCTTGGGGAAGGCGGCCGCCATCGTCAGCACGGCCACGCCCGCCCCGCAGCCGACATCGGCGGCGGTGGCACCGGCCTCGAGCTTGGCGGCGACGCCGTCTAGCGCGGGGAGGCAGACGGGTACGAGAAAGTTCCGGTACCAGGGCGCGAAGCTGCGCTCGACACCGGCCGCGCCCTCCGGCCCCTGGGCGTCGTAGTCGTAGCCGACTCCGGTGCGGAACGACTCGGGCAGCTCGTTCAACTTGGCCATCGTGTTGGGCAGACGGCCGAACATGCCCATGCCGTAGGCCGGGTGTTCCGGAGTCGCCAGAACGGCGCGGGCCTCGGGCGACAGCGAGAACGACTCGCCGTCGTCGCTCACGAGCAATCGGGCGGCGGCCTGGTTGAGGAGCCATTCACGCACCCACCGCTCGTGCAGGCCCGTGCGGTTCGCCAACTCTTGGCTTGTGACGGCACCCGGCGCGGCGGCGAGGGCCGTGTACAGGCCGAGCCGGTCACCGAGGTGCACCATGCCGGCGGTCACCGCACCCTCCATCTTGGAGAACAACAGGAACGAGAAGGCCTTCAGCTGGTCGGGGTCGACGTCGGCACTCACGGGACCTCCGGTATCTGTTGTGTGATGCAGTGCGGCCCGCCGCCGCCGAACGCGATGGTGGCGCCCGGCACTGTCACGAGCGCGCGGTCGGGGAACTCGGCGGCGATAAGCGCGAGCATGTCGTCGTCGCGTGGGTGCCCGCTCACCGGCACGACGACGCCTCCGTTGCAGAGGTAGAGGTTCAGGTAGCTGACAGCGACGCGCGTGCCGTTCACGTTCGCGTAAGGGAGCACGGGTATGACCGACACTTCCAACTCTCGGCTATGCGCGTCGAGGGTTCCCTCGAGGCAGCGCCGGTTGACGTCGGCCCGCCCGTGGTCGGCCTCGGCCGGGTCATCACACCCCTGCAACAGAATCCGCCCTGGACGAGTGAACGCGGCCACGAGATCGATGTGCCCGTCGGTGTCCTTGTCGTCGGCGAGCCCGTAAGGGATCCACAGAAAGCGATCGATGCCGAGGGCGGCGCTGATTCCTTCTTCGATCTGGCGGCGGGTGAGGTGTGGGTTGCGGTTCGGGTGGAGGAGGCATTGCTCCGTCGTGATGAGCGTGCCGTCGCCGTCGACGGTGATCGAACCGCCCTCGAGCACGAGGTCGACGGGCATGCGCTCTTCGCCCCGCAGCGCGCACCAACGCTCGGGCAGCCGGTCATCGTCCTCGTAGGGCAGGAACTTCTCGCCCCAGGCGTTGAACTTGAAGTCGACGCCGACGCGCTGTCGGCGCTGGGTGACGTAGATCGGCCCGTTGTCGCGTGTCCACGAATCATCGATCGGGAGCTCGACGATGTCGACGCCGGAGCCGCAGAGATCGCCGGCGCGCGCCGCGTTCTCCTGCCGCGTCACCACCGTCACCGGCTCGAACCGCGCGACCGCGCGCGCCACCTCCGCGTACTCCAACTCGGCCCGACCGAGGTGCTCTCCCCAGAGTTCGACGCGCGTCGGCCAAGCCATCAGCGTGCGTTCGTGGTGATCGCCTTCGAACGGCATGCGCAGTCGATGTGTCGCGCCCCTCACCCCCGCCAACGTAGCCACCCCTGGGCCGGCGCTTTCGTTTGGCCGCCCTCCCCGTCCCTCTGCCCTGCCGCCGGGCCGGCTTTTTCGTTTGAAGCAGGAATTGGACCGGGTGAGCGTCCGATTCCTGCCTCAAACGCTGGCGGCTATGTTCGCGGGGCTTTCCCTGGCGCTTCTTTACAGGGAGGCGTGGCGATGGATCTGCGACCACTCGCGGCTTTGGCGCGCGAGCAACAGGGCGTGTTCAGCCGCTGGCAGGCATACGGGAATCGGGGGCGACCGTCGCGCGTTGCGAAGGTCAGTCGACCTCGGGGTGCTCGAATGTCACGCGGCGAACGTGTATGGCTTCCCCGGCGTGCCGGTGACCTGGCGACGAAGTCTGATGGTCGGCATGCTCGACCTCGGCGAAGGGGCGACGGTGTCGCACCGAAGCGCCGCTGCGCTCCACGGTTTCGATGGCTTCGGAGAGGGTCCCCTCGAGTACACGATCCCGACCGGCCGGTGGATTGCGCGCTCAGACCTGAATGTGCACAAGGCATCCGACCTTCATCGCGTGGACCGGCGTCAGATGGCGGGATTCGCCGTCACCACACCTGCGCGCACGATCATCGATTTGTCGTCGGTGGTCGATGCGGACGACCTCGGCGATGCAGTCGACAGTGCACTACGTGATGGCCTTGCTTCCGAGGCAGTTCTTCGCCACCGATTGGCGATCTTGCGCCGCCGCGGTCGCCGGAATGTCCGCTTGCTCGACGAGGTACTCGATGGGCGGCCCATGGGTGGGCCGATGGCATCTCGTCTCGAACGACGATTCCTCGCTCTGGTCCGGACCGCTCACCTCCCTGAACCCGAGTGCCAGGTGGCATTCCGCAGTGGCGACAAGAAACAGATCGCCAGAGTCGACTTCTTCTTTCGCGCTCAGTTGCTCGTCATCGAGGTCACGGGCCATCGAACCCATTCGACCAGGAGCCAACGCGCGAACGACGCGGTCCGCCACCGGCGACTCGTCGCCAAGGGTGTGCGGCCGATCGAGTTCACATCCGACGAGGTATTCGGCAACCCGGCCGACGTGCTGGCCGACCTTCTGCCCCATTTCGCTCCGCGCAGTTAAAGCACCATCAGAGGGCGCCTACGACGGGCGCGATAGCGCGCATGGCGTCGGCGACCTGTTGGGCCGTGATCGTGAGCGCGGGCGATATCCGCACGGTGCGTTCGCCGCATGTGAGCACCAGGACACCCCGCTCGAAACAACGTTGCTCGAACGCGTACGCGAGATCACCTGTAGCGAACTCGACCCCGATCATGAGGCCACGCCCGCGTACGTCGGTGATGACCGACGGACGCGACGCCGCCAGAGCGCTGAATGCATCACGAAACTCAACCCCGCGTGCCGCGGCGTTCTCCAGAAGCCCGCCTTCGAGAATGACGTCGAGTGTGGTGAGGGCCGCCGCGCACGAAACGGGATTGCCGCCGAACGTCGAACCGTGGTGGCCGGCGTGCCACGACATCAGCTCGGCCCGCGCGATCACCGCGCCGAGGGGAAGTCCGCTGGCGATGCCCTTACCAGCGACAACGATGTCGGGCTCGACGCCGTCGTGCTCGATCGCCCAGAGCCGGCCGGTGCGGCCCATCCCCGACTGCACCTCGTCGGCGATGAGGAGGATGCCGTGCTCGTCGCAGATGGCGCGCAGCGCCGCCATCCAGCCCGCGGGCGGCACGACATATCCCCCTTCGCCCTGCACCGGCTCGACGATGACCGCGGCGACATCGTCGGGCTCGACGAGGTGCCGGAATAGGACACGTTCGATCTCGTGCGCGCAGGCCAGCGCGCAGGAGGGGTACTCGAGATTGATCGGACAGTGGCCGCACGTCGCGTAGGGCGTGAAGTACACGCCGGGGACGAGCGGCGCGAACTTCGACCGGTACTTGGCCTTTGAACCCGTGATCGACACGCTTCCAAGCGTGCGGCCGTGAAATGAACCGAGGAACGAGACGATGTTCTGGCGGCCGGTATGAAGGCGAGCGAGCTTGAGCGCAGCCTCCACCGCCTCGGTACCGGAGTTGGCGAGGAACACCCGGTTCGGTCCGCGCATCGGTGCGAGCGCAGCAAGGCGCTCGCACATCTCGGTGTACACGGGCAGATAAAAGTCGCTCCCGCAGTAATGCAGGTACGACCGCGCCTGTTCTTCGATCGCGGCGACGACCTTGGGATGGCTGTGCCCCGTCGAGCAGACGGCGATGCCGGCATTGAGGTCAAGGAAGCGATTGTCGTCGACGTCTTCGATCACGGAGCCCGCGGCGCGACCTACCACGATCGGGTACGCACGCGGCAGTGAAGGACTCGTGACGGCGCGGTCGCGCTCGACCGCAACCCGTGCGTTCGGACCGGGGATCTCGGTAAGGAGGTGAGGCGCCTCGCTTCGCGACAGGACATCCCACTCAACCACGGCGCTTCCCACGACAACCGAGGTTACCGGTGACGTCTCAGAGCGCGACGACCGACCGGCTCTGCTCGCGCAAATACTGCTGCACGTAGTACGGACCGCCGCCGGCCTTGCCTCCGGATCCCGAGCCTTTCCACCCACCGAACGGTTGCACGCCCGGCCACGCGCCCGTTGTCGCTCCCGCACTGCGGTTCACGTAGACCACGCCGGCCTGGATGCGATCGAGGAACGTCTCGATTTCAGCTTCGTCGTTGGAGAAGAAGCCCGCGGTGAGGCCAAGAACGGTGTCGTTCGCGCACGCCAACGCCTCGTCGAGCGAGTCGACCGGCGCGACCGCGACGAACGGCACGAACAACTCGGCATTCCACAACCAACTGTCGCTCGGCACCTCGACCGCGGTCGGCGCGACGTAGTTGCCGCGCGCCAAGGCACCCTCGGTGAGGCGCTCACCACCAAACAACACCCGTCCACCCGCGCGCGCCTCGGCTACCGCGAGGTCGTAGCGCGCCGCCGCATGGTGGTCGATGACAGGGCCCATGTAGACACCGCGTTCGATCGGATTGCCAACCGCGAGCCCCGCCGTCTTCGACGCGAGCGCCGCCAGAAAATCGGAGTACGCGGCGTGCTCGACATAGACACGGGAGCAGGCCGAGCACTTCTGCCCCGACAGACCGAACGCGGACCGCATCACGCCCGTGGCGGCGATGTCGACGTCGGCACTGCTCATCACGATCGCCGGGTTCTTCCCGCCCATCTCGCAGATGAATGGGCGGGGATACGGACCTGAGAAGGCGCGGCCGATCGCCATGCCCGCCTCGTAGCTTCCCGTGAACGTGAGGCCGTCGAGGCCGGGATGCGCGACCAGTGCCCGGCCCACGTCGTCGCCTCCGGTGACCACCTGCAGCGCGTCGACGGGCACGCCGGCCTCGTGGAGAAGCGCAACGAGCTTCAGCCCTGTAAGGGTTCCGGCCAGCGAGGGCTTGAGGACGACGGTGTTCCCAGCCACCAGCGCCGCGCTCACGGGTGCGATGGCCAGCGCCGCCGGGAAGTTGAACGGCGCGATCACGCCCCAAACGCCGTACGGCCGCAAGACGTCGACGGTGGCCTCCGCGGGGTTCAGACGTCCCATCGGGGTGACGAACCCGTCGTGACTGGCCACTTGGTGCGTGTAGTACCGGATCAGGTCGGCCGTCTCTTCGACGTCGCCGAGCGCTTCCAATCGGTTCTTGCCGACCTCGAGACTGACGAGCGCCGACAGCTCGTTGCGATGGGCGCTGATCAGGTCGGCGGACAGATCGAGCACGGCCACGCGTTCCGCCCACGGCCGCCGCGACCATCCGGCGAACGCACGGTCGGCTTCGGTGACCGCATCGTCGACATCGATCGGTGACGCCTCACCGACGTTCGCGATCACGATGTCGTGATCGTTGGGCGACACGACCACCGTGGCCTCGGTGGCGGGGCGGGAAACACCGGAGACCACGGGATCGATGTTCAGGTCGAGCCAACCCCGCGCGATGTCGATGCCCTTATCGAACGCGGCGTGCAACTCGTCGTCGTCGGCACTGAGCGTGGCGTACGTGACCCGGAACCCCGTCATGTCACTCTCCCCCTTCGAGGCCCACGAGGGTGGCCGCCACGAACGAACCGAGCGTCGGGAGGACATAGCCGCCCTCCAAGACGACCACGGTAGGCGCGACCCGCGACAGCTTCGCGCCGGCCTCCTGATAGCCCGCCGCAGTCACCTGTAGAGGGCTTTCGGGATCGTCCGCCGCGGCATCGACACCCAACGAGAGCACCAGCGCGTCTGGTCCGAAGCGCCGGACAGCGGCGACCAGGAAATCCACCGCGGCCAGCCACTCCCCGTCGGCGGTCCCCGGGGCGAGCACCACGTTGAGGTTCGTGGCGTGGGGCCCGTGCTCGTCGGCGTGACCGACCCAGTGAGGGAACCACCCGGCACCCGGGTCGATATGGGTACTCGCGACAAGGACATCGGCGCGGTCCCAGAAGATCGCCTGTGTCCCGTTGGGATGGTGAGCGTCGAGGTCGATGATCGCCACTCGACGGGCCCCGCCCGCGATCAGCCGCTCGCAGGCCACCGCGGCATTGTTCAGATAGCACGAGCCGCCGTAGAAGTCGCGACCAGCGTGATGACCGGGAGGTCGGGTGACCGCGAACACGTGGCGTTCGCCTCCCGTCACGAGATCGGCCGCCTCGGCCGCGCACCATGTCGCGGCGCGCGCCGCCTCCCATGTTCCTGGGCCGATCAACGTCATCGTGTCGATACACCAGCGACCGGGCTCGGCGTGGACGGCAACGTTGTCTCGCAGTACCGGCACCGCCTGGCGCAACGGGAAGTGATAGGGCACGACACGACCGCCCGCTGGTTGTCCACGGTCGAGTCCCGCCTCGATCCATCGGTGCCAGATAGTCGACAGGTACGCGACGAAGCGCTCGTCGTGTATCGCGAGCATTGGAGCAAGACCCCTATCGGGCGCGGTCACCAGCTTGTGTCCGTGCGCGGCCATCGCGTCGCGGACCTCGACCGCGCGCTGCGCCACTTCGGTACCTGGCGTCCACACCCCGAGCCACACCTCACCTGCGGGCTCGTGGCGCTCACAGTCGTCGCTCCATACGGCGAACATGGTCGAATCAGCCTTCCACGCCCGACCACTACCGTCGGGCGTCATGCCGTGCCGCGTTCGTGACATCGGTCTCGCTGTCGGGCCGCTACCGACGGGAGCCGGCAACGCCATCACCGACGTCGCCGGGGTACGCGTCGGGCACACGACCGTTTGGCGCGACGAGCCGTTCGTGGCCCGCACCGGTGTCACGGTCATTCACCCCGCGGAGTCGCCGCTGCTGAGTTTCGTGACCGCCGGCGGCGCGGTCTTGAACGGCGCGGGTGAGTGCACCGGCTTCATCGGGATGCACGAATGGGGACTGATCGAAACCCCGATCTTCCTGGGATCAACCCACGCGGTCGGACGGATCTACGACGCCGCTGTCGAGCTGTGCGCGGTGCCCGACGACGTCGTGATTCCCGTCGTCGCCGAATGCGACGACTCCTTTCTCTCGTCGCCACTGCCGGTGGCCATCACGCGTGACCACGTCGCTTTGGCGTTCGACGCCGCGAATACCAAGGTGACCGAGGGATGTGTGGGTGCCGGCACCGGCATGAGTTGTCTCGGGTTCAAGGGCGGCATCGGCACATCGTCTCGTCGCACGCCGGGCGGCTACACGGTCGGGGTGCTGGCGATGACGAATTACGGCAGCCAGGAGCGGCTCACGATCGGCGGGGTTGGGGTCGGACGCCTACTGGCCCCGGGGCGCTCGGAAACGCCGTCGGATGCGGGCTCATCGATCGTGATCGTGGCCACTGACGCGCCGCTCGATGCCCTGGCCTGTCAACGACTCGCCCGCCGCGCCGGCCTTGGCCTCGCGCGGACCGGGTCGTTCGCTTCACACGGGAGCGGCGAGATCTTCATTGCCTTCACCACCGGCCGTCGGATTCCTTTCGACGCAACTTCGGTCGACGCCCCGGCGCTCGTCAACGCGGCCGTGAGCGAGTTGTTCGCCGCGGTGGTCGACGCGACCGAAGAGGCCGCGCTCAACTCGATCTTCATGGCCACCACCGTGGTCGGGCGCCTAGGTCACACCATGCTGGCGCTCCCGATTGACGAAACGGTGACGATCCTGCGGGCCCACGGTCTCGACGTCCACACGCCGTGACGGAGTACGTCTAAGCGTCAAGCGCGGCGAGCGACCCGATGCCAGCGCGCGTGTTTCTCGTCGTGCGCGATGCGCTTCACCGCGTTCATCGCCGGAATACCGGTCACCCCACCACCGCCGTGTGTGGCCGAGCCTGCCTGGTAGAGGCCGGCGATCGGCGTGGTGAAGTCGGCATAGCCGGCCGCGGGTCGCATGTGGAACAGCTGGTTGGGTGACAGTTCGCCGTGGAAGATGTTCCCACCGATTAGGCCGTACTCGTGCTCCATCTCGTAGGGGCCCACGACCTTGCGGTGCAGGATCGAGTTGGTGAACCCGGGCGCCACCTCCTCGACCGCGGCCACGAGGCGGTCGGCATAAGCCTCGAGCTCCGCGTGCATCGGCTTGTCGGCCCATTCCGCCGGTACCCACTGCGTGAACATCGACACGATTTGGTGCCCTGGCGGTGCGAGCGTCGGGTCGAACACCGAGGGTATGCAGATGTCGGCAAACGGGCGCTCGGCGCCCCGACCTTTGACCGCGTCCTGGAATGCAGTCTCGACCTCGTCGAGCGAGCGGGCCAGCACGATCGTGCCGCCGTGCACTTCGGGATCGAAGCCGGGTTTGCTCGTGAACTCGGGCAGCCGGTCGACCGCGAAGTTCACCTTCACCGTGCCCGAGCGCGTGTTCCAGCGCTCGATGTCGTCGACAAAGTCGGACGGCAGGTCGGCGCAGTCGAGAAGCTGCAAGAAGACGATCTTGGGGTGAACCGTCGTGACGATGGTGGGCGCGCGTAGCTCTTCGCCGGTGGTAAGAGCGACGCCGGCGACGCGGCCTTTGTCGACGATGACCTTCGCCACGCTTGCGTCTGTGCGGATCTCCGCGCCGAGCGAACGGGCGGCCGAGGCCATCGCCTGTGTGAGACCGCCCATGCCGCCCTCGGGGAAACCCCACGATCCGAGTTGCCCGTCGCCCACATCGCCAATCTTGTGGTGGGCCATCACAAAGGCCGTGCCGGGTGATCGGGGGCCCGCCCACGTGCCGATGACCCCCGACACCGACATCACGCCGAGCATCTGGGGTGATTCGAAGAAATCGTCGAGCAAATCGGCCACCGACATCGAGAACAGCCGAGTGACGTCGGCGACACCACGCGTACCAAGACCCTTCAACTTCCACGCCAGCCGTCCCTGCGCGAGCAGGTCGCGGGGGCGGAGCGAACCGATGCTCGGA
This sequence comes from Acidimicrobiales bacterium, assembly GCA_040002995.1. Classification (GTDB taxonomy): domain Bacteria; phylum Actinomycetota; class Acidimicrobiia; order Acidimicrobiales; family Ilumatobacteraceae; genus JBDUDK01. The sequence continues at coordinate 10,721 of JBDUDK010000050.1, read as the reverse complement.
GGCACCGACGACAGCAGCGGCCCGAGGACATCGGCGAGCCCGTGCAGCCATTCGTCGAACCGTTCCATCGCGTCGGCGTCACGGGACGAGAATTTCGAGATCTCGGCGCGCCTTCGTGCCGGATCGGACGGGAGTTGCAAAGAGCGACCATCGACATACGGCACGAAGTAGCCATGCTGCGGATAGACGCGATAGCCGTGACGCGCGAGGTCGAGGTCGCGTTGCAGCGTGGGCGCTAGCAAGCTCACGACGTACGACAGCATCGTGACCTTGTAGTCGGGTCCGAACGGCTGCTCGGTGACGGCCGCGCCGCCAACCACAGAACGACGCTCGAGCACGACGGTGCGTTTGCCTGCTTTCGCGAGGTAGGCCGCGCTCACTAGACCGTTGTGACCGCCACCGATGACGATCGCGTCGTAATCGTTCGCGCCCATCGCGGCAGGCTACCGAGTGGGGTAGGTTCGCATGTGATGGACGCCCGGCGACCAGTCGACGGCGGACCAGGCCGAACATGGCGCCTCGCGCTTGGCGGTGTCGCGTTGGTGGCGGTCGTGGCGCTTGTAAGTCGCGGGTCGCTGTTTCAGGATCGCCGGCACGACGATGGCCTCGGACGGGCCGCCGTGTACCTACTCGCCGGCATCTGCGTCCTGACGATTCTGTTCGGGGTGTTTGTTGCGCTGGTCGGGGTGCGAGGCGCCGGCAGGAAGCGACCACCACCGCCGCGGAGCGTCTGGCGTATGCTCCTCCTCACGGCGTTCCTCATCGGCGCGGTGGCGGTGGCGTCCCCGTTCATCCGCAGGGGTTCCGCGCAACGCAACGACAGTCCCCCCATTCAGACGACCACGATCGAATCGAGCAACTGCGGGACGACGTGCCTCTCGCAGCAGCGGTCGCCGGGCGCGTCGCCGTGGTGGATCGCGCTCGCCGCCGGCGTACTCGTTGGCGCGCTGTTGGTGGCCGGTACACGCGCGTCGAAAGGAGCCGTGCGCGAGGCCCCTCTTCCCGACCACGAACGGGCGCGATCGCTCTTCGACGCGTCGCTCGACGATCTCCTCGCCGAGCCCGACCCGCGGCGGGCGATCACGATGGCCTATCGACGGCTCCTCGACGGGCTGGCCGAGTGTGGTCTCGCTCGCGCCGATGCCGAAACGCCTTACGAACATCTGGGACGCGCGCTCGCTGAGCTCGACGTCGCAGAGGAACCGATGGCCCGCTTGACGTCGCTGTTTTCCGAGGCACGGTTCAGTGACCACGTCCTCACATCGGTGCACAAAGATGTCGCCATCGAGGCGTTTCGCGTTGCGCGCGATGGCCTGGCTCCCCACGTCGAGCACGCACGATCGTGAGAGTCGTGTGGACCATCGCGGTGGGCAGCTTGCTCGCGGCCGCGATCGCGTTCGTCGTCACGCCTGACCACGGGCGTGTGATCGCCCGCATCGAGCTTCTTGTGCTCGGGGCGACCCTGGCAGCGTATTTCGTAGGCCGGCTGCGACGAAGCGTTCCGCTACCGCCGAGATCGGCGTTTGATCGGGCGCCGCGTGCGCGGGATCTGTCGCTGACTCCACTCGAGCTCCAGCGGGCGGAGCTCGAGGTGCGGCTCGTGGTGGCGTCCGCGACAAGCATTGACCGCCTACTGGTGCCCCGGCTCCGAGCGATGGCGTCCGCTCGCCTCGAGCTCGGTCACGGGCTTGATCTTCGTGATCCCGCGCATGCCGGCGCAGTCGCCGCCCTCGCCGGCCCCCATCTGTGGGCACTCATCGATCCCGCCCGCATTCGCGCCGACGATCCGACCAAACCCGGCGTCGCCCTGCCCGAACTGTCGCGTGCCCTGACCGCCCTGGAGGCCTTGTGAGCCCACTGGACCTGGCCACCACCGAACGGCTCTCGTCGACCATCGTCGACGAGGTCGAGCGCGCCGTGGTCGGCAAGCGCGCCGCGGTCACACTCGTGCTCACCGGACTGTTGGCCGATGGTCACGTTCTCATTGACGACAATCCCGGCGTGGCCAAGACGCTGCTCGCCCGATCTCTCGCCGCGGTGACAAGCCTTGGCTTCCGCCGGATCCAGTTCACTCCCGACCTGCTGCCCGCCGACATCACAGGCAGCACCCTCTTCGATCCGCGTACTCACGAACCAAAGTTCCTTCCGGGACCACTGTTCGCCAACCTCATCCTCGCCGACGAGGTCAACCGAGCACCCGCCAAGACCCAGTCGGCGCTGCTCGAGGCGATGCAGGAACGCCAGGTCACCGTCGACGGCATCACCCGGCCGCTCGCACCGCCGTTTCTTGTCATCGCCACGCAGAACCCGATCGAGTTCGAGGGCACATACCCGCTCCCCGAGGCGCAGCTCGATCGGTTCGTACTCCGGGCCACGCTCGGCTATCCCACGGCCGACGATGAATGGGAGCTGGTGCACCGCCGGCTCGTGCGCGCGGCCGACGAGGTGAGTCTCAGCCCGGTCATCGACGCGCCCACCCTCATCGAGATGCAGCGGGCGATCGAGGCCGTGCATGTGTCGGAGCCCGTCGGCCGTTACATCGTCGCGCTGGCCGATGCGACCAGACAGAACCCGCAGCTCGAGGTCGGCGCCAGCCCGCGCGGCACCCTCGCCCTGATGAAACTGACGCGCGTGCGGGCCATGCTCGCCGGCCGCGACTTCGTCCTACCCGACGATGTCAAGGCGCTGGCCGTCCCCGCTCTCGCGCACCGCGTGGTGCTGCGGAGTGACCTCTGGGTGCGCCGGATCCCAGCAGCCGACGTCATCACGGCGATCGTGGCGGCCGTGCCCGCCCCTTCCGTTGATGATCGTTGAAGGTACCGCCGACCATCGGCTCGATGCCGCGCTCATCGTCGCGGGGAGCGGACTCGTCACCTGCCTGCTCACCGGCCGGGTCGAGCTGGCCGCCTTGGCGGCTCCGTTTGCCCTGATCGCGCTGGTGGGAGTGCGCGGCATCGCGAATACGCCTCGCGTAACAGCGAGCGTTCTGGTCGAGCACGAGCGCAGCGTCGAGGGTGATGTCATCGCAGGTGTCGTGGAGCTCGCCGTTTCCGGTGCACGACGGCGCGTCGAGGTATGTCTCGAGCACAGCGACGACCTCATACCCATCGAACCCGCGACCAGCCTGCGCTGGGCGTTGCGTACGAGCCCCCACAGCACGCATTCCATAGCGTTCGCGTTGCGCGCCAGGCGATGGGGAGCGCATCACATCGGACCGTTGTGGGTACGCGTACTCGGTCCATTCGGAATCATGCGCTGGACGTCGATTGCGGTTGCTCCGGTCACCGTGCGAGTTTTGCCCGAAGAAGCCACGATCCGTCGGGAGCTGGCGCCCATCCGGAGCGGCCCCGCGCTCGGCATTCACCCGAGTCGAGCCAAAGGCGAGGGCCTCGAATATGCGGGTAGCCGCCCGTTCGCCGTCGGTGACCGCCTCCGCAATGTCAACTGGCGAGTCTCGGCCCGCCGGGGGGACTTGTGGGTCGACGAGCGCCATCCCGACCGCAACGGCGATGTGATCGTCTTCCTCGACACGTTCGCCGACACGCGTGACGGTGAACGCCTCGGCGCCAAACGCGCCGTCCTGGCGGCGTGGGCGGTCGCCTCGGCGCAGTTGCGCGTTCGGGATCGTGTCGGTGTCGTCAGCTTCGGCGGCTACCCATCGTGGATCACGCCGAGCACCGGTGTGCGGGCGCGGGCCTTGATCCTCGATCGGCTCCTTACCGCCGACAGCTCGTGGAACGAAGTGGACCGTCCGCTGCGAATCGTGCCGCCGTCAGCCATCCCCGCCCGGGCGCTTGTGTTCGTGGTGACGACGCTTCACGACGAGCGCATCGTCGGTCTCGTCTCACAGTTGCGCCGGCGGGCCGACACGGTCGCGGTTCTCTCGATCGACACCCAGGATCTGCTGCCGCCGGCGCGCCGCCTGAGTGAAACAGTGGCCCGCACGCTCTGGCAGCTCGACCGCCGCCGGCGGCTCGACGCGATCAGTGCCGCCGGCGCCGCCGTCGCGACATGGCCGGCCAGCGCCGGTGTCAGCGAAGCGATCGAGGCGTTGGCGATCGCACTTCGAGCGGTGCGCCGCCCATGAAGCACCGCGCGCTCGCCGTCGCCACCGCGTTGATCGCAATCGCGCTGATGATCCCGCTGGCCGCCCGGACCATCGAGCCGTACCACAACAGCGCGATCGCCCTTACCGGTGTCGCGCCGATCGTCGCGCTCGTGGCGATGCTGTGGTGGAGGCGGGCGTATGCCCTCGCGGTGGTGCTCGCCGCGGCGGGCTATGCGCTCTCGCTCATCGCGCGCGCTGGTGTCGACCCTTCGGTGGCGCTGGCCGCCGGCCTACTCGTGCTGGCCTACTTGGCGATGGGTGCCGCGCTCGACGCGGCACCGCGCCAGCCTCAGGTGACCGGCCGGAATCTGGCCGTCGCGGCCGTGTCGGGTGTCGGCGCGGCCGGCGTAGCCGCGGTGATCGCGGTCATCGGATCGGGGCCCGGGCCAGGGGGACTGCCCGCCGAAATCGTTGGCGTCGCCGCGCTCGTGGGGCTCGCCGTGCTCACCGCTCGCTAGACCTCACACCACCGTGGCGTCGAGCCAGCTCGCATGGAGCGCGGCGTACACACCCCCGAGGACGAGCAACTCCTCGTGATCGCCGGTCTCGACGAGCCGTCCCTGGTCGAACACCAGGATCTTGTCGGCGCGCGCGGCCGTTGTGAGGCGATGGGCAATCGTCACCGACGTCCGCCCACGCGCCAGACTCTCGAGCGCACGGCCCAGCCGAGCCTCCGTAGCCGGGTCGACGGCCGACGTCGCCTCGTCGAGCACCAGGCACACAGGGTTGGCCACGTACGCGCGGGCGAGCGATACGAGTTGACGCTCGCCGACGCTGAGCAGGTCGCCCCGCTCCCCCACGCGCGTGCGCACGCCCTCGGGCAACGAATCGAGCCACGCCTCCAGACCCAGCTCGACGAACGCCAGGCGGACGTCGTCATCGCTCGCGTCCTCGCGGCCGAATCGGACGTTCTCGAGCACCGACGCGTCGAACAGGAAGGCGTCCTGCGGAACCATCACGAGCGATCGTCGCAGCGACTCGAAGCGGACGTCGTGAAGATCGATACCTCCGATGAGGAGCCGTCCGGATGTGGGGTCGGCGAGCCGGGTGAGCAGCTTGGCAAGCGTGGTCTTGCCGGAGCCTGTCGCGCCCACGACGGCCACCGACGTGGCGGGGGCGATGACGAAAGAGACGTCGTCGAGCGCGGTGTCGGGTGAGGTCTCGTGACCGGGGCGGGGGCGGTAGGCGAAGGTGAGGTGGTCGGCGATGATCGCCGGCGCCACGTGCGGGAGCTCGCGACCCGGCATCGGGTCGTTGATCTCTATGGGCGTGTCGAGCACATCGAGTACGCGCCTCCATCCGGCCAGCGCGCTCTGGGTCTGATCGAGGGTCTCGGTCATCTCGGCGATCGGGTCGAGGAAGCGGTAACACAAGAAGACGAACCCGACGAGCGAGCCCGCCGTAAGCCCGCCGGCGGGGCCGAGCGCCACCCCCACGACCACCACCGCCGCCACGGTGAACACCGAGAACATCTCACCCGACGGGAACAGCATCGCCGAGTACATCGCGGCTCGAATGTGGCTGTCGCGGAGTTGCTCGCTGGCCACGACCACTCGCTGGCTCGAGCGCGCCGACACCCGGTACGCCCGTACCACCGCCGCGCCCATGACGGCCTCGGAGATCGCGGTGAGCAGGATCGAAACCTGATCGCGGACCTTCGCATAACCGGCGATGAGCCGCCGCTGCAACAGGCGCAACACGATCGTGAGTGGCGCCGCGGCCACGAGGGCGATGATCGTCAAACGCCAGTCGTAGACGCCCATGGTGATGATGACGGCCACCATCAGAGACCCGTCGACGAGGAAAACGATGCCGCCCCACGAGAAGAACTGGCTGAGCTGCTCGATGTCGGAGGTTACGCGGGCAACGAGCGCGCCCCTGCGCTCCTCGGCGTGATCCTCGAGGCCAAGGCGGTGAATGTGGGAGAACGCTCGCACCCGTAGGCCGAGGAGGGCGTCTTCGGCCCTGCGCGCCAGACGGCCGATCGCGAGACGGGTGGAAATGGCCGACAACACGACGGCTACCGCTCCGCACGCCGCGAACACCCCGATCAGGCCGAGGCGTACGTGTCCGTTACGCAGACCGTGATCGATCGACTGTTGAACCAGGATCGGCACGACCAGGCGGCCCACGGCCCCGAGGAGGGCCAGGGTCACCGTCGCGCGGGTGCCCTCTCTGAGCTCAGGGCTGGCCTTCCATCCACGGCGCGCGACGTCGAACAGGCGACGCGGCGCGAGTTCTTCAGTCATGGCCGCTCACTCCGCTCGCGTTCGTACGCCTCGACGAGATGTCGGTACGAGGCAAATTGATCGAACAGTTCGCGATGGGGCGCGTGGCCGACGATGCGTCCATGGTCGATGAAGATGACCTCATCGGCGACCGCGATCGTCGACGGGCGCGCCGCCACCATGACCGTGGTCGTTTCGATTCGGCGAGCGTCAAGTGCGCTGATGATCCTTCCCTCGGTGGTCGGGTCGAGCGCCGACGTGCAGTCGTCGAGCAGCAGCAGCTTCGGATGACGGACGAAGGCGCGCGCCAGCGCCAGCCGCTGACGTTGACCGCCCGACAACGTCACTCCCCGCTCACCGAGTTCGGTGGCAACGCCGTCGGGCAGCGCGGCCACGAACTCCGAAGCCTGCGCGGCGTCGAGCGCGTCCCAGAGTTCTCCGTCGCTGATCTCGAGCCCGAGCGTGATGTTGGCGCGCACCGACTCCGCGAAGAGGAACGTCTCCTGGAAGACGAGGTGGGCGGTGCCGCCGGCCACGGCGACGGTGCCTTGATCGGGAACGTGCAGACCGGCGAGCAGGCTCAGCAGCGTGGACTTTCCCGAACCCGTTGCGCCGACCACCGCGATCGTGCGCCCAGCGGGGATCACGAGGTCGAGGTCGTGCAGGACTTTGCGTCCGGGCTCATACGAAAATGTCACGCCGACGAGTGTCGCTGCGTCTCCGGGCGCGGCTTCGGCGATCGGCGCGAGCGCCGAGGGGGGCACGAAGCCCCCGAGCAGGTCGACGATGCGACTGTGACCCGCGAGTGACCGCGGCAGGTCGCCCAGGACGAAGCCGATGAGGCGCAGCGGCCATACCAGCAGGGTGAACAGGTTGACGAAAGCGACTACCTGGCCGACGGTCATCGCGCCGCTCTGGACGCGCCAAGCACCACCAAACACGAGCGCGACCGTGGCTAGCGCGGGCACGCCGTCGAGGAACATTTCGAAGTTCGCCCGCATGAGCGCGACTTCCAACTGGCTGTCGCGCAGGCGGCGGGCTCGCACGGCGAGGCGCTCGGTCTCGCGCGCCTCTGCGCCGAAGGCCTTCACGACCATGATGCCGTCGAGACTTTCGTGGACCACGGCGGATACGTCGCCAATGCGCTCTTGAGCCCGATCGGCAGCCGGCTCCACCTGCCGTTGGTAGATCACGTTGATCGCGACGAGCAAGGGAAACAGGGCGACAGCGCAGAGGCCGAGCGTGATGTCGGTGACGAGAAGCCACGCCGTCGACACGACGAGCAACACCACCACACCCGACGCGTACGGCAAAGGTCCCAACACCTGCGTCGCGGCCTCGGCGTCGGCGTGGGCGCGAGCGAGGAGCTCACCGGTGGGGTGACGGTCGAACCAGCCGAGGGGCTGTGCGTGATAGTGGTCGATGACGTCGAGCCGCAACGAGTGCTCGACGCGCATCTGCGTGCGCGAGGCGTTGGAACGCCGTGCCACCACGGCGAGCGCGCGAAGCATGCCGACACCGATCAGCACCGCGAGCGCCCAGAGCACTGCGCCCCAGTCGATGCGATTAGTGGAGAAGCGGGGGACGATCGCCTTGTCGGTGACTCGGCCAAGGGCCCACGACGACGCGACGGTGGCCGAGCCGAAGACAGCGGCCGACAGCACGGCGCGAATGAAGGGCCGCGGATGACGCCGCACGAGGGCGCGCACCAGCCCGGCGCCCCGGCGGAGGGCGCCGTCGCGGTGCGCGGCAATAGCGGCGGCGGATCCGGACATAGCCAATCATTGTCCCGCACTTGGGGCCTTCCTCTCCTGTCAATTCTTTCGAATGCCTCGGACTGGGTTCGTCTGCGAGGCTGTCGCCGTGCATCGCGTTGATCTCGCGCTTCTGGCCATGCGCCTGGCGATAGGCGTGACGATCGCTCTCCACGGCCTGAACAAAATCAAGGGTGGGCTGGCCAATGTGGCCCGGTGGTTCGAGTCCATGGGTATGCGCCCAGGAGCGGTGCACGCCCGCCTCGCCGCCTTCACGGAAACGGGGGCCGGCTTGGCCCTCGCTGCCGGTTTTCTCACGCCGCTATCGGCCGGCGGACTCGTCGGCGTGATGGTGGTGGCCGGAATGGTCGCTCACCGGGGTCACGGCTTCTTCATCTTCCGGCCGGGCGAAGGTTGGGAGTACGTGTTGGTGCTCGGCGTATGCAGCGCGGGCGTCGGAACGCTAGGTCCGGGGGAATGGTCTCTCGACAACGCGATCGATTTCATGCCCACGGGATGGTGGCCGGCGCTGTTCTGCTTCGTCGGGGCGCCCCTCATCGCGCTCGCAGTGCTCGCCGTCTGTTACCGGCCACCCGTGAAGGAAGCATCGTGAGCGCTCCCCCGGCGCGTCCCGGCCGACGATCATTTGCGTGGTACCACGGCCTGCTCGCAGTGGCCCTCGGTCTCATCGTGGTGATGTGGGTCTACGCGTTGGGATTCGCGCCGAAAGGAAACCCAAACCGATTACACGACACGGCCTGGACCACGAACGCCGAATCGGTGTGCGCGGCCGCGCAGCAACAGATTGCGGCGCTCCCGCCGGCGAAGACCGCGAAGAGTCCGCAGCAGCGCGCCGACGTCGTCGACCAGGCCGACGCCATCCTGTCCGACATGATCGCCACGTTGAAGGCCGCGGCGGTCACGGGCACCGTCAAGGAGCAGCATTACGTGGAGTTGTGGCTCGCCGACTACGAGACCTATCTCGGCGACCGGCGCGACTGGGCCGCGATCCTGCACCAAGGTGAGAGCAAACCGTTTGCGATCTCCAAGGCCGACGGCGGGCCGGTCATTGATCGCATGGACGGATTCTCCGAGACCAACAACATGCTGAGCTGTAGGGCACCGCTCGACGTCTAGTCACCCTCAGACTCGCGGCCAGCCACTCCCGTCCCATTGGCGGATGGGCCGCGCCGGCGAGCCGGCGGCGACGCAGAAGTCGGGGAGCTCGCCGGTAACGACCGACCCCGCCGCCACCGCGACATGGCGGCCGATCGTGGCGCCCGGCAGTACGACGGCGCCGTGGCCGAGCCATGATCCCGCCCCGATCTTCACCGCCCGCTCGGGCTGGCTCTGCCTGGAGATCGGCACTGTGGTGTCCTCGTAGGCGTGGTTCTGATCGGTGACGTAGACGTGGTGGCCCGTCCACACATCGTCTTCGATCACGATCGAGAAGTGGCCGACAATGCCGCTGCCCTTACCGATGAGGCAACGATCGCCGATCGTGACGACCGGGTCGGCCGGCATCTCCTGGCCGGGCACCATTCCCACGGAGAGGCTCACGTGAGGCCCGATCATGGTGCCGGCGCCGATGCGGATGTAGCGCTCGTTGAAGAGCGTCGTGGGCGGGAAGCAGATCACGCTGCCGGCGCCGAACGCGCCGAACCGTCTTCCCTTGCGGGTCTTCGGGCCGATGGCTCCGAGCTCGACGACGCCATCCCACGTCCACTGCACGACCTCCGCAGCGGCGCGTTTGACCGTGCCTCGCGCGCGATCGATGGGGCCGGGATGGGGATCGAACGTCCGGCGCAGCACAAAGTCACGCTAGCCAGCGGGTACCGTGCCGCGCATGGGTGATCACATTCATTACGACGTCACCGGACACGTGGCCACGATCACGATCGACCGTCCCGAGAAGCGCAACGCCATGACGTGGGCCATGCTGGCTGACTTCCAGGAGGCCGCCCGCCGCGCCGGCGGGGACGAAGCGGCGCGCGTGGTGATCGTCACCGGCGTGCCGGGCGCGTTCTGCGCGGGTACCGATCTAGCCGATCTGGCGTCAACGCCGGAGGAGTCGCGCAGCCGTCGTGACGCGCCCGCCGAGCCAGCACGGTGGTGGCCGCTCGTCGCCTGCCCAAAGCCGGTGATCGGCGCGATCGACGGGCCCGCGGTTGGTATGGGCGCGGAGTTCACGTCGCAATGCGACCTGCGTTTGGCCGGCCCGAACGCGCGCTTCGCATGGAACTTCGTCCATCGTGGACTCGTGCCCGACACCGGCGCGGGGTCGTGGCTCCTCCCGCGCATCGTCGGCGTGCAACGGGCGCTTCAGCTTCTCTACACGGGCGACTTCCTCACGGCCGACGACGCCCTGAAGGTCGGATATGTCCTCGACGTGGTGGCGAGCGACGCACTGCTCGAACGCGCTAACGAGTTGGCCCAGGCTGTCCTCACCGGATCGCCCCACTCGCAGCGACTGATCAAGCAACTCGTGTACGAAGGGCTCGCACGAGGCGTCGACGAGCACATGGCCGCGCACATGCACGCGCTCGAGGCGTGCTTCAAGAGCGATGACCACCGAGAGGGCGTCGCCGCGTTCCTGGAACGCCGTCCCGCTCACTTCACAGGCTTCTGAGC
>JBDUDK010000087.1:0-8089 GCA_040002995.1 Acidimicrobiales bacterium | reverse complement strand
GTGTCGATGTCGGGCCCGATCCGGCCACGGGCAAGCGGCAGCAGATCCTGCGGCAAGGGTTCGCCAATAGGAAGCAAGCGGAAGCTGCGCTCTCGGTTCTCCTTCATGAGGTCGAGACGGGAACGGTGTCCCGGCGCTCCCGGATCACCGTCGGCGAGTTCTTCGCCGATTGGCTGGCGAGCCAGCGGCAGCGGCTCCGTCCCACCACGTTGCGGAGCTACCAAATCGCCGCCGATCGGATAACCCGACAAATCGGTCGGATGCCGCTTCAGGCGCTGACGCCCGCCCAGATCGAGAAGCTCTACACCGACCTCCTCGAGAACGGGAACCTGAGGGATCGCCTCGCGGCCAAGACCGTTCGCAACACTCACGTCGTCTTGCGTAAGGCGCTCGCCGACGCCGAGCGTCTCGGCCTCGTGCCGCGAAATGCCGCGGCCGCAGCGAAACCTCCGACGGCACCTCGCAAAGAGTTCAACACGTGGTCGACTGATGAGCTCCGCGAGTTCTTTGCCATCGCTCGCGACGATCGGCTGTTCGCTGCATACGTGCTCCTCGCGACGACCGGTATGCGCCGCGGTGAGGTGCTCGGTCTGCGATGGGGCGACATCGACTTCGACGCCGCGCAGCTCGGAATCGTGCAGACACTGACCACTGTGGACTTCGTGCCGACATTCAGTCCGCCCAAGACCGCTCGCAGCCGCCGGGTCGTGTACCTCGACGACCAGACCATGTCCGTGCTCAAACAACATCGGCGCCTTCAACGCCAGGAGCGCCTCGCCGTCGGGGAGGTGTGGGATACGACCAACGATCTGGCCTTTCGCGACGACCTTGGTCGGCTGTTGCATCCGGAGTGGTTCTCGCGAGAGTTCGTCCGGTTGACGCGGTTGGCCGGTCTGCCCCGCATTCGACTGCACGACCTCCGCCACACGTACGCAACCATCGCACTGAAGGCTGGCGTCCATCCGAAGGTGGTGTCCGAACGCCTGGGTCACGCGACCGTTGGCATCACCCTCGATCTCTACTCGCACGTCACGCCGGCGATCGCACGGGACGCTGCCGATGTCGTCGCCTCCAAGATCTTCGAGTTGGACTTGAGTCGCCGTTAGGTCGACCCGATTGTCTCGTCGACGATCGGTCCCGCCCCCTCGAGAAGTCGCTCGATCGCGCTCGCGGGTATCACGATCCGACGTCGGAAGCGAAGGCAGGGGAGCGTGCCGAGTCGGACGCACTCGTAGGCGGTCGACCGCGAGATGCCCAGGATCCTGGCTACCTGCTCGACCGTGTAGGTCCTTGGGTTCACCTCCGACGAAGTCTGGCGGAGCGCCCGAGCGTTGGTCATGCTGGTGCTCCCGTCGTTGGTGTTGCCTCGGCGCCTCGCGGACTAGCCGAGTGTCGAGCGGACTTAGCCCCCGCGTTCGTGGGGAATCGATCGAGTTGCGGACTGCCACCGCGCGCCCATCGCGCTAGCCCGCCACTGGCTTGCGCGACTTCTCGGCCCGTCCGTCCACTCACGCACTCATACAGAGTCGCTCTGGCTCCAAGCGCAGCACAAGAGTTCCCGCACGGTCTGAACCACGACTCGCCGACGATCAGCCGGGGCAGACGTTGATCTCCTCTGATCCACCAGTTGAACTGACTTATCAACCTGCCTCGGCCCTCGGTCATCGACGCAGCCCGCTGGCAGGAGTCATAGGCGAACGCGGCTCACCGCGCGCCGTGGACTGCGTCGTGCTCAGGGTTGGTCGGTGCTTGCCACATGTGGGCGACCTCGTCGGGCGGAAGCGGGTTGTTGAACAGGAAGCCTTGGGCGAAGCCGGTCCCGGCGGCGCGGAGGTGGGCGAGCTGGCCGGGTGTTTCGACGCCGTCGGCGAGGGTTTGCTTGCCAAGGCTGGCGGCGAGCCGGATGAGGGCCGTCGCTAGCGCGAAGTCCGCATGCCCGGTGTCGATACCGGCGATGAAGGCGGTGTCGAGCTTCAAGATGTCGATTGGGAGGCCGCGGAGTTGCTCGAGTGACGAGTACCCGGTGCCGAAGTCATCGACGGCGAGCGTCACGCCCAGCGCTCGGAGGCTGTCGAGTCGCTCGACGAGGCCGTCGGTGTCGGACATGACGGCGCTCTCGGTCACCTCGACGATGATGTGACGTGGGTCGGTGGCCGTCTCGTGGAGGATGTTGAGGATGTCGTCGATGATGCCGGGGTGGGCGAGTTGGCGCGCCGAGACTTTTACGGCGACGCGAAAACCGTCGGGAATGCCGACAGTTTCTCGCCAGGCGCTGAGCTGGCGGCAGGCCTCCTGGAGTGCCCAGCAACCTATCTCGATGTTCGCGCCGGACGTCTCAGCGATGTCGTTGAAGGCGCCGGGGGGGAGGAGGCCTCGTTGGTGGTGCTGCCAGTGGACGAGGGCTTCTACGCCGACGACGGCCATCGTGGAGAGATCGATGATCGGCTGGTAGTGCAGGCGCATTTCTCCTCGGAGCACCGCTTCGCGGAGTTCGATCTCGGTGTGGTGGCGGGCTAGGTGCGCGTCGTGCAGCTCGGGGCGGAATAGCTCGTAGCGATCGCCTCCATGGCCTTTCGCGGCGTACATCGCGAGGTCGGCGCAGCGAAGCGCCGCGGTGGGTTCGCTGTCTTGTTCGGCGATGTAGAGGCCTGCGCTGGTCCGCATGGTGAGCAGCCGACCGTTGATGTGGGCCGGTTCTCGCAGCGCGTCGACGACTCGCTGTGTGATGCGTAGCGCCTCGTCGGGGTCGACTCGGTCGAAGACCAGCGCGAACTCGTCGCCGCCTAGACGCGTGATGGTGTCCTCGGGGCGGACGAAACCCTGCAGGCGGTTCGCCACTTCGACGAGGAGGGCGTCGCCGGCTTCGTGGCCGAGGGTGTCGTTGACCGTCTTGAAGCTGTCGAGATCGAGTAGCAACAAAGCGGCGGCCCCGGCCGCGGTTGGCCGTCGTCGCAGAGCGTGACCCAGCCTTTCGGTGAGCAGCGTCCGGTTGCCCACACCGGTGAGAGGGTCGTGCAGTGCGAGATGGCGGAGGTCCTGGGAGACTTGGACGAGTTCGTCCGACAGGCGCCGATGCTCTCGAAGATCACCCGACACCATCGCGAGGCGCACGACCACCAAGCTGAAGGTGACACCGGCGGCGATCAACGCTCCGGTAGCGGCGCCCACATCCCGGCGGGCCAGGGACACCAACGCCAACACGAGCGGGACGAGCGCGGCGCCGAGCAGCAGCGCGAACCGCGCCGATGTCGACCAGAGTCGCCGGGCGTGGGCAGGCTCGGCCAATCTCGATGCGTCGGGATGGGTGACCAGCGCCGCCAGCGCGATATACGACACGAGCCAGGCCCAAAATACGGGTGAGCCGTATCGGAACGAGCCGTTGGCGCTTGTGTACCCGTAGAACACGTCCGCGACGAGTTCAGCTCCTAGCCATGCAACGAGAAGGGCCTCGGGTCCTCGGCGACTCACGCCGCCGAAAACGAACCGGAGCGCCAGCCCGAACAGCAGCGCGGCGAAAGCCGGGTAGGCGACGGCAACGACTTTGGCCAATACCCCGACGTCGGACAAAAGGTTGGGCTGGATCACGGTCACCCAAAGCGCAGCGCCGCCCGAGGCAGTAAGGATCGCGGCGTCCACCACCGCGAAGCGGCGCTCCGAGGTCCCCTGTCCCTCGTGTCGGCGGCGGTTCAGCCCGAGCAGAAAGGCGCCGAACAAGGCGTAGGAAATGAAGTACAGCCCATCGACGAACGACGGGAACGCCAGTTGGTGGTCGAAGCCGACGGGAAGGAGATACCAGAAACCGGTTGCGACGACGTAGACAAACTCGCCAGCAACGAGCATCCTCCACTGACGGGCGAAGGCGCAGTCACGGACTGTCCGGATCGCAAGAAGAACCGCCGTGCCCAAAAGAATGCTGAGGAACGCAGCCGCCTGTGCGACGCTCCCGTTAGGAAAAACGAAGTACAACGCGACGCTGACCGCGCCGGCCGCCAACAACACGGGATGTAACCGCCGATTCACCCGCGGCTCCCGGGCGCGAGCGGCGCCCAGCGGGAGAAAAACCGCGCACCGCCCCGGCGACGGCCTCGGGCTACCACGACCGATTGTTGCGGACCATTTCGCGCTCGCCGGCCGCGGAAGCCGGGCCGATCCGTCGAGGTCATAGCCGTTAAATCGGCGGGGCCCCCCCACAACTAAGCCACCACTGGGCATGCGCAACTAACAGACAAAGAACTGAAAAAGTTCGAATAGTTCCGAGCTGACCAGTCGGCAGCCCCGCGCGACTACCTCTGGGTGCTCAGAAAGCGCCGCTCGACGTGTAGCCAGCCTTGCATCCGCCATTCCGGCTTCTCACCGCTGCCGTGGGACACGGCTGACGGCTGGCTGCCCCGTTGCGATCAGTTCTAAACACCACCTCTAGTCGCGAAGCGGGCCGCCCTGGCGGAAGGGCGGCGGCGTGGGAGGCACCGATCGCCCCGGGTGAGCGCACAACAAGTCGAGTCGGCCCATCATCAGGCACGTGAGCCGGTGCGCCTCGTCGAACTCCCCGACGATTGACAAGCTGCACCGGCACGGGCGGGTGGCTTAGCCTCGTCGGGTGGCCTCGGCTGACTGCCGCTCTCCTGACTGCGACGGTCACGTCACACCCCCGCGTGAACGAGCTCATCTCGCGTTCGAGCCCGCCGGAATCTGCGACTGCTGCGGGCTCGTGCACCACAGAGATCGCGGGGCTGCGTGGGTGAGGGTCGACGGCCCGGTCGATGTGACGTTTAAGGACCGTGACCCTGTTCGAGCCCGCGAGATTTTCTTCGAACACGCTGGAATCATCGCGATCGACCTCGAGCCATCGGTACCTCCGGGACCGGGCGTGGTCAGCACCCTCGGGGTGAATCCCGAAACGGTCGTGTCGATCAAGCCGGCCTCCTAGACGCGACTCTACGGCTCGTCGTGGGCTGTGCGCCGTGGCGTAGGGCCCCGGCCCGTCACCATCAAGTAGAGCGCCGTGGTCGCCATCGAAGCGTGGCTGAGAGCATCCTGAATGACCTGCACGCTCGCCCGCTGACGCGGGAGAGCCGTCGCCTACAAGCGCCAAAGTTGGTGAGCCGAAGCGTCGATGACTACTCGTCGCGGGTGATGCGCGCCAACCACCGCGATCTCAAACCAGGGTCACCGCGGCGAAGTTCCGAAACGACAGGCCTGCGGTGCTTGCCGAGACCGTCACCGTCGTCTGGTTTCTCGCACCAGCGTTAGGAGGGCCCGACGTTCCTCTTACGCCACGGCCGGCATGACCGATAGTGATGGCATGGTTGACGCTCCCCGGAGCAGTGCGGTCCGGCTCGTGATCGTGGAAGACGAGCCGTTGTATCGCGACCTGTTGCGCACGTCATTGGAACGGGCCGGGTTCGTGGTGGTGGACGCGTTCGCCGATCCAGCGTCGGCCCTCGCCCTCACACCCTCCCTGGCCCCCGACGTCGTGCTGTTGGACATCGAGCTGGGCTCGTCGAGCGTCTCGGGTGTCGAAGTCGGTATCCGCCTGCGGCGGCTCATGCCGGCCGTGGGCATCGTGCTGCTGTCCAACCACATCACTCCCCACCTGGTAACCGCCCTACCCGTCGACGTGTCCGGGGGGTGGTCCTTTCTATCCAAACGGACCGTCAGCGACGTCGACTCGTTGAGCCGAGCCATCACCGGTGCCGCCAACGGTCTCGTTGTGTACGACGCCGCCCTCTCCCACGCCAGTTCGATCCGTGCCGGTTCCCCCATCCGCCGGCTCACCCTCCGCCAACGCGACATCGTCGAGCTCATGGCCCAGGGCTACTCCAACAAGGCCATCGCCCAACGCCTCGTAGTCACGGATAAATCCGTCGAGAATCACCTCACCCGCATCTACCAACAACTCGGCATCGGCGCCAACGACCCCGCTACCCACCAACGCGTCCAAGTCGCGCTGCTCTACCTGGACAGCACCGTGATGATTGGCGCTCCCCAGCCATAGCGCCGAGGCGTGGCGATGGCAGCAGGGGACGGCGCAAGGCGCAATCGCTCAACGCAACGGGGCCGGGCGAGCTGATTGTGGTGGGTACGGCGTGGCTGGGGCGTGGACTCGCGTTGGGGGCGATGGCGAAACCGTCGCGGATCGCTGGCGGTTTCTGGTCGCCGCGGGCGTCTCCCAGCTGACCCCGCTCACGCGTATCCGCGTGGCACGCTGCCGCCGCCCATTCTCGTTCATTCTCAGCGGCTGGCGCTATGGGTGCTGGGGAGCGATGAGCATGAGTTGCGACACGGGCCTCGGGTCCTGCCTGGGTGTTGTTCTTGCTCAACGACCGCCGAGCGGTGTGCCGGTTCGGCGACGCCGTACGCGTTGCGGCCCTCGCACTGCTCCCATGGCTTGCCATCGCCCGGACCCAGCACCCACCAAGTGGTTCGCTGCGCTGTCGAGCCCCGTCGCGACCGCGCCACCACCGGCATCGGGGAACGCGTTCGTCGTCGAGCGGTCGGGAATCTGCGCAGGCTGGTCGACGACGAACGCCGCCGACCAGCCGAGGTCGCGTTGGGCTACGAGAGGTGGCTGAACAGGATCACGCGGGTGCTCATCTCGCCGAACTCGACTCCCCGGGCTGCCGCTTCCTCGCGACGCTTCGCGGCCTCGACGTCTGCTGCGTTCATCGACGCCTCGTCGGACCAGACCGTGCCGACCACTCCGTGTCCGGTGGCACGGGCGATCATGTTGCGAACCCCACGGAAGCCCGGCGTGGCCTTCATGCGCGGAACGATCTCCGCCCTGAAGTACCCGATGTTGTCGTCCACTCGGGCCGGATCCATCTTCGTACGAATGATGCGAAGCGAGCAGCCCTCCGCCGGCGGCGGGTCGCCAATGTCGGCGACGACCTGCTCAAAGGTCTCTACGGTCACCTCGCCGCCGATCACGCCCAACGCGTCCTGCCGCACTTTCGCCGCAGCACTCTCGCTCGCTCTCATGTCCTCTTCGGTCTCCCACAGGGTGAGGACAGCGACCGTCCCGCGCGCACGGTCGCCGCTCGCCGTGAGACCCCGGAAGCCTCGCTGCTGCTGAAGATCTGGAACCACCTTGTCCCGCAGAAACCTGACGCCGCCATCTATGTCGGTGGCTCCGGTGATCGTGCTTACTCGGACGTGCATGAGTCCCCCCTTCCCCTTCTCGGCGCAGCGTACCGAGCGGTTCGCCCCCGAGAAAGGGCTCGTTCGTCCGGCGTGCGCTGAGCCACGTTCGTTTGTGGCTCGTCGTGATATGCGGGTGCGCTCGATGACTGGGGCGAGGTCGGTTGATCGGTCAGTTCGCACCGATAGGACAGTGAGGAGATCAGTCCCGTTCGTCCTCGAGCCGGAACACGATGTTCATCGATTGGTGGGTATGGGCGCCGTATTACCGAGGGCGCGCGGAGGAGCGCCCCGGTCGGAGGGACGCTGTGGCGCCTCTGGCGGATCCCGTTCAGCATCTCGGGTTATCAACCCGCTCATCGCGGCCGTCGCGATGGCGTTCTCTGGTGTCCGTCGTCTCGCTCAGCCCGCGGCACAGCGGGTTCCGCCCGGCTCACCTCCGAAGACAGAGCCGACCCGTCATCGAGACGATAGGAACCGACGACGCGAGAGTCCCGCGCCCGGATTCCATCAGGACACGAACCCCACCCCGAACCAACGTCGAGCGCGCCAGCTGAACCAGACCCTGACAGCCCCTCGCTGCATAGGGTCACACATCTGCACCCGGGGTGTGCGTGTACCTGATTGCCGGCCGCCGTGCTGCTCCGGGTCACCGGTAGCCGTCCGGCCTCCATCCCGGAACCGCATTCCGGCGTACGGCATTGCGCCCGCAGTGTGAGGTATGAGCGCGACCCGCCGGGTCGCGAGCACACCCCGCGCCCGCACCCAACTCGCCGCGCGACTCAGAGGTACATGCATGCTTCGGGATGACACGGAGCGCGAGGTCGCATAGAGCCTGCAAGGGTGAGCAAGCGGGCACGCGAGCCCGCCACGGACGCGTTGGCATAGGATCGCGGACGCGACTACGACGCGACTGGTGACGCGACTGCGGACGCGACTGGTGACGCGACTG
>JBDUDK010000008.1:0-8131 GCA_040002995.1 Acidimicrobiales bacterium | reverse complement strand
CGCTGCCGTAGGGGCGGGTGATGATTTCTAGGAGGTGCCCGCTCGGGTCCTCGAAATACACACCGCGCCCGCCGTCGTGGGTATTGATCTCGCCCTTTTGGTGCTGGTGGGGGTCGGCCCAATAGGGCAATTCGCGCGCACGGATGCGGCCGAAGATCTCGTCGAACTCGCTTTCGTCGACGAGGAACGCATAGTGCTGCGTCGGGATGTCGTCGCCCCAATCCATGAAGTCGAGCGTGATGTCGTTACCGGTGTTCACGCCCAGGAACGGACCGAACGGTGTGGGCTTGGGGAGGCCCAGGATCTCCGAAAGAAACGCCGCAGCTACCTGCTTGTCCCTGGCACCCACGATCGTGTGATTGAGGCGGACAGTCATGGGTGCAAGTCTCCCAGGTGCGATGGCGATGACAAGCCCTGTTCCCTCACTCGCTCCCTACGTCCCGCGCGTCGTGCGCGAGTGGTTGGACGACGACCCCGACACGCTTCATCGCCGGATCGAGGGATCGATCGTGTTCGTCGACATATCCGGCTTCACCCGGATGTCGGAGCGCCTGGCCCGATTCGGCAAGGCCGGGGCGGAGACCGTCACCAACGTCATCGGCGGGTGTTTCAACCGACTGCTCACCGAGGCCTATGCATTTGGCGCCACCTTGCTCAAGTTCGGCGGCGATGCCCTGCTCCTGTTCTTCCAGCGAGACGGACACGCCACCCGGGCGTGTGCGGCGGCGATCGAGATGCGAAGGGCCTTGCGCGAGATCGGAACGATCGACAGCGAGGCCGGGCGGCTGACGCTGCGCATGACAGTCGGTGTGCACAGCGGTCCCTTCGATTTCTTTCTGGTGGGCGGCTCCCACCGCGAGCTGATCGTCGGCGGACCGGCCGCCACGGAGATCGTGCGGATCGAGGGGGCCGCTTCTACCGGGCGCATCGTCGTCGGGACGGCGACGGCAACCGCGCTTCCGCGCAGCAGCCTCGGACCGCCCGTTGGCCCGGGCCGCCTCTTGCGAGGCAGAGCCCTCGTCGATGGCACCGAGGTCGTGACGTTTCGAGACGTGCATCAGGATCTGCATGCCTTCGTCCCGCTTGGGCTGCGGCGCGTGCTCACCAGCCGCGGCGTCCATTCCGAGCACCGACGCGCCACGGTCGCGTTCGTCCAGTTCAGTGGGCTCGACGCGCTCGTGGCGGAGTGCGGGCCCGACATAGCGGCGACCGTGCTCGACGGCCTGGTTCGCCGCCTCCAGGAAGCCGTCGACAGCCGAGCGGTGTGTTTCCTCAGCACTGACATCGCCGCAGATGGCGGCAAGATCATCCTCACCACTGGCGTGCCCGACAGCGATGGCCAGGATGAAGAGCGGATGCTGCTCGCGTTGGGCACGTTCTCCAGCGGCGACACGGATCTCCCGGTGCAGATCGGCGTCAACAGCGGCCACGTCTTTGCGGGCGAGATCGGCACGATCCACCGGCGCGCGTACACCGTGATGGGTGACGTCGTGAACCTCGCCGCTCGGCTCATGGCGCGCGCGCAGCCCGGCGAGGTGCTCGCGACGAGGGCGGTGCTGAGCGCGTCACGCACACTCTTCGACACCGCCGAAATGCCGCCCTTCTTCGTGAAGGGGAAGAAACGGCCGGTGACCGCGTACCGCGTCGGGCCGCCTCGAGGCGTGCGCGCGAGCATCGCCTCGGCCGACATGCCACTTATCGGTCGCGATGCCGAGTTGGCTATCTTGCTTGATGCCGCGCAGGCGATGTGGGCCGGCTCGGGCCGGATGGTGGAGATCTCCGGCGAGGCCGGGACGGGTAAGAGCAGCCTCGTCGACGAGTTGGTCCGCCGCGTCGCGCCCGCCGCCGTGCATCGCGTTCAATGCCGCCAGTACCAAGCGGCTACCGCGCACTTCGCGGTGCGCGAATTGCTGCGCGAGCTCCTCGACCTTTCGGGTTTGACCGAAGTGGAGGCCGCCGAACGCCTCAGCCAGACCGTGGCAACGGTGGCACCGGCGCTGCTCCCGTGGCTGTCGCTCATCGCTGTTCCCCTCGGCCTGCCCATCGAGGACTCGGCAGAGGCGGCGCTGTTGGAGGAGCAGTTCCGTAAGCGCCAACTCGAACGGGCGGTGCTCGAGTTGCTGCGCGTCCTTCTCACGCGGCCCACGCTCCTCTGCTTTGAGGACGTCCACTGGATCGACGACGCCTCGGGCGATGTCATCCGGGCGCTGGCCGCCGACGTTGTCAACCAACCCTGGCTGATCTGCGTGAGTAGACGAGGACCGGCGACTGACGTGGCTCTCGATCGAGAATCGGAGACGGTCTCGATCGAGCTGCGACCACTCCCGGTTGACACCACCGCCCGGCTGATCGAGACCGCGACCGAGGCGGAGCCGTTACCGAGCCACGTCGTACGCGCCCTCGCGGAACGCTCGGACGGTAACCCACTGTTTGCGCTCGAACTTCTGCACGCCCTCCGCGACGAGGGCAGCCTCGACTCACTCCCGCAGTCGGTGGAGGGTCTGATCGCGGCCCGCATCGATCGTCTCGCTCCGGAGGACCGGGCGCTGCTTCGCCACGTCTCTGTGCTCGGAGGCGGCTTTCATGAGCGTCACCTCTCCTCGCTGTTCGACGACGGGGCCCCGGCCGACTCGCTCGTGCGTCTCCGCGACTTCGTTTCGGTCGAGCCCACCGGGCGGGTGAAATTCAGGCACGCACTCGTGCGCGACGTTGCGTACGCCGGTCTCCCGTTCGGCACGCGTAGCCGGTTGCACGGCCGCATCGCCGACTCCTTGGTGCTCGAGGCAGGCGAGCACGTCAGTGACCACGCCGCGCTCCTGTCGTTGCACTTCCTCCACGCTCACCGCTACGGCGACGCGTGGCGGTACGCACGCCTCGCCGGCGACGCCGCGAATGAGATCTATGCCAATCTCGAAGCCGTCACGCTCTACCAGCGTGCGTTGCAAGCGGCCCGCCACCTTCCCGACCTCACGACTAGCGAGCGGGCGGCCGTCTACGAGCTCCTCGGTGACGTACAAGACCTGGCCGGGCTCTACGGCGACGCCCGCAACACGTATCGAGCCGCGGGGCGCTTGGTGGCAAATAACCCCGTCCAACTGGCTCGCTTGGCCCTCAAGGATGCGTTCGCGAGCGAGCGCCAGGGTCACTACATCGACGCCGTGCGCAGCACTCGGCGAGGTCTGCGGCTGCTGGACACAGCCGGAGCAGCCTCCGACGGTCCGGACGCGGCCAAACTCCGCTCACAGTTGACGATCTGGCATGCGGTCCTGCGCGCCGATCAGGGCAAGCCACGCGAAGCGGCGCGGTGGAGTCAGGCGGGCATCACGCTGGCCGAGGCGGCGTCGGACGATCGAGCGCTGGCCCGCGCGTACCTCATCTACGACTACGCACAGAGGAGTCTTGGTGTTGCGAGACATGCGCAACCGACAGAGCGAGCCTTGGAGATCTACACCCGCCTCGGCGACGTGAGCGGACAGGCGACCGCATCGAACAACCTTGGTGTGTACGCGTTCCACGTCGGCCGGTGGGACGAGGCGCTCGAGCTGTACCGCCAGTCGCGCGCGGCGCGCATGAAGACGGGCGACCCGGTGAACGCAGCGATGACCGACGCGAACATCGCCGAGATCCTCACCAACCAAGGTCATCTGGAAGAGGCCGAGGGTTTGCTCCTCGATGCCGAGACCGTGTCGAAGGCGGCTGGAGACGCCTGGGGCGTGGCGTTCACGACACGACTTCGGGGCCTGGTTGCCGCGCATGCTGGCCGCGAACAGGAGGCGATGGCGTTTTTTGCGAGCGCCCGCGAAGGGTTTTTGAGGATGCACGCGCAAGCCGATGTCAACAGCACCGATGTCCTGGTCGCCGAGAGCCTCGTCCTATTCGGGCGCTACGTGGATGCGCTCGGTGTGGTCGAGAACGTGGTCGCCGACCCCGAACTCCAGGCCCATCACCTTCCGGCGCTCAAGCAACTCCGCGGCGTCGCCCTCGCGGCAACCGGCGACGTCGCCGGAGGCGTCTCCGAACTGCGCCGAGCCATCGAACTCGCGCGCTACCAGGGTGCCGACCACCAGCTGGCGCTCGCGCTCGACGCGCTGGCGCGGCTGGTGCCTTCGGAGGTGGAGGCCCGAGCCGAGGCCGACGAGATCCTGCGCCGCCTAGGCGTCGTGGAGAAAAGCCGCGACTGAGCGCTACCGGCGTTTGAAGCAGGAATACTGCCGTCGGATGGCTGTTTTTCTGGTCGAAACGGATTTCGGCCCGGTGCAAAGTGGCACGCTCCGCCGGTGGAGATCCGCATCGAAGGGTTCAACCTTCCCGGACGCTCGTGTGGGGCGAGCCCGGACTTTCCGGGCTACGAGAACATCCACGTCGGAATCCAACGACGCAGCCCGAGAGATCAACTGCTCGGGCTGACACCCGGTGACGCGCCGGCGGCAGAATGGGAGTTCGAGTGCGACGGCGTGGTGACACCGAAGGGCACCGACTTCAGGGGGCCATACATCCAGGGCCGCCCTAACGAACGTTTCATCTACCTGTCGTGGGGCGCCGTCGACGGCGACGGGACGTTTCACATGTTTCGCCGGGCCAAGCTCTGGCTCAACGCGCTTGACGCCGACGTCCTTGACGACGCCCGCACGTCAGGACGCCTCGTGGCCCGACTCGGGCTCACAGACGCCAACGGTCACCCGCTGTGCGCGTCGGTGCGACCTCCCGTGGTCCAATGGTCCGCGGGTTGAGGCTCCGAGCGATGAGTTCCGGCTTGTCCGACGTCTAATTGGGCATGACGACTGACCGAACCGAACTGACTCCGGCCGCCGAGCTCGCCGACAAGAACCCGATTCGCCACCCCAACGACTCCGACGAGTACCGGCGTGCTCGTCAAGATTTGCTCGTGGAAGAGATCGAACTGCGCCGGCGCATGGAGCGCGTCGCGTCACTACGACGCGACCTTCCACCGGGCGGAGAAGTACAGCGCGACTACCACTTCGTGGCCGAGGACGGATCGGACGTGACGTTGGCGGACTTGTTCGGTCAGCACGACACCCTCGTCGTGTACAGCTACATGTTCGGGCCGCAGCGCGACGCACCCTGCCCGATGTGCACCTCGCTCATGGGAAGCCTCGACCACAAGATCGCCGACATCCGCCAACGTGTCGCTATCGCCTTCACAGCGCGGTCGCCGGTCGAGCGCCTGGTCGAGGCCAAGAAGGCACGCGGTTGGAAAGACATGCCCGTCTTCAGCGACGGGAGCGGCGACTACACCAGGGACTACGTGTCAGCGCAGGACGCGGACATGCCCGCGTACAACGTGTTCACGCGACAGGACGGGAAGATCCGACACTTCTGGAGCGACGAGATCGGCTTCGACATGGCCGACCCCGGACAAGACCCTCGCGGCGCCGTGGAGATGGACCCTTTGTGGCTCGTGCTCGACACCACGCCGGAGGGCCGCGGCAGCGATTGGTATCCGCAGCTGACGTACTGAGCGGCGCGCACTTCACAGCGCCTGGCGTGCCCTCTCGGGGCCCGGGCTAGCGTGCAGGTCGTTCGACAGCGAAGGGGCTGCATGGGCGGTCACAAGTACGACGTGGTCATCAAGGACGGCCTGATCTTCGACGGCACCGGCGCGCCACGGGTGCGCGGCGACGTCGGGATCGCCACCGGTCGGATTGCCGCGGTCGGACGTGTCGATGCGTCCGACAGCGCTGAGGTGATCGACGCGCGCGGGATGCACGTCGCGCCGGGGTTCGTCGATCTGCACACCCACTACGACGCGCAGGTCTTCTGGGATCCGTACTGCACGTTGTCGGGCTGGCACGGGATCACGTCGGTTGCCATCGGCAACTGCGGGTTCGGCTTCGCCCCGGTGGAGCCCCAGCTGCGCGAGTACGCGATGCGTTCAATGACCAGAGTGGAGGCGATCCCGTACGACTCGATGCGGCTCGGGATGCCGTGGGACTGGGTCACCTTCCCCGAGTACCTCGACAGCCTGGACGCGACGCCGAAGGCGCTCAACGTCCTGCCGTACGTGCCGGTGGGGCCGATGCTCGTCGATGTGCTCGGCCTGGAAGGAGCCAAGGCGGGGCGGAGACCCACCGACGAGGAGCACGCGCGGCTGGCGAAGATGCTGCACGAGTCGATGGACGCCGGCGGGTGCGGATGGTCCGCGCAGCGGCTGCCACCGACTGGGCCGGCGGCGGTGCAACGCGACTGGGACGGCACGCCGATGCCGACGGACGTGATGCACGACGAGACGTGCCGCATCCTCGCCGGCGTGCTCGGCGATCGGAACCAGGGGATCCAGCAGCTCACACTGACGACCAACGACGTCCGCCGCGACATGGCCCATCTCGAGGAGATCGCCGCCCTGTCGGGCCGTCCGCTGCTGCACAACGTGGTCCAGGCCTTCGAGAGCAAACCACATGTCCACCGGCGGGCGATCGAGTGGTTGGAGCGTTGCCGGGAACGCGGCATACCGATCTACGGGCAGGGCGTCACCACCGACGCGGGGTTTACGTTCACCTTCGAGGACTGGAACCTCTACGACGACTCCGACGCGTGGATGGAGGCGACCACCGGCACGGTTGCCGAGCGCCTCCACAAGCTGGCCGATCCTGCCCGGCGCCAGGGCCTCAAGGACAAACCGCCGTACGTGGCCACTGCCCCGATCGAGACGGTCACCGTGCTGTCGCCGCAGTCGCCGGAGACGGAGCGGTTCCGGGAGATGTCGGTCGGTCAGGTTGCCGAAGCCACCGGCAAGCATCCCGTCGACGCCATGCTCGACCTCGCCGTCGCCGACTCGCTGCGCACGTTGTTCTTCGTGGCACCCCCGCAGGGCAAGTCCGACCTGCTGAGGGAGATCGTGCAGTACCCGCACATGCTGTTGGGTGTGTCGGACGGTGGTGCGCACACGAAGTTCCTGACGGCCGGTCGGTATCCGACAGAGACGTTGGCGCAACAAGTCCGCGACAACCATTGGATCACCTACGAGGAGGCCCATCGCCGGCTCTCCGGGCTGCCCGCCCAGCTGGCCGGGTTCCACGACCGCGGGCTGATCCGTCTCGACGGCCCCGCCGACGTGGTCGTGTACGACCCGGAGAACCTCGCGGTCGGCCCGAACGAGGTCGTCGAGGACTTGCCGGGCGGCGAGTGGCGGCGCATCCAGAAGGCGTCCGGCTATCACGCCGTGCTCGTTAACGGCGTGCGGACGATCGCCGACGACACCCAGACGGAGCGCCACCCCGGCCGCCTGCTCCGTCACGGCCGCGGCTAGCTGGCCGATCGGATGCGCTCTGCCGAGACTTCGGGATCGGGTCAGATTTTGGGGGGCTCGACACGTTCGATGGTGCCTACCCCTTCGATGGACTTGTCGAAGGAAGCGATCCGATTCACTCCGGTGCTTTCCGCACACGCGACCAAATAGGCCTCGGCGAAATCAATCCTGTCGGTGTCGTAGACCTCAACGGCCCGTAACAGCAGTGCCGGGTCGACAGTCACGGATCTGCCGGGGACGTCGAGCGGCGTAGACGATCGACATTCGCCTAGCCGTGCGGCTCCGGGTGTCGCCACAATGGCGTCATGGACAACGACGTGAGTCTGCGCCCGATCCAGGAAGCTGACCTCGAAGCTCTCTGCCGTTTCGGCACTGACCCGGAAGCCGGTGGCGAATTCGAATGGACCGGCTTTAAGGACCCGAAGGCAATGCGCCGCCGCTGGGAGGAAGATGGATGGATAGGAGCGGAGGACGCACGGCTCGCTGTCGTGCGTTCCGACGGGGTCTTTGCCGGCGACGTGAGTTGGAAGGATCGATCTCTCGGGACGACCAAAGGGGTCTGTCTCGAGATCGGCATCGCCCTGCTACCCGAGCATCGTGGCCGAGGGGTGGGAACACACGCCCAGCGCTTGCTGGTGCAGTACCTGCTCGACACGACGCCGGTGCACCGACTCGAGGCATTCACGGAGGTCGACAACATCGCCGAGCAGCGCGCACTGGAGAAGAGCGGCTTCGAACGGGAAGGTGTTCTTCGCGAGCTCTTCTTCCGCGCGGGGGCGTGGCGAAGCAGTGTGGTCTACTCGCACGTGCGCACAACCTGACGCAACGTCAGGCCATCTGAACTACCTAAATGGTCACTCGATG
>JBDUDK010000152.1:0-26658 GCA_040002995.1 Acidimicrobiales bacterium | reverse complement strand
CGCTGTCTACGATGTCTCGCGACATCAGTCTCCGATGTCTCGCGACATCACAGAGTGCGGGCGGAGGGACTCGAACCCTCAAGGTTTCCCACTGGATCCTAAGTCCAGCGCGTCTGCCAGTTGCGCCACGCCCGCGTGCGTGATCGGCCCTTCATGGCCCGCGCACCAGTCTGGCCGATAAGTCGCTCTCGGCGCAGTTGATCGACCTCGTCGACGGCGAGCGGCGTGAGCTCGCCGACCGCCCACGACAACAGCAGGTCGGCCAGCGCGGGATTCCTCGCCAGCGCCGGCCCGTGCAGGTATGTCCCTACGACACGACCTTGCACCGCCCCCTCGAGATTGTCGAAGCCGTTGCCCACGCCGTTGACCACCGCCGCAAGAGGGCGGGCGGCCGGACCGAGTCGTGTACGCGCGGCATGGTTCTCGAAGCCGGTGAGCGGACCGAGCTCGGCGCCCCCGACCGAGGCCGCGATCGGGTCGGCGAGGAGCTCGCCGACGGCGCGGGAACCCGTGGTGCGCAGCGAGTCGACATCGAGAAGACCGAGGCCTGGTCGCTCGGTTCCTGCGGCCGGATAGCGATGCCCGAGTATCTGAAACCCAGCGCACACCGCGAACACCACCGCGCCGCGGTCGACGGCCCGCCCGAGCGCGGTCGAGCGGACCAACTCGGTGGTCGCGAGCGTTTGTTGCGCATCCTCACCGCCGCCGAGCAGATAGATGTCGGCCGTTTCGGGTACGCCGGCGCCCGGGTTTACGCCGAGCACCTCGGCGGAGAGTCCGCGCCAGGCCAGCCGGCGCTCGAGCACGAGCGCGTTGCCGATGTCGCCGTACGTGCCAAGCAGATCGGGCGCGAGAACGGCGATGGTGACGGTCGAGTCAGCCATCGTCGAGCTCATGACGGACCGCTCCGAAGGCGGTGTAGCTCGCGACGACATCGGCATCGACGTCGCGTCCCTCGGCGAGGGCGGCGGCCAGCGGCGTGACCACCCGGTGGGCGACGTCGGCGTAGCGCAGACGCACCGAGAGATCGGTGGCGCGCTCGCCGGTGACGATCACGCGGCGGTCGGCTAACCGTTCGAATGCGACGTCGTAGATCCACGACGGATCGCGGCCGTCGGGGCCGTTGGAGTTGAATGCCAAAACCACGGGGCGCCGGTCGGCATCGAGCACGTCGAGTGTCTCGATCCATCCCGCCGGATTCTTCGCCAGATAGACGCGACCACGATGCGCCGGTCCCCATGCGTGCTGGTACCGGCCCGCGACGTTTTCGACGGTGGCGCACGCGCGGGCGGCGTCGGCGGGAGCCACACCGAGCTGGGCGGCCGCGGCGACGGCCATCGC
Organism: Acidimicrobiales bacterium; assembly: GCA_040002995.1. Classification (GTDB taxonomy): domain Bacteria; phylum Actinomycetota; class Acidimicrobiia; order Acidimicrobiales; family Ilumatobacteraceae; genus JBDUDK01. The sequence goes on along the minus strand of JBDUDK010000152.1, from coordinate 25,317 downwards.
CGCGTTCGCGAGGTTGTGACGGCCGGGCACGGCGAGCACGAGGTCGACATGGCCACCACCGGCCGTGTGCAGCACGGCACCGTCGAGCTGCCAACTCACCGTCGGACGCGTGCGCCCGCATTCGACGCATCGCCATCGATCATCGCTGTCCCACGCGATCCGCTGGCCGCACCACGGACACGTAGCCGCGTCGTCGCGCCAACGGAGTCCGGCCCCGACCCACACGGTTTTCGCGTTCTCCGGCACGGCCGCGACCACGATCGGGTCATCGGCGTTGGCGACGACCGTGGTCCGAGTCGCTTCGTCGATGCTGAGTCCGTCTCGCCAACGCGACGCGGTGCCGCGCACCTCTTCCATCCGATCGAGTTGGTCGCGCGACAGGTTCAGCAGCACCACGACCTCGGGCCGCGTCGCCTCGACGACTGCGGAAAGCCAGCGCTCGTCGACCTCGGCGACCAGCCGCGCGCTGGTTTCAATGTGCGGGTCCATCAGCACGGAGACCAGGCCGCGCGGCAGGTTGGCGCCGTCGTCGTTGCTCACGACCGGCCCGGCGAGAGCCGCGGCGCGCGCAAGGAACCGCGTGGTCGTGGTCTTGCCGTTGGTGCCGCTCACGAGAAGTGTGGGCCTCCCCGCGGCGAGAATGTGCAGCGCCTTCGGCTCGATCCCCAAGGCGATGTGCCCCCCGACGACATTGCCGCGCCCTCGTCCGGCGAGCTTCGATAGGCGGCGCGCGGTGCGACCAACGGCGAGGGCGACCGAAAGCCGCGGGGCGAATTGCCTCACGCGACCGGGATCCAGCAGAGCGCGAGCTCGTCGACTTTGATGTCGGCCTTCTCGAGTGAGATCGGCACCGTCTCGACGTTGGCGGCTCGTGTCATCCACTCGTCGTGAATTTCGGTGAGGTCATGCGCGAGTTCGGCCTCGAGATCGGCGAGCTGCTGTTCCTTGGTGGCGGCCGCATGCTTCGCGGCATCGAGCCGGTCGCTCGCCGTGGCGCTGCGCCCTCGCCGGCTCGCCCCCCCGCTCGCGGTGCGGCCAATCGTCCTCACGAGCGAGCCCGTGCTCTTGCGTCCCCCCAAAAGGCCTCCGAGAAGGGTTCCGGCGGCGCCGAGGACCTCTTCGCTGCGACGCTGCTTGACCGTGTCGGCGGCCACTTCGATCTTGTCTTGGGCCGCCTGAATGGTGGCCTCGAGCCTCGTCACGCGGGCGCTGTACTTGTCCTTCAGTGCGGCGGCGGCCCGGTCGGCGCCGTCGTTCGCTGCCTGTTCGCACCGCGCCTTGAACGCTTCGGCCGACTCGCCGGGGCGCGAGAAGAGCTTCAGCTCAGCATTACGCATGATGTCGATCGTCCGATTCCGAAAGAGATGATCGGTCAACTCTCGCTGGAGATCGGCCCAGAACTTCTTGTCGGCGACGGTGGCGGCCGGAAGCGTGTACGTCGCACCATCAGGAGCACCGTCTCTGAGGTCGCGGTCGTCGTAGTCGACGTTGGTGGCATCGGCGCCGCCCACTCCCGCGTGCAACGGAAAGATCACGGCCTCCCACTCCTGCTCTTCTCTCAGGCCGGCCTTCTCGTCGTCGTAGAGCAGAGCCGCCCGCGCCACGGCGGCGGCTTCGAACCGCGTACCTGCACGCGCGCCGACGGACGCGGCCCACGCCGCCGCGGGGTCGAGCCACGACACCCTTACTCCCTGCGCCACCTGCGGCATCACGGTGCTCTCGTCGGACGAGGCGGAAGGGGTGGGCGACGGCACCATCACATTCTCAGGGGCTTTCTGCGTCGCCTTTTCGGGCGCGTCGTGCATGAGCGTGGCGATCTGGTCGCGGGTCAACGGTCCCCTCAAGTAGCTCATCGACCACCGACTCGTGATCACCGACGGCGCGGCCACGCCCGCACGGCGCAACACGAATTCCCGCTTGGCCAGTCCGCCGATCGTGTCGCTCAACGCGCTTATGTCGACCCCGCCGTCGGCGGCGCTCATGCCGTCGAGCAGCCGGCTCTTGTCCCGCTCCGTCTGTAGCCGCCCGACCATCCAGGTACCCGCGTTGGAAATCGCCTTGTAGTCGAGGTCGACCGGGTTTTGCGTGGCCAGCACTACGCCAATACCGAAGGCGCGGGCCTGCTTCATGAGGAGCATGATCGGCTTCTTCGCCGGTGGCATCGCCGAAGGGGGCACGTAGCCGGCGACCTCATCCATGTAGATGAGGGCACGCAGGTCGGTGGTGCCCGACTGCGCGCGCATCCACGTCACGACCTTGGCGAGGAGGGTGGCGACCGCGAACTGACGTTCTTCGTCGGACAAGTGGGCGATCGACACAATGGCGCACCGGGGTTTGCCGCCGGGTGCGTGGAGCATGGCGTCGATGTCGAGCGCCGCCCCCTCACTCCAGGCCGCGAACGCGCTCGACGCCAAGAGACCGTTCAGCCTCACGGCGAGAGCCATGCGATCGTTGGGCGGGAAGAACTGATCGAGCTCGAACACGCCGAGCTTGCGGATCGGAGGAGTGGCGACCTGGCCGACGAGCGTCGGCAGGTCGAGGTCGCGGCCCTGCGCCCAGCTCGCGTCAATGAGGTTCGCGAGCAGGATGTGCTCCCTCGACGACAACGGATCGGCGGCGATACCGACGAGTCCGAGTAGACCGGTCACGAAGCCATCGATCTCGTCGTGTCGCACCTCGGGGTCGACATCGGAGGGTGCCTTCAGCGATCCGACGATGTTCACGGGCACGCCGGATGTAGAGCCCGGCGTGTAGATCGTGTAGTGCGCCCGGTCCTTCAGCGCGCCGAGGCGGTCGGCGCCGATGCCCCACGACGCCAACCCGTCCTTCCATGCGCTGGCCTGTTGCGCGGCGAACTCGTCGGGCGTCACCCCCGCCTTGGCGGCATCACCTTCGTTTATCCATGGGCGAAAGTCGGCCGCGGCAAGATTGGGAAACAGCAACAGCAGGTTCGTGAGATCGCCCTTGGGGTCGATGGCGATGACAGGCACGCCCCCGGACAGCGCCTCTTCGATCAGCACGATGCCGAGGCCGGTCTTGCCCGAACCGGTCATGCCGACGATCACGCCATGTGTGGTGAGATCGCCCGAGGGGAGTGCAACAGCAGTCCCGTCGCGCTTATGTGTCGCGGCATCGATCTGCTCACCCAAGTTCAACGCTGCCATGGCCGCGCACCGTACTCTCGTGATCGCTGTACGTTCTGGGCGATGACCTTCCGTGGATTTCCGCCGGAGGCCCTCGCGTTCTTCGCCGGGCTGGAGGCCGACAACTCCAAGCGCTACTGGGAGGCCAACAAGGCGGTGTACGAGGCCTCGGTACGGGCCCCGATGGTCGCCTTGATCGAGGAGGCGCCTACGCGGTGGCAGCCCATGCGCATCTTTCGCCCCCAGCGCGACACCCGCTTCTCGAAAGACAAGTCGCCGTACAAGACCGGCATTGCCGCGGTCGGTGAGCGCGAAGGTGGCGCGATCTCCTACGTCCAGGTCTCGTCGTCGGGACTCTTCGCGGGCGTCGGCTACTACCACATGGCTTCCGATCAGCTCGAGCGCTACCGATCCGCGGTCGACGTCGAACGCACGGGCCGGAAGCTCGAAACGATCGTCTCCGCACTCGAACGGGCGAAGTGGGACATCGGTGGAGAGGAACTGAAAACGGCGCCGCGCGGCTATGCGCGCGACCATCCCCGGATCGAGCTGTTACGGAAAAAGGGCATGGTGCTCGCCCGTCAGTTCCCGCTCGCGAAATGGCTGCACACGCGCGCCGCGGCGGCGCGCGTGTTCCAGGTGTGGGACGCGGCGGAGCCACTGAGCGACTGGCTCGACGCGAACGTCGGCCCGACGACCCTTGCGCCCGACGATCGCGACAGGTGACGCGCTCAAGACGGGCGGATGCGGTACGCGCAGCGTTGGTCGCCCGACAACAGATGTTGTTCGCGTTCGATATTTACGTCGGGCCCCAGTACGGCACGGAAGACCTCGAGCTCGCTACGGCACAGGCCAGGACACGCCGATGCCGCGACACACACGGGGCAGTGATGCTCGACCAACACGTACCCATCGCCGTCGGCGCGCGCCTCGGCCATGTAGCCCTCAGCCGTGCGGATCTCGGCGAGACGCCGCACGCGTGCCTTGAGCGAGGTAGCGCGATTGAGCTCGGCGCGGTACGCCGCGGTTTGGTGGCCGCCCCGCGCCTCAATCACCTTCGCGAGGGCCTTCTCGCCGAGTGCTTCACGGATAGAGCCGATCAGCTCCACGGTGAGGTCGCCGTGCCGGTCGGGGAAGATGGCTCTGGCCGGGACCGCGAGGTACCACCGCACCGCCGGTCTGCCGCGGCCTCCCGCGGCCGATGCTCGGCGATCCACGAGCCCGGCGGCCTCCAGCGCTTCGAGGTGCTGACGAACGGCGGTGTCGGTGAGGCCGAACGTCGCCGCCAGCTCTGGCGCCGTGGCCGCGTCGACACGTTTGAGGTACTCGACCAGCCGCATCTTGGCGCCGGTGAGAGGCTCGGCGGTCATCTCGCCCAGGCTACGGGAATTTCCGAAGTGGTGTCTTGACGAAGTGGGTTTGGTGGTCGAATATACGAAGCAAGGACTTGTGAAAAGGAGCGACCATGCGACACGCCGTCGCCCGGCTCGATGACCTGAGGTCGGGAGCGATGAAGCTTGCGCACGCCGATGGCCATCGGATCCTGCTCGTGCGCAGTGCCGGCGGTGTCTATGCGCTCGACAACGCGTGTCCGCATCAGGGGTACGGCCTGGCGCAGGGGGACCTGAACGGCCAGCTGCTTACATGTCAGTGGCACAACTGGAAGTTCCGCGTCGACGACGGGGAGTGCGTGCTCGGCGAGGAGGGCGTCCGCACGTACCCGGTGACGCTCGAGGACGGCCAGGTGTTCGTCGACATCGTCGACCCCACTCCGGATGAACAGCGCGCCCGCCTCCTGCCTTCGCTTCGACGCGGCATCGCTGACGACTACAACGGGCAGATCGCGCGCGACGTGGTGCGCCTGCTGCAGGCGTCGACCAATCCCGCAGAACTCGTGTGGGAGGGCATCGCGTGGGGAGCGCCCCGCGGCGAGTTCGGCTGGGGTCACGCACTCGCGATGGCCTCTGACTGCCTTCGGCTCACGGGCTGCCTCGACGACGACGAGCGCGCCTTTCCGATCGTGCAGGCACTCGCGGGCATCGCCGAGGTCGAGCATCTGCGGTCACCGCGCCCGCAGCCATCGCCGGTGCGCGCCCTGCCGTTGAATCCCCGATCAATGTTTCGCGCGCTGGTCGAGGCGCAGGATCAAGATGGCGCCGAGGCACTCATGCTCGGCGCGATCGACCTCGGAATCTCGATCGGCGAACTGCGCACCTGGTGCATCGACGTCGTCTGCGACCACCATCTGTCGTTTGGTCACGGGGCCATTTACGTCCAGAAAGCGTTTGAGCTACTGGAGCGGCTCGGCGCCGACCGGGCCGCCACGGTGCTCCCACACCTCGTACCTGCGCACGTGACGGGAACGAGGGAAGACCTTCTGCCCTATATGCGTCCGGCAATGAAGGCCGTCAACGCGCTCGATCTCGACGCCCTCGCCGCGGCGCCCGACCGCGTCGAAACCGGGTGGTACGACGAGGCGCACCGCCTCCGTGACGCGCTGCTCGCGAAGGGGCCGACACCGATCGCCGCCGCTACTACCGCCGTCCTCGACGGGGCCGGGATCGAAGGCCTCCTCGACACCGTCGTCCGCACGGCGAGCGAGCGGCTGCTTCGTCACGATCCATCGGTCGACTTCGACCCCGACCACGACTTCGGTTGGCTCGACATCACCCACGTGATGACGTACGCGCGTGCCGCCCGCTGGGCGTGGCGCATCGCTCCGGGGCCCGATACCGCCCGCCTCGCGATGTTCCCGGTCTTCATGGCGCACGACTCTGGTCGCGCCGAGTGGCGACGGGACGAACCTCCCAGACCGGTCGACATCCATGAGGCCGCCGCCGGCGCGCCAAAGCCCAACGAGCTGCTTGAGTCCGCGGCCAAGAACCAGGCGGGCTCGTTCATCGTCGCGGCCCATATCGTGAAGACCGCGGTCGCTGCGGTCGACGAAGCGGCCGAGCTCGATGACCGGCTCCCGCTCGCCGCGGCCGCCCGCTTCGCGTCGTCGCCGCGCCTCGAGCGTTTCGTCACCGCGGGAACAGCGGAGGCGATCAGCTTCCTCCGCACCGGATCACCGCCACCGCGCTGACGGGCGACCTCACTGCAACAATGGCCGCCGTATGGGCCACGCCAGCGCAGAACTTTCCGGCCGTCTCGGCCTCGAGCACACCGTCGTCGATCCGGGCGCGCTGGCGAACTCGATTCGGCGCTTCCGCGAGCAGGGCATCGTGCTACCGACGTTCGCCCAGCTCGCGCTGCCCGAGGCGATCCCGTCCGATGTGGTGTCGGCGCTCGATGCGGTGGACCGCGATGCCGCCGACGCGCGCAACCTCTTTCGCGTCCACTGGCACAACGATCCCGACCGGGACGTGCCAGATCGTCGCGCCGTCCCGGCCTACGTCGTGCTGCCCAAGGCGCTCACCGGTGTCGACGCGCCGATCATCGTGGTCCTCGGCGACGCCTTTCCGATGATCGGCGCCCACAAGGTGCTCGCGGCGTACTCGTGCCTGGCGCCGCGCGTCATCACCGGACAGTTCGACCCGACCCGGCACCGGGCCATTTGGCCGAGCACCGGCAACTACGCGCGCGGTGGGGTTGCCATCAGCCGCATTATGGGGTGCCGGGGCGTAGCGGTGCTCCCCGCGGGCATGAGCACCGAACGCTTCGACTGGCTCGACCGCTGGGTCACCGAGCCCGACGACGTCATTCGCACGCCCGGGTCGGAGAGCAACGTCAAGGAGATCTACGACGCTTGCAACGACCTCGCGCGCGACCCGACCAATTTCGTGCTCAATCAGTTCTGCGAGTTCGGCAACTACCTCGGCCATCTCCGCGTTACCGGAAACGCCTTCGCGCGGGTTTTTGACCACGTCGCGTCCGACCGCCCCAGCCTCGCGCTCCGCGCGTTCGTCTCGGCCACCGGCTCCGCCGGCACGCTTGGCGCCGGCGATCACCTGAAGGCCACCTACGGGGCCCGCCTCGTCGCCGTGGAAGCGCTCGAGTGTCCGACGATGCTCGAGAACGGTTTCGGTGAGCACAACATCCAGGGCATCGGTGACAAGCACATCCCGTTGATTCACAACGTGATGAACACCGACCTCGTGGTGGCAGTGAGCGATCACGCCACCGATGAACTCGATGTCGTCTTCAACACGCCCGTCGGCCTCGGCTACCTCGCCGAGCGCAAAGCGGTTCCCGCCGACGTGCTCGCGGCGCTGGCCCATTTCGGTCTCTCGTCGATCGCCAACACGGTGGCCGCGATCAAGACGGCCAAACTGCTCGACCTCGGCCCCGACGATGCGATCATCACCGTGGCCACCGACGGCGCCGCCCTCTATCCGAGCGAGCGAGCCAAGACCGTCGCGGGCCGTTATGGCGGTGAGTTCGGTGTGGTCGAGGCGGCCGAGGCGTTCGCGACGCATGTCGCGGCGGCCGACACCGACCACGTTCTCGAGCTTTCCGAGAGCGACCGGCGCCGCATCTTCAACCTCGGCTACTTCACGTGGGTCGAACAACAAGGTCTTCCGTTCGAGCTGTTCGAGGCCCGCCGTCAGCAGTCGTTCTGGACTGACCTGCATCCGCTCGTCGAGGAATGGGATGCGTTGATCGACGAGTTCAACGCCAAGGTCGCGTCGAGGTCGTGAATGCCGCGGTGCTCCGGTGTGCTGTATGTCGGGCCACGCTCGGGGCCGACGCCGTATGGCCATGGAGGTGCCCGAACGCGCCGGAAGGCGACAGCGCCCACGTGTTGTGGCGGGTGGCGCAGCTCAAGCCGTTTCGCCCCGTCGATGACCCGAACCCGTTCGTCGCGTTCGACTCAGCTCTGGTGTGGTCGACGCTCGCCGAAGCCCGTGGCATGGACATCGAGGCCCGACGGGCACTCGTGCGCGAAGTCGATGACGCGGTTGCCGCTGTCGACGGGACCGGCTTCCGAGTCACGCCCTTTTTCCGCTCGGGGCGATTGAGCAGCGCGCTCGGCTTTGCGGCCGACGGCGGCGTATGGGTGAAGGACGACACCGTCAACATCAGCGGTTCTCATAAGGCCCGTCATCTCATGACGATCCTCTTGCACCTCATCGCGTGCGAGCGCCTCGGCATTGCGCCTGCTTCGGAGCGTGTCCGCCTGGCCATCGCATCGTGCGGCAACGCCGCGCTCGCGGCTGCGACTCTTGCGGCGGCGGCGAGGTGGCCGCTTTCCGTCTATGTCCCGACTCAGGGCGACCCCTGGGTGCTCGAGCGCCTGATCGCGTTGGGTGCAGAGGTAGTGATGTGCGCGCGCCAACCGACCGACCCGCCCGGCGATCCTGGTGTTCGTCGTTTTCGCGAGGCGGTGGCCGACGGCGCGATTCCGTTCAGTGTCCAAGGGACCGAGAATGCGCTGTGCCTCGACGGCGGGCGCACGATCGGTTGGGAGATCACCGAAATTCTTGGCGCGCACATCGATCGCGTCTTTGTTCAGGTGGGTGGGGGAGCGTTGGCGGCGAGCGCGGGCCTCGCGTTTGCCGACGCGGGCGTGCACCCTCGCCTTCACGCCGTCCAGACTGAGGGGTGCGCGCCACTCGACCGCGCCTGGCAGCGGGCGGGATCTCTCACCCCCGAGGTTCTGGGCGCGACATGGCGCGACTTCATGTGGCCCTGGGAGACCGAGCCGCGTTCGGCCGCGACGGGGATTCTCGACGACGAGACCTACGACTGGCTCGGCATAGTGCAGGGGCTGCGCGACAGCGGCGGTGCCTCAATCGTGGCGAAAGAGGCTCTCGTGATCGAGGCCAACGAACTCGCGCGGTCGACGACGGAGATCGATGTCGACCCCACGGGAACCGCAGGACTTGCCGGCCTCCTGGCCGTCCGCGACCAGGTGGCCGACGACGAATGCGTCGTAGTGTTGTTTACGGGACGACAGCGCGGGGGAGAATGACTCCATGGTGAAGTTTCGTCCTGGTGGCCCCGCCGGCCCTGTCGAGGATCGGCGAGGTCAAAGTGGAGGCTTCGGCGGGTTACCCATCGGTATCGGAAAGGCGGGTGGCCTCACCGGCCTGATCGGTTTGCTCGTGGCGCTGTTCCTCGGTGGGCGCAGCATCCTCACGGGCGGCAGTGGCGGCATCAACTTGCCGGGTCTCCCCGGCGTCCAATCGCCGGCGTCCGGAGATCCGAACATCGCCGATCCCCAAGCCGACCAGGTCACGTTCGTCAAGCAAGCACTCGGCGACATCGAGGCGACCTGGCAGTCGATCTTTGAACAGTCCGGCCAAACGTGGGAGCCCACCACGCTCGTGCTGTACACCGACGTCACCGACACTGGTTGCGGAACAGGTCAGGCGGCCACCGGGCCGTTCTACTGTCCGGTCGACCGCAAGGTGTACCTCGACCTCGGGTTCTTCAACGAGCTCACCACCCGGTTCAACGCCCCGGGTGATCTGGCGGAGGCCTACGTGATCGCCCACGAGGTCGGCCACCACGTGCAGAACCTTCTCGGCATTAGCGCCAAAGTGAGTGAGCACGAGCAGGCCGATCCCTCGAGTGCGAACGCGTGGTCGGTGAAACTCGAGCTTCAGGCTGATTGTTTCGCCGGCGTCTGGGCCCACGGCGCATACGCCGCGGGTGAGCTCCAAGCCGGCGACCTGCAAGAGGCATTGGCCGCCGCGGCGGCCGTCGGCGACGACCGCCTGATGCAACAGGCCGGACGCGCCGTGAACCCCGACAACTTCACGCACGGTTCGTCAGAGGAGCGCGTCTCTTGGTTGACCAAGGGCTACGACAAAGGCGACCCGAACGCGTGCGACACGTTGGCGTGATCAGGCGCGCTTGAGTTCGTTGAGCACCGCGGCCGCTCGAGGTGCGCCGTCGACGGTGACGACGAACGTGCGGCCACCCACCCGATTGACCTTCACGCCCGGCCCGCCGCGCAAGACGACGGCCGATGCCCGTTTCCACGGCACCCACCGATAGCCCCAACCGCCCCAACGCATCGGTCGCACATCGATCGCCTGCGCGCTCTCGATGTCAGTGAGTGCTATCCGCTTCTTCGGAACCCCCCAAGGTCCGAACGCGATATGCAGGCCGGCGGAGTCGATCGTGACCGCGATCGTCGAGACGCTCGTCAACCCGATCGCCACCACGGCGAACGGCAGGGCAATGAGGGGAAGGCCCACGGTGAAAAAGAAGGCGGCAAGGAGGACGCCCAGCGCACCGCCGACGGCCATGACCCTCGAACGCGCCCCTCCCACCCATGTCGGGGAACGCTCAGGACGGGTGGACTCCTCCACTGACGATCAGTGAACACGTCCAGTGCGATGCGAGCAAGGTTCGGTAGCCTGCCCTCATGCCCGAGAACCCACTGCCCCTGATCCGAGCGTTCGACACGTCGGCGCCGTCCGACCGCATGGACATCTTCAACCGGCTCCTCAAGAACCGCATCGTGTTGCTGGGCACCGATGTGAACGACGAGATCGCCAACATGATCATCGCGCAACTGCTCTATCTCGAAGGCGAGGACTCAAACCGCGAGATCGCGTTGTACATCAACTCACCAGGCGGCTCGGTCACCGCCGGGATGGCGATCTACGACACGATGCAATTTCTCAGCTGCGATTTGAGCACGATCTGCATGGGTCTCGCGGCGTCGATGGGTCAGTTCCTTTTGTGCGCGGGCACCGCAGGCAAGCGCTACTCGCTCCCGAACGCGCGGATCATGATGCATCAGCCCCTCGGCGGCATCCGCGGCCAGGCATCCGACATCGCGATCCAGGCCGAGCAGATGGCCTACACGAAGAAGATGTTGTTCGAGCGCATCGCCCACCACACGGGCCAGACCTACGAGAAGATCGTCGCCGACGCCGATCGCGATCGTTGGTTCACCCCGCAAGAGGCACAGGAATACGGCATCATCGACCACGTCATCGTCAAGCGCGGCCAGATTCACTGATAGGCCACTTCATCCCGTCGTTGGGGTAGTTCCCGTCGCGGGCGTCACGGTGAGGTCGAGCGAGCAGGTACTGGCCGACCAGATGCGTACGTGGTCGGCGGCCGCCTTCACATTGGGGTCGAGCGCGGCGGCGTAGATGTCGCCGAACGGGTCGTCGTGGGCCGGATCAAAGGCGGCCAGCTTGTCGACGAGCACGGTCAGGCGGGCCCAGTCGTCGAAGATCGCCGCGGGGGCCAGCTTGGCCAGACGGTGAAAGGCCTGCGTCGTGGTCCGCTTCGTGATCGCATCCGTGGGCCGGCCGGTAAGCGTCGGCGCGTCGATCTTTAGCTGCGCACAGAAGGCCGCGGTGTCGCCGTGGTGCGTGCCGGAGCAGGCTGCGACGGTCACGCAGGCGACGGCTGTGCTTACGACCGCGTGCACGAGCGCGTGCCGGGGCCGGGCCATGACGGTCGAGTCTGGCAGGCACCGACCCTCGATCGATGTCACACCCTCCTGCTAAGGTGCGGTCACTTCTTCCCGTCGTCGGCGGCGCAGCGCGCCCCGCACCTGGGAGGAAATCGTGCTCGCCACCCTCTCGTCGGCCACGCTTTTCGGCGCCCGCGGCCGTCCGGTCACTGTCGAAGTCCACGTCTCGCCCGGCCTTCCGGCGTTCTCCATCGTTGGCCTTCCCGACGAGGCGTGTCGCGAATCGCGCGACCGCGTGCGGGCGGCGTTGTTGTCATCGTCGCTGCCGTGGCCGCTCAAGCGGGTCACGGTCAATCTCGCCCCCGGCGATGTGCGCAAGGGGGGTTCGGGGCTCGACTTGCCGATTGCCATCGGCTTGCTCGTCGCGAACGGCGCGCTCGAACCCGAAGCCGTCGCCGGTCATGGCTTCCTCGGCGAACTCGGGCTCGACGGCAGCGTCAGAAGAGTGCCCGGCATCGTGCCGCTCGTCGACGCCACCTCCGGCGACACGATCATCGTGCCCGCGGGGTGCGGGCGCGAGGCCGCGCTGGTGGCGCGCGGTGCCGTGCACACCGTCGGAACGTTGGCCGGCCTGGTGGCGGCGTTGCGGGGCGAGGCCGGCTGGCCCGACGAACCGCCGCCGCCACCGCGCGCGTCGATGCCCGGCCCGCCCGACCTCGCCGATGTGCGCGGTCAGCCGGTCGGCCGCCTTGCGCTCGAGGTGGCGGCCGCGGGCGGTCACCACCTCTTGATGGTCGGCCCGCCGGGGTCGGGCAAATCCATGCTCGCTCGCCGTCTCGCCGGCCTTCTTCCCCCGCTGCCCGCCGCCCACGCGCTCGAAGTCACCATGATCCACTCCGCGGCGGGGGTCGCGCTCCCTCCCGACGGCCTCGTCACCCGACCACCGCTACGCGCTCCTCACCACGGCGCATCCGCGGTCGCGCTCGTTGGCGGCGGAAGCACGTTGCTGCGGCCGGGCGAGGTGTCGCTCGCGCATCGCGGGGTTTTGTTCCTCGACGAGCTCGGCGAGTTCTCGGCGCCGGTGCTCGACGGCCTCCGCCAACCCATCGAGGAGGGAGTGGTCAGGGTTATCCGGGCGCGCGCAAGCGTCGAGTTCCCGTGCCGGTTCCTTCTCGTGGCCGCCATGAATCCCTGTCCGTGTGGTGTGGGCGGTGAGCCGGGGGCGTGCGGGTGCAGCGACAACACCCGCCAGCGCTATGTGCGGCGCGTGTCGGGTCCGCTCCTCGATCGATTCGATCTGCGCGTCATCGTCAACCGGCCCGACGCGGGCGAGCTGCTCGGGGGTGGTTCGGGCGAGTCGAGCGCCCTTGTCGCGGCGCGCGTGGCGAGGGCCCGGGGCGCGGCGGCCGCACGGGGCGTGCCCACCAACGCCGATCTGCCCGCCGACCGGCTCGACGAGCTGGCTCCGATCACGAAGCGGGCGCGGCGGCTGCTTCGGTCGCTGCTCGAGAAAGACAAGCTCACCGGGCGCGGGCTCCATCGCGTGCGGCGGGTCGCCCGCACTCTGGCCGACCTCGCCGGCGACGAGGGGCCGATCGACGAACCGCACGTCGGGCAGGCGTTGCAGTTGCGAGTCGACCCCGGCTATCTCGACCGGCGCGCCGCGTGACCCACCGTGATGTCGCGCACGCGCTGGCGCTTTGCGCGCTGCCTCAGATGGGACCGGTCCGGCTGCGCGCGCTGCTCGGCCGCTGGCCGCCCGAAGAGGCGTGGGCGGCCGTGCGGTCGGGGCGCGCTCTTACCGACGCCGGGGTGCGCGAACGGCTCGTGCATGCGCCGGCGCCGCTCGCCGAGCGGTGGCGATCGGCGTCGGCATCGATCCAACCAGAGTTGCTCCTGCGCCAGGCCCACGCCGCCGGCATCAGCGTTCTCCTGCACGGGCGCCCGCCGTACCCGAGCGTGCTCGTCGACGATCCCGAGCCCCCGCTGGTGTTGTTCGCACGCGGTGATCTCGGCGTGATCGATGGGCGCCGCGTGGCCATCGTGGGCACGCGCAACGCCACCGAGGTGGGTCGAGAGGTCGCGTTCGAACTGGCCGCCGGGCTGGCCGAGGCCGGCGTGCGCGTGGTGTCTGGCCTCGCTCGCGGCATCGACGGCGCGGCCCACCGCGGCGCGCTCGTTGCCAACGGGGCGCCGCCCATCGGTGTGGTCGGCAGCGGCCTCGACATCGTCTATCCGCGAGAGAGCGCCCGTCTCTGGGACGAGGTCACCGCTCGTGGCCTCCTTCTTTCCGAGGCACCGCCCGGCGCACCGCCCGAGCCTTGGCGCTTCCCCGCTCGGAACCGCATCATCGCCGCGCTCGCCGAGGTTGTCGTGGTTGTCGAATCGCGCCGGCGGGGCGGGTCGATGAGCACCGTCGAAGAAGCCCTCGCGCGTGATCGCACGGTGCTCGCGGTGCCGGGATCCGTCCGCGCCGCGGCGAGCGAGGGCACCAACCATCTCATCACCGAAGGGGCGGTTCTGGTGCGAGATGTCGGCGACATCCTGGTGGCGCTCGGCTTTGCCCGCCCGAGCCCCCTCGACGCCGCGGGCGCTCTCGGCGCGATCGATCCGGCCGACCGCCCGGTGGCCGAGGTCTTGCAGCGTCGAGCGTGCGATCTCGAGGCGCTGATCAGGGCCACCGGCCTGCCGCTCGCCACGGTCGCGCTCTCGGTCACTCGTCTCGAGCTGAAAGGGGTCGTGGCCAGGCGGGCGGGCTGGATCGAGTATGTCGGGGGAGCCCCCTGATGGCCGCCCGCACGAGCTGGGGGCGAACCCAAGGGTTAGCGTGGATCGATGCGTTGGTCTCGCGACGAGTTCGCGCGCTCGCTCACCGCGGTGAGCGGGGCCACGGCGGAGGCCTACCGGTCCGACCTCGCCGCGTTCGTGGCGTGGGCCGAGCGGTTGGGTGTCGACGGCCCTTCCGGCATCGATCGGCTCACGCTGCGCCGCTACCTCGCCTATCTGTCGACCCGCCGTTACGCCCGCCGCACGATCGCCCGCAAGGCGTCGACCCTGCGCCGCTACTTCGCCTGGCTGCAGCGCACCGGGCGCATCGAGCACGATCCCGCGCGATCGCTCTCGGCGCCCAAAGGCGACGCTCGGTTGCCCCGCGTCCTTCGCGGCGACGAGCTCGAAGCGCTGCTCGAGCCGCGTTCCCCGATGCCCGAGTTGGGCGACCGCCGCGACGACGCGGTCCTCGAGTTGCTCTACGGCTGCGGGCTGCGCGTCTCGGAGCTGTGCGGTCTCGATGTCGACGATGTCGACCTGGCCGGTCGAGCCGTCGTCGTGTGGGGCAAGGGCGCCAAGCAACGACGCGCGCCGCTCGGGGAACCGGCCACCGACGCCGTCAACGCCTGGTTGGCGCACGCTCGTGGCGCATTTGTCGAGGGCAGCCAGGCCGGAGCCGCCCTGTTCATCAACCGCCGTGGCCACCGCCTTACCCCCCGCGACGTGCGTCGGATCCTCGATCGGCGGGCCTCGGCCCCGACCCATCCGCATGCCCTCCGCCACACCTTTGCCACTCATCTTCTCGATGGCGGGGCCGATCTGAGAGCGGTGCAGGAGCTGTTGGGGCATGCCGACGTGTCGACCACCCAGATCTACACGCACGTCAGCCGCGAGCGCCTGCGCCTCGTCTACGACCAGGCCCACCCGCGCGCATGAGCTCTGACACGAGCGCTCCGCTCGACGAGCTGTGGGCCCGCTTCAAGGCGGACGGCGAGCGCCAGGTACGCGACCGCCTCATCCTGCAGTACGCGCCACTCGTGAAGTACGTGGCCGGCCGGGTGGCGGTGGGGCTGCCGCAAAGTGTCGATCAGGCCGATCTCGTGAGCTACGGGATTTTCGGTCTCATCGACGCGATCGAAAAGTTCGACCTCGACCGCGGCTACAAGTTCGAGACCTACGCGATCAGCCGCATCAAGGGCGCGATCCTCGACGAGCTGCGCTCGATCGACTGGGTGCCGCGGTCGGTGCGCGCCAAGGCCCGCAACCTCGAGCGGGCGTTCCAACGGCTCGAGGCCGAGCACCATCGCAGCCCGAGCGACGAGGAGCTCGCGAACGAGCTCGGCATTTCCGACGAGCAGCTGCAGTCGACACTGGGTCAGATCTCGTTCGTGGGCATCGCGGCGCTCGACGAGATGCTGGTCGGTGACCGCGGTGACGCCACCACCCTTGGCGACACCGTCGCCGACAAAAGCGACGGGCCCGTCGCGCTGTTCGAGATAACCGAGATGAAGCAGATCCTGGCCAAGGCCATCAACACGATGCCCGAGCGGGAAAAGATCGTCCTCACGCTCTACTACTACGAAGGTCTCACGCTCGCCGAGATCGGTCAGGTGCTCGGCGTCACCGAGAGTCGGGTCTGCCAGATCCACACGAAAGCCGTGTTGCATCTGCGCGCCCGTGTTGCCGCCGCTGAGCGCGAACCCGCCTGATCCGAAGCGCTTCCCCGCCGGCTTCCCCCCTTAGGTCTCTGTTGTCTCAGGGGGTCGCGGCATGCGCCGTGCCATCGTCTTTGTCGTCCTCGTGGTCGTGCCTTCCGTTTTTTGGCCGGGGCTCCTCGCGACGGCCGCCGCCGATGCCGTGCTCCAGCCACCGGTGCCTGGTCCGATCGTGGAGCCGTTCCGCGCGCCTCTATCCGCGTACGGCAGTGGCCACCGCGGTGTCGAGTATCGACCGCCGTCCGGCACCGAAGTTCGTGCGTCGGCGGCGGGAACGGTGCAGTTCGCCGGACCCGTCGCCCACGAGTTGTGGGTCACCATCGTCCATCCCGACTCGCTGCGAACGAGCTATGGACCACTGTCATCGGTGGCCGTGGCGCCCGGCCAGGTGGTGGGCGTGGGCGAGCCGCTCGGCACCAGCACCGACCATCTCCATTTCGGCGTGCGCAACCGGAACGTTTACGTCGACCCGGAGCCACTTCTCCCTCAGCCCCCCATAGCGGCCACCGTCCGAGCCCGATTGGTCCCCACGAGGGAGGAAGCCGGGTTCGGCCGACGCGACGGCGGTCTGCTCCACCAGGCCCTCGGGTGGTTGCGTCACGCCTTCAACTTTGTCACCGGCGGCGGGGGTCCGTGCACAAAGTTTGACGCGCCCTTGCCGCCCCCGCCCGCCGAGCACGTCGTCATCCTGGTTGCGGGGTACGGCTCCAACAGTCGTTCGCTCACGGGTATCGAGCACCTCGACGTCGTTGGTGCGGGCTTCGAGCCATCGTCGGTTCTGCGCTTCTCGTATGCGGGCGGCCGGATACCCGACCCCTCTGACGCCGCCGAGTTCGCAGCGATAACAGCCACGGACTACGACTCGGCCGCGTCGCAGCAGCCGATCGAAGAATCGGCGCGTGCTCTCGCTGATCTCATCGGCCAGGTACGCGCCGTCGCGAACGGTCGGCCGATCGATCTCGTGGCGCACAGCCAGGGCGGGCTCGTCGCCGTCACCTCCCTTCACTACCTCGCCGACCACGAGGGGCTACGGGTCGTCACGATCGGCTCTCCGCACGACGGCGACACGCTGGCGGGCACCCTCGGTCGCGTCGCCAAGTCGTCCCCCGCCGCCGAGGGCTTACTCGACACCCTCGAAGCCACCGGCGCCACGCAAGGCATGGAGCACGACTCGCCTTCGCCGCAGGAGATGGCGCCGGACTCGGCGTTCATGGACAGATACCGGAGCACGGGAGTCGCGTCCGATGTTCCCATCACCTCGATCGGCGGACGGTATGACCCGATCGTGACCGCGCCCGACACTCGGCTTCCGGGCGCGCACAACATCGTGGTGGCCAGCGCGACGAACCCGCTCACCGCCCACGACGGGCTACCCGGACGCCCCGAGGTCACCCGCGAGGTCACGTTGGCGGCGCGTGGGCTGCCGCCGTCCTGCGAAGGTCTCGACAACCGAGTAGGCGACGCGCTGATTGGGAACTCCATCCGAGCCGTTGAGAGCCTCCCGGTCGGCCTGTGAAGGTCCGCGCCCGAGCCGCTACGATGGCTCCGATTCCCGAGCGGGGCTTCTGTTCGGGCTTTCCCTAGAAACATCGTCCCGGCCCGCCCGCGGTCGCCCTTCGGGGCGTGGGTCGGCGACACCGTCAACCGCGGGGAAGGAGCACCCCATGACTGCTGTCGTCAGCATGCGCCAGCTACTCGATGCCGGGGTCCACTTCGGTCATCAGACCCGTCGCTGGAACCCCAAAATGAAGCGCTTCATCTTCGGAGAGCGCGCCGGCGTCTACATCATCGATCTCCACCAGACGCTCACGGGCATCGAAAAGGCCTACACGTTCGTCCGTGATTTGGCCGCCGACGGTGGATCGGTGCTCTTCATCGGCACGAAGAAGCAGGCCCAGGATCCGATCCAGAGCTACGCCATGAAGGTCGGCGTCCCCTACGTCAACGAGCGCTGGCTGGGCGGGATGCTCACGAACTTCGAGACGATCTCCAAGCGGGTCGGCAAGATGCTCGAGTACGAGCGGATGCGCAGCTCCGGCGAGTTCGAGGCCATGCCCAAGAAGGAGGCGCTGCTCCTCACGCGAGAGCTCGAGAAGCTTCAGAAGAATCTTGGCGGCATGCGCTCGATGACCAAGTTGCCGCAGGCGGTGTTCGTGCTCGACACGAAGAAAGAGCACATTGCGGTTACCGAGGCCAACAAGCTCGGAATACCGGTGGTCGCGGTCGTCGATACCAACTGCGATCCCGACGTCATCGACTTCGTCATTCCCGGTAACGACGACGCCATTCGCGCCGGCACGCTCATGTGCCGCGTCATCGCCGACGCGATCGACGAGGGCCGGCTCATCGCCGCCAAGCGCCGCGACGCCGCCAGCAACCGTAGCTTCGAAGATCAGGCACGCGTCGATGCCGAGCAGGCCGACGCCCGTCGCCAGGCGGCTGCGGCACAGGCCGAGCGGGAACGCCGCCTCGCCGCCGCCCGCACTCCGACCAAGCCGGCGGCCTCGGCGCCCGCCGCTCCAGTCGCCGAGGACGCGAGCGCGCCGCTCGCGTCGGCGATTGAAATTCCGGACACCGTTGACACCACTGACAATCCGGTTGACAGCACTGACAATCCGGTTGACAGCACTGACAATCCGGTTGACAGCACTGACGATCCGGTTGACAGCACTGACGATCCGGTTGACACCACTGACGATGGGGAGTCCTGACACCAATGTCGTTCACTGCCAAAGACGTGCAGGCGCTGCGCCAGGCCACGGGCGCCGGCATGATGGACGCGAAGCGCGCGCTCGAAGAGACCGCGGGCGACATGGAGGCCGCCAAGCAACTCCTGCGGGAGAAGGGCTTGGCCAAGATGGCCGTACGCGACGAGCGCGAGAACGCGCAAGGCGCGGTGGCTCTCGTCGTCGCCGATGGCGTCGGCGCGATCGTGGCGCTGAAGTGTGAGACCGACTTCGTCGCATCATCCATCGGTTTCAAGGCCCTCGCCGAGGACATGGCCGAACTCGTCGCCGCGAAAGGTGAAAGCGCGGTGGCCGAGCGTCAGAGCCAGCTCGACGATCTGAAGATCGCACTGAAGGAAAAGATCGAGCTCGGTCGCGTCGTGCGCTTCGAGGCGGCGCCCGCCAATCTGCTCGACAACTATCTGCACCGGCAGGGCGGTCGCGGCGTCAACGCCGTACTCGTCGAGCTCGCCGGGGGCACCCAGGAACTCGCGCACGACATCGCCGTGCACATCGGGTTCGCGCGTCCCAAGTACCTGAACCGCGACGAAGTGCCCGCCGAGACCGTGGAGCACGAACGGGCCACTCTTCTCGCCCAGACGCGCAACGAGGGAAAACCCGAGGCGGCCTTGCCCAAGATCGTCGAGGGCAAGCTCAACGGGTTCTTCAAGGAGATATGCCTCCTCGACCAGCCGTACGCCAAGGACGACAAGCAATCGGTCACCCAGTACCTCAAGGGAGCCACCATCGTGCGCTACGCCCAAGTCGAGATCGGCTGAGGTGTGAGCGCCTCGCCGAAAGCACGATGGAACCGCATCGTGTTGAAGTTGTCCGGGGAGGCGCTCGCAGAGCCGACGGGCTTCGGCATCGATCAATCGGTCGTGTCCACCGTCGCGGCCGAGATCCGCGACGCGCGGGTGAACCTCGACGTCGACGTGGCCGTCGTGGTGGGCGGCGGCAACTTCTGGCGGGGCCGGGTGGGGGCGAGCGTGGGCATGGACGCCACGCAGTCCGATCACATGGGCATGCTCGCCACGGTGATCAACGCGCTCGCGCTACAGGACGCGCTCGAGCAGATCGACCAACCCACGCGCGTGATGACCGCGCTCGAAATGGCCAAAGTGGCCGAGCCCTACATTCGCAGGCGGGCCATTCGCCATCTGGAGAAGGGCCGCGTCGTGATCTTCGCCGCGGGCACCGGCAACCCGTTCTTCACCACCGACACGGCCGCGGCGCTACGTGCCGCCGAGATCGACGCGCAGGCGATTCTGAAGGGGACGCATTCTGGTGTCGACGGCATCTACACCGCTGATCCGAAACTCGATGCGACGGCAACGAAGTACGACGAGCTTTCCTACTTCGAAGTGCTGAGCAAGGGCCTCAAAGTGATGGACTCCACGGCGATCACGTTCTGCATGGACAACGATCTGCCGATCGTCGTCTTCGACATCTCGCGCCCCGGCAATGTTCGTTGCGTTTTGGAAGGGCGCCCAATCGGTACGCTGGTCCGGTGATCGACGAGACGCTCCTCGAGGCCATCGACAAGATGGCCAAGGCGGTCGAGCACACCGGCGGCCAGTTCTCGACGATACGTACCGGCCGCGCCACGCCCGCCCTCGTCGAGAAGCTCCTCGTCGATTACTACGGCGCCGAAGTGCCGCTGCAGCAGCTGGCGGGTTTCAGCGTGCCCGAGGCTCGTTTGCTGATCGTGAAACCGCATGATCGCAACGCGATGGGCGCGATCGAGAAGGCCATCCGAGACAGCGATCTCGGCATGAATCCGGCCAACGATGGCCAGGTCATACGCCTCGCGTTCCCACCCCTGACCGAGGAACGGCGCAAGGAATACGTGAAGGTCGTGAAGCACCATGCCGAGGACGGGCGGGTCGCGGTCCGTAATGTGCGGCGCGACGCGCGCAAACATCTCGAGGCGGCCGAGAAGGAGTCGAGGATCTCAGCCAACGAGCTTGAACGGGCGGAACGGGAACTCGAGAAGATCACCCACGACCACATAGAGGAGATCGACCGGGCCTTGGCGAAGAAGGAACACGAGCTCCTCGAGGTGTAAGGGGGGCACGGAGGGGGACGACGATGAGCGACGAGGACGAGGGACTCGACGACGCTGGCGGGGGCGATCCGACAGTCGAGAGCGTGCGGATCATCGGCGACGACGCCTCCGAGCCGGTGCTGCGCTTCGCATCCGCCGACGACCTTCCGCATTGGTCAGAACCGCCCACGGGCGAAGTGCCGAACCTCTTCGCCGACTCCGACAAAGAGGATCTCGACGCGTGGGCGACATTGCCGTCCCAACCGCCGTCGTGGCGCGACGACAGAGGCGCGTTCTCCAACGTCGACTTCGACGACCTCGGATTGTTCGCCGAAGGCGCCCAGCTTTCTGCTGCATCCGATGACCCCACCGATGAGGCCGATCCTCCGTCGGGAGAGAATGCGTTTCTCGCGAGCCTTGATGAGCCGGCCTCATCGCCGCGCGTCACGCCGATACGCACGCGCGGAGCCGACCGCAATCCTCCGCCGTCCGCGTCATCGCGCCGCGCGCCGGAGAGCAACGGGTTCACCGCGACCCGCGGTACGGGAGGACGCAACATGCCGATCGCGATCGCAGTCGGTGCCGCGCTCGGAGGTCTTTTCCTTGCGCTCTGTGCAGCGGGTCCGAGATTCGTGGTCGGTCTCATCGTCGCCGCGCTCGTCGCGTCCGGCGCCGAGCTGTACGCGTCGCTGCGATCGGTCGGCTACCGGCCGGCAACGTTGCTCGGATTGCTCACCATCGCGAGTCTTCCGCTCGCCATTTACTGGCACGGATTGAGCACCGTTCCGGTCGTGCTGGCGGTCGCGGTCGTCGCCACTCTCTTGTGGTACCTGTTCGCCGATCAAGAAAGCCGGCCGGTACCCAACATCGCGGTCACGCTCGCCACGGTGGGCTATGTCGGCGTACTCGGAAGCTTCGGCGCCGCCATTCTCCTGTTGCCGAACGGCATCGGCATCCTCCTTGCGTGCGTCGTCTGCACCGTCTCGTTTGAAGTTGGCGGACTGCTCGTCGGCTCGTCGGCGGGACGCACGCAGCTGTCGCCGGCGGTCAGCCCGAACAAGACCTGGGAAGGCCTCATCGGCGGCGGTGTAGTCACCGTCGTCGTCGCGATGATGTTGCAGGTGATCGGCCCGCTGCACCCGTGGACGAAGGGCATACATGCGTTCCAGCTGGGCGTCGTGGTGGCGTTCGCCGCGTGCCTCGGCGACCTCAGTGAGTCGATGATCAAACGCGATCTCGGCCTGAAGGACATGGGCAGCGCGCTACCCGGCCATGGCGGTCTCCTCGACCGCTTCGACGGCCTGCTGTTCTCGTTGCCCGCGACCTACCTCCTGTGTCAGGTGCTGAACATCTTCTGATTTCCTGCGCTCGTGGGGTGGCCAATGCCTGGGAGACTGGAGCGGTGACGAGGGTCGCCATCGCCGGGAGTAGCGGCTCGATCGGTACGCAGACGCTCGACGTCGTACGGGCGGAGCGTGACCGCTTCGAGATCGTCGGACTTGGTGTTGGGTCGTCGGTCGAGGCGCTGATCGAGCAGGCGCTCGAGTTTCGTCCCAAAGTCGTCGCCGTGGCCGACCCGTCGCGTCGCGCCGAGGTCGCGGAGCGGCTCCCGTTCGCCGACGTCGTGGCCGAGATGGCCGACCTCGCCGACGCGGCCGACGTGGTGGTCAACGCCGTCGTCGGTTTCGCGGGGCTTCCGGTGACGCTGAGCGCGCTGCGCGCCGGCCGGCGACTGGCGCTGGCCAACAAGGAGAGCCTCATCGCGGCGGGCCCCGTCGTCGCCCCGCTTCGGGCTACGCCCGGTGCCGAGCTCATTCCTGTCGACAGCGAGCACTGCGCCGTGCACCAGTGCCTGAGGGCGTCGGCCCGGGCCGGCGTCGAGGTCGCCCGCATCGTGCTCACGGCGAGCGGTGGCCCGTTCCGCGGGCGTACGGCCGCCGAGCTCGCCCATGTCACCATCGACGACGCGTTGGCTCATCCGACATGGCGGATGGGTCCGAAGATCACCGTCGACTCGAGCACGCTCATGAACAAAGGCCTCGAAGTCATCGAGGCCCACGAGCTGTTCGGCGTCGACTACGACAGGATCGAGGTGGTGGTGCATCCGCAGTCGATCGTGCACTCGATGGTCGAGTTCACCGACGCCGCCACCATCGCCCAGCTGTCGCTCCCCGACATGCGCCTGCCCATCGGCTACGCCCTGGCCTATCCAGAGCGCATCTCGACCCCGTTCGGTCGCGTCGACTGGGCGACGCTCGGCCGGCTCGATTTCGAAGCGCCCGACGTCGAAACATTCCGCTGTCTCGCGCTCGCCTATGCGGCCGGCCGGGCCGGCGGCACCGCCCCCGCCTGGTTGAACGCGGCCAACGAGGTTGCGGTCGCCGCCTTTCTCAAGGGACAGATCGGTTGGTCGGCCGTGGCCGAAGTCATCGACGCCGCCCTCCAGGTCCACGATGGGGCACACGCCACACTCGTGGACGACATCATTGCGGCCGATAGAAAGGGACGGGCCGCCGCCGCGCGGGCCATCGAGACCAGGAAGCCCTGATGACCGACGTTCTCCCGCCGCCGCCTCTGAGCCCGCCCCGCGCCGGCCCGCTCGCCGGATCCCCGCAACCGACCGAGCGGGGTTGGGGTAACCACGCCGGCCTGATCCTGCTTCTGGTACTGGCGGCGACGCTCGCCTTCACGAGGGGCTGGGCGTCACTGTTCTTCGTCCTCGCGATCTTGTTGATGATTTTCCTGCACGAACTCGGCCACTACGTGACCGCGAAGTGGGCGGGTATGAAGGTCACGCAGTTCTTCATCGGCTTCGGCCCGCGCATCTGGTCTTTTCGCAAGGGGGAGACCGAGTACGGCGTCAAGGCGCTGCCGCTTGGTGCGTATGTGCGCATCTCCGGTATGCACAACCTCGACCCGGTCGATCCGGCCGACGAGGATCGCGCGTACCGCAACAAGCCGTTTTGGCGTCGGGTGTCCGTCGCTGTCGCCGGTTCCACCATGCATTTCCTGCTCGCTCTGCTACTCGCCTTCGCGTTGGTGGCCGGGTACGGCAAGCCGAGCGACGACCATTGGCACATCACCACCGTGGTACCGGGGAGCCCCGCTGCCGTTGCCGGTCTGGCCGCGGGCGACAAGCTCGTCGTCATCAACGGCGTGTCCATGCAGAACCACACGGAGGCGGTGACGTACATACGCGCCCATCCGGGCGAGCAGGCGAGCATCAGCGTGAACCGAGACGGTCGCACCTTCGAGACCAAGGCCCGCCTTGCCGACCACAACTCGGCCGGAGAGGCGGTCGGCTTCCTCGGCTTCGGCATACAGCTCGAGCTGGTCCGTCCATCGCTCGGTGCCGCGTTCAGCGATACCGGCTCGCTCTACGTCACCTCGTTCAAGAACGCGTTCACCGGCATCGGCCATTTCTTCAGCCCGCGCGGCGTGACGAACTACGTGAGCACGCTGATGAACAAGCCCAACACGACGGCTCCGGGCGGCAAGCCCGCGAACGAAGACCGACCGATCTCAGTGATCGGCCTTGTTGACCTCGGCGGTGACGCGTCGCACGCCGGCCTGCCCTATGTCCTCGAGCTCATGGTGCTGTTCAACGTGTTCATCGGGGTCTTCAACCTGATCCCGCTGCTTCCGCTCGACGGCGGGCATGTGGCGATTGCCGTCTACGAACGGTTGCGCACCCGCAAGGGCCAGCCGATGTACCACGCCGACATCACCAAGCTCATGCCGCTCACGTACGCGGTCGTTCTGGCGATGGGTCTGCTGTTCGTAACTTCGGCCTACCTCGACATCACGAGAGGGATAGGGGGCTGAGCGGTGCTCGTCGAGTCGCCGTTCCCCCGTCGCAAGACCCGCCAGATCCATGTAGGAAAAGTGGCCGTCGGGGGCGACGCGCCGATCAGCGTCCAGTCGATGACCATCACGAAGACAAGCGATGTCGAAGGCACGCTCCAGCAGATTTATGCGCTCGCCGCGGCCGGTTGCGACATCGTTCGTTGCACCTGCAACGAAATCGAGGCGGCGGAAGGCCTGGCTCAGATCGTCCCGCGCTCGCCGGTGCCCATCATCGCCGACATCCACCACCAGTACCGCATGGCGCTCGCCGCGCTCGAAGCGGGCGTGCAGTGCCTGCGCCTCAACCCGGGGAACATTCGCAACCCCGCGCACATCAAGGCGGTCGCGCAGGAGTGCAAGGACCGCAACGTCCCGATCCGTATCGGCGTAAACGGAGGCTCGCTCGACTCGTCGCTCTATGAGAAGTACGGGGGCAAGGTCACGCCCGAGGCGATGGTGGAGTCGGCCCAGATCGAGCTGGCCTATTTCGCCGAGGTCGGCTTCAACGACGTGAAGATCTCCGTCAAGGCGTCGAGCGTTCCCTTGATGATCGAGGCCTACCGGCAACTGGCCGACGTCACCGACCACCCCCTCCACCTCGGCGTGACCGAGGCGGGTCCGCTCCCGACGGGGCTGCTCAAGGCCACGGCCGGCATCGCGACGCTGCTCGCCGAGGGCATCGGCGACACCATCCGCTACTCGCTCACCGCCGACCCGGTCGAGGAGGCCCGCGCCGGTCGCCAAC
>JBDUDK010000145.1:0-69918 GCA_040002995.1 Acidimicrobiales bacterium | reverse complement strand
CCGGTCAGCGCCCGTTTACCGACCAGTGCCACGCCTCGGCGGGGAGGTTGTAGAAGCCGTAGTCGGCGGCGTGGGCGGCGAGCCAGTTGTAAGCCTTGCTCGAGTGAGTGCGGATAAGGCCGCCGTTGTAGGTGAAGTCGATCGCCAGGCCCTGCTCATGCATGGAGAATCCCGGACGGGCTACAGGCGGGTGACACAGGAGGGAGGGCTTGTCATAGATGTCGTAGTCGGTGGGACCACAGTGCTGCCGGCGCAGCTGGATCTGGCGATCGTCGCTTCGGTAGCCGCTCCCGCCCAAGACGACGCCCGCCTTCGCCGCGGCGTCGAGCATCCGGCCGAGGTTGCCCACGATTTGGGTGTTCACGGTGATGCCGTGCGTTGTCGCGAGTGAAATCGAACGTTGCTTCGCCCGCGCGGTGCTCGTCTGGCTGCTGTGGCGTTGCACTGTCAACTTCTTGGAGAGCGCCGCTTGCTGCGCCGCGATCTGGTCGGCCAGCTGACGGTCGACCTCTTGGAGGTAGTAGGTCTCCGACAGGGCCGCGTCGATGCGGGCCTGGACGTCGTCCTCGATTTTCTGCTGCTGATTCTGCGCGTCGGTCAAACCGGCGAACAGCGCCTGTTCCTGCTTCTGGCGGTTGAGCGCATCGAGCGCAGCTTGCTCCGCGATCGTTCTCGTCTCGGTTACGCCTCGTCGGGCCGCTTCGAGGTTGTCGAGAATGTCGGCGTTGTGACCGCTCGCGAGGCGCGTGTACGCCTGCTGCACCGCGAGGTCGGTGACACTGGCGGCACTATCGTTGAAAATCACGTCGCTGAACGTGCCACCGGTGCGCTGCACGAACGCGTCGAGCGCATAGGAGTGGAGTTGCGCGGCGAGAGCGTCGACCTCTGCCTGCTTTGCAGCTTCATCGGCTCGCGCCTGCGCGAGTCGGGCCACGGCCCCGGCGGCGGCCGCCTTGGCGTCGCTCAACTCGGCGGCCCGGCTCTGGACGTTGGTCTGAAGGTCGTTGAGCGCCGCCTCAACCTGTGCATCGGTGGCCTTCAAGACGTCGAGTTGGCTGGCGACGTCGGCACGTTGTTGGGCCACCTGCCGGCGCTTTTTCACCGGATCGTCGGACTTGCCCGCCACGGCCGGTGTCGCCACGCCCAGAAGGATCGAGACGACGATGGCGAGCGCAGACGCCCGACGGAGACTTGTGGTCGCCGTGCGCACGGTGCGAGAGCCTAGACCGAAGCGCCGCGACCCGTGCGGACGGGGTCAGAGTGCTAACACTTGTGTCATGCGCGCGCCGTCGCTGTCCGCCATAGTCCTCGCCGCCGGCGAGGGCACCCGGATGCGATCACAACGACCCAAGCCGCTCCACCTGCTGTGCGGCCGTCCGATGCTGTTCTACGTGCTCGATTCGCTGAGCGACGTACACGTTGAGCGCACGGTGGTCGTGGTTGGTCACGCGGCGGAACGGGTCACCAAGAAGATCCAAGAAGAGGGGTGGCCCGACCAAGCCATCGACTTCGTGGAGCAGTCGGTGCAGCGCGGCACCGGCGACGCCGTCAGCGTCGGTCTCACCGCGTGGGCCGACGAGGACCCCGACGACGCCGACACCGTGATCGTGTTGCCGGGCGACGCTCCCCTGCTGCGTCCGTCCACTGTCTCCGCCCTCGTGAAACAACATCTCACGACGGGCGCCGCGGCCACATTGCTCACCGCCAAACTCGAAGATCCGACGGGCTACGGGCGCGTTCTTCGCGGACGCGATCAGCGCGTGGCGCGAGTGGTCGAACAGCGCGACGCCACGGCCGACGAACTTCTCATCGACGAAATCTGTACATCGATCTACTGCTTCCGGCGCAACCTGCTCGGTCCCGCGCTCCGGCGTCTGTCGCCCGACAACGCCCAGGGCGAGTACTACCTCACCGATGTGGTCGCTGTCCTCCACGACGCGGGCTACCACGTCGGTTCGTTCCCGGCTGACGAGGCCGCCGAGACACGCGGGGTCAACGATCGAATGCAGCTGGCCGACGCCGAGGCCCGGCTCCGGCGGCGCACCAACAACCAATGGCTCGACGCGGGCGTGACGATGGTCGACCCCGCCCAGACCTATATCGACGTCACCGTGCAACTGGCGCCTGATGTGACCCTCTTCCCAGGGACGATCCTCCAGGGCCGCACGGTCATCGGCCGCGGTTGTGAGATCGGGCCCGATGTGCGTCTGGTCGATACGGTCGTGGGGCCGAACGCCGTGGTGCAGCAATGCGTCGCCGTCGATGCCGAGGTCGGTGAGGGGGCCGTCGTGGGTCCGTACGCCGTTCTGACTCCGGGCGACCACATCGCTCCCGGAACCCGCACGGGCGCCTTCTACACTGCACCGGGACGATAAGAAACGGGGCTGCCGATGGAGCGGGTGACCAAGAAGCGATTGGTGCTCATTTCTGGCCGAGCACACCGCGCCTTGGCCGAGGAGGTCGCCGACTACCTCGACGTCGAGTTGTCCGAACCCAACCTGGTCGACTTTGCGAACGGCGAGATCCGTCCCCGGTTCGCCGATAGCGTCCGCGGCACCGATGTCTTCGTGATGCAGTCCCACCACGAGGCGGGTGGTCGCTCGATCAACGACGCGATCATGGAGCAGCTGATCATGATCGACGCCGCGTACCGAGCGTCGGCCAAGCGCATCACCGCCGTCACGCCCTTCTACGGCTACGCCCGTCAGGACCGCAAGGCCGAGGGCCGCGAGCCGATCACCGCCCGGCTGGTGGCCGACCTGTTCAAGGCCGCGGGTGCAAAGCGCATGATCTCCGTCGACTTGCACTCCGGTCAGATTCAGGGCTTTTTCGACGGCCCTGTCGATCATCTGACCGCGGTCCCCGTGCTCGAGGACTACATCCGCACGCACGCCGAGGATCCTGTGATCGTCTCGCCCGATGCCGGCCGCATCAAGGTCGCCGAGCGGATGGCCCAACACATGAACGCCGACCTGGCCTTCGTCTACAAGCGCCGCCCGAAGGGCACCACCAACGTCGCGGTCGCTCGCGACCTCATCGGCGAGGTCGACCGGCGGCAATGCATTCTCATCGACGACATGATCGACACCGCCAGCACGATCGTGTCGGCCGCGGAGATCCTCAAGACCAAGGGCGCGTCGGAGGTGTGGGCGATGTGCACGCACGGGGTCCTCTCCGACCCCGCCATCGACCGGCTCAAGAACTCCGAGATCAGCCGGGTCGTGATCACGAACACCGTGCCGCTGCCCCCGGAGAAGCAGATCGACAAGATCGAGGTCCTTTCCGTCGGTCAGATCATCGCCGCGGCCCTAAATGCCGTGTTCGAGGACACGTCGGTGTCGGAGATCTTCGGCGGCGAGAACCAGGCCTAGCCCGGCCGCCGCCGTGCGCGGGGTGGCGGTTCCGCGGGGGTGGTATCTAAACTTGCTCGGTTCAGGTCTTCCCCCCCTGTAGCAGGAGCGCGTCATGGCAGATATCAACCTTGTTGCCGAAGTCGGCCGGCCCACGGGCACGAGCGCGTCTAGGCGGCTCCGCCGCAGCGAGTACGTGCCGGGGGTCGTCTACGGCCGCGGGGTTGAGTCGACGGCGGTCACCGTCGCCCGCCGTGAGCTCCGCCAGGCGTTGACCGGTCCGGCCGGGCTCAACGCGGTGATCAATCTGAAAGTCGGCAAGACCACTCACCCCACCGTCGTCAAGCAGATGCAGCGACACCCGGTGCGGCGCAACGTCATCCACGTCGACTTCCTCGTGGTCGACCTCGACGTCGAGATCGAGGTCGAGATCCCGATCGTCCTCCACGGCGAGGCGAGGGCAGTGCTGAACGAACTCGGCCTCGTCGATCCGGCCCTCAACAGCCTCCTGGTCCGCTGCACCCCGCGTGCGATCCCGAACGACATCACCATCGACATCTCGGATATGAAGATCGGCGACGTCATCCGCGTCAGCGATCTCGAGCTGCCGCCCGGCGTCACCTGCCCGCTCGACCCGGACACCCCCGTTGTCACCGCCGTGGCCACGCGGGCGATCGTCGAGCCCGAGGCGCCGGAGGCCGAGGCTGTCGAGGGCGAGGCTCCGGAGGGCGGCGAGGCCACCGGCGAGCAAACCGAAGCCTGAGCCATGCCCCTGCTCGGCTCGGCCAAGGCCGAGCGGCGGGGCACGCCCGCCGACCATCTCGTAATCGGGCTCGGCAACCCAGGCACCGAGTTCGCCGGCACGCGCCACAACGTCGGCGTCGAGGTGGTCGAGGAGCTCGCCCGCCGCTCCGGCACGAA
The DNA here is from genome assembly GCA_040002995.1 of Acidimicrobiales bacterium. Taxonomy (GTDB): domain Bacteria; phylum Actinomycetota; class Acidimicrobiia; order Acidimicrobiales; family Ilumatobacteraceae; genus JBDUDK01. The sequence continues at coordinate 65,647 of JBDUDK010000145.1, read as the reverse complement.
GCTCAAGCGCTCGAAGGCCAAGGCATTGACCGGCGACGCCCACATCGCCGGCAAGCGGGTTGCGCTCGCGTTGCCGCAGACGTTCATGAACCTGTCGGGCGAGTCCGCCGCGCTACTCGTGCGCCGTTACGGGATCGAGGATCCGGCGCGGATGATCATCGTGCACGATGAGCTCGACCTTCCCTTCGCGTCCCTTCGCCTCAAGGAAGGCGGCGGCCTGGCCGGCCACAACGGTCTCCGATCGCTCAAACAGCACCTTCACACCGAGGGGTTCGTCCGCGTGCGCATCGGCGTCGACAAGCCGCCGTCAAAGGAGCGGGGCGCCAACCATGTCCTGCGGCGCCTGTCCAAAACGGAACGCAAGGAGCTCGACGTCACTGTGCAGCTGGCTGCGGACGCGGTCGAGACGATCATCGCCGACGGTGTGGCGGTCGCGATGAACCGGTTCAACGGCACATGACCCTCGCAGCGCTCGCTCCCCTCTTGCGCGACGAGCCCGGTCTGCGCGACGTACTCGGGCGCGACGGCGCCGTGCTGGCCGTCGCCGACCCCGCGCGCGCGATCGCGTTCGCCGGCCTCACGCAACTCAGTGCCCGCCGCCCGATCATCATCGCCACCCCGACGGGCACCGCCGCCGAGCGCCTCGCCGCCGACATGCGTCTCTATCTGGGCGACGAGCACGTCGAGCTCTTCCCCGCGTGGGAGACGCTGCCGTTCGAACGCGTGAGCCCGAGCGTCGAGACCATGGGGCGCCGGTTGCGCGTCCTGTGGCGGCTGCAGAACGAGGCCCGCTGGCCCAAGGTGGTGGTGGCGTCGGTACGGGCACTGCTCCAACGGCTCGGACCGCATGTCGAGGAGGCCGAACCTGTCGTCGTCCATCCGGGTGACCAGCTCGACTCAACCGCGCTGGTGGCTCGGCTCGTCGCCATGGGCTACCGGCGGGAGGAACTCGTCGAACATCGCGGCGAGTTGGCTGTGCGGGGCTCGATCGTCGACGTGTTCCCCAGCATCGGCGACGTTCCCGTGCGCATCGACCTCTGGGGCGACGAGATCGATCGACTCACGGAGTTCAGCGTCAGCGATCAACGCTCGACCGACGCGATCGACGCGGCGATCATCTTCCCGGCACGCGAGCTCCTCGCTACCGACGACGTACGCGCACGCGCTCACGAGTTGGTGGCCGCCGAACCGTGGGGTCGCGCGCACTGGGACCGCCTCAGCGAGGGGCTCACGTTCGACGGCATGGAAAGTTGGTTGCCGTGGGTCACGCCCGACGAGCGCCTTCTCATCGACCTCGTCGGTCCTGACGCCCTCGTCGTCCTCGTCGAACCGCGCCGCATGCGCGACCGGGCGGGAGACATCCTCGCCGAGGAAGCCGACCTCGCATCGACCTTGGCCCGCACGTGGGGCGCGGGCGACGAGGATGCGCTGGCGCGCCTGCACCTGCCCTTTGACCGGCTTCTCACTGGGACCAAGGCGCCTACGCTGACGGTCGTCGGCAGTCCGGAGGGACCGCACACACCCATCGTGGCGGCATCGGCGTGGGCTCCGATGGTGGGCGACGGTGAAGCGCTGGTGGCCCGGTTGAAGCGACTCCTCGACGGCGGCAGTCGAGTTGTGGTCGCGGCCGAGAGCGAGGCGTCGGCGGTTCGATTGGCCGGACTACTCCGCGATCGTGAGCTCGACCTTCCGATCGACGTCGATCCCATGCGACTGGGTGGGACGATCGTGGTCGCGCCGATCCAAAGCGGCTTCGTCCTCGACCAGATTCCGCTTGCGGTACTCACCGAGGCCGATCTCACGGGTCGCCGCCGCACCTACCGGCCGCGCCACCCTCGCACGCGCGACGCGGTCGGCTTTTTCGAGGACCTGAAGCCCGGCGACTACATCGTCCACTACCAACACGGCGTCGGTCGCTACTCGGGAATGGTGAAGCAGGCGATCGACGGTGTCGAGCGCGACTACCTGCTGCTCGAGTACAAGGGCGGCGACCGCCTCTACGTGCCGAGCGATCAGATCGACGCGGTGCGCCATTACGTCGGCGGCGAGGCGCCCGCGCTCCATCGCCTTGGGGGCAGCGACTTCGCGCGGGCCAAGAGCCGAGTGCGATCTGCCGTCCGCGAGATCGCTCAAGAGCTGGTTGTGCTCTACCAGAAGCGGCTGCACGCGCCGGGCCACGCGTTCACCAACGACACGCCGTGGCAGGCCGAGCTCGAAGATGCGTTCGCCTACATGGAGACGCCGGACCAGCTCAAGGCCATCAATGATGTGAAGGCCGACATGGAGAGCGAACATCCGATGGACCGCCTCGTGTGCGGCGACGTGGGATTCGGCAAGACAGAGGTCGCGATCCGCGCCGTTTTCAAATGCATCCAGGACGGCAAGCAGGCGGCGGTACTCGTGCCTACGACATTGCTCGCGCAGCAGCACCTCCAGACGTTCAGCGAACGTTTCGCGGGATTCCCCGTCCGAGTCGAAGTGATGAGCCGCTTCCTCACGAACAGCGAGGCCCGCAAGGTGTCCGACGGCATCCGCTCGGGTGAGGTCGACGTTGTCATCGGCACGCATCGGCTGCTCAACGGCGAGACGACGTTCAAAGATCTCGGCTTGCTCGTCGTCGACGAGGAGCAGCGCTTCGGCGTCCAGCACAAGGAAGCGATGAAGCGACTGAAAGCCGACGTCGACGTGTTGACGCTCACGGCGACGCCCATCCCGCGCACACTCGAGATGAGCCTCACGGGTATCCGCGACCTCACGTTGCTCAACACACCGCCCGCCGACCGTCAACCGATCCTCACCTACGTCGGCGAGTTCGACGAGCGCGCCGTGGCCGAGGCGGTCAAGCGCGAATTGCTTCGTGAGGGTCAGGTTTTCTACGTACACAATCGCGTGCGCTCGATCGATGAGCAGGCCGAGCGGCTTCGCGCCCTTGTTCCCGAGGCGCGTGTCGCGGTGGCTCACGGCCAGATGGACGAGAGCAGCCTCGAGCAGGTCGTCGTCGACTTCTGGCAAGGCCAGTACGACGTGTTGGTGTGCACGACGATCATCGAGTCAGGGATCGACATGCCGACGGTGAACACGCTCGTGGTCGAGCGGGCCGATCTGCTTGGTCTCGGGCAATTGCACCAGTTGCGGGGCCGCGTCGGACGCGCCGGCCAACGCGCCTACGCGTATCTCTTCCATCCGCCCGACCGCACGCTCACCGAGGAGGCCTACGAGCGCCTCCGCACGATCGGTGAGGCCACCGAGCTCGGCTCGGGGTTCAAGATCGCCATGCGCGACCTCGAGATACGCGGCGCCGGCAATCTGCTCGGCGAGAGCCAGTCGGGCCACATCGCCGCGGTCGGCTACGACCTGTATTGCCAGATGGTGAACGAGGCGGTCGCAGAGATGAAAGGCGAAGAGGTGCGACCGCCGGCCGAGGTCAAGCTCGACGTCCCGGTCGACGCCCATCTCCCGAAGGACTACGTCGGTAAGGAGGAGTTGCGCCTCGAGGCCTACCGCCGTCTGGCCGCTGTTACGACACACGCGGAGGTCGACGACATCCGCGCCGAATGGGAGGACCGCTACGGCCCGGTGCCGGAACCCGCCGCCGCGCTTCTCGGTGTGGGCCACCTGCGCGCCGAGTGCTTCCGGACCGGAATTCGAGACATTTCGATCACGTCCGGAGGTGCCCGGCTCGCTCCGCTGTGGTTGAAGACAAGCGCAACAATTCGGCTGCGAAGGCTGGCGCGAGACGCCGTCTACAAGGAGGAGCAAGGGCAGTTGGTCGTCCCGCTGAAACGGGGTGTAAACGCCGCCGATCAGCTCGTTGCTCTCCTGGCTGACCTGATCCCCCCCACCCCCGAAACGGTATCGTCGCCAGCGTGAATCGATCTCTCCCCCTTTTATGTGGCGCGCTCGCGCTCACGCTTATGAGCGCGTGCGGATCCGGCTCGGGCACCACGAGCACCGACGCCTTTTCCACCAACGGCCACGCCCGCTCCCGGTCATCGTTCGAAGACGATCTGAAGGCGTACAGCGACAACGTCGACTTCGCGACGGCCATCGCCACCCAGATCACGGTGCAGGGCACCTCTGAGGGGTCGCTGAACGCCGAGTTCGTTCGTCAGACGATCGGCTTCGAGATCGACTACGAGCTCATCCACGAGGAACTGGCCGCCCAGAAGGTCGCCATCAGCCCCAGCGCGGCCACCGAAGGCGCACGCATCGCGGCAGAGCGATTCGGAGGCGACGCGGTGTGGGCGAAGTTTCCCAAGAACTTCCGTGACCGCCAGACCCTTGCGTGGAGCGAGGTCATCCAACTCCGTTTGCACTACGCCGGGGTGACATCGCTCGACGACGCCGCGCTGCAGGCGGCGTTCGCCGCCGACTCCACGCCCTACAGCCGCCGGTGTTTGAGCCACATTCTGGTGGCGACCCTCGACGAGGCAACCCAGATCGAAGGTCAATTGAAGACGGGAGAGGACTTCGCCACCATCGCCAAGGCGAAATCCATTGACACCGGGTCAGGAGCCAACGGGGGCGAGCTGCGCAACCAGGCCGACGGCACCTGCCAGACCAAGGACGAGATCGACTCGAGCTATATCGGGGAGTTCGCCGCCGCGGCCGACGCCGCGACGGTGGGTGTGCCGACCGACCCGGTCCAGAGCCAGTACGGCTTCCACATAATCCTCGTGACGAAGGTCGAAGACGTGCTGTTCAATGACGCCAAAGCAGCCGTGAAGAACACACTCCTCAGCAAAGGCAACGACAAGTTCACGGCCTGGCAGAAAGACGCGCTGGCGAAGGCCCAGATCACCGTCGACCCGCGCTACGGCGAGTGGGACGCCAAGACGTCGTCGGTCGTCGCGACCACGACTGGCACCGCCGACATCCCCGTCAAATGAAGATCGTCGTTGTCGGCCTCGGCCCGGCCGGGCCCGGGCTGGTGACCGCCGACGCGCTCGCCGCCATCGAACGTATCCCGCAGCGCTTCGTGCGCACGGCGCGGCATCCCTCGGCCGGGGTCGTCGCACCGGCGATCGCGTTCGACGATCTCTACGAGGAGGTCGACTACCTCGACGAAGTTTACGCGACGATCGTCGAGCGTCTCGTCGACGCCGCGCGAGAACACGGTGATGTCTTGTACGCGGTGCCCGGCTCGGCCCTCGTCGCCGAGCGGACGGTCGCGCTGTTGTCGAACGACGAACGGGTCGAGGTCGAGATCGTCGCCGGTGTGTCATACCTCGACCTGGCGTGGGCCGCGTTGCGCGTCGACCCCGTGGCGGTGGGTGTCCGCCTCGTCGACGGGCGCGATTTCGCGATCGAGGCAGCGGGCGAACGCGGTCCATTGCTCGTGGCCCAGTGTGACAGCCACGACGTGCTCTCCGAGATCAAACTCTCGGTCGACGATGTCGACGGCGATGACGGACCCGTCGTCACGGTGCTCCAAAACCTCGGTCTGGCCGATCAGAGAGTGTTCGACGTGGCGTGGGCCGACCTCGATCGATCGTTCGCACCCGATCACCTCACGACGTTGTGGATCCCTTCACTCGCAGTTCCGGTCGGCGCGGAGCTCGTGCGGTTCCACGAACTGGTCCGAACGTTGCGGGTTCGCTGTCCGTGGGACCGCGAGCAATCGCACCAGACCCTTACGCGCCATCTGCTCGAAGAGACCTACGAGGTGCTCGAGGCGATCGACGCCCTCGATCCGGCGAACGAGACGACCTACGAACACCTCGCCGACGAGCTCGGCGACCTGCTGTTCCAGATCTTCTTCCACTCCGTCCTCGGATCGGAGACCGGCCAGTTCACGATCGCCGACATCGCGAGAGGCATTCACGACAAGCTCGTTCGCCGCCATCCCCACGTGTTCGGCAGCGTCGAGGCCGACACCGCGTCGGAGGTGGTCACGAACTGGGAGCAGATCAAGAAGCTCGAGAAGGGCACGTCGTCGCTGATGGATGGCATCGCCGGCAACTTGCCGTCGTTGCTCTACGCCACGAAGGTGCAGAAAAAGGCCGCATCCGTCGGCTTCGATTGGGCCGATGTACACGGCGCCTTCCCGAAGGTGACCGAGGAAACCGCAGAGCTCGCGGCCGTGATCGAGTCAGGCGACGCGAAGGCGATCGCCGACGAACTCGGCGATCTGCTGTTCGCGGTGACGAACGTGGCCCGTCACGTCCGCGTCGATCCCGAGGCTGCACTCCGGGCCGCCACCGCGAAATTCCGGGAGCGGTTCGTCGGGGTCGAGCGGCTCGCGGCGGGACGCGGGCTCGAGTTGACCACGCTCGATCTGAGTGAGCTCGACGGGCTGTGGGACGAAGTCAAGACCGCTCATCGGTGAGCACCGCTGGAAGCGGCCCGTCGGTGATGAGCGTGAGCCGTTGTACGGCGCGGGTCATCGCGACGTAGAGCAGGCGCGCCCCGATCGGTGAATCGCCGAGGATCGCCGTCGGATCGACGACGACAACGGCGTCGAACTCGAGGCCCTTCGCGTCGGCGGCGGCGAACAGCGGCACATCGTGGGGACCAAGGTCGGTGAGACGACCGACTGCGGTGAGCGCGTACTCTTCGAGCGCGGCGACGATGCCGGCAAAACGCTCTCGCGGCACGATCACACCGGTCAGTGGGTGCCGGCGCTTGTCGGCTGCGACGGCGGCGGCCACGGTTTCGCTGTCGGTTCCGAACACCACGTGCGGCGGCTCACCATCGAGTCGAGCGGAACGGCTGGCGCCCACGACAACGCCGGTGGCCGGCAGCAGACGGTTCGCCATCTCGAGGATCGGGCCCGGCACGCGGTAGCCGATTGTGAGCTGTTCGATCGAGGCATCGCCCGCGGGCGCGAGTTGCGCGGCGACGTCGGACCAGTGCGTGTGGCCCGCGGGGGCGGTCGACTGCGCGAGGTCGCCGAGCACCGTGAACGAGCCCGACGGGCAGCGGCGGGCAAGCATCCTCAGTCCCATCGCCGACAGGTCCTGCGCCTCGTCGACGACGATGTGGCCGTACGTGGCGGGCGGACCTTCGACCACGCCGGTGGCCTCATCGAGGAGCGGAAGATCGGCGGTCGTCCAGCGCTTCCGGCGCCGCACGATCAACGCCTGCTCCGCGGGATCGAGGATCCCGTGCGCCGCCGCCGCCAGCGCGTCCGCGTTGCCGAGGATGCGCTCGATGAGCGCGCGGGCCTTCACGACGGGCCAGCTGCGGTCGAGCAGTGTCTTGAGCGCGGCGTTGGCGCGTACCTGATCCTCACCGCCGGGCGCGCCCCGCGCCAGCTCCTGTAGCGCAAGCGCACGAAACGCCTGGCGTCGCCGGTTGAGGGGTTGCCGGCTGGCGAGGGCCGCGTCGACCCAACCCTGCACGAGCTCGGGCGTCACCACGATCGAACGCGACCCGACACCGACGCGCAGCGTTTCCTTGGCGACGGTGACGGCGGTGACCGCGGCCCGTTCGATCACGAGCGCCATCCGCGCGTCGCCCTTGATGCGCGAGATCGCGTCGTCGTCGATCCCCTCCACGGTGACCGATGGCGTGGCGAGGTCGCCGATCGTGCGTTGCTGCACGGCCCGCTCACCCAGCGAGGGCAACACGTGGGAGATGTAGTCGAGGAACACGCGGTTGGGTCCCACGACGAGCACGCCCTGACGGCTCAGCGCGACTCGGTGTTCGAACAGGAGGTACGCGGCGCGATGCAGACCGACCGCGGTCTTCCCCGTGCCGGGACCGCCCTGGACGATGAGGCAGCCGTGGATCGGCCGGCGGATCACGCGGTCCTGCTCGGCCTGGATCGTGGCGACGATGTCGCGCATCGCGCCGGTTCGGGCGGCACCGATTTCGGCCAGCACCGGATCGGGGATACCTCCGGCACCGACCGCGTTCGGGTCGTCGAGATGATCGTCCTGGTAGGCGACGATCCGATCGTTCTCGAGCGTGAACCGGCGCCGGAGCTTCAGACCGAACGTGTCCTCGACGGTGGCTCGATAGAACGGCGCGGCGATGTCGGCCCGCCAGTCGATCACCACTGGCTCACGCTCATCACCTTCGATGTGTCTGCGCCCGATGTGGAAGCGCTCACTCGTTTCGGTGTCGATGCGTCCAAAAAAGTTCGCAGCTCGCGGGTCGTCGAGGTCGTCGACTTGCATGCGCGCGATGTACTGAACGAACTCGTCGGTGAACTCGTCCGCACCGACGGTTGAGACGAGCAGCGGACGTAGTCGGGCGAGCATCGACGCGCGGCAACGACGGGCGTGTTCGAGCCACGCCTGTTCGGCATCGAGGTCGGGGAAGAGTTCGTTCGTCATAGCGGCGGGGGGTTTGCGAGGTTACCGTCGGCCGAGGCGTCCAGACCTCAACGCATCGGGCCAACTACGGTGTCCAACACCGTGAGCGAGATCGACATCGTTATTGGCCGCGAGGTGCTCGACTCCCGTGGCAATCCCACGGTGGAAGTCGAAGTCGTGCTCGATTCCGGCGCCACCGGCCGGGCCATCGTGCCGTCGGGCGCATCGACGGGTGAGCACGAGGCCGTCGAGCTCCGCGACGGTGGTGCCCGCTACCTGGGCAAAGGCGTGGCCACGGCGGTCGCCAATGTCAACGGCGAGATCGCCGACACTCTCGAAGGCGTCGATGCGCTCGAGCAGCGTCTCGTCGATCGGATACTCGTCGATCTCGATGGCACCGACAACAAGGCGCGCCTCGGGGCCAACGCCATACTCGGGGTGTCACTGGCGGTGGCCAAAGCGGCGGCCGATGAAGTCGACCTTCCTCTCTACCGCTACATCGGCGGTCCCAACGCGTACGTGTTGCCCGTGCCGATGATGAACGTGATCAACGGTGGCGTCCACGCCGACAACTCGATCGATCTGCAGGAATTCATGATCGTGCCTGTGGGCGCGGCGTCGTTCAGCGAGGCGATGCGTTGGGGAGTCGAGACGTACCACACGCTGAAGCGCGTGCTCCACGAGCGGGGCCTCTCCACGGCGGTTGGCGATGAAGGCGGTTTCGCGCCCAACCTCGCGTCGAACGAAGACGCGGTGAAGGTGCTCATCGAAGCGATCGAGGGAGCGGGCTACAAGCCAGGCGGAGAGATCGCGATCGCAGTCGACCCCGCGGCCAGCGAGTTCTACAAGGGCGGGCGCTACGTGCTCGCCGGCGAGGATCGCGAGCTCGACAGCGATCAGATGGTCGACTTCTGGGTGGCGCTTTGTGACCAGTATCCGATCGTGTCTATCGAGGACGGCATGGCCGAGGACGATTGGGACGGCTGGACGGCGCTCACGAAGGCGCTCGGCGACCGTGTCCAACTCGTCGGTGATGATCTGTTCGTCACGAACGTCGAGCGCTTGTCGATGGGTATCGAGCGCGGCGTCGCCAACTCGATCCTGGTGAAGGTGAACCAGATTGGCACGCTCTCCGAGACCCTTGAAACGGTCGCCCTCGCGCACCGCAGCGCGTATACGGCGGTGATGTCGCATCGCTCCGGCGAGACCGAAGACACCACTATCGCTGATCTCGCGGTGGCCACCAACTGCGGGCAGATCAAGGCGGGCGCCCCCGCTCGATCCGATCGTGTTGCCAAGTACAACCAGCTGCTGCGCATCGAGGAAGACCTCGGGGAGACCGCGGCGTATCTCGGCGGGGCCACGCTCGCTCGGGGCACGCGCCGATGAGGTGGCGCCGGCGCACGCCGCGCGACAAGATCGAACGTGTCGCCCATGCCGGGGAACCGAGTCGGCGTTCGTGGGGGACGACGTTGTGGGTCACGCTCGTGCTCACGGTGACAATCGGCGTGCTCGCGGTCACGGTGTTCCCGGTGCGCCAGTACCTCCGCCAGCGCCACGACATCGACACCGCCCAGCACCAGCTCAACATCATCCAACAGGAGAACGAGCGCCTCGCCGGTCGGGTGCAGCTGCTCAACACCGACGCCGAGATCGAGCGGGTGGCGAGGGAGCAGTACCACCTGATCAAGCCAGGTGAGCAGGCCTACGGCGTGCTGGCCCCATCGGGCCCCGCGTCCCTCCCGAATGAGTGGCCCTACAACCTGGTGGCCGCCATACTCGGCCACTCCTGACCGTACTGACGCGCTTTTTCCGCCGTGGCGTGTCGGTTTCGCGCGCGAGAACGGATTAGTCGGGGACCCAGAAGGCTTCGTAGGCGTCGCTCGCAACCTTGCGCGGTGGTAAGCCCAAGTTGTGCAGATCGAGCATGTAGACGTCGCCGCCCGGCGGTTCGGTCATGCTCACGTCGACGAGCGCCCAGCGGCCGTCCGCGATGTCCAGGTCGACGATCGCATAGGCCTTGCCAGCGATGGGCAGCGCGCTGCCCATCCAGGTGCCGTCGGACTGCAGCCACAACAGCGCGACGGTGCCGTCGGGACAATGCTCGCCCGTTATGAGCGTGCTGCCCGCATACGCGGCTACCGACAGGCCGCATGTTGGGTCGCGCGCGGTGAGCGTCTTGGTCGTGGTCATGGTGGCGACGTCGACAAGGACGATCGTCCCCGGCACGGTGGGCAGCACAACCGCGAGCTGCTGTCCGTCGGGTCGCCACGCGAAGCCGACCGGACCGGACCCGAGATCGAGCGTCCGGTCACCGATGTGCACAGGACCTTCCTTGCCGCACCCATCGGTCCAGGCCATCTCTTTGGGCCCGAGTACGAACCGGCCGATGCTTGGGATGTCGGCATAGACGTCGGTGCCCGTCTGCTCACCGGTTGCTACGTCGAGCGTGGCGTAGTGAAAGCCACAGTCATAGGCGCCGGGCGTGGCGACGTAGAGCGTCTTGCGGTCGAAGCTGATCGACCTTAGGACCTGGCCGCCTTTGTCGCCGTCGTAGCGCTTGATCAGGGAACCGTCGGCGGTCGACATAAGCACGGCCTGCTCGTTCCCAGCTCCCACCGCGGCGATGAATCTCGTAGGCGGAGAAGAGATGGGCTCAACGGCTGTTGTGGCGGTGGGCGCGGTCGTTGTGCGTTCGGCGATGGTGGTGCCGGGCGCGACGGAGGTGACCGCCGTCTCCGTTGGCGCGGAGGTCGTGTCGGGAGGGGGAACCAACACGACTGACGACCGGTGGTCGCGGTCACGAAGAGCCAGCGGCAGCGCGACTCCGGCGATCAACACGGCCAAGCCGCCGCCCATCGCGAGGCGCCGGTTCCGAACGCGGCGGTGGACCCGACGTGTGATTTGTCCTTCGAGACTGGCCGACGGCACGAAGCCGTCGCGTGCCGATCCGAGTTCGTTGCGTATCCGATCCTCGAACTCCATCACCGCTCTCCTTCCAGTTCGGCGCGCAGGGTCGCCAACCCCCGGGCCAAGCGCGACTTCACCGTCCCGGGGCGCACGTTGAGTACGGCCGCGGTCTCCTCCTCGGAGAGATCCTCCACATGGCGCAGGACGATCACCGTCCGCTGCTCGACAGGCAGGCGCAGCAGCGCCGACCACAACTCGCCTCGCATCTCGACGCCGGGCTCGAAGCGCTGTCCGTCGCGCCAGTCGACCGTGCGGCGGGCGATCTCGCGCCGCTCGAGCAGCCGCCGCCGGTGCCGCCCCTGCACGAGGTTGACGAGCGCGCGGCGCAGGTACGCGGGCAGGTCATCGACGTGGCCCGCTCGCCACTTCGGCCAGACGCGGGCAAAGGCTTCGGCGACGAGATCCTCGGCCGCGGCCCGATCGCCACACAACACGTAGGCCAACCCGGCCAATCGCCGCTGTTCGGTTCCGACTGCCCGCACGAAGCGTTCGGTCTCACCGGCGTGGCTGGCCTCCCGCACAACCGACATCATCGTCGTCATCAACTGCGTCTGACGCGCCTCGGCCCCGGGCGGTTCCGTGGGTCCGATGACTGACCGCGGTCCGCCGGGCGTTCGAACCCCACCTGGAATCTGAGGCATGATGCGGCCCGACACACCGTCGAAACCTCAGGGGGTGGTCCGCTTGCGGATCTCGGTCACCGTCAACGGCGCGCAGCAAACAACCGAGGTTGAGCCTCGCCTACTGCTGGTCCACTATCTGCGCGAGAACCTCGGCCTTACCGGCACAAACATCGGTTGCGACACATCGTCGTGCGGGGCGTGCACCGTGCACGTCGACGGCGAGTCAGTGAAGAGCTGCACGATGCTCGCGGTCCAAGCCGACGGCGCCGACATCCTTACGATCGAGGGCCTCGCCGACGGCGATCGGATGCACCCCATGCAGCAGGCGTTCCAGGAGTGTCATGGCCTCCAGTGCGGCTACTGCACCCCCGGCATGGTGATGGCTGCCGTCGGTCTCCTCAAGGAGAACGACCACCCCACCGAGGCACAGGTGCGCGAGGGGCTCGAAGGCAACCTCTGCCGTTGCACCGGGTACCACAACATCGTCAAAGCCGTCCTCCTGTGTGCTGAAAAGGGAGGAGTCAAGGTATGACGCAGGTGGCGGCGAGGTCGTTGACTCAATCTTCTCGTGGAGGTAATTGATGTTTCCCGCACCGTTCGACTACGTCAGGGCCGGCTCGATCGACGAGGCACTCAGCCTCATCGGTGAGCACGGAGAGGACGCGAAGTTCCTCGCGGGAGGGCACTCGCTCCTGCCGTTGATGAAGTTGCGTTTGGCCCAACCGTCGGTGCTGGTCGACGTCGGTCGTCTGAAGGACCTCAGCTTCATACGAGAGGCCGGCGACCAGATCGCGATCGGCGCGCTCACTCGGCATCGCGACCTCGAGACCTCGGCCCTTCTCCAGAAGAACGTGGCGATCTTGGCGCACGCGGCGGGTCGGGTCGGCGACCCGCAGGTCCGGCACCGGGGGACCATCGGCGGCTCGATCGCCCACTCCGATCCGGCCTCAGATCTCCCCGCCGTGGTCCTCGCGCTCGGTGGCTCGCTCGTGGCCCGGTCGAAACGGGGCGAGCGGGTTATCGCCGCCGGTGACTTCTTCACGGGCTTCCTCGAGTCTGCGCTGGCACCCGACGAACTGCTCACCGAGATCCGAGTGCCCAAGGTGCCGGGCGCGGGCTGGAGCTTCCAGAAGTTCACTCGCCGTGCGCAGGACTGGGCGATCGTCGGAGTCGCCGCGGTCCGCAACGGCCACACGGGAGTAGCACTCGTGAACATGGCCTCCACACCGGTGTACGCAAAGTCCGTTGTCGACGCGCTGTCCGGCGGAGCCTCTGCCTCCGACGCCGCGCAGCACGCGGTCGACGACGCCGATCCGCAGGCCGATCTCAACGCGTCGGTCGAGTACCGGACCCATCTCGCGAAGGTGCTGGTGCGCCGGGCACTCGAGGAGGCCGGCGCCTAAAGCTCCGTGGCCAAGCTGGTCTACACAGCGATCGCGTCACTCGACGGCTATGTGGCCGACGAGGACGGCAACTTCGACTGGGCCGAGCCCGACGCAGAGGTGCACGCCTTCGTCAACGACCTCGAGCGGCCGATCGGCACGTATCTCTGCGGACGCCGGCTCTACGAGGTGATGGTCATCTGGGAGACGATCCCGACCGCCGGCGAGCCGCCCCCCATCAAGGACTACGCGGACATGTGGCGCGCCGCCGACAAGATCGTCTACTCCAAAACGCTGGAGGCGGTGTCGAGCGCCAGGACGCGCATCGAGCGCGAGTTCGAACCCGACGCCGTACGCCAGATGCTGGCGTCAGCGGGGGCAGACATCAGCGTGGGCGGTTCCGAGCTTGCGGCCCTCGCGTTCAAGGCGGGACTGGTCGACGAGTGTCATCTGTTCCTCGTCCCGTGGGTGGTGGGAGGCGGCAAACGGGCCCTCCCCGACAACGTCCGCCTGAAGCTCGAACTGGTTGACGTTCGCCGTTTCCGCAGCGGCGTAGTCCACCTCCACTACCGCGTCGGGAGTTGACCCGGCGTCGCCGTTCAAAGCAGCAATTCAGCCATCAGGTGGCGGTATTTCTGGTCCAAACGAAACGAGGGTGGTTCCAGTGCGGGCCCGGGAGGGGTCAGATCTCGAACTGGACGGTGGCGCGCTCGGCCACCCACGGGAGGATCATCTCGGAGCGGACGCGCTCGTGGGTGGGGTGCGCGTCGTAGGTGCGCCAGGCGTCGGCGTTGTCGAAGTCGGCCACGACGGCGAAGTCCCATCTGCCTTGCCCCAGGCCAAGGTCGGGTCCACACGAATAGCTGCGGATTGCGCCGATCTCGGGCGGCAACGCGCGAAGCCCTGCGGTAATGGCGGCGACTTGGTCAGCGGGCATGTCGGCGCGCCATTTGAAGGAGACAACGTGACGGAACATGGTCCGAACCCTAGGCCCGGTGGGTCAGCGCTCTTCGATCGCGATCGTCTTCACCGTGACAGGGTCAAACACGTTGCCCGATGAGGTGCCGTGCTGGTCGATCTTGGCGAGCGTGCCGGCGGGATCGACCACGTGTCCGATCACTGGCAGCGTCGGCTTCTGGTTGGGCAACGCGGAGGTCACCACGAAGAACTGCCCGCCGTTTTCCCCTTTGTCGTTGCCCATCAGCCCGAACGCTCCGGCGGAGTAGGCCGCGCTCGATGTCGGACGCTCGCCGGAGAACGAAAAACCGGGTCCCGCGGTGCCCGCCGGATGGCCGACGGGATCCCCGCCGATGAAGACGAGGCCCTTATTGATCTCGAAGAGCGGTGAGTCGTCGTAGAAGTGGTAGCGGGCGAGGGTGACGACGACGTTCACTGCCTTGGGCGCAGACTTCGCGTCCAGCGCAACGGTGAACGCGCCCTCGGTCGTGGTCACCGTCGCGATGTAGGTCTTGGTGACGTCGATGCACATCGACGGCGCCTCAGCGAAATGCACGATGTGACGCGACGTGCCCTCCTCCGGACACGGCGTCGCGCCTTCGATCGTTTCGTCGACCGGTGGGGCGGTGGTGGCCGGTACTAGGTCTGAGATCGCGTTCAGTTTGTCGATCCACGGCGGCTTTCGCGGTTGCACACCATCGGGCACGGCAGCGATCGTCATCACCGAAAGATCACGATCGAACGCAACGCCGGCCAGATCCTTGGTGTGAATAGTGGGTGTCGTCGCCGCCGCGGTATCCCACACGGCGACCTCGAGATGCATGGGCTTGCCGTTGCACGCGTCGCCCGTCTTCACCGAGCCGAACTCCTCGTCGGCGATGGTCGTGTCGGTGAGCGTCATCCCCGTTGCCGTCGCAAACGCGGCTAGATCAGCGTTGGCGCCGGTGGTCTTCGAGCTGAACGGATGCACGTGGATGAGGCCGTCACCGTGCGTGTGGATGCCGTCCACATCGTTGATGTTCTGTATCGGCGTCAAGAAGTGGTCGCACACGTAGACGCCGTAGGCCGTATGCCAGTGATCGCCCACGGCCGGATGATGCAGACCCGCGTCCGAGCACGCGGCAAGCGCGAGAAGTCCAACAACAAGAATCGCGGCCCGGGTCACAACAAGCCAGCGTACGCCCCACCGTCGACCAGTAAGTGGGCGCCCGTGATGTAACCCGCCTGCTGCGAGCACAAAAACGCGACCGCGGCACCAAAGTCGGCCGGTTCACCGATGACACCGGCGGGGATGGCCGCGGCGGTCGCCTGTCCGTCTGGATACAGCTGTCGTACGCGGTCGGTCGCGTGCAGTCCCGGCTGCAACGAGTTCACCGTGACGCCGTCCTTGGCCACCTCGCGCGCCAGAGTCTTAAGAAAACCTGTGACACCAGCGCGCGCCGTGTTCGAAAGGATCAAGTTGGCTATCGGCTGACGCACCGCGATCGACGTGATGGCCACGATCCGACCCCATCCGCGCTCCTGCATCGCCGGCACCGCCCCTTTGCACATCGCGACGACCGAAGTGAGACTCAACTCGAGCGCGCCGGGGTAGGCATCGAGCGCGATCGACGCGAACGTGCCGGGGGGCGGACCTCCACCGTTCGCGACGAGGACGTCGATACCCCCGAGCGCGTCGGCGGCCGCGTTGGCGAAAGCCGAGCCTCCCGCGGTGGTGCTCACGTCGCAGACGAGCGCGATGGCGCCGCGACCTATGCGGGCCGCCGCGTCGTCAATTCGCGCCCGGTCGCGGCCACAGATCGCGACCAGGGCGCCCTCAGCTGCGAGGGCCTCGGCGGCGGCATACCCGAGGCCGGCCGACGCGGCGGCCACGGCGGCCCGCTTGCCCGTGAGTCCTAGATCCATGCCCGCTCCTTTGTTGACAGGCGTCAGAACCTACGCTGCACGTTCGATGTCTGCGGTTTCGCCTCCTCCGTCTCGCCCCGCCGACGCGGTGGCCGATGTGGCCACGGTCTCATCGGCGCTCGCGGCCCACAACTACCTGCCCGACGAGGGGTTGGCGACGGCGATCTTCCTGGCGTTGCGTCTCCACCGGCCCTTGTTGTTGGAGGGTGAGGCGGGCGTGGGCAAGACCGAGGTGGCCAAGGTGCTGGCCCGTTGGACAGGCGGCGAGCTGATCCGGCTCCAGTGTTATGAGGGCATCGACTCGTCGCAGGCGGTCTATGAGTGGGATTACAGCCGTCAGCTCCTGCACTTGCGCGCCGCGGAGGCGGCCGGCTCGTTGGGGGCCACTTCAGCGGAGGCCGTCGAGGACGAGCTCTACTCCGAACGCTTCCTCGTGCGTCGCCCGCTGTTGCAGGCCATCGACCATCGAGAGGGACCGCCGCCGATCTTGCTCATCGACGAGATCGACCGCGCCGACGACGAGTTCGAAGCGTTCCTGTTGGAAGTTCTTTCCGATTACGCGATCACCGTGCCCGAGCTGCGGACCTACCGCGCCGCGGTCCCACCGGTGGTGGTCATCACCTCGAACCGCACCCGCGACGTCCACGACGCGTTGAAGCGGCGCTGTCTGTATCACTGGGTCGAACACCCGAACTTCGATCGCGAGGTGGCGATCGTTCGTCTACGCGCCCCAGAGGTCGGCGAAAAGCTCGCGCGCCAAGTCGCCGCCGCCGTCGAGACGATGCGAGGCCTCGGTCTCTACAAACCCCCCGGTGTCGCCGAAACAATCGATTGGGCGCAATCGCTGGCGATGCTCGACCAAGGCGAGCTCAGCGACAGCACCGTGACCGCCACGTTGGGCAGCGTCCTCAAGTATCGAGAAGACGCCGAACGGGTCAAGACTCACGGCGTCGGCGACCTCGTACGCGCCGCCGTCGCCCGAGCCGGCTGACCCGCGAGGGCATCTCATGGATGCCGCGGTCGTCGCCTTCGCTCGTGTGCTTCGCGGTGTTGGCCTCGAAGTGCCGGTGGGCAACGTGCTCGTGTTCGCCGACGCGCTGTCGATCGTCGGTGTCGCCGAGCGCGACGACGTGTACTGGGCCGGACTCGCGACGCTGGTGCACCGTCCCGAGGACATCGGCGCGTATGACCGCGCGTTTGCAGCCTTCTGGGAGGGGAGACGCGCTCCCCCGGTCGACGAGCCGGAAACGCTCGAGGTGACGATCGCGCTCGATGACGGAGTCGAGGAGGACACGGGCGACCACGGTGATCAAACACCGAGCGACGACCCGACGATCCACGTGCGCTTCAGCGCCTCCGAGGTTCTCCGGCGTAAGGACTTCGCCCGCTACACCAGCGCGGAACTCGACGAGGCGCGCCGCTTGATGGCCGACCTCCGCCTGATCGGGGCCCGCCGGCGGTCAAGGCGCCGCATCCGCTCTCGACTCGATCGGGGCCGTCCCGATCTCCGCCGCACGGTCCGCGCCGCGCTGCGGGCGGGAGGCGAACCCGTCCGCCGGCGGCACACCGAAGCGGGCGAGCGTCCACGTCGGCTCGTACTGCTGCTCGACGTGAGCGGCTCGATGGAGCCCTACGCACGCGCTCTCGCCCGGTTCGTGCACGCGGCGGTCGTGGGCAGAGGTCGGGTGGAGGCCTTCGCGCTCGGCACCCGCTTGACGCGCATCACGCGCGAGTTGAGCTCCCGTGATCCCGACCAGGCGCTTCGTCAGGCCGCCCATTCGGTCGCCGACTGGGCGGGTGGCACGCGCCTCGGTGACGACCTCCGCGCCTTCAACGACACCTGGGGTGTGCGGGGGATGGCCAGAGGCGCGATCGTCGTCATCCTCTCCGACGGTTGGGACCGCGGCGACCCCGCCACGATGACGGAACAGATGGCAAGGCTTTCCCGCGTGGCGCATCGCATCGTGTGGGTGAACCCGCTGAAGGCGACGGCGGGCTACGCGCCGCTTGCCCGCGGCATGGCGGCGGCCCTTCCCTACGTCGACGATTTCGTCGAAGGGCACTCTCTCGAGGCCATCGAACAGTTAGCCAGAGTGATCGCGCGCTGAGGGGAGAAAGTCGATCGCTGACTATCCTGCGCCCCGTGAAAGAGATCCTCTCGGACATTGAACGGTGGCGCGGCGCCGGCAAGCAGGTCGCCATTGCTCGTGTCGTCGACATCGAAGGTTCGGGGCCTCGTGAGCCCGGCGCGGCCATGGCGGTGAACAGCGACGGCGAGGTCGCGGGGTCGGTTTCGGGCGGCTGTGTCGAGGGCGCGGTTGTAGGCGAAGCCCTCGAGATTCTGAACAGCGAAGGCGAGCCACGGCTTGTCCGTTTCGGTTACAGCGACGACGAAGCGTTTGCCGTTGGCCTCACATGCGGAGGCACCATCCACCTGTTCATCGAACGGCTCAATTGGTGACATCGATTTACGAAGTGCTGCGCGATTCGATCCGCGCCGACGAGCCGGTTGCGCTGGCCACGGTCATCGGAGGCCCCTCACTCGGCGCCAAACTTCTCCTCCGACCGAACGAGGCTCCGCTCGGCTCGCTCGGCGACCCGGAACTCGATCGTGTCGTGGCACGCGACGCGATGGCCGAGCTCGAGGCCGGGCGCACGGGCATACGCCATTACGGCGAGCGGGGCCAGACCCTCGCCGACGAGGAAGAGGTCAAGACCCAGGTCGACGTCTTCGTCGAGAGCTTCGCCCGGCTCCCGCAAATGATCATCTTCGGCGCGGTTGATTTCACCTCGGCGTTGGCGCGGGTCGCCAAGGTGCTGGGATTTCGCGTGATCGTGTGCGATGCGCGCGAGGTGTTCGCGACCACCCGCCGTTTTCCGATGGCCGACGAAGTCATCGTCGACTGGCCCAATCGCCTGCTCGACCGCGTCGGTCCCGAGCTCGGCCCGCGCGACGCCGTCTGCGTGCTGACGCACGATCCGAAGTTCGACGTCCCCGCCATTCAGGGCGCGTTGAACACACGGGTTGGCTACATCGGGGTCATGGGTTCGCGCCGCACCCACGAGAAACGGCTTGCTCGTCTCGCCGAGGTCGGCGTCACCGATGCCGACGATCTGGCCCGCGTGATGGCGCCCATCGGTCTCGACATAGGGGCTCGATCACCGGAGGAGACGGCGATCTCGATCTGCGCGGAGATCATCTCCACTCGTACCGGCCGGGCCGCGCCCTCGTTGCGCGACACCACCGGCGCCATCCACCGGTAACCCGGTTCAGGTGATCGGGCTGCCAAAGTTGGTTTCCCGGCCCCAATCGCGAATCTCGACGCGCTTGCCTGTCTGCGGCGCGTTCACGATGGCGTTGCCGGCCCCGAGATACATCGAGACATGGTTCTTGTGGTACACGATGTCGCCCGCCCTCAACTCGAACGACTTGCGGGCCGCGGCCACAGTTATTTGTGAGCGAGCCGAGCGCGGGAGGCTGACGCCCACCTGACTCCACGACCACTGGACGAGGCCAGAGCAGTCGAAAGCGCCGGGGGCGGCGCCCGCATACCGGTACGGCGTGCCGACCTGCGCGAGGGCCGACAACACGACGGTCATGCGAGCTTCGGACGTGCTCGTCCAGATGGCGGCCAACGTCGACGGCACCGTTGACGCGGCGCGAGGGCTGACCGCCTCGGCCAGCCGTGCGAGCGCTTGGGCGTACGCGGTTGTTGCGCCGTCGACCTCTTCCAGACCGAGTTCGAGGCCGGAGACGGTGGGGTCGACTTGGTGGGCGGCCCGGGCAGCGTGCAGGACGCCGAGCGCGGAGAGCGCGTCGGTCGCGAGCAGGGCCACGGGGTCCGGGGGCCTCTTCTTGGCCGCCGGGGCGGCTTCGGCGGGCCCGGCGAACGCAAGGACCGCCATGAGCACGATGAGCGCGCACGCGAGTGCAGACCTGAGTTGGTGCGGCCGCATTGGGCGAGTTCCTCCGTTTGTCGCCCGGCGCCTGACACCGGGTGTGGTCCTGGCTTGCCCCAGCCGCGTCATCCCCTCGACTCCGCGGCTACTCGAATTGCTGTTCGGTGACGGTGTAGCGGGTTCGACTCCGAAAAAACAAGCCATCTCGAATTTCTTGCCAAATCGGAACTGTTCGCGTTTCGAGGCTCCTGGCGCTCTCGAAACGCGAACAGTTCGCGGCGAGAGGGTGCTAGACCTGCGGGTATGTCGACGGCGGGGGTGCTCCTCGCGGCGGGTTCCGGCAGCCGATTCGCCGGCTCGGAGCACAAACTCTTGATAGCCGTCCGGGGCCGTCCGCTCTATCGGTGGGCACTCGAGCACGCCTTGGCCGCCGGCCTCGACGAGTTGATCGTGGTCACCGGAGCAGCTGTGCTCGAATTGCCATCATCCGTGACGGTTGCCCCGAACGAGCAGTGGGCCGAGGGCCAGGCCGGCTCGGTCCAGGTAGGGCTGGCGGCCGCCGAAGCCGGGGGTCACGAGGCCGCCGTGATCGGCCTCGCTGATCAGCCGGGTGTTCCCACCGAGGCTTGGCGCCGGGTCGCCGCGGCCATGGTCCCGATCGCCGTGGCGGTCTACGCCGGCCAGCGGGCGAACCCGGTGCGTCTCCACCGGGAGGTCTGGCCTCTGCTCCCCACCGAGGGGGACGAAGGGGCGCGCACCCTCATGCGTCTTCGGCCTGAGCTCGTTACCGAAGTACCGTGCCCCGGCGACCCCGCCGATATCGACACCGTGGAGGACCTGACGACGTGGAACTCGTAAACGACTTCACTGTCAACACCCCGATCGACGACGCGTGGGCGATCCTCACCGACGTCGAGCGCATCGCGCCCTGCCTCCCGGGCGCGCAGCTCGAGGAGGTGGAGGGCGACGTCTACCGCGGTTCGGTAAAGGTCAAAGTGGGTCCGATCACCGCCCAGTTCAAAGGCGAGGCCCAGTTCGTTGAGAAGGACGCCGCCGCGCACCGCGCCGTCCTTCGCGCCAAAGGCCGCGACACGGGCGGCAAGGGCAACGCCGACGCCAAGATCACCGCCCAGCTCGCCTCGGTGAGTCCCTCCATCACCCGGTGCACCGTCACGACCGATCTCAACATCACCGGCAAGGTCGCGCAGTTCGGCCGCGGCGCCCTCGCCGACGTGAGCACAAAGTTGCTCGGTCAGTTCGTCGACAATCTCGAGGCGACGGTGCTGACGCCACCGGTCGCCGCGGCCGCCACCCCGAAAGCGAAGCCCAAGGCCGCCACCAAGGCCGCTCCTCGGGCGACGCGCCCCGCCAGCCCCGCCGAGAACCCAGCCCCCACCGAGAAGCCAGCCTCCACCGAGAACCCAGCCTCCACCGAGAGCACGGCACCGAAGAAGAACGACAAAAAGGCCGTGCCGCCCGACTCTGGCCCGGTCGAGGCTCCACCCAGCGAAGACGTGCCGCCGGAGGCCGCAGCCAAGCCGACGATCCGCAAGATCGAACAGCGAGACGTCGAGCCCGTCGACCTGCTCGACGCTGCCGGCGCGTCCATCGCGAAGCGGGTTTTCCCTGTCGTCGTGGTCATCGTTGTCGCGCTGTTGTGGCGCGGCCGTCGACGCCGCCACCGCAGGACCGCCAGCCGCTGACGCGAGGCGTCGCTCAGACGGGCGTCACTCGTACCGCCAACGCGCCCTGAGCCCAATCGCGTAGCTCCCGGTCGCCCGGCGCGTAACGCTCGGCGAGCGCCAGCCGCACCCTGTTCCCGCGTTCAATCTCGACGACGTCCGCGCGAGCGGCACCCCGTGAGTCGCCGATCTCGAGGGTGACCGCGGGGTTGGCACGCAGATTCGCCACCCAATCGGTCTCGGGTGAGCGCTCGGTGAGCAGCCAGGCCGAACCGTCGTCGACCACAAACCAGATCTCGATGCGGTGGCCCTTCCCGGTCCGGCGTCCGGTGGTCGTCAGGTACGTGAACGGGTGATCACGCCAATCATCGAGAAGGGTCATCGGCTGCCTAGTCTCGCCGTCGTGGACGATCGAGCGGTTGTCGAGGGGCTGCTCGGACGAGCACCGCGTGGCGCGTTCGATGTCGTCGTGCGCGACGACCACGGTGTGCCCGTCGTGATCCGCAATGCCCCGCTCCTCGACGACGGAACGCCCATGCCGACCCGCTACTGGCTGGTGGGTCGCACGGACCGTGACGCAGTGAGCCGTCTCGAGGCTGACACGGGCGTCCGTCGCGCGGAAGCGGAAGTCGATCGGGCTCTTCTCGCCGCCGCCCACGCGCGCTACGCGGCCGAACGCGACGCCGCGCTTCCCGCCGAGCATGCAGGCCCTCGCCCTACCGGCGGCGTCGGTGGTACCCGCGAGGGCGTGAAATGTCTCCACGCGCACTACGCCTGGTTCCTCGCCGGCGGCGATGACCCCGTTGGCCGCTGGGTCGACCAGCAGCTTCATCACTCGGAGGCCGAGGTCAGGTGATTGTCGCGGCGATCGACATCGGCACCAACACCACGCGGCTGCTGATACGCGACGGCGACCGCACCCTCGTTCGCACCGAGGTCATCACCCGCCTGGGCGAAGGCGTCGACCGGACGCGCCGTCTCCAGGAGGCCGCCATATCCCGCACATTGAAGACGCTCAGCGACTACCGCGCGCTGCTCGACACCCATCGCGTCGATCGCGTGCGGGCTGTCGCGACCTCCGCGTCTCGCGACGCCACGAACGCGGCGGACTTCCTCGATCCCGCCGAGGCCGCGATCGGGGTCCGGCCGGAGATCATCGCCGGCTCGGAAGAAGGTCGTCTCGCGTTCGCAGGCGCCACGTCGTGGCTGCCCGCCAGCGACGGTCCGTTCTGCGTGATCGACATCGGCGGCGGTTCCACCGAGTTCATCGTCGGGAAGGAGACCGTCGAAGGCCTCGTGTCGGTCGACGTCGGCTCGGTGCGCTTGACCGAGACGCAACTGGGGAGCGATCCCCCGCGACCGGAGGAGCTCACGAACGCGCTCGCGATCGTGGACGCCCATCTCGACGACGTCTTGCGCGAGCTACCCGCGGTCGAAGAGGCCCGCACCCTCGTGGGCGTGGCCGGCACGATCACCACCGTCGCCGCGATCGAGATCGGCCTGATCCGCTACGAACGCGAACGGGTTCACGGCTTCCGCCTGACCCGCGACGCCGCCGAGGACGTCTTTCGCACGCTCGCCACTGAGCCGCTCGCCGAGCGCGTGCACAACCCCGGCCTCGATCCGGCCCGCGCCGACGTCATCGTCGGAGGTTGCTGCATCCTGGTGGCAATCCTGCGCCGACTGCGCGCCGATCACATCACCGTCAGCGATGCCGATCTCCTCGATGGGATCGTCGCCGAGATCAGCGCTAGGTAACCTCCGCCCGCCATGATCCGCCTGTTCGGTCGCCGCGTGATGCTGCGGCCTTTGGTACCCACCGACTTTCCCGGCTACAGCGAAGTCCGCGTCCGGTGTGAGAACTGGCTTGTGCCGTGGGAGCCGCAACGCATCGTCGGTCAACCCGACCCGACTCGCGACCGCGAGGCCTTTACGACACGCAGCAACGCACGCGAGCGCGAGCGTCAGCTCGGCGCGGGAGCGGGCTTTGGCATATTCGTCGACGGATCGTTCGCCGGCGAGATCAACGTCAACAACATCGTCCGCGGCGCCTTCCAAAACGCATATGTCGGCTACTGGATCGACGAGGCGCGCGCCGGTCAGGGCCTCATGCCTGAAGCGGTGGTGGTCACGCTCAAGTACGCGTTCGAGGAACTGCGCCTGCACAGGGTGCAGATCTCGATCATCCCTCGAAACGAGCGCTCACGCCGTGTAGTCGACAAGCTCGGGATCCGCTGCGAGGGCCTGGCCGAGCGCTACCTCGAGATCAATGGCGCCTGGGAGGACCACCTCCGTTACGCCATCACTACCGAGGACTGGGAGAAGCGGCGCGAAGAGTTCCACCACGACTGGCTGTAGTTACGACTTCGACGAGATCTTGGCCTGAAGCGCGGCCAGCCGCTCACGAAACCACGGCTGCTTTGTGCTCCACACCTGCGGTTCGATCTCGCGGTCGACCGCCGACTCATGGTCGGCGATGTTCGCCATGTCGTGCAGCGTGCGCTTCGTAACCTCGACGAGTTCTCGGGGCGCGCTCGCCGCTTTGGCCGCCATCGCGTGGGCCACCTCGAAAAGGCGGTCATCGTCGACACAGCGATAGGCGAGGCCGACGCGGGCCGCCTCCTCACCATCGAGCACTTCACCGAACAGCACGGCCGCCGCGGCCACCTGAGGGCCCACGACGCGGCGCATCATCCAGGTGTGGCCGCCGCCAGGATGTAGGCCGAGTTGCAAAAAGCGGGTGTCGAACCGGGCGCGTCGGGCGGCGAGGCGTACGTCGCAACCGAGAGCCATGTTCATGCCCGCACCGACAGCGGCTCCGTTGACTGCGGCAAGCGTCGGTAAAGGGCTCCGCGCCACACGAAGGAACCCTTCGTAGATCGTGCGCAGACCCGGTCCGGCGGTCGATCCGAGGTTGCCGAGGTTGGCGCCGGCACAAAAAGCCGGCGGCGTGCCGGTCACGACCACGGCGCCCACCGAGCTGTCGGCTTCGGCGGCATCCATCGCAGCGACGATCTCGTCGACCATCGGGAGCGTGAGCGAATTGCGCTCAGTCGGGTTGTTGAGCGTGAGGGTGGCGACGCCGTCGGCCACGTCGACCAGCACGAGGGATTCGGCCATGGGCGGAGTCTTCCACCTCCCGCGACGTTGCCAAGCCTTTGCCCTACTTGGATCAAGACGTAGCCGAACGAGGGCGACTATTAAGGATCAACCGGGGAGGTACCCATGAAGGTATGGATCGACCAGAGCCTCTGTGTCGGCAACGGCGTCTGTGTCGACATGGCGCCAGAAGTGTTCATGATCGACGGCGGCCTGGCCTACGTGATCGAACAGGGCAGAGTTCTGCCGAAGGGCCAAGCCGGCATGGGCGTCGTGCCCGAGCATCTGCTCGATGGGGTCATCGACGCCGCCGAGGAGTGCCCAGCGGAGTGCATCTACCTCGAGGTCTGACGATCCTCGAAGAAGCGTGACGAAGTAGGTCGACCTCGAGAAGGCCCCGTACGATCGGCGGAATGGGGGATACCTGGGAGCCCGAGGTCGCCGAACTTCGGCGACGTGAGGAACTGGTCCGCCGCATGGGTGGGCCGGAGAAGGTTCAGCGTCAGCACGACGGCGGCAAGCTCACTGTGCGCGAACGGATCGAAAAGCTCCTCGATCCCGGCTCGTTTCACGAGATCGGCGCGATCGCCGGACGCGCGTCCTACGACGACGACGGGCGACTCCTCGACCTCTCCCCTACCAACTTCGTGATGGGGCGCGGCCGCATCGACGGGCGGGCGGTCGTGGTGGGCGGCGACGACTTCACCGTGCGGGGTGGCGCCGCCGACGCATCGATCTGGCAGAAGCAGGTGCACGCCGAGCAAATGGCCGGCGAGCTGCGCATCCCTATCATCCGCCTCGTCGACGGCACCGGTGGCGGCGGCAGCGTCAAGAGCCTCGACAAGGACCGCCGTACCTACGTGCCCGCCAACCCCGGATGGAACTACGTCGTCGACAATCTCGGCCAGGTACCCGTAGTCGCACTCGCGCTCGGTTCGGTGGCCGGACTGGGAGCCGCACGGGTGGCCACCAGTCACTACTCGCTGATGGTCCGAGAGACATCGCAGGTTTTCGTGGCGGGACCCCCGGTCGTGGCCCGCCTGGGCGAGACGGTCACGAAGGAAGAACTCGGCGGCGCCCACATCCACGGGCGCAACGGAACGGTCGACGATGTCGTCAACAGCGAGGACGAGGCGTTCGACTACACGCGCCGTTTCTTGTCGTACCTTCCGTCGTCGGTCCATGAACTCGCGGCCCGGGGTCCCGTCGACGACGATCCCGAACGGCGCGACCCATGGCTCATCGGTGCCATCCCGAAGGATCGCCGCAAGGTCTACAAGGTTCGTTCGATCATCGAGTCCGTCGTCGACTCGGGGACGTGGTTCGAGATCGGGAAGGGATGGGGACGGTCGGCGGTCTGCGGTTTCGCCCGCCTCGACGGGTGGCCGGTGGGGGTGCTGGCCAGCGATCCGTACTTCTACGGCGCCGGGTGGACCGCCGACGCATCACAGAAGATCACGCGTTTCGTCGACCTCGTCGACACGTTCCACTTGCCGGTCTTCCACCTCGTCGACCAACCCGGCTTCCTGATCGGTACCGACGCCGAGAACGCGGCCACCATCCGTCACGGCTCGCGCGCGCTCGTTGCCGTCTACCAGGCGAACGTGCCGTGGTGCGCCGTCATCATTCGCAAGGCGTTCGGAGTGGCCGGCGCCGCGCATATCAACGCCAGCCGGCTGCTGTATCGGTACGCGTGGCCGTCGGGCGATTGGGGCTCGCTCCCGGTGGAGGGCGGCGTGGAGGCGGCCTACCGCGCCGAGCTCGATCGAACAACGTCAACCGCCGAACGCGAAGAGATGATCCACGAGATCACGACGCGCATGAACCTCGTGCGTTCGCCGTTCCGCACCGCAGAGGCGTTCCTCATCGAGGAGATCATCGACCCGCGAGAGACGCGCCCGCTCCTGTGCGAGTTCGCGAACCTCGCGGCGCCGCTCCGGCAGCCGGGTCGTACCGCTCACCATCTGCGCCCGTGACTGAGCTGCCCCCTCCGATCGCCGCGGCCACGGTCGTGGTCATCCGCGATGGAGACGAGGGCATCGAGACGTTGATGCTGCGCCGTAATGCCCGCGGCCCGTTCGGCGGCATGTGGGTGTTCCCCGGTGGCAAGGTCGACCCCACCGACGAAGGGGTCGACGAGCTCGCACGGGCGCGCGTCGCGGCCGCACGCGAGGCGTACGAGGAGGCAGGAGTCCGGCTCGACCCGAAGACGCTCACGGTGCACAGCCATTGGCTTCCGCCCCCGATCGTGGCCCGACGCTTCTCGACGTGGTTCTTCCTCGCGCCGCTGCCGGCCGATGGCGTGCAGGTCACCGTCGACGGCACCGAGATCCACGATCACGCCTGGCTCGCGACCACCGAGGTGTTGCGGCGCCGCGATGCGGGCGAGGTCGAGTTGGCGCCACCCACGTGGGTGACCCTGCACAGCCTTGTGGGTCACCCGAACGTGGCCGCGGCCGTCGCGGCAGTGCGCGCCGCCGAGCCGGAGCGGTTTATGACGCAGATCGCGCTCGTCGACGGCACTCGTGTCGCGATGTGGCACGGCGACGCGGGTTACGAGTTCGCCGATCCCGCCGCGGCGGGCGCCCGGCACCGGCTCGTCATGGCCGATGATGCGTGGCGCTACGAGAGATCAGACTGAGCCCCACTAGGGTTCCGCCGACATGCTCGATCACGTCTTTACTGACGCCATCAGCGCCCTCCGGGAAGCGTTCGAGGGTGCGTTCTTGGAGCGCCAGGCATTCGAAGAGCACTTTCAGGTCGACGTGTTGCTTGGCGACATCGTATGGGAGACCAGCTACGGCCTGCCCGGCGAGGGATCGCCGCCCCGCGTCGAGGCCCACATCACGTTCGAATGGCCAACCTGGAGCCAGACCGCCTACCGCCGCTGGTACCTCGAGGAGCTCTTCGAAGACCCTCCCGTGATCGACATCGAGATCATCCTGCGCGTGCAGCGTCTGGCCACCACGCCTGATCTCCGAGGCATGCTCGGCGTGCTGCCGACGACGTCGCCACCGATCGGGCGCGACGGGCTCGAACGCGGTGGCCCGACCGTCGAGTCGGCGTACAGCACCGATCCGCTCGAACCGCCGGTGCTCGCGATCGAAGTGTCGTACGAGGGCAGTTACGAGCTGGCGGAGGAAACTCTCGCCGACGGTGCCAGCAAGACGCTCGACGAGCACTTCAGCGCGCTCGGAGGATGGATCAGCTCGATGCTGGTTCGTTTGGGTGACCTGAAGCTCGACTACCTGCCGCCGGACGAGGACGAGAGTTGAGCGGCGACGTAGTCCTCGTCGACGTAAGTGAACGTATAGCAACGATCACGCTCAACCGTCCCGCGGCGCGCAACGCGTTGTCGAGCGAGGTGTTGCGCCTACTCCCGCAGCTGATGCAAGAGGCCGACCTTCGAGACGACGTCGACGTCATCATCCTCACCGGAGCCGACCCTGCTTTTTGCGCGGGTCTCGATCTGAAGGAGCTCGGCTCGACCGCGGGCAATTTGAGGATCCGAACGTCTGAGGAGAGCGACGAGCGAGGGCCGTTCCCGAAGCTGAGCAAGCCGCTCATCGGCGCGATAAACGGCGTCGCCGTCACCGGCGGGTTCGAACTGGCCCTCAACTGTGACTTCCTCGTCGCGTCGGAGCGGGCCCGCTTCGGCGATACGCACACGCGCGTCGGCGTGATGCCCGGCTGGGGTCTCACCGTGCTGCTGCCGCAGGCGATCGGCGTACGACGCGCCCGCGAGATGAGCTTCACGGGCAACTTTCTCTCCGGGCAGGAGGCATTTGAGTGGGGCCTCGTGAATCACGTCGTGGCCCACGAGGAACTCATGCCGTTCACTCGCGCGCTGGCGCTTGACATCGTCTCGAATGACCAGGCTGGGGTGCGCCAGATCCGCGCCACATACGCGGCGGTGACCGCCACCACCATCGCCGACGGCTGGTTGGTGGAGGCGCACGACGCTGGGGCGTGGAGCAAGCGGGGTATCGATCCCGCGGAGATCGAGCGCCGGCGGGCGGCCATTGTGGAGCGTGGTCACCGCCAGGCGTAGAGCCACCGCCAGGCGTGATGCTCCTCAGGGATCGTCAAGACCGGGTCAAGGTGAGCCGATAGAACAGTGTGATGCGGCGGGTGCTTCGAGGGGTTGTGCTCGTCGGCGTTCTGCTGACGTCGCTGACGGCGATGGATTCGGCTCAAGCCGGTACGCCGGTACCGGGCGCGCCGGCGTGTCCGATCTTCCCGGCCGACAACTGGTGGAACGCCGACATCACCGCCTTGCCCGTGCACGCGCGCAGCGCGGCGTGGGTCGCGGGAATGAGCGGTGCCACCGCGAAGATCTGGCCGGATTTCGGCTCATCCAGCGATCCTGCGCATCCCTATGGCATCCCGTTCACGGTGGTCAACGGCAGTCACGCGAAGGTGAGCGTCTCGTTCCAGTACGCGTCCGAGAGCGATCCCGGACCCTATCCATTGGGTCCCGACACGCTCATCGAAGGCGACGGATCGAACTCGGGTGATCGCCACGCGATCATCGTCGACTCGAGCACATGCCGTCTGTACGAGACGTGGGCCACACAGTTTTCTAATGGCGCGTGGCACGCGGGCAGCGGAGCGATCTGGAACCTGAACTCGAACGCGTTGCGCCCCGACACATGGACCTCGGGCGACGCGGCGGGGCTACCGATCCTGCCCGGCCTCTTGCGTCTCGACGAGGTGCAGGCGGGGGTGGTGACGCACGCGATCCGGGTGACGGCCGCGCAGACGAGTGCCATGTACGTCTGGCCGGCGCGTCACGAGGCGAGCTCGATCAGCGACGCAAATGTGGTGCCGATGGGCGCGCGTATGCGGCTCAAGGCGAGCGTCGACATCAGCCACTACAGCGCGAGCACTCAGGTCGTTCTCCGCGCCATGCAGCACTACGGGCTCGTGGTCGCGGACAACGGCATGAACTGGTTCTTCCAGGGCGCGTCGAGCAACAACTGGCCCAATCAACTCCTCACCGAGCTCAAGTCAGTTCCGGCGTCGAACTTCGAAGCAGTCGACACCAGCGGCCTCATGGTCGATCCGAACTCTGGTCAGGCGAGCGGCGGCGGGCTCACGGTTCCGCCACCCGCGCCACCACCGGCAGGGACATCGGGATACTGGGTCGTCGACGACAACGGCAAGGTGTATCCGTTCGGCTCCGTGCCGCAGGCGGGCTACGCGCTGATGAGCCCGACGGTCGACATCGAGCCGACAGCGAACGGGGCCGGCTACTGGACCGTGTCGGCCGCGGGCCGGGTAAAGAACTTTGGCAACGCGGCCTTCTTCGGTGATCAGCCCGCGCTGCAGGCCGGGGAGCAGGTCGTCTCGCTGTCGCGTACGAAGAGCGGCAACGGCTACTGGCTGTTCACAAGCGGCGGGCGGGTGATCACCTACGGCGACGCCGTGAACCGGGGCGACATGAGTGCGTTTGCGCTGCAAGGACCGGTGCTCGACTCGGTCGCGACACCGTCGGGACAGGGCTACTACCTGGTCGCGAGCGACGGGGGCGTGTTCTGCTTCGGCGACGCCGCCTTCCACGGCTCGATGGGCGGGATCGCTCTCAATGCTCCGGTGCAGTCGCTCGTGCCCGACCCGGACGGCGCGGGCTACTGGCTCGTCGCCAGCGACGGCGGGGTGTTCGCGTTCGACGCGCCGTTCCGGGGTTCGATGGGCGCGCAGCGGCTCAATAAACCGGTGTCAGGGATGGTGTCCTACGGCAACGGCTACCTGATGGTGGCCCAGGACGGGGGCGTGTTCAACTTCTCGAACCTGGCGTTCAACGGCTCCCTGGGCAACCAGGTCCTGGCCCACCCGATCGTCTCCGTCGCCGGCTGGAGCGGCTGAAACCGCCCCAAAAACGTGAACTGTTCGCGTTTTGGTAGCCCAGGCGCTCTCGAAACGCGAACAGTTCACGAATTGAGGGCGGGGACGAGGGCTTGGAGCTGGGTGTAGACGGCGCGGCCGAGGCGGTTCGCGCCGGCTATCGACAGGTGGAAACCGTCCTGGGTCCGCATCAGAACCTGCTTGCCCGAGGCGTCGGGAAGGTAGGCCGTGTACCCCCCGTTCGCGTCGGAGAACAAGATCCGGCTGTCGAGGAAGGCGATCGTGTCCGGCCGTTTCGCCGCTTCCTCGCTGTAGATCTGCGACAGGACCGCGAGCCGGGACGTGAACGTGGCCGACTTGGCGTTCGGCGGGCCCACCCAGATGACCTTGCGCCCGGCCGCGCCCAGCAGGTCCATCGCCGCGCCAACCCGCCGGCGGTACTCATCCTGCCACTGCTGATCGGTGACGTCGTAGACCTTGCCGTCGGCCAGCTGAAGCGGTTGGGCGTCGTTGCCGCCGAAGATCACCACCATCACCTCCGGTCCGTTGGGCGCCGCGACCACGTGCGCCAACTCCGCCGGCCAGTCGAAGTAGTCAGGTCGCGAAAGCCCGCTCGACACCTTGTACTCGAGCGTCGCCTTGATCACGCCCTTCTGGCTGGTGATCGCCTCGAGCGCGGTGCCGAGCGATTGCGCCTCGGAGTCACCACCGATCCAAAGTCGCAGCGGATCGTCGGTGGTCGGCACACGGGGCGCGGCAACCGTGGTCTCTACCGGCGCCGCAGTAGGCGGCGTCGTCGGCGTCTCCGGCACGGTGGTGTCATTCGGAACAACCGGCGTCGTGGAGGGCGTCGGCGTCGGGGCGGTCGTCGTCGGGGCCGGCGCGATCTTGCCGCGGAGTTCGTCGATGGCGTGGTGGGGCCGGTCGAGCAGCAGCGCTTCCGACAGCGAATGCAAAGGCCGCGTCAGCGAGAGATACAGCGATCGCTCCCAGCTGCCGAGGCGCTGACGCTCGGCCATCCTGACGAGCGTGATGCTGTTCAGAAGGGCGGCACCCGCGTACGCGACAACGCCAAGGATCAACAATTGGCCCGCGGCAAGCGACCGGGGCGAGCGCGTGCGGCGGAAGCGAGCTTGTGATCGAGGACGAGGAGGGGCCTGCATTGTCAGAACTGGAAGTAGATGAAGGGTGCGACTCCCACGGGTCCGAGCGCGTCGATGAGGAAGAACCCGATCGCCAGAGCGATGCCTTGCGCCACGACGGGAAGATACGAGAAGCGCGCCTGCAGCTTCTTCATCAACCCTTCGGGCACGAACTGGCAGAGAAGCATGCCGCCGATCGTGAAGATCACAAGGGGCGTGACGAGCGGTGACGCGCGGTCCCAACCCGTCACCAGTTGGTGGAGCATGTCGAAGGCGATGGAGAACTGCCCGCTGGCCCTGAAGAAAATCCAGCCGAGGCAGACAACGTGGAACGTGAGCAACGTGTGGCCCGCCCGTCGCGCGAACGTGTCGGCCGGCTCGGGCAGACCGAGACGCTCGCGGCGATCAGCCAGCCAGCGCTCGAACGCCATCCCACAACCATGGATGGCACCCCACACGACGAACGTCCACGATGCGCCGTGCCACAGGCCGCCGATCACCATCGTCAGCATGAGGTTGCGGTATGTGGCCAACCGGCCGTTGCGGTTGCCGCCGAGCGCGACGTAGAGGTAGTCGCGCAGGAACCTGGACAACGTCATGTGCCACCGCCGCCAGAAATCCTGGAGCGAGCGCGCTGTGTACGGAGCGTTGAAGTTCGGGGGGAAGCGGATGCCAAGCAGCAACGCACACCCGATGGCGATATCGGTGTAGCCGGAGAAGTCGGCGTAGATCTGGATCGCGTAGCCATAGGTCGCGAACAGGGCCTCAAGTCCGGAGTGCGCTCGCGGCGCGCCGAAGACCGGGTCGACGATCGCGCTCGCGAGGAAGCTCGAAACCACGACCTTCTTGAACAGGCCGCCCATGATCAGGCGAAGGGCCCGAGACGAATCCAGGTGACGAGGGTCGGCCTTCTCCTTCAGCTGAGGCAGGAACTCGGACGCCCGCACGATCGGGCCGGCGACGAGATGCGGGAAGAACGACAGGTAGACGGCAAAGTCGAGAAACGGTGCCGTCAGCACCTTTCCACGGAACGCGTCGATCACATACGACAACGCCTGGAACGTGAAGAACGAGATCCCGACCGGTAGCACGATCTCGAGCAGCGGCGTTGTGACGTGGATGCCGAGCTTGTCGAGCCCGTCGACAATCGACGTGCGGAAGAAGTCGTAGTACTTGAAGTAGGCCAGCACCCCGAGGTTGCTGACCACGGCGAGCGTGAGCACCGCCCGCTTCAGCACACCGCGTGTCGCGCAGATACCCGCGACAAAAATCTGATTCGCAATCGTCGACGCGGCGAGCAAGAAGCAGAAGCGCCAGTCCCACCAGCCGTAGAACACGTAGCTCGCCAGGATCATGAACAGCTTCCAGCGCGTGGGATACGGCCGGAGGAGCCACGAGCAGAGGAACACGATCGGGAAGAAAATCCCGAACTGAATGGTGGGGAATAACATGCGAACGGCGAGCCTAGGGCGAGGTCACAGGTGTTTCCGGGGCATGCCGAATGCCTGTAGGTAACGGCGCCATGACGTTTACGTTGCTCCCACGGCCGTTTCTTGCTCCTTTCCGCCGCACGCACCTAGGGTCGTCGCGCTCCCTTCGCTGGCGAAGGGACGATCCAACGACGAAGGGAGAGTAGATGCGCCGCAATCGACGCATGTACGCCGCCGTCGCCGTCCTCACCGGTTTCAGCATGGTGTCGGCAGCGTGCGGCAGCAGTACCAAAACGACCACGAACACCACAGGCGCGTCCGCTCAAACGACAGCTCCGTCATCGCAAACGACGGCGGCGGCAGCAGTAACGACCGCCCCCGCATCCGGCACCACCGCGCCAACTTTTGAAAAGGGTCAAAAAATCGGCCTGCTCTACGACATCACCGGACGGGGCGACAAGTCGTTCAACGACGCCGCCGCCGTCGGAATCGACAAGGCCAAGGCTGACTTCGGAGTGGTGGGCGCGGAGTCGACGCCGACCGCGCCCGACGGCAGCGACCGCAAGGATCGCCTCGAGACGATCGTCGCCGGCGGTAACAAACTCGTGATCGGCGTCGGCTTCCTGTGGCAGCCAGCCATAAGCAACGCGTCGCAAGATCATCCCGACGTAAGTTTCGGACTGGTCGACGATGTTGCGGCGTACGTAGGGCCCGACGGCAAAGCGTTCACCGCCGATGACGTCACACCCACCAACGTCCGCGACATGACGTTCGCCGAGGAGCAGGGCTCCTATCTGGTCGGTGTAGCCGCAGCTCTCAAGACCAAGGCCAAGAAGGTCGGGTTCATCGGAGGCGTGCAGACCAGCCTCATCCAGAAGTTCGAGGCGGGATTTGTGGCCGGCGTGAAGTCGGTCGACCCGGCCATCACTGTCGACATCAAGTACATCACCCAGCCGCCCGACTTCACCGGCTTCAACAACGCCGCCAAGGGCAAGGAAATCGCCAACGCCATGTACGGCGCCGGTGAGGACATCGTCTACGCCGCCGCTGGCGCGTCGGGCACGGGCATGTTCCAGGCGGCCAAGGAGTATTCGGCCAAGGGCACGAAGGTGTGGGGCATTGGTGTCGACTCCGACCAGTACAACACCGTGGGCGCCGACCTCCAGCAGTACGTGCTTACTTCGATGGTGAAGCACGTCGAGGTGGCGGTCTACGAGATCATCCGCGACTTTGTGCAGGGCAAGTTCACGGCTGACCACAAGATCTACGACCTGAAGGCCGACGGAGTCGGCTACGCCACGTCCGGCGGATTCGTCGACGACATCAAGGACAAGATCGACGCGGCCCAGGCCGACATCATCTCGGGCAAGGTCACCGTCCCGACGAAGCCGTAGTACTCGAACGCCCCTGAACGAGGGGCCGGCCGCACGTAGTAGAACCGCGGCTCATGACCGACAGCGAGAGGGCCGCTGGCTCCGAGAGGGCCAGCGGCCCTTCCGCGTCCGACGCCGACGACATAGCGATTGAGTTGCGCGGCATCGTGAAGCGCTTCCCGGGCGTAGTGGCTAACGATGACATCGAGCTCATCGTCCGGCGGAGGCACATCCACGCCATCGTGGGCGAAAACGGCGCGGGCAAGAGCACCCTCATGAAGATCCTCTACGGGTCGCTCAAACCCGACGAGGGCACGATCATCGTCGACGGGACGCAGCGGTCGTTCAACTCGCCGCGCGACGCGATCGCGGCTGGCATCGGGATGGTTTTCCAGCACTTCATGCTGGCCGACAACCTCGCCGTCTGGGAGAACGTGGTCCTGGGTTTGCCCGGTCGTCTCGATATCGGAAGGAGCAAGGCCCGCATCGAGGAGCTTTCCGCTCGCTACGGACTCGACGTCGATCCCGACGCGCTCATCGCCGACCTCGGCGTCGGGCAAAGGCAGCGAGTCGAGATCCTGAAGGTGCTGTACCGCGGCGCGCGGATCCTCATCCTCGACGAGCCCACGGCGGTGCTCGTACCGCAGGAGGTCGACGAGCTCTTCGACTCACTGCGCGAGCTCACCCGAGAAGGCGTGACCGTGCTGTTCATCAGCCACAAGCTCGACGAGGTGCTGGCCGTCGCCGACGAGATCACGGTGATCCGGGCGGGGCGCACGATTGCGCAGGTGAAACCCGCCGACGTCACGGCTCGTCAACTCGCCGAGCTCATGGTGGGCAGCGAACTGCCGACGCCCGCGACGTCCGAAAAGACAGTGACCGACGTGGTGGAGCTGGATCTGGCGAACGTGACCGTGGCAGGAGCAGGCCGCAATGCGCTCGAATCAGTCTCGATCCGGGTCCGTCGAGGCGAGGTCGTAGGCATTGCGGGCGTCGAGGGCAACGGCCAGACCGAGCTCATCGGTGTTGTGCTCGGCACCGTCCCCACCACCGGAGGCAGCGTCGTGATCAATGGTCACGACATGACGCATGTAGGCACGCGTGCGCGTCGCGAGCGAGGACTCGGCTACATCCCGGAAGACCGCCAATACGACGGTCTTCTTCTCACCCAACCGCTGTGGGAGAACGAGATCCTCGGACACCAGACGCAGTCGCCCAATGTGCGTGGACCGTGGATCGACCGCAGGGGGGCCCGCAAACGCACAGCACAGATCGTGCATGACTACGACGTACGCACGCCGTCGATCGACGTCGAGGCGCACGCGCTCTCAGGCGGTAACCAGCAGAAGTTCATCGTCGGCCGCGAGATGCTCGCGGAGCCGCAACTGCTCCTCGCCGCTCATCCCACACGGGGCATTGATGTCGGTGCGCAGGCCGCCGTGTGGGACCACATCAAAGAAGCCCGCCGCCGTGGCCTCGGGGTTCTGCTCGTGTCGGCCGACCTCGAAGAGCTGATCGGGTTGTCCGACACGCTCCTCGTGATTTTGCGGGGCGAGATCGTCGCCCGGCTCGACCCGGCGAAGGTGACCCCCACCGACCTCGGCTCGTACATGACAGGCGCCCGCGCCGGGACAGCGGCGTGATGCGGAGACGAATTCTCTGGGGTTTGGCGGCACCGGCTAGCGCGTTGGTGTTCACCGTTGTCGTGGCCTCGATCGCTCTGTGGGTGAGCGGTAACTCACCGGCGACGACGTTCCGCCTCATGTGGACGTCGTCCGATTCCGCCCGCAACGTCGTGGCCATCCTCAATCGCTCGATCGCGTATTACATCGCCGGCCTCGCGGTTGCGCTCGGCTTCAAGATGGGCCTGTTCAATATCGGCGCCGATGGTCAATACCGCCTGGGGATCGTGATTGCCGCGGCCGCAGGGGCGGAGATGTCCCTCCCCGCCGTTTTCCACGTCGCCGCCATCATGATCGTGGCCGTCGCCGTCGCCATGGCGTGGGCCGCCATCCCCGCACTCCTGAAGGTGACCCGCGGTGTCAACGAGGTGATCTCGACGATCATGCTCAACGCGGTGGCGACCGGCATATCGGCCTACCTCCTCTCCAATTACTTCAGAGTCCAGGCCGCACAGATCACCCAGACGAAGCCCCTCTCCCGCTCGGCGTGGATCCCGCCGCTCAACCGTTTTATCCGGCTCTTCGGATACCACTTCCCCAAGAACGTGTACCTCAACGGCTTCCTCGTGGGAGCCATCGCGGCAGGGGCCATCTATTACCTCCTGGTCTACCGAAGCCGCTTCGGCTTCGACCTGCGCGCCTCAGGTATCAACCCGTTCGCGGCTCGGTCGTCGGGTGTGAGTCCCCGGGCGATGGTGGTCAAGACCATGCTCATCAGCGGCGCCTTCGCCGGTCTCATCGGCATCGCCCCGCTGCTCGGCGACATCCAGTACCACCAATATTCCGACACGTTCCCGACCGGCCTTGCGTTCACCGGCATCGCGCTCGCCCTCATCGGACGCAACCATCCCGTAGGTGTCGGCCTCGCCGCCTTGCTGTGGTCGTTTCTCGAGGTGTCGACCCAGGTGCTGAGCCTGAACAACATCCCGCAGGAGATCTCGCAGATCCTGCAGGGCGCCATGGTGGTCGGTGTCGTCGTGTCGTACGAGGTAGTGCGGAGGCGTCAACTCGTGGCGGTGGCTAAAGAGGCGTCGCAAAGGGCCAGCGCACCTGCCGCGGTGGTGCCGGCATGACCGCACCGACGACCGCCCCTGGAATCGAGCCGGTGTCCGCCCCTCCGCGTCCGCGCCGCTCACCGTTGCCGCGGGCATTGATCGCGGCGGCCGCCGTCATCATGGTGATGTCGTTGGTTGGCCATGTCGCCAACGCACCCGATTTCGGGTCGTCGGGGAACTTCGGCGCCGCATTACGCCTCGCCGTGCCGCTGCTCCTCGCCGGGTTGGGGGGCTTGTTCTCCGAGCGTGTGGGCATCGTGAACATCGGCCTCGAAGGCATGATGACGTTCGGAACGTGGTTCGGAGGTTGGGCGGGCTGGCAGTGGGGTCCGTGGGCCGCGATCGTCGGCGGCATCGTGGGAGGTGCCCTCGCGGGAGGGCTTCATGCGCTCCTCACGGTCACCATCGGCGTCGACCATGTCGTGTCGGGCTTCGCCATCAACATCATCGCGGTAGGTCTTACCCGCTTCCTCGCCACGAAGCTTTTCGTCGGTCAAGAAGGCGCGTCGCAAAGCTTCGGACCCGCGATCAAGGGAACGCTCGGCAAGTTCACCATGCCCTTCACGAGTGGAGGGAAGTTATTCGGATGGAAGACGCCCGATGCGCTCGGCGTGATCGAACGCCATCGCTGGTTCTTCGTCTCCGACTTGGCCGGCCTTCTGCGGGGTCTCACCGTCGAGCTCTCGTGGCTCACCGTGATCGCGATCTTGCTCGTGCCCGCCAGCGCGTATGTGTTGTGGTACACCGCGTTCGGTCTTCGGATGCGGTCAGTTGGTGAAAAACCCACCGCATCCGACTCGCTCGGGGTCAACGTCTACCTCACCCGATACATCGGCGTGCTCATCTCGGGCGGGTTGGCCGGCCTCGGCGGCGCCTACCTCGTGCTGGAGACATCGGGCCGCTACCAGGAAGGTCAGGTGGCCGGGCAAGGGTTCATCGCCCTCGCCGCGCTCATCTTCGGCAACTGGCGACCGACCGGCGTCGCGCTCGGCGCGGGCCTCTTCGGCTTCGCACTCGCGGTCCAACTCCGTTCCGATGCGTCGGTGCTCGGGTTGGTGTTGTTCGTGGCCATCCTCATCGGCGCGTCGGCCGTGTGGTCCGCGATCCAGCGCAAATGGGTCGTCGCCGGCGTGAGCGCGGTGATCGCGGCCTGGTTCGGCTGGTATTACGCGGTCACCGACAAGGTGCCGACGCAGTTCGTCTACATCACCCCGTACGCCGTGACCCTGCTGGTGCTGGGCTTCGCGTCGCAGCGTCTGCGGCCCCCCGCGTGGGACGGCAAACCTTGGCGTAAGGGTCAGTCCACGTGAGCGTGAAGATCGACTGGGACGCGCTCCGCGCCGCCGCGCTCGCCGTGGCCGAGAACGCGTATGCGCCATATTCGAAATTCCATGTCGGCGCGGCGGGCCTGGTCGACGATGGTCGGGTGATCACGGGCTGCAACGTCGAGAACGCGTCCTACGGGCTCGCGCTGTGTGCGGAATGCGGGCTGGTGTCGGCGCTGCACGCGACGGGCGGAGGACGTCTGGTGGCCGTCGTCTGCGTCGGCAACGGCGAGCCGGTCATGCCGTGCGGACGGTGCCGTCAGCTTTTGATGGAGAACGGGGGCCCCGATCTTCTCGTCGACGGCGACGGTAGGCCGCGCCGGATGGAGGACTTGCTGCCCGGCGCGTTCAGCGCGCGCGAGCTCCCCGGCTGATGGACGCAGTCGAGCTCATCCTCACCAAGCGCGACGGCGGACGGCTCAGCGACGAACAGATCCAATGGTTCCACCGGGAATACACCGCCGGCCGGACCCCCGATGAACAAGCGGCGGCCTTACTCATGGCGATTTTCTTCAGGGGCATGGAACCTGACGAGCTGAGTGTGTGGACGAAGGCGATGATCGACAGCGGCGATCGCCTCGACCTCAGTGGGTTGGGACGCCCGACGGTCGACAAGCATTCGACGGGTGGCGTGGGCGACAAGGTGTCGCTCGTGCTCTGCCCGCTCGTGGCCGCATGCGGCGCCGCTGTCCCCCAACTCTCGGGCAGAGGCCTCGGTCACACGGGCGGCACGCTCGACAAGATGGAGTCGCTGGCGGGATGGCGGGCGGCGTTGCAGCCCGACGAGATGCGCGCGGTGCTGCGCTCGGTGGGCGCGGTGATCTGCGCGGCGGGCGCGGGCCTCGCGCCGGCCGACCGCAAGCTCTACGCGCTGCGCGACGTCACCGGCACGGTTGAGTCGATCCCGCTCATCGCGTCATCGATCATGTCGAAGAAGATCGCCGAAGGCACCGAAGCGCTCGTGCTCGACGTGAAGGTGGGCTCCGGCGCGTTCATGAAGGACCTCGATTCGGCGCGGCGGCTCGCCGAGACAATGGTCGGCATCGGTCAGGCCCACGGCGTGCGCACCGCGGCGCTTTTGACCGCGATGGACACTCCGCTCGGGCGTACCGCCGGCAACGCGATCGAGGTGATGGAGGCGATCGACGTGCTGTCCGGCGTCGGGCCGGCCGACCTCATCGCGGTCACGGTCGCACTAGCCCGCGAGATGCTCGAGCTCGCGGGCATCCAAGGCGTCGAACCCGCCGCCAAGCTGGCCGCGGGCGAGGCCTTGCCGGTGTGGTGGGACATGGTCGCCGCCCAGGGAGGCCCGCGCTCGTTCGAGCTTCCCGAGCCGGCCGCCGGGC
Organism: Acidimicrobiales bacterium; assembly: GCA_040002995.1. Lineage (GTDB taxonomy): Bacteria > Actinomycetota > Acidimicrobiia > Acidimicrobiales > Ilumatobacteraceae > JBDUDK01. The sequence continues at coordinate 25,668 of JBDUDK010000145.1, read as the reverse complement.
AGCGGGTCGTGAACGCGCCCCGCTCGGGATATCTCACCCGGCTCGACGCGCTGGCCGTTGGCGTCGCGGCCTGGCGTCTCGGTGCGGGGCGAGCCCGCAAGGAAGACCCTGTGGCGGCGGCCGCGGGCGTGCGCTGGTCGGCCACTGTCGGCGACCCAGTGGAGGAGGGTCAAGCGCTGCTCGTGCTCTACGCCGACGACGCCGACCGTTTCGCGCCGGCGCTGGCTGCGCTCGACGACGCCTTCACGATCGGACCCGAACCCCCCGAACCCCGCGACCTGGTCCTCGACCGCATCCGCTGAAGCGTTCCTTTTCGTCCTCTGAGGGTGAAAGGAACGGAAAAACGTCACTATTTACCCTCAGAGGGGAAATGGGGACGGGTGGGGCGAGGGCGGCGTGAAGCGCGTAGCCTTTCGCAACCGTGCGCTTCAATCACGACGCCCAGCCCCCGCACGACCTCACGTACAGCGACGTTTTCATGATCCCGAGCCTCAACGAGGTGGGTTCGCGGCTCGACGTCGATCTCACCACGCCCGATGGCATCGGAACGTCGATCCCGATCGTCGTGTCGAACATGACGGCGGTCGCGGGCCGACGCATGGCCGAGACGACGGCCCGCCGCGGCGGGCTCACGGTGCTCCCCCAGGACATTCCGCTCGAGATTGTGCGCGACAACATCGAGTACGTGAAGAGCCGCCACCTCGTCTACGACACGCCAGTGACCGTCGCTCCCACCGACACCGTGCAGGACGCGCTCTTCCTCTTGCATAAGCGCGCCCATGGCGCGGCCGTGGTCGTCGACACCGACGGCGCGCCCGCCGGCATCTTCACCGAGCGCGACGCCGCCGGCTACGACCGCTTCACCCAGATGCGTCACGTCATGCGACGCGACATGGTCTGCATGGAAGCGAACTCGTCGCTCGAGGCGATCTTCGATCGTCTTTCCGAGGAGCGTCTCAGCTTCGCGCCGGTGGTGTCCGACGGCCTGCTCGTTGGGGCCATCACGCGCAAGGGCGCGTTGCGCGCCACGCTTTACCGGCCCGCCGTCGATCGCAGTGGTCGCCTCATGGTGGGTGTCGCCGTGGGCATCAACGGCGACGTCGAGGGCAAGATCACCAAGGTCCTCGAGTTGGGGGCCGACGTGCTGGTGATCGATACCGCCCACGGCCATCAGACCAAGACCCTTCGCGCCATCAAGGCGGCCCGGGCGCTCGCGCCCGACACACCGATCGTCGCCGGCAACGTCGTCACGCCGCAGGGTGTGGCCGACATCATCGCCGCGGGAGCCGACATCGTGAAGGTCGGTGTCGGCCCAGGCGCGATGTGCACCACTCGCATGATGACCGGCGTCGGGCGTCCGCAGTTTTCGGCGGTTCTCGAATGCACGGCCGAGGCCCGACGGCTCGGCAAGTACGTATGGGCCGATGGAGGGGTGCGCTATCCACGCGACGTCGCGCTCGCGCTCGCGGCGGGCGCCGCCAACGTCATGTTCGGCACGTGGTTGGCCGGCACCTGCGAGAGCGCCGCCGACGCGATGCGCGACAGCGACGGTCGGCTCTACAAGGAGAGCTTCGGCATGGCGTCGCATCGAGCGGTCAAGAACCGCACGCGCGACGAATCGGCCTTCGCCCGGGCCGCCAAGGAACTGTTCGAAGAAGGCATCAGCTCGTCGCGGATGTACATCGACCCTGATCGTCCCGGCGTCGAAGACATCATCGACCAAATCGTGGCCGGCGTCCGTAGCGCGTGCACGTACGCGGGGGCCCGATGCATGACCGAGTTCGCCGAGCGCGCCGTCGTGGGCATCCAGAGCTCGGCGGGCTACGACGAGGGGCGTCCGCTCGGCACGAACTGGTAGGGATAGCTCACCCGAGACCGCAGGAACATGTGGTCGCCGGCCCGACGCAGACTGATCGGGGCCATGTAGGGCGTGAGGCCAGGAGCGAACCCGACGCCCTCCACCAGCGATGGCCGACGCTCGCCCGCCGAGGAGATCGACCCCAGCATCAGGGGTGAGAGGGTCACGAACTCCTCGTCGAGAACCGCGTCGGCGAGTACCGATCCGTACACGCGCGGTCCCCCTTCGGCGAGCACGTGGCGCATCCCTTTCGTGTCGCCGAGCCAATGCACGAGCGCAGCGGTGTCGACTCGTTCGGCTCCGAACGCGACGATCTCACAATTGGGGCGTCCCCGCAGACGGCGCTCTGCCTCCACTGCACCCTCGTCGGTAGTGGCCACGACGATCTCGATGTCGTCGCGGTTGAGCGTGGTGGCCTCGGTGTTGAGCGCGCCGTCGAGGGAGATGAACACCACGAGCGGATCCGGTCGGCGACCCTCAGCCGCCCGGAGCCACGCGAACGCGGGACCATCCTCGGGAAAGATGTACTCAGGCGTCCATATGTGTTCGGGTTCGACGCGCAGAGTCATGTCGCCGACGAGGATGGCGTCGGCGCGCGAGCGGAGCAGGCCCATCAGCCACGTGTCGTGCCGGTTGTACCCCGACACCGCGTCACCGCCCAGGTACCCCGGTTCGCCGAACGACACGTGACCGTCGCGCGAAATGACGAGGTTGATGCCCACCCACGGCCGGCCGACGGGATCGGGCAGCCGGAAGCGTCCGTACAGAGGCTCGAACGAGGAGGCCAGTTCCGCACCAGTGTCGCCTTCGTCGAACAGCACCGTGTACGGGGATCCTGGTCCTGTCGGTTCCACTCGGCGCACGCTAGGTCTTCCGTTACCCTGCCGGGGATGCCGAGCCCGCTGACGATCGATGCGATCAGGCGGGCGCCGAAGGTCGTACTGCATGATCACCTCGACGGCGGACTGCGTCCTACCACGATCATCGATCTCGCTCGCGACATCTGCCACGAGTTGCCCACCACCAATCCCGACGAGCTTTCGCTGTGGTTCCAGCGGGGCGCCGACCGGCTCGACCTCGCCCTCTACCTCGAGACGTTCCAGCACACCGTCGGCGTTCTGCAAACGGCTGAGGCGCTCACGCGCGTGGCCGCGGAATGTGCAGAGGACCTCGCCGCGGACGGCGTCGTGTATGCGGAGGTTCGCTTCGCGCCCGAGCTTCACGTCGAGAAGGGTCTCTCCCTCGACGACGTCGTCGAAGCGGTGCTCGCGGGGTTCGCGTCCGGCTCGGCCGGCCGCGGCATCGTCGTCAACACGCTGCTCACCGCGATGCGCACAGCGGCGCGCTCCACTGAGATCGCCGAGCTCGCCGTGCGCTGGCGCGATGCGGGAGTCGTTGGCTTCGACATCGCGGGTGCCGAAGCCGGATACCCGCCCACTCGACACCTCGACGCCTTTCAACTCGTGCAGCGCAACAACTTCCACACCACCATTCACGCCGGTGAAGCGTTTGGCCTTCCGTCGATATGGGAGGCGTTGCAATGGTGTGCTGCGGAGCGCCTAGGGCATGGAGTCCGCATCGTCGACGACATCACGACCGACCCCGACGGCGAGCCGGTGCTCGGGCGTCTCGCCGAATACGTACGCGACCGTCGGGTGCCGCTCGAGATGTGCCCGACATCGAACGTGCACACCGGCGCGTCCCCTTCAATCGCGGAGCACCCCATCGGCCTGCTGGCCCGGCTGAGATTCCGCGTCACGGTGAACACCGACAACCGGCTCATGTCGAATGTGTCGATGACGTCGGAGATGGCCGGCCTTTGCGCGGCGTTCGGCTATGGCTGGCTCGACCTTGAGTGGCTGACGGTGAACGCGATGAAGAGCGCGTTCGCCCACTTCGACGAGCGGCTGCGGCTCATCAACACCGTGATCAAGCCGGCCTACGCCAACCTCCGCTAGAGCGCGCGCCTTACCCGGCGAGGGCGATGATGCCGAACGAAACACCGAACGGGTCGCTCACTACCGCAAAGCGGCCCGGAGGGCTGTCCATCGGCGCCACCACAACCCCGCCGCCCAGCGCGCCCACCTTCTTGATGGAGGCATCGCAGTCGGCCACCGCGAAATACGTCGTCCAGTGCGATGGAGTGTTCGATGGCATGTCGTCGGTCATAGGCATCATTCCAGCCACGCTCTGGCCATCGAGCTGCCATTCCACATACTCGAAGCCGCCGGCGTCGGACGCCACCCCGTCCCATCCGAACACGGACTTATAGAATGCCTTCGCACCCTCGATATCGCGACACGTCAACTCGTTCCAGCACAGCGCGCCAGGCTCGTTCACCAGCTGGGCACCGATGTGCTGGCCCGCCTGCCACACGCCAGTAAACGCCCCAGCCGCGTCGATGAAGAAACACATGCGGCCGGCATCGAAAACGTCGAACGGCTCGAGCACGACCATGCCGCCGGCAGCCTTGGCGTTTTCGGCCGTCGAGTCGGCGTTGTCGGAGGCGATGTAGGTGGTCCACGCCGGCGGCGAGTTCGGGTCTTGATGCGGGCCGATGCCCGCCACGTTCTTGCCGCGCACCGCGCACATTGAGTAGCCCCCGGCATCAGGGCCGAGGTCAACGATTTCCCAGCCGAACAGCCCCGCGTAGAACGCCGCGGATGCACTGACGTCGGGTGACGAAACATCGACCCAGCAAGGCGTACCGGGCGCGTAGCTCGAACGTTCGCTCATGTCATACCCCCAATGGATGCCAGACCGTCTTGATCTCGCACCAATCGAGCATGCTACGCGGGCCGCCGTTCGACAAGAGCCAGTCGGGCTCCGCCGAGGGTGCCCGTCGTACGCGTTTGGTGTTGTCGGCAGCCGCGATTTCGAGGCGACGGCCCAGTTCCCGGTCGGTCACGCCACAGAGGTCGATGCCGTCGACATCGCGGTGCTCACTGAGTGGGACAGCGAGCTCCTCGGTGAACCCGGTGAGCACATTCACGACACCACCGGGAACGTCGGATGTCGACAACACCTCACCCAACGTGACCGCGGAAAGGGGCGCCTTCTCGGACGCGACGACGACACACGTGTTGCCGCTCACGATCACCGGCGCCACCACGTTGACCAGACCGAGGAGAGACGACACCTGCGGCGCGAGCACGGCGACCACGCCCATGGGTTCGGGAACACTGAAGTTGAAGTACGGACCGGCCACGGGGTTCGACGCGCCGTCGATCATGGTGAGCTTGTCGCTCCAGCCTGCGAACCACACCCAGCGATCGATCGCGGCGTCGACGATCGTGGACGCGACGCGCGCGGTACGTCCTTCGCCGGTGGTCAGCTCGACGACGAACTGTTGGCGCCGTCCCTCCATGATCTCGGCCACGCGGTACAGCACCTGACCGCGGTTGTACGCGGTGGCGCCCGACCAGCTTGAGGCCGCGGCGCGGGCCGCGACGACGGCATCGCGAGCATCCTTTCGCGACGCCCTCGCCGCGTTGGCGACGAAGCGTCCCTTGGTGTCGCTGACCTCGTACGTGCGGCCGCTCTCGCTGCGCGGGAACGCGCCGCCGACGTAGAGTTTGTAGGTCTTGCGGACGTCGAGCCGCTCCATCATCCACTGCCGGCGTGCAGGTACGCGGCGAGTCCGTGGCGTCCGCCCTCACGTCCGAAACCCGATTCCTTGTAGCCACCGAACGGCGAGGTCGGGTCGAAGCGGTTGAACGTGTTCGCCCACACCACGCCGGCCTTCAGCCGGTTCGCCATCCACAAGATCCGCGAGCCCTTCTCGGTCCAGACCCCGGCAGAAAGGCCGTAGGGCGTGTTGTTGGCCTTGGCGATCGCTTCCTCCGGGGTGCGAAACGTAAGGACTGAGAGAACAGGGCCGAAGATCTCCTCGCGCGCGATCCGACTCGACTGCCCGACGTTGGTGAACAACGTCGGCGCGAACCAGAAGCCCTTGGCGGGCAACGGGCAGACGGGCTGCCAGCGCTGAGCACCCTCGGCCTCTCCCACCGAGACGAGCTCTTTGATGCGGGAGAGTTGCGCGGCCGAGTTGATCGCGCCGATGTCGGTGTTCTTGTCGAGCGGATCGCCGAGGTGAAGCGTTCCCAGGCGCCGCTTGAGCTTGGCGATCACGGCATCGTGGACGCTCTCCTGCACGAGCAGGCGCGAGCCCGCGCAGCACACATGACCCTGATTGAAGAAGATGCCGTTCACGATGCCCTCGATCGCCTGATCGATGGGGGCGTCGTCGAAGACGATATTGGCCGCTTTGCCACCCAGCTCGAGGGTGAGATGAATGTCAGTGCCGGCGAGCGAACGTTGGATCTCCTTGCCGACTTCGGTGGAACCGGTGAACGCGATCTTGTTGACGCCACGGTGGTTGACGAGCGCCCGTCCGGTCTCGCCGGCCCCGGTGACGATGTTGACGACCCCAGGCGGCAGGTCGGCCTGCGCGCAGATGTCGGCAAATGCCAGCGCGGTGAGAGGTGTCGTTTCCGCCGGCTTGAGCACGACCGTGTTGCCGCACGCGAGAGCGGGCGCGATCTTCCACGCCAGCATCAGCAATGGGAAGTTCCACGGAATGATCTGACCGGCGACTCCGAGGGGACGAGGATCCGGCCCGAGGCCCGCCCAGTCGAGCTTGTCGGCCCAGCCCGCATAGTGGAAGAAGTGCGCGGCGACGAGGGGCAGGTCGACATCGCGGCTCTCCTTGATCGGCTTGCCGTTGTCGAGTGATTCGAGCACCGCAAGCTCGCGGGCCCGCTCCTGCATGAGACGTGCGATGCGATAGAGGTACTTGCCACGCTCGGCTCCCGTGCGTTGTGACCAGCGCGTGAACGCTGTGCGCGCCGCCTTCACCGCTCGGTCGACATCGCGCGCGCTCGCCGACTGCACTTCGGCGAGCACCTCCTCGGTGGCCGGGTTGATCGTCTTGAACGACGACCCCTCGACGGTGTCGACCCAGCGTCCGCCGATGAACAACCCATAGCTGGATCGAATCGTGACTATGTCGCGGGCCTCAGGGGCGGGCGCGTACTCCCATGTAGGAGTGACGAGATCGGGCACCGTGCTGGTGGCCATCAGTCGAGCGTGACGTCGTAGGGGCTGGCGTAGTGGCCGCTGGCCTGCTTGCGCCGCTGCATGAGGATGTCGTTGAGCAGGGACGACGCCCCGAACCGGAACAGGTTGGGGGTCAGCCAGCGAGGACCCGCCTCCTCGTGAACCATCACGAGATAGCGAACCGCTTCCTTCGCGGTCCGCATCCCGCCGGCGGGCTTCACGCCGACTTCGCGCCCGGTGAGCTCGTGGAAGTCGCGGACGGCTTGGAGCATGACGAGCACGACCGGTGGCGTCGCCGCCGGCACGACCTTCCCCGTGGATGTCTTGATGAAATCCGCGCCCGCGATCATCGCCAACCACGACATTCGTCGCACGTTGTCGAGCGTGACCAACTCACCGGTTTCGAAGATGACTTTGAGATGGGCGGGGCCACACGCCTCCTTCACCGCGACGATCTCGTCGAGCACCTGTTCGTAGTGACCCGCAAGGAACGCGCCCCTGTCGATCACCATGTCGATTTCGTCGGCGCCCGCGTCGACCGCGGTGCGCACGTCGGCCAGCTTCACCGGCAACGCCGCCCGACCTGAGGGGAACGCCGTGGCCACCGATGCGACCTTGATGGTGCTGCCCGCGAGGGCCGTCTTCGCGATGGCGACCCGATCGGGATAGATGCAGATCGCCGCCACTCGGGGACACGACGGATCGCCCGGATCGGGCTCACGACCCTTCGCGCACAAGGCCTTCACCTTGCCGGGTGTGTCGGCTCCTTCGAGCGTGGTGAGATCGACCATCGACACTGCGAGATCGAGCGCGAAACGCTTGGCTTCGCGCTTGATCGAGCGGGTGGCGAGATCGGCGACACGGACCTCGACACCAACCTGGTCGACACCGGGAAGGCCGTGCAGGAAACGTCTTAAGGCCGACGACGACGCGGCGACGTCGGGCAGATCGTCGACATGGGTGAGGACGGGCACGAGCCCATCTTTGCCGCTCACACCCGTCCGTGCATACGGGCTGGTGCTGCCAGGATGGGGCGATGCGCACCACCGTCATCGACCACCCGCTCGTGGCCGAGCGCCTCACGATCCTGCGCGACGCGAACACCGTCAACGCGGCGTTTCGTCAGGCGCTCGACGGGCTCGCCGGCATGCTGATCTACGAGGCGTCTCGGTCCCTTCCTGTCGAGGCGTTCGAAGTGCGCACGCCGCTCATGATTACGACCGGGGTCCGCTTAGGCGCGTCACCGATGCTCGTTCCGATTCTTCGGGCCGGCGTGGGGATGGTCGACGCCGCGCTACGACTCCTGCCGTCGGCCGAGGTGGGCTTCGTGGGCTTGGCGCGCGACGAGGCAACGTTCGAGGCCCGCGCGTACCTTGCCAAGTTGCCCGAGCGGCTCGACGGGCGGCCGGTGATGGTGCTCGATCCGATGCTCGCCACGGGTGGGTCGCTCGAGCACGCGTTGCTGCTCCTCACCGGTCGGGGCGCACCGACGCCGATCACGGTGGTCTGCGTGCTGGCGGCACCGGAGGGTCTGGCGCGGATCGAAGAGCTCGGCATCGACGTGCACGTGGTTACCGCGGCGATCGACGACCATCTAAACGAGAAGGCCTACATCGTGCCCGGCTTGGGGGATGCGGGCGATCGTCAGTTCGGACTCTGGTAGAGCACGGCGAGGAGATCGTCGGGGTCGACCTGATCGCCCACGACCTCCGCGTAGAGCTTCACCTTGGGTTCGGTACCGCTCGGCCGAACCAGCACCCGTGCGCCGCCGGCCAACTGCAGGATGAACAGCTCGGCATCGGCGCGCTCGGTCACCGATTCGACGGCAACACCCGCGAGAGATTTCGGGGGTTCGACGCGCAAGTGCTCCATGAACGCGCTCATCTCGGCGGGATCGAGCCGCAGGGACCGCTCGGCCAGACGATGGCGCCCGTAGCGACGCTCGATGTCGTCGAGTCGGTCCTGCACGGTGACGCCGTGGAGCTTCGCGAGCGCGGCAATTTCAGCCATGACCAGCGCCGCGGTGATGCCGTCCTTGTCACGGGTGAGGGTGTCACCTACGAGGTAGCCGAGCGCCTGTTCGTAGCCGAAGACGAATCTCGTCTGCGGGTGTTCGGCGATGGCGCGGGCAATCCACTTGAAGCCCGTGAGGGTCTCGGCGTAGACGACGTGCTCCGCGGCCGCCATCTTCGACAGAAGCTTCGACGACACCACGGTGGTGACGACCAAGCGGTGGTCGCCTGATGTGTGTTGCAGCACATGGTCAGCGAGCAGCCAGCCCAGCTCGTTGCCGCTCAGCACCCGCCATCCGTCGCGGCTCGGGATGGCCGCCGCCAACCGATCGGCGTCGGGGTCGTTCGCCAGCGCGATGTCCGCTTGGGTGGACCGGGCCAGAGCCAGCAGCAGGTCCATGGCCCCCGGCTCCTCCGGGTTGGGAAACGCCACTGTGGGAAACGTCGGATCGGGCTCGGCTTGCTCGGCGACGACGGCGGGCGGAGGGAAGCCGGCTCGGACAAACGCCTCCATCGCGACCGCGCGCCCGACGCCGTGCAGTGGTGTGTAGGCGACGCGCACATCGCGTGCGTGAGGCACAAAGGGAACCGCGACCGCACCCTTCACGTACGCGTCGACAACCTCGGCGTCGACGCTGATGATCAAAGGAAAACCCGCGGGAGCTAGGTCAATGTCGTCGGGCGCGCCGTCGATGCGCGCAGAGATCTCGACGTCGGCGGGCGCCACGATCTGTGCCGCATCGGCGAGATACACCTTGTAGCCGTTATCGCTCGGCGGGTTGTGCGAGGCGGTAACCATCACGCCGCCCGCGCAGCCGAGGTGGTGCACGGCGAACGCGAGCAGCGGAGTTGGTAACCGGCGGGCGAGAAGGAACGCGCGGATGCCCATGGCCGCAAGCACCTGCGCTGTGTCTTGCGCGAAGACATCGCTCTTGCGGCGCGCGTCATAACCGATCGCCACGCCGGCGTCGGCGGCACCGGGGGTCTGGTCGAGCAGCCAGCGGCCGAAGCCCCACGCGGCGCGGCGCACGATGACCCTGTTCATGCGCTGGGGACCCGCGCCGATCGCTCCCCGCAAACCGGCCGTGCCGAATTGCAGCCGTCCGTCGAATCGATCGGCCAGCGCGGCTTCGTCGCCGGCGTCGAGCAACGCCTGAAGCTCGGCGCGGGTGTCGGGGTCGGGGTCGGCCGCGATCCACGCCTGCACCTGCTGGACGAGGTCGTCTTTCACGACGCCGGCCTCGGTCGGGCGGCGTTGATCCCAGATTTCATGGTTGTGAACATCGTGGCCCATCGGTGGCAGCATGGGGCAGTCATGGCGCTCAAGGTCGATCTTTTGCTCGACCCGTTTGGCGCCCGCTGGGCCGACCTCCGGGCGGCCGCCCTAGCGGCGGAAGAGGCGGGTTTCGACGGGATCTGGACGTGGGACCACCTCGCGGGTCGGGTACACCGTCGCGAGCATGTCCTCGAGTGCTGGACGTTGCTGTCCGCGCTGGCCGAGGTCACGTCTCGGGTGATGATCGGGCCGCTCGTGCTCAACGTCGCCAACCGCGATCCCGGCACGCTCGCGGCGATGGCCGCCACACTTCAGGAGGTGTCGAACGGGCGGCTCATGCTCGGCCTCGGGGCTGGCGGCGGCAAGGACACGCCTTACGCGGCCGAACAGATCGCGCTGAAGCGCACCGTGCCGTCAGACGATGTCAGGCGCCGCATGGTCGAAGATGCCGTGCGCATCATCCGCGGTTGCTGGACCGGGGCGGGGCTCGGGTTCCAACGCCCTGATCCGCGTCCTCCGATCATCATCGGCGCGTTTGGTCCGAAGATGGCCGAGCTGTCGGGACGCGTCGGCGACGGCATCAATACCCAGGCCTTCAATCCTCACCTCGGCGATCTGCTGAAGGAGGCCAGGACCGCGGCCGGCGAGCGGCCGTTCCTCGCCACGGTCTTCGGCGCGCTCGACGACAAGTGGCTCGACCCCCGGACCGCACAGCGGCGCAAACTCGACGACCTCGGCGTCGACCGGCTGATCCTCCTCGCCGACCAGCGCTACGGACCCGACGCCCTCCGCATCGCCGGCGAGATCCTCCGTCGCGAGCGCCCCCAGCGCGCCTAACCGCGTCGCGCCGGTCGCGCCGTCCACCGCCCGCACGAGCCCCGCGGCGCCGCGTCCCGTGGCCCCGGACGTCGCCCACGTTTCGAGAGTTCGTTCCCTTGGAGGCACACAACCCTCGAAACCTCTCGGCGGCCTCGCCACGTTTCGAGGGTTTGTTCCGTGGAGGCACGTTTCGAGGTTTTGGTTAGGCCAGGGCGAGCACGATTTGGTGGAGGAGGACGCCCATGCGCTCGGCCGCAGCTCGGCCGGTGGCGACCACCTCCGCGTGGTCAAGCGGTTCACCGCTGATGCCGGCGGCGGGGTTCGTCACAAGCGACATCGCGAGCACCTCCGCGCCGAGGTGGCGCGCCGCGATTGCCTCGAGCGCGGTAGACATCCCCACCAGGTGACCGCCCATCGTCCGCACCATGGCGATCTCGGCGGGGGTCTCGTAGTGCGGGCCGGGGAACGCGGCGTACACACCCTCGACGATGCTCGAATCAATCGACTGGACGAGCGCGCGCAAACGCGGTGAGTACAGCTCGGTGAGATCGACGAAACGGATCGGATACGGCTCCGGTGGGTTCGGTCCCTCGAGCGGGGATTTGGCGGTCAGGTTGATGTGATCTCGGATGAGCACGGGTTGCCCGGGGTGCAGTCCCTCCAGGCCTCCGGCCGCGTTCGTGAGGATCACGACTTTGCACCCGGCGAGCACCGCGGTGCGCACGCCGTGCACCACGGCCGATACATCGTGGCCCTCGTACAGATGCACGCGGCCAAGAAAGGCGAGCACGCTCGACTCGCCAACCTCGATCGAACGGACGACCCCTACATGCCCGGGCACGGTCGCCTTCGGGTAGCCGCCGAGGTCGGCAAACGCGATCTCGGCCCGCGGCTCGCCGAGCGCGGCGGCCGCCGGGGCCCAGCCCGACCCCAACACGATGGCGATGTCGTGGCGCGCCACTCCGGTGCGCTCGGCAATACGAGCCGCCGACGCGGCCGCAGTCGTGTACGGATCGGGCTCGGTCATCGGAATCCCGCGGCTCGTGCGAGCCGGGCGAGCGACGTGACCGGCCGGGCGCCCACGTGCGAGATCACCTCGGAAGCAGCGATCGAGCCGAGGCGGGCGCAATCCACCAACGTTCGGTCGTGGGTGAGCCCGTGCAGGAAACCGGCGGCGTAGAGGTCGCCCGCACCCGTGGTGTCGACCACCTCGTCGACCGGCTCGGCCGGCACCGCCACCTGACCATCGCGGCTCACGACGATCGACCCTTTGGCTCCGCATGTGATCGCCGCGATCTCCACGTGTTTCGAGACTCGGGCGACCGCGTCGTCGAACGAGTCCACCTCATAAAGCGAGCAGATCTCATCCTCGTTCGAGAAAAGGATGTCGACCTCGCCCGCGACGAGGTCGAGGAACGCCTCGCGGTGACGGTCGACGCAGAAGGAATCCGACAGGGTGAGCGACACCTTGTTGCCCGCGTCGTGGGCGACGGCGGCCGCCTTGCGGTACGCGGCCATCGCCTCGGGTCGGTCCCAGAGATACCCCTCGAGGTAGACGACCTTGCCGCTCGCCACCACGTCCGGGTCGACGTCGTCGGGCACGAGGAGCGAGGACATGCCGAGGAACGTGCTCATCGTGCGTTCGGCGTCGGGCGTGACCACGATGAGGCAGCGTCCGGTCGGGATCTCGTCGCCCGGCTTCGGTCCGCGAAACGCCACGCCCACCGCGCGAAGGTCGTGTCCGAAGAGGGTCCCGAGGTCGTCGTCAGCGACTTTTCCGATGTAGCCGCCCCGGCCACCGAAGCTGGCGACGCCACACATGGTGTTGGCTGCCGACCCACCGGACATCTCGACGCCCGAGCCGATCGCCTTGTACAGCTCGACGGCGCGGTCCTTGTCGATCAGCGTCATCGACCCCTTGACGAGGCCGTTGCGCTCGAGAAAGTCGTTCTCACCGTGCACGATGACGTCGACGAGCGCGTTGCCGATACCCACGACGTCGAAGACATGACGGTCCGGCACGTTCGGTGAACCTAGTGGGTCGGGTCAGCGCGGCAGGATGCCGACGACGAAGACGCCCACATTCGCCGGCGAGCTGTAGTCGAACAGAGGGGCCACGACGCCCGACGTGGGGTTGAGCACGGCCGGACCCACCGGATGCACGCCGCCGGCGAGAGGTGCGGACGCGATGGGCATCGTCAGGTAGAGGAGACCCGTGCGGTAGCCGTATACCCCGAGCAGGCCAGGGTCGGTGTGGATCGTCGTGATCGGCGAGCCGTCGGCCACCTTCGTGAGCGCATTCGTGGCGTTCGTTTGGTCGGCCGTGATCTTCACGCCGTCGACGACCCAGTTGTCGTAGGTGGGCGCGGTGCTGTCGACCACGAAACTGAGCCGTCCGCCGGGCGCGTCGACGAGATGGCCGCGAACGGTCCGGTAGTCCGGCCTCTCGGTCCAACCGAGGTCGATCGATTGGTTTTGCGCCTCGTTAACGGATTCAAAAAATTCGTGCGGAAGGGCGACTTCCTGGTCGACGTAGTGGAACGTTGCGAGGTCGACCCGCCGACGGGTAAGCCGCGTCCACTTGACGGAGCCATAGACCGCGTTCAAAGAAGGTTCGGGCGCATAGAGCACCTCGAGGGTGTGATCGTCGACGGCGACGGGCTGGAAGTAGGTGTGGTCGTTCGGGAACGGCAGGATGTCGAAGAACTGCCGCGTGACGAGATCGAAGACGGTGATGCGGCCGTGGTAGATCGGGGCGTCGCTCCCATCCCACCCGATGGTGTGCGGATCAAGCGGCACGAGCGGTGCGGCATCGGCCAGCACTTCGTAGCGCGTCCCCACGATTTCCTCGTAGGTCTTCGAGCCGTACTCGGGCGGCGGTGGCACCGTGAACCTCGTGCCTGCGGGGAGGATCCAGCGCATCCACGTGCCGGCGGTCGGGTTAGCCGGACCCGCGCCACCGACGCGGACCCAATGGCCGTCGCCGGCAGGCTCTGTCGCCATCGCGGCGTCGGGGTTGTCCGCGGCGGCCCCGTCGGCAGGGATCCGCGCGACGTATTGCGCCGCCAAGTCCTGCAACGGCTTGGCGAGCGTCACTGGCGCCGCCAGCGTGGCTGCGAACGTGTCGATTTCCGCCGCGCGCTTGGGCAGCAACGCTCGCAGCACCTGGCGGGTCACCTCGTTGGCCTCGGGCCCTCCTCCGTCGGAGGCCGACATGGCGTCGGCGCAGCTCGCCGCCGCGTAGGCGTAGATCCTGGCCGTCGCAGGGGGACCGGGCTTGTCCGACCGCACGAAGCTCTCGACCTCCTCGATCCAACGCCTCGACCAAATCTGACTGGCCTCGACCGGAGCCGAGGTCGTGACGGGGGGCGTGGTTTCGGGAGGTGAGGTGGAGGTGGAGCCTCCACAGGCTGCGATAGTGCCCGCCATGACCGCCAACAAGACGCTTCCGATGCGCCGCACCCGACCACCGTACGGCTTCCCTGCGCCGGGCGGAGTCGCCGGTAAGTAGCCTCCGCACCCGTGCCCAACGACGAGCATGACTACCGACTGCCCCGTACCGCGGTTCCCCGACGCTACGGGCTGACCCTGGCCCCCGACCTCGAGGGGGGGAAGTTCACCGGGCACGAAGACGTGACGATCGAAGTGCTCGAGCCCAGCGCCGAGTTGGTGGTCAACGCCATCGAGCTCGAAATCGGGTCGGCGGCCATCACCACCGCCGCGGGACGAAGGCTCGAAGCCACCGTCCGCCTCGACGAGGAATCTGAACGCGCCTATTTCACGTTCGCCGAGACGCTCTCCGCCGGACCGGCCACGTTGCATTGCTCGTTCACCGGAACCCTCAACGACAAGCTGCGGGGTTTCTACCGGAGCCGTTACACCGACGCCGAGGGTAAAGAGCAGGTGATCGCCACGACTCAGATGGAGGCCACCCACGCCCGCCGGTCGTTCCCGTGCTGGGACGAGCCCGACTTGAAGGCGAGCTTCGGCGTGACGCTCGAACTGGCCGCCGATCTCATGGGTGTGTCAAACGGGCCGGAAGTCGACCGCACCGCGTTGCCCGATGGCCGGATCAGCGTCCGCTTCGCTGACACCATGGTGATGTCGACGTATCTCGTCGCGTTCATCGTCGGGCGGCTCGAGGCGACTGAGCCCGTCGACGTCGATGGTGTGCCGCTGCGGATCGTGCACGTGCCCGGCAAAGCTCATCTCACCGGCTTCGGACTCGACGTCGGCAAGTTCTCGCTGCAGCACTTCGTCGACTACTACGGCATTCCCTATCCGGACGCGAAGGTCGACCTCATCGCCGTGCCCGACTTCGCCGCCGGCGCGATGGAAAACCTCGGTTGCATCACATTCCGCGAGGCATTGCTTCTTGTTGACCCGGCGAGCGCCACCATGCAAGAGGAGATGCTCGTCGCCGACGTTGTTGCTCACGAGCTCGCCCACATGTGGTTCGGTGACCTCGTCACGATGCGCTGGTGGAACGGACTGTGGCTGAACGAGGCGTTCGCCACGTTCATGGAAGTCATGGCGTGCGACGCCTACCGGCCCGATTGGCAGCGGTGGGTGGCGTTCGGTCTCGAGCGCACCGCCGCGTTCGAGGTCGACGGGCTGCAGTCGACGCGGGCCATCGAGTACCCGGTCAACTCACCCGCCGACGCCGAGGGCATGTTCGACGTGCTCACATACCAAAAAGGAGCGGCGCTGCTGCGCATGCTCGAGCAGTATCTGGGCGAGGATCGTCTGCGCGACGGCATCCGTCACTACCTCACGGTGCACGCGTACGAAAACACCGAAACCGGCGACTTGTGGGACGCCATCGAGGCCGTCACCGGCGATCCCGTCCGCAAGATCATGGACAGCTGGATCTGGCAGGGCGGCCACCCCGTCGTCTCTGCGTCGCTGTCTGACGACGGCAACAACATCGTGCTGCGCCAGCATCGCTTCCTCTTCGACGGCGACGACGACGGACGCGAGTGGGCCGTACCGGTCCTCGTGCGCCAGAGCGCGGGTGGCGCGACTCAGGTCGACAAGCTCCTCCTCGACGGTGCGTCGACGATGCTCCCGACCATGACCCCCGATGCCGTCGTGGTGGTCAATGCCGGCGCGCACGGTTTCTATCGCTCGCGCTACGACGGTCCGCTCCTCCAGCGCCTCGCCTCGGTGGCCACGACCGAGCTTTCCGCCGCCGAGCGCTATCAGCTCGTCGACGACACGTGGGGAGCCGTCATCGCCGGGCTCACCGGCGCCGATGAGTTCTGCCAGTTCGCGCGGGGCTTCGCGGGCGAGACTGAGCTCTCGGTCTGGCAGCTCCTGCTGGCCGGGCTGCGCTGGTGTGACCGCTTCCTCGATGGGGAGGCCCGAACCAGCTTCCAGGCCTTCGTGCGGGAGCTGTTGACCCCTGCGGTGGAGCGGCTGGGCTGGGCACCGGTCCCCCTCGAACGGTCGCTCGATGCTGAGCTCAGGGGCACGCTCGTGCGCGCGCTTGCGCTGCTCGGAGCCGACTCCACGGCTCAGGCGCGGGCCCGCGCCTTGTTCGACGACCCCAATGTCGATCCTGCCCTCGCCGTCGCCGCCGTCAACGTGGTGGCCGCTACCGGAGACGCGAGCGACTTCGAGCGCATTCAAGCCCGCCTTCAATCGGCTACGACACCACAGGAGGAGTTGCGCTACCTCTACGCCCTCGCGGAGGTAAGCGATCCCGACCTCGTCGACCGCACCCTCGACTTGGCGATGAGCGGGAAGGTCCGCTCGCAGAACGCGCCGTTCCTCATCGGCCGGTGCATGGCGAATCGCGACCACGGCGAGCGAGCGTGGCGCCTCGTCCGCACGCGCTGGACCGAGATAAATGCCCGCTTTCCCGATACGAGCATCATCCGCATGCTCGACCCGATCAAGACCCTGACGAAGCCAGAGCAGTACGCCGACACCAAGGCATTCTTCGCGGAACACCCCGTCCCGCAAGCGGCGCGCACGCTGGATCAGTTGCTCGAGCGTGAGGGCATCAACGTCAAGCTCCGACAACGAGCCACGCCCGATTTGCTGGAGCAGTTCAGCCGACGGTGAGCGTCCCCTTCATCGAGCTGTGAATTTCGCAGTGAAACGCAATCTTGGTACCCGCGGTGGCGCTGGCCGGAACAACGAACGTGGAGCTCTTACCGGAATCAACCCGCCCGGAGTCGAATGATTTGTCGTCAGCGGTGAACGTGTGCGTGGTGTTGTCGTTGTTGGCGAACGTGACGGTGTCGCCCGCCTTCACCGCGAGCGTCGAGGGCGAGTAGGCGATGTCCTTGGCCACCACGGTGGGCCCTCCCGACCCCGCGGCCGTCGCCCCGGTCGTGCCCTTCTTGCTGCTGCTACACGCCACAGCGAGCAGGAGCAGGGGGATGACAACGATCGAGACGACGACACTGCGGCGGGGGGTCATGCCCATACCTACGCTTGAACGCCCCGGCGGGATTGGCTCCTAGGCCGGATAGCCAGCCGCCGGTGGCTGCCAGAGCTCGAAGCGCCGGCCATCGCCGTCGACCGCCCAGCCGAAGCGTCCGAGCTCGGTCTCCTCCAAGCGATCATCCACCTCGACACCGTCCGCGCGGAGGCTCTCGAGGACGGCATCGAGATCCGCGACGACGTAATTCACCATGAGCGGCTGATCGGTCGGTCCGAAGTAGTTGGTGTCGGCCGCGAACGGAGCCCACACGGCCTCGTGATCGCGTGC
This sequence comes from Acidimicrobiales bacterium, assembly GCA_040002995.1. Classification (GTDB taxonomy): domain Bacteria; phylum Actinomycetota; class Acidimicrobiia; order Acidimicrobiales; family Ilumatobacteraceae; genus JBDUDK01. Next base: position 7,924 of record JBDUDK010000145.1, on the reverse strand, counting down.
GCCCAACGTCGCTCCGCCGTAGTCCTCGATCGGTAGGCGAAGGTGTGTCTGATACCAGGCCGCGGTCGCCGCCGGATCTTTCGAACGGAAGAACACGCCACCGATTCGGAGGACGTGAGTCAAGGCCGGGCCTCCTTTGGCTTCACGCTCAGCGATGGCCTCGCGTTCAGGATCGTCGGGTCGAAGCCCGAGACGCGTTTGTGCTGCGCCGACAGCTCCTCGAGCTCACCGGGAGCAAACACGTCCTCGACCCGGTCGAAGCCTCCGGGCGCCCGTTCCTCCGCCAGCTCCATGCATTTCTCCGATCCGACCTGACGGTTGGACAGCACGACGGCCGCCGTCGCGGGCCGGCGGACTGATTCGTACGTCGCCAGCGCCGACTCCACGTCCGGCTCGACCGCGAGCGCGTGGGCCAGCGTGCGCGCATCGACGATCGCCTGCGACGCCCCGTTCGAGCCAACGGGATACATCGGATGGGCGGCGTCGCCGAGCAGCGTGACGCGCCCGAACGACCAGCGCGGCAGCGGGTCGCGGTCCACCATCGGGTACTGCCACCACTGCTCAGCGATGTCGATGAGCGCGGCGACGTCGAGCCAGTCGAAATGCATGGCTCCGAAGTAGGCCCTGACGTCGTCCCGGTCGACCGCGTGACTCCAGTCCTGCTTCGGCATCGGCTTGCCCTCGGCGGTCTTGGCTTCCATGACGACATTGAGAAGCTGGTGCCCGTCGGCGCGTGCGGCACGGAGCGGATACACGACGGCCCGGGCCGAGAAATTCCCAACGACGACCATCGATCGACCGGTGAGGAACGGCTCCGATTCGGCGACCGCGCGCCACATCGTCATCCCGTTCCAGAGCGCCGGACCCTCGTCGGGATACAGCTGGGCCCGGATCGCGGAATGGACGCCGTCGGCCGCGATGACGACATCGCCCTCGACGTTCGCGCCGTCGGTGAGATGCAACGACACCGACTCGTCGGTCTGGGAGAACCGCGTGACGCGACACGCCGTGTGCAGGCGGCTCGGCCCGACGCGATCGAGAAAGGCTCGATGCAACACGCCGAGCAGACGGCCCCGGTGGATGGAGTACTGCGGCCAGCGGTAGCCGGCGCTGAGACCGCGAGGCTCACCCCAGATGCGCTGCCCATGCTTGTTGAACATAACGAGCTCGCCGGTGGCGAAGCCCGCCGCGGCGAGGTCGTCGTCCATTCCGAGCTCGGTCAGCTCCCTGACCGCGTGAGGGAGAACGTTGATGCCCACGCCGAGCTCCTCGACGCGGGGCGCGGCTTCGAAGACCTCGACGTCGTCGATGCCGGCGTCGTGCAACGACAGCGCCATCACCAAGCCGCCAATGCCACCGCCCGCGATGAGCACCCTCACGACCGCATGATGCCCGCATTTTTGTTTGGACCAGAAATACCGCCACCTCGTGGCGGGATTACTGGGTCAAACGTGGGGGCGCCCGCTCGTCGTCGCGCCACGCCACCGCTCCGAGCTCCGCCAAATTGTCGAGGCCCGCCAGCCGCGCCCGCACAAGTTCCTCGCAACCCGCGTCGCCGGCTTCCAGCCAAACGACCAACTCAGTCGCCTCAATCCCGAGGAGCAACGTCGTCCTCCAGGCGGCGTCGGAGCTCCACATACACCGAGCGGCCCACGACCGCCTCGAGTTCTTGACCGAGTGAATCGATGACGGGGCGCTCGCCGATATACGCCTCGGGCGCTTCGGTGCACCACCACGCCATGGTGTCGCCGTCGTCGCCCCAATCGGCACGCGTCCAGCCCCGCACGGTGGCGATCTCAGTGCCGTCGCCCTGCGGTTCAAATTCGACTCGGATAGGCAGTTGCCAGCACACCGAAGGCTTCCATTCGATGGGCGACTCGCCCGCGTCGAGCGCCGCGAGGTGAAGCGCGCAGCCGGCACCGCCCTCGAACGAAGGCCGGTTCAGAAAGATGCACGCGTCATCGACGACCCGGGTGTGCGAGCGCGTCTCGTCGCTGAAGACTCCACCCGCGGCGGCCGCGGCGTGGTGCTCAAAACGGTCGGGCGCGAGCATTGCGGCGAGCGCAGAGATCAGGCGCGCCTCGTCCTCATCGCCGAGATCCGCACCAATGGAGCAGCAGCCCTGACCGAGATGCTCCGCGGGTTCCGTCAGGATCCCCTTGCAGCCTTTGCCCCAGATGCACGCCCAGTGCGATGTGAGAAACGCGCGATCGAAGCGCCAGACCGTGTCACCGGCCGCGATCTCCTCGACGCGCGATTCGCTCACCAGCCGATGCTCGCGCAGTCAATGCACGTCGCCGCCGACGGACGTGCCGCGAGCCGCTCCGACGCGATCGGCTTCCCGCAGTGCGCGCACACGCCGTAGGTGCCGTCACGCAAGCGTTCCAGCGCCTGGTCAATGTCGCTCAGCTCGCGTTGCGCGTCGCTCAGTAGCGCCGCCACTTGCGCGCGCTCGAACGCGACTGTGGCGCCCTCAGGGTCGTGCTCGTCGTCGTTGCCGACCATGAGTGACGCGTCGACGATGCGATCGAAGTCGCGCGTCAACGATTCCAGTTGGGCCGTCGCTCGGGCGCGCTCCGCGAGCAGAACGTCGCGCACGGCTAGTCGACTGTCCCCGGAGCACCGGACGTTGTGACGACCGGGAGGCCGAGCTTGGCCCATGCCCGCATCCCGCCGGCCAGGTTGACGGCGTCGTATCCCCGCGAGCGCAGCACCTGGGTAACCGCCGCGGACCTTCCGCCTGACCGGCACACCACCACGACCAGTTCGTCCGCGGAGATTTCCGAGAGTCGGTCGTGCACCTCACCCATAGGGATGAATGACGCGCGGCGCGCGTGGCCGAGGTCCCACTCGTCGGGCTCGCGCACGTCGAGCAACAGCGCGCCCGCGGCGACGAGTTTGTCGCCTTCGCCGGCGCTGACTTCCGGCGCGTCGGCAGCATCCTCTGACGCGGCCCCATGCGAGAGGGGCAGCTCGGCGCCGTCCCACGCGGCGAAGCCGCCCAAGAGATCGGACACGTCGGCAAACCCCGCGCCGCGCAACACACTTGCCGCGATCGACGAGCGGTACCCGCTCGCGCAGTAGATCACCACGGGAAGGTTGGGTGTGAGCGCGTCGAGCGAGTCGACGAGCACCGGCAGCGGGATCTCCCGTGCTCCCGGGAGCGTCCCGTCGCGAGTCTCGCCGGGATTGCGGACGTCGACGACCTGCAACACGGGCATCACACCGCGCATCTCCGCGAGCTGCTCGATCGTGAGCCGCGAGCTGGCCTCGATCAGGTCGGCTCGCGTGGAGAAGACGCGAGCAGGGTCGCGCAGTTGGCCAACGACGCGATCGAAGCCGATCCGGCCGAGTCGCACTCGCGCCTCGAGCGCGGCATCGGGGTCACCGACTAGAACGATGTCGCTGTCCGCGTCGAGCACATCACCGGCCCATTCGGCGAACCGACCCTGGAGTCCGACATTGACCGCTCCGTGCACATGGACCGCCGCGAAGTCGGCCGGCTCTCGTGTGTCGAGCAAGGTGGCCCCCTCGGCCTGACGCCTCAGAACGTCGTCGATGTCGATCAACGGGGGTGAGATGTCCTCGTCGAGCAGCGGGCGCAGCTCGCGGTTCCGACGGACGTCGAACTCGAAGTAGTGAGGACGCACCGGCTGGCCCTCGACGACCGCCTGGACGAACTCGTCCTCGGACATGGGTTGCAGTGCGTAGTTCACCCGCCGCTGCTCCCCCATGGTGGAGCTCGTCTCGCTCGACAGCTGCTTGCCGCACGACGATCCGGCGCCATGAGCGGGAAACACGCGCGTCGCGTCAGGGAGTTTGAGCACTTTGTCGCGGAGCGATCGAAACATCGAGCGGGCCAGCACGTCGGCCGAAAATCCCGAACCCGACGACGCCAAAAGGTCGGGGCGACCGACGTCACCGACGAAGAGCGTGTCACCCGTGAGCACACCGTAGGGAACGTCGTCGTCCGCGTGCTCGTACACGAGGATGCAGATCGACTCTGGTGTGTGTCCCGGAGTCTCGAGGATGCGCAGCTCCACGTCGCCGAGCGACAGCACCTGGCCGTCGCGAAGCGGCTCGATGGCGAAGTCGACCGCGACCGCGCCGCCGAAAGAAATCACGGCGCCGGTTCGGGCGGCCAGCTCGAGGTGGCCGCTGAGGAAGTCGGCGTGAAGGTGCGTCTCGATGACCCGCTCGATGGTTAGGTCCTTCGCCTCCGCCTCCTCGAGATAGAGGTTCACGTCGCGCCGCGGATCGACCACCACCGCGCGGCCGGTCGTCTCGTCGCCAATCAGGTATGAGGCGTGTGAGAGGCACGCCAGGTAGTGCTGCGTGAAGATCATGAGGCACCTCGCTGTGCGACCACAACCGACACTTCCTGGATTGCGTTGTTCCCGTAACCGAGGCGGTTCCATTCCGGCCGTTCCGGCTGTGTGAGGCCCGCCAAGTCAGTTGCGCGGGCGCGGACAATTGTCGCGCCGGCATCGACCTTGACGGGGAGTTCCCACCACTGCCAGCTGTGGCGATTGCGGTCGCCGATGAGCCGGGCCTCCTGCCACGGGCCATCGCCGATGCTCACGTGTACGTGGGCAATCGGCGCCGCCCCCGACCACGCGACGCCGCGTACGAGTAGCTCACCTGCGGAGACAGGGTCGCCGACCCTCGGCTCGATGATCAGAGCCCGCACTCGCTGAAGGCGGACCGGCTCGTGAACGAGTTCGCCATCGCGCGTCCACTCGTAGAAGTACCGCGCCGCCTGGAAGAAGCCAGTGAACGGATCGTCGATGACTTCGATTTCGGTCAGCCACTTCACGGATGTCACCGCGTACCAGCCGGGCACTATCACCCGAAGAGGGAAGCCATGTTCGACAGGAAGTGGCACGCCGTTCATGGCGTAGGCCAGCAGGACGTCGCCGTTGCGGGCATCGTCGACCGTCAGGCTGCGCTCGAACGGGACCGATTCGGTCGATCCCTCGACGGCTCCGCCGTCGGCCCCCCGAAACAGCACCTCACGGGCGCTGGTGCTGAGGCCCGCACGGTCGAGCACTTCGACGAGGGGAACCCCTGTCCACTCGGCTGTGCTGACCGCCCCGAGAGCCCACTGTTCGCCGGGCGCGCTCGGGTTGAGCAGCGAACGGCCGTTGCCGGCGCACTCGAGCGTGACGATCATCGTCTGCGATCGCATGGTCTGCAACTCGCGGTACGTGAGCTGCAGAGGCCGCGTCACCGCGCCGAAGACGTCGAGGCGCCAGTTCGCGACATCGAGAGCGGGGATCTGGAAGTGGTTGCGCACGTAGAAGCGCGCGTTCGGCATAACCACGCCACCGATGAGGGCCGGGATGGATGTCTCACAATTCAGGGGATGGGCGCGATGCACGACGAGACCGGCATCGACCGCGTCCTGACACGCCTCCTCGGGATCGATGGCCGGCACGGTGCTCTCGTCGACTGCCGCCGGCGCCGCGCAGCCCCCGCTCGCCACGACCCTCGCGCACGTCGACGCGGGATAGATGTCGACGGTGCCCGCCGACGCGAACGGCGCCATGAACGCCCGGACACGCTCCTGGTCGCTCGACTCGACGATCATGTACATGGTGTGCTCGCCCTGCACGACGGCCTCGCCGTGGATCTCCACACCGTGCTGCTTCACGTTGGGGCGACTCAGGTAGTTGAGAAGCGATGCGCCCGCGTACGGATCGGTGGCGGGGCAGCGCTGTGGGTCGTGCTGGTGGCGTACGACGAAGAGCGCCATGTCAGTCGCCCAAAGGCACGACGCGTTCGCCTGCCTTCCACACCTGCTCGACGCGGCTCGCGAGGGTGTCGAATTCGTAGGGATCACCCGCGATCACGACCAGGTCGGCCTGCTTGCCCTCCTCGACCGTGCCCCGCTCGTCATCGACACCGAGTAGGCGGGCGGCTTCGAGCGTCGTCGCTCGCAACACCGCGGCAGGGCTCATGCCCGCCTTGGCCATGAGCGCGAGCTCACGAAGGTTGTCGCCGTGAGGTCCGACACCGGCGTCGGTGCCCATCGCCACCCTGACGCCCGCGGCGATGGCCCGACTGATTGAGTCAGCGTGGATCTCGACGACATCGCGGGCCTTGCGCAGAGAAGCGTCTGAGATCTGCGCGCCCGCGTCGACCGACTCGAGCACCCATCTCGGCGCGATCAGCGTGGGTACCAACCACGTCCCGCGGTCGAGCATCATGGCGATCGCCTCGTCGTCGAGGAAGATGCCATGCTCGATCGAACGCACGCCCGCCCGTACCGCGTTCTTGATGCCGTCGGCCGCCTGCGCGTGCGCCATCACGAACCGGCCGGCGGCCGTCGCCTCCTCGACCAGCACATCGAGTTCGGCGGGACGGAAGTGCGCGCGCCGAGGGTCGCTCCCAACACTGAGCACGCCACCACTCGTCGCCACCTTGAGCACATCGGCGCCGGCGCGGATGAGCTCGCGCACCTTTCGACGCATCTCGTCGGCGCCATCCACGACCGTCGCGGGCTTGCCCGGGTACGACAGGCCAAACAGCGGCACGTTGTAACCGCAGGGGAAGTGCTCGTCTCCGTGTCCGCCTGTTTGGCTGATCATGTCGATCGAGATCTGCATCCGCGGACCCGCGACAATCCCCTTCTCCACCGCGAGCTTCACGCCGGCATCGGCGCCCCCCGCGTCACGGACGCTCGTGATTCCGGTTTGCAACGTGCGTTGAAGATTCTGCGCGGCGCGGAAGAAGCGGTAGGAGAACGGTGTCTGCAGATCGCGCAGAATGTCGAGTCCCGAAAACATCACGTGCACGTGACAGTCGAACATGCCGGGGAGCAATGTGCGCCCCGTGAGGTCAACGGCCTGGTCGCCGTCGCCTGTCCCGGCTCCGCCGACGGAGACCACCCGGGTACCCTCGACAACCACATCGGCCGAGCGGGGATCTTCCCCCGTACCGTCGAACAACAAACCACCCTGAAAGAGCGTCCGAGTCACGCCTCCACCGTACGACCGCTGCGCTCGTCCCGGTTGCAGGCGTCAGTCAGGCGGCCTTCTCGCCATCGGGAAACCGACCTCCGCAAGCAGTTGCGGGATGAACCCGACGTGGTCGCGGTCGATTTGGCGCCTCGGCTCGGCGAGTTGTTCCCACGGGACGAGGTCAGGGTGCACCTTGGCCACGTCATCGCGCGTTGGCCCGTAGCTCCAGCCTTGGCGGGTCCCACCAACGATCGTGCTCGGCCACGGCCAGCTGTTCCGTTTCGGCGGCCGTAAAGACGAGCGGCGCTCCGACGGAGGCGCCGTCCACCGTCACGATCTCGCCGCCGACCGAGCTGACCTTCACCGCGATGTCATCAATGCTCGTGCGGTTGAGCTCGCGGGCGCCGCCATTGTGTCGATGGAGCAGACGGGCGAGTACTCGTGGTGCGTCTCCTGGAAGAAACCCTGGTCAGGGTGGGCAACGAGGAGTACGCCAGGGCCAACGGGTCGTTCGGGCTCACGTCGCTTCGCGATCGTCACGTTCGCGATACGGCCACCGGCATGCAGTTGCGTTTCGTTGGCAAAAGCGGAAAGGGCCACGCCGTGGCTGTCGACGACCCTCGACTCGCGCGGCTCGTGCGCCGGTGTCAGGTCCTGCCCGGCCAGGTGCTGTTCCAATATCTCGACAACGACGATTCGGCGCGGCCGCTGCGATCACCGACGTCAACGACTATCTCCGGGCCGCGACTGGTCTTGACGCCACTGCGAAGACGCTCCGGACCTGGACGGCGACGTTGATGGCGGCCACCGGCCTGGTTACGTTGCCATCACCGACGTCGCGCCGTGAGGGCACGCGCTGTGCCGCCGTAGCTACATCCACCCGGCGGTGATCGATGGCTATTTCGGTGGACGTTGACGGACGCGTGGGAAAGCGCGACCGCAAGAGGTTCGTCGCTCCTGGT
>JBDUDK010000092.1:0-8169 GCA_040002995.1 Acidimicrobiales bacterium | reverse complement strand
TCCAAGACGACTGGTCCGCCGGAGCCTGGACGTTGCCCGTCGTCGGACCGTGATCACCGGCATCGCCGACGCCGACGGCGCGATCCGAGTGGTGGCCATCGATCATCGCGATTCTCTGCGCGTGTTGCTGTCGCCCGAGCACCCCGCCGCCATCTCTGCGGCCGAGATCACCGCGCTCAAGATCGACGTGGTGGCGGCACTCGCGTCACGCGCGAGCGGCGTGATGCTGGAACCCGAGTACTCCGTGCCGCAGGTGCCGAACTCCGGTGTGCTCCCGGACGGAGTCGGGTTCACGGTCGCGCTCGAGGACCAGGGCTATCTGGCCGACCCCGGGGCGCGGCCCACGCGTGTGATGCCGGGCTGGTCGGTCGCGGCCACCGTCGCGTCGGGGGCGGCGGCGGCCAAGCTGCTCGTGCCGTACCGGCCTGGGGCGCCTCTCGCCGGCGCGCAGGAGGACCTCGCGCGCGCGGTAGCGGCCGAGTGTGTCGCGCTCAACCTTCCTCTCGTGCTCGAGCCGCTTTTGTATGGGGTCGACGACGACGAGCACATCGCGCTGTTGCTGGAGACGGTCGCTCGTTTCGCACCGATGGAGGCCGCTCTGCTCAAACTGCCGTTCCCCGGCCGCGGACGGGCGACCTCGCCAGTCGCGGCGGCGGCCGCGTGCGAGGAGATAACCGAGCGGTGCCCGATGCCGTGGGCTGTGTTGTCAGGTGGGGGCACATTCGAGTCCTTCGAGGCGCAGATGATCGTGGCTCGCCGCGCCGGCTGCTCGGGTTTCATGGTCGGCAGGGCGCTGTGGGGCGACGCGATCGGGGTTCCGGCCAGCGACCGGTGTGACCTGCTCGTGCGGGTTGTGGCGCCCCGGCTCGAACGGCTGGGGGACATCGTCCGCGGTCGTTAGGCTCGCACCATGTCGCTCGTGGAAGTGAGCCCTGACACCGTCGACACCGACCTACCCGCCATCGTCGATGCGTTGTTGCAAGGCGCGGGCGTGGTCGTCCTGCGCAGCTCGCTCTCGCCCGACGATCTGGCCGAGGCGCGCGACCTCATCATGCAGTACTCCGCGATGGAGGGCGACAAAATCACCCACTTCCATGGCGGCCACGAGGACCAGGTTCATCTGCAGCGGAGGGTCTGGAACCTGCTCAACAAGGGCGAAGTATTCGAACGGATGGTGCAGCACCCCACGGTGATGAAAATCGCGGGCGCGTTCCTCGGCAGCGAGTTCATCATGGGTTCGGCAGCCGCGAACCGGCTTTTGCCGGGCGGGCCGGGCCAGGAACCTCACGTCGACTACCCCTACTGGGACCTCTACCGCACCGAGACGTTTCCGGCGAACATCAACTCCAGCTTCCCGCTGAACCTACAAGCCACGTTTCTCCTCGACGACTTCACCGAGGAGAATGGGGCAACGGCGTTTCTCCCTGGGAGCCAGCGAAAGTTGGCGTGGCCCGATGAGGCAACGTTTCACGCGGGTGCGCAGCGCAAGATCGGCAAAGCCGGCGACTGCTACATCTTCAACGGGATGGTGTGGCACTGCGCCATGCCCAACAAGAGCAACGGCGACCGGTCGGCGATTCTCGTCGAATACCTCGCGAAATTCATCACCCCACTCGAGGATCAAAAACACGGCGTCCGCCCCGACGTCGTCGAGCGGGCCACGCCCATGCTGCGCCAGCTCATGAGCCTCGTGTATCCGTACCCACAGATCCTCGACGAGGCGGAGGCAACGGTCGCCTACGGCACTAAAGCCAAAAGTTGACAACGCAGCCCGAGGTCCGGGTGGGCATCGTCGGCACGAGTTGGTGGTCGGATGCCATGTACTTTCCCGCGCTCGTGAGCCATCCCATCGGTCGATTCACCGCGGTGTGCGGGCGCGACAAGGAGCGGACCCGGGCCGCCGCGACGCGGTGGAACGTGCCTCACGCCTTCACCGACTGGAAAGCGATGCTCGACAGCGACGAGATCGACGCCGTGATCGTGGCGTCGACCAACGAGACACACTTTCCCATCACGATGGCGGCCCTCGAACGCCGGCTTCCCGTCCTCTGCGAGAAGCCGATCGGGTTGAACGCCGCGGAAGCAGACGAGATGGCGACCGCGGCACGCGCCGCCCAGGTGACCACGATGGTCCCGTTCACGTATCGCTGGATGCCCTCCAATCAGTACGTGAAGCGGCTGCTCGACGAGGGCTACGTGGGGCGTCCGTACCACCTCAACATGCGCTACTACGCGGGGTACGCGCGAGCGGGCGGCTACGCGTGGCGGTTCGACAACGAGAAGGCGGGCGCGGGGATCCTCGGCGATCTCGGCGCGCATTGGCTCGATATGGCGCGTTGGTTCCTCGGCGAGATAACTGCCGTGAGCGCCACCACCGGTCGGTTCGTCACTCGCGGGCCTCGACCCGACGGCACCGATTACCCACGTGGCGAGGACAGCGCCGTGCTCATGGCGCGCTTCGAATCGGGCGCGCTGGCGATCCTCCAGACCAGCGCGGTGTGCTGGGAGGGCACGGCGTTCGGCCAGACCCACCTCCTCGACCTGCACGGAAGCGAAGGAACGCTCTACGCGACGAACGACTGGGACCACGTGCAAGAAGTGCGCGGGGTGAAAGCGGGCGAGAAGGGACCGGCCCATGCTCTCGACATCCCCGACGCGCTGTGGGCCGGCGCTCCGCGCGCTCCCGTGCACGACACCTACCGTCACATCTTTCGGCGCACGGAAGCGATGACTCGCGGGTGGGTCACCGCCATCGCCGAAGGACGATTCGTCGAACCCGACCTGACCACGGGCGCGCGTGTCCAGCAGCTCATCGGCGCGGGCCTCGCGAGCGTGGCCGGCGGCGGGCAATGGCAGCAGGTGCCCGCCCCGTGAACGGTGTACGCCCGATGGAGGCAACAGAACATGCCACTCGATGATTCGACATACCGCGATCTTCTGGGCGTGCGCGTCCACGCTCCGGACAAGATCGCGGCCGCCCACGCCGGCCGGAGGCGCCGTCAGTCGCTGACACGCGATGGGATGCTGTTCATCGTCGCGGCCGACCACACCGCGCGGGGCATGGTGGCGCTCGGCGACGACCTGCTGGCGATGGCGAACCGCCGAGTCATGCTCGAGCGGTTACTCACGGCGCTCGAGCACCCGCGCGTCGACGGCGTCCTGGCTAGCTCCGACATCATGGACGACCTGGTTTTCTTGGGCGCGCTGGAGGATCGAGTAGCCGTCGGGACCATGAATCGGGGCGGGCTCGCCGGAGCGACGTGGGAACTCGACGACCGGTTCACCGCGTACGACACCGACCACCTCATCGCCGCGAACCTCGACGCCGGCAAGATGCTGCTGCGCATCGATGACTCCGACTCTGGCACCGTGCCCACCTTGCACAGTTGCGCGCGCGCCGTACAGCAACTCAACGACCATCGGATGATGGCCATGGTCGAGCCGATCCCGTACACGAAGAACGACGCCGGCCGGGCGGTATGGGATCACGATCCCCACAAGCTCTTGCGGGCCGTGGGCGTGTGCGCGGCCCTCGGTGGCTCGTCGGCCTATACGTGGCTCAAGATTCAGGCCACCGCCGATATCGGCACCATCGCGGCGATGACCACGCAACCACTCCTGCTCCTCGGCGGCGCGCCCGGTCCGGATCCGGAGGCCACGTTCGCAACGTGGGAGCGCGCCCTCCAGGAGCCGACCGTCCGCGGGCTTGTCGTCGGACGCGCGCTGCTCTATCCGCCCGACGGCGACGTCGCCCGCTCCGTCGCCCGCGCCGCCGATCTCGTGGCGCGCGCGGCCAAGGGTTAGGAGCGCACCGCCACGGTAAAGCCGGCGCTCTGCGCCAGCGCCCGCAGGTTGTCGTGACCCATCCGTGCGTAGGTGAACGGATCGGCCTTCTTCGGGTCCTGCTCGGCTTCGACAACGAGCCATCCGGCGTAGCCCGCGTCGTGGAGCACGGCGAGAATTCTGGAGAAGTCGATCGAGCCGTCGCCGGGCACGGTGAACACGCCATCGAGCACGGCGCCCATGAAACTCATGTCGTCGCGGCGCGCGCGCTCGAGCACCGCGGCACGCACGTCCTTGCAGTGGACGTGAACCACCCGCGCCGCGTGTCGGGTGACGAGGCCGACGGGATCGGCGCCGGAGAACGCGCAGTGGCCGGAATCGAACAGCAGGCCAACGGCAGGGCCGGAGATGTCCATCAAGCGGTCGATTTCCTCGGCCGTTTCCACGATCGTGCCCATGTGGTGGTGGAACGCCATGCGGACACCGAAGTCGGCCAGCCGTTCAGCGAGCGCGGTCAGCTTGCGGCCGTAGCCATCCCAATCTCCCGCCTCGAGCCTGGGGCGATCGGAGATCGGTTGCCAGATCGCATCGTGGCGGCCGCCGGAGGTGTCGGCGTACACGACCACGTCGGCTCCCACGTCGCGTAACAACGTGACGTGCGGAGTCATCGCCTCGAACTCATCGTCGACATCGCGCTCGAGGATGCGGCCGTCCCACCACCCCGACACGAGCTGCAGATCGTGTTGCTCCAACACGGCGCGCAGCTCCGCGGCCACGCGCGGGAACTTGCCGCCGAGCTCTGAGCCGAGGAACCCCGCCTCGCGTGTCTCCGACAGGCACGTCTCGAGCGAGATGTCGCCACCAAGCTCAGGCACATCGTCGTTCGACCACGTGATCGGGTTGATGCCGAGTCTCACCGCCATGGTGCCGCCTCGCGGTCCGATGGCACCTCTATGGCCTCACCCGTCGCCGCCGCTCGTTGCACGGCCAGTGCCACGGCGGTGGCCCGCGCGCTCGCCCTCGCCCCGGGAACGTCGACCGCGTTGCCGCGCACCGCGGCCGCGAACGCCTTCGTCTGGTTGATCAATCCGGCCGCCGTGGCGTCGCCGGCCTCCGACCCGGCCATGAGATCCATCCCGTCGGCGGTGCCGATCTGGGCCCGACCCGTGGGAAGGATGTCGATGAAAACCGCTCCACGCGAGCCGAGGATCTCGGTGCGGACGTCGTCGCCGTAGCGCGCGTTTCGTGAGAGATCGACCGTGGCGAGCGCTCCGCCGGTGAGTTCGAGCACCGCCAGAAGATTGTCGTGGTCACCCACATCGGCGAGTCCTCCGTCGACCGGGGGAAGCGCCCACGCCCGTACCCGCTCGATCTCGAGCCCGGTCAGCCACTCGGCTAGATCGAACTCGTGCACCCCGCAGTCGACGGCGAGACCACCACTCACCGCCGGGTCGCAAAACGCGGCGGGCGGCGGATCGGCATCCCATTGCGACAACCGAACAATGAGCGGTCGCCCAATGCGGCCCGCGACGATCGCCGCCCGAGCCTCTACCCATGGCGGCGAGAACCGACGCCAGAAGCCCACCTGCAATACCCGCTCGGCGTCCGCGGCCATCCGCCCGAGCCGCACGCTCTCCTCGGGATCGAGCGACAGCGGCTTCTCGCACAAGACGTGGAGGCCGGCGGCCAGGGCGGCGCGGACCAGGTCGGGATGGCTCGGCGTCGGCGTCGCGATCAGGCACGCCTCCACGTTTCGATCGGCGAACACAGCATCGACCGACGCGTACACCGCCGCTTCGCCGATTACATCGGCCACAGCGGCGAGCGACGCCTGCGATGCGTCGGCGACGGCCACAATCGACACGCCTTCGACGGCCGTCAGCGACCGGGCGTGGAAAGCACCCATCCGGCCGACACCGATGATCGCCAGCCGCAGGGCCTCCGTTGTCACCCGGGGGAGTTTAGGTCCGGGTTGCGGTTACGCTCCGGCCGATGCCGTCGTGGAAAGTCGTCGTTACTGCGCGCGCGATGGACGAAGTCGGGCAGTCGGCCCTCGAGCGCTTGCGCGACGCGGGATGCGAGATCGTCGACCCGCAGCAAGTTGGCCCCATGTCCGGCGACGCGCTGCTGCGCGTCTTGGACGGTGCCGATGCGGTACTGGCCGGTGTCGACCACTTCACGGCCGAGGCGATCGGTTCGCCCGAGGCCGGCCAGCTCAAGCTGATTTCACGATGGGGTGTCGGCTTCGACGCGATCGACGTCTCCGCCGCTACCGACGCCGGCATCGTGGTGGCCTACACGCCCGGGCTGCTCAACGAAACGGTCGCGGATTTCGCGTTCGCCCTGCTCCTCGCGCTCGCACGCCACGTTCATCTCGGTCACGGTGACATGACGAACGGCACCTGGCGGGCCGTGTGGGGAGTCGAGGTGTTCGGCAAGACGCTCGGCCTGGTCGGCTGTGGGCGCATCGGCCAGGCGATGGCGCGCCGGGCGAGTGGGTTCAACCTACGCGTGCTCGCCTACGACGTGGCTCCGGACCCTGCCGCGGAGAAGCTCGGCGTGACATTCGTGGGCCTCGATGAACTTCTCGCCGAGAGCGACTTCGTATCGATACACGCCGCGCTCACGCCCGGAAGCCGAGGTCTAATCGGCGAGCCTCAGCTGCACGCCATGAAGCCGACGGCGCTTCTCATCAACACGGCGCGGGGCGCGCTGATCGACGAGGACGCACTCGCCAAAGCGCTGCACGATCATGAGATCGCCGGCGCCGCGCTCGATGCCTTCGTCGCCGAACCGCTTCCCGCCGACAGTCCGCTCCGGTCGGCCCCCAACGTTTTGCTCACACCGCACTTTGCGTCCTACGCACGCGAGACCGGCGAGCGCGTGAGCCACACCGCGGTTCAGGCCATCGTCGACCTCAAGAACGGGCGCAAACCACAGCTCGTTCTCAATCCGGAGGTCTTCGCCTCCCCCGTCCTGCGCGCCGTGCTGGCGCCCCCCGTCCCGGGATCGGAGTGACCATGAAATCGAACTACGTCCGTCACAAGCTCGCGGCGGGAGAATCGAGCGTCGGCACGTGGCTGGCGCTGCCCGACGTGGTTGCAGCACGGCTGATGACGAGCTCGGGCTTCGACTGGCTCACGGTTGAGCTCGAGCACTCCCCCTCGAGCTTTGAGACCGCGGCCGCCTGTTTCGCGGTCATCGCCGAGAGCGGCACCGTCCCGCTCGTTCGAGTCCCGTGGAACACGATCGAGAACATCAAGCGCGTGCTCGATATCGGCGCGTGGGGCGTTGTCGTCCCGATGGTCAACTCGCGGGCGGAAGCCGAGGCGGCCATCTCCGCGATTCGGTACCAGCCGCTCGGACAGCGTTCCGTCGGAGGCAACATGCATGCCGCCAACTTCGGCACCGACACCGCCACGTACTACGCCCGCGCGAACGACGAGATTTTGGCCGTCGTCATGATCGAGACGGTGAAGGCGGTCGCGGCGGCCGACGAGATCCTCGCGGTGCCCGGTGTCGACGTGGTGTTCATCGGTCCGAACGACCTCACGAACTCCATGGGCAAGGCACCATCGTTCGAGAGCGACGATCAGGACTTCGTCGACGCGCTCGATCACGTGCTCGCCATGGCGAAGAAGCACGGTGTCACACCGGGCATCCACGTTCCGACGGCCGAAGCCGCGAAACGACGGCTCGACCAAGGCTTTCGCTTCATCGCCATCGCCAGCGAGGCGGGCTTCATGCTGAGCAAGGCCCAAGAGGTCACCCAGTTCCTCGGACTCGCGAAGGACGCCGCGACCGCGACGTACTAACGCGCGGCAGCCTCCGGGTTGACCGTGCCCACGGGAACCTCTCCTCGCAGCACCGCCACCACCGAGGCCGTGGCCTGCGCGGTCATGGCGAGGATCGAACGGACGCTGAGCCCGCCAACATGCGGCGTGACAATCACGTTCGGGAACTCGAGGAGTGGCGAACCGAACGGGGGCTCCTGCGCGAACGCGTCAATCCCCGCGCCGGCGAGCCGGCCGTTGCGCAGCGCGTCGGTCAGCGCGCGCTCGTCGACGACTTCACCGCGGGCGGTGTTAATGAGGATGGCGTGGGGCGGCATCAACGCCAGCTCGCGTGGGCCAATGAGGCCACGGGTCTGAGGAAGGAGCGGCACGTGCACCGAGACCACGTCGGAGCGGGCGAGCAGCGCGTCGAGCGCGACGAGCTCTGTGCCTTCCAGGGGGCGTTCGAGGGCCGGATCGGTGACGAGGATCGTGCTCCCGAACGGGCGAAGGCGGGCGACGACCGCGCTGCCGATCCGCCCGGATCCGATGAGACCGACCGTTGCCCCTCGCAGGTCGCCGGGCGTCAACGCCCCGCCGCGGTCCCACCGGC
>JBDUDK010000120.1:0-8299 GCA_040002995.1 Acidimicrobiales bacterium | reverse complement strand
ACCGTTGCCCCTCGCAGGTCGCCGGGCGTCAACGCCCCGCCGCGGTCCCACCGGCCGTCGCGCAGGGAACGATCGTGCTCGGCGATGCGCCGCACGAGGCCCAGGATGAGGGCCATCGTGTGGTCGGCGACCGTCTCGTCGTTGGCACCCGGTGTCGTCGTCACGACTACGCCGCAGTCGGTGGCGGCGTCCACGTCGACGGTGTCGACACCGACCCCGACGCGCGCGATCACCTTGAGCTTCGGACTCGCCTGGAGCACGGCGCGCTGGAACGGATCGGTGCTCACGATGGCCCCGACGGCATCGCCGAGCAGTTCCCTCAGTTCGACCGTCGAACGCTGGCCGGTCTTGGGAGCGAGGCGAATCGACAGTCCCGCATCGGCGAGCACCCGACCGGTGCGTTCCCCTTCGGGGTCGTATCCCGGGAACGTCACCAGCACTTCGCCCGCGCGACTCGTCGTCGTCATATCGTGAGCCTGCCATTGTTCACCCCGGCCGCGAGAGGGGCGTCAGGATGAGTCTGCGCATTGCGAACGGACCTGTGTCGTGGGGTGTCGATTTCGCCGACGCTCCCGGCATTCCGAGTTGGGAGACGGTGTTCAGCGAGATCGGCGAGGCCGGCTACCAGTGGTGCGAGCTCGGACCCCTCGGCTACCTCCCCGATGACGATATGCGGGTACGGGCCGAGCTCGATGCCCGAGGACTCGGGGTCGCCGGGTCGTACGTCTTCGAACCGATGGAGAACCGGGCGCGCCACGACGAAATCTGCGACACCGCCCGCCGGACCAGCGAGCGGATCGCCGCGCTCGGCGGCAATTACCTCGTCGTCATCGACTTGGTCGGCGACGAACGGGCCGCCACCGCAGGGCGCCCCGACGCGGCGCCCCGCCTGAAGAACGACGCGTATCGCGATCTGCTCGACGGGCTTCGCGCCGTCTCTCGCGTCGCGTTGGATCACAAGCTCACTCCCGTGCTTCACCCGCATGCAGGGAGCTGGGTGGAGTTCGAGGACGAGGTCGAGCAGGTGCTCGCCGATACGGAATCCGACGGTCTCGAACTGTGCATCGATACCGGGCATTTCGCCTATGCGGGCATCGACCCGGTGGCTTTCCTTGCCCAGCACCGCGACCGGGTGCAGTACCTGCATTTCAAAGACATCAATCCCATCGTCCATCAGCGCGTCGTAAACGAGTCGATCGCTTTCTTCGACGCGGTGTCGCTCGGCGTCTTCTGCCCGCTAGGTAGAGGCGCGGTCGACTTCAACGCGCTCGCCGCGCAGCTCAAGAGCGGCTTCGACGGGCCCGGCACCGTCGAGCAGGACCGTGACGCCCGCCTGCCGACGAGTCCGCTCGACGACGCCCGGGCCAGCCTCGACTATCTACGCGGTCTCGGTATCTGAAAGGTCAGAGCGGGCGCCGCTGCACGGCGACGGTGGTTCCGGTGGTGGCGGCCTCGATCACCGCGTCGGTTACCTCCGCGACGCGCAAGCCGTCGACGAACGTCGGCCCCGAAAGCACGCGCCCCGCCGCGACGTTGCGAAGCGTGTTACGCGCCGCCACGACGAACGCGTCGATGTAACCGAGGCCCTGCGCGGCCACGGTGTGGATGCCGTCGGCCCCGGGGTGAACGGGACCCAGCAGCACAGTGCGGAAGCCCCGACGGTCGACGCGGTCGCGACTGTCATAGAAGCGCAACTCGTTCGAGCGCTCCCACCCGAACTCGACGGAACCGGTCGAGCCAATCAACTCGAAACCCAGGTCACATTTGTGGCCGGTGGCCGCCCACGACGCGAGGATCGTCCCGGTGGCACCCGACTCGAACTCGGCCAGGATCTCCGTCTGGTCGTCGACGGTCACGTCGACGGCGCGGCCGTCGCGGTCACTTCGCACCGGGATGAACGTGTGCATACGGGCCGTCACGTTCGTGATCGGGCCGACCAGATATTGCAGCAGGTCGATGCAATGCGAGCCGACATCGCCGAGCGCACCCGAGCCCGCCCGAGCCCGATCGAATCGCCAGCTCATCGCCACATCGGGGTCGCTGTTGTAGTCGAGCAGGAACCGGGCGCGAGCGGTGCGAACAGAACCGATCACGCCTTCGTCGATGAGGCGCCTCGCCATCGCCACGGCCGGCCACTGGCGGTAGACGAACCCGACCTGAGTGATCCGGTCCGATGCCTGCGCCGCCAGCACGAGTCGGTATGCATCATCGGCCGTGACCGCCAACGGCTTTTCGCACAACACGTGCTTGCCCCTCGACATCGCGTCGAGCGCGATGTCGACATGCGCGTCGTTCGGTGTGCAGATGTCGACGAGGTCGACATCGTCGTCGCCCGTTACCTCCTGCCAGCCCGAAACGGCGTGCGCCCATCCCCAGTGGCGCACCGCGTACTCGGCGAGCGCAGGTTCGAAGTCCGTGACCACCGCCTGTTCGATCGGGGGTATGTCCGCGCCGAACAAGAGCGCCGCGTTTCGATAGGCGATCGTGTGAATCTTGCCCATGAACCCCGCGCCGATCAGCCCGATGCGCACGGTGTCCACGACGCCCGAGCCTAGTTACGGTGACCGATGACACCGACGTAAGCGGGGGAAGTACCGCACCCTCTGTGGCAAAATGGGCACACGAACGAAGGAATGTCGATGACAGAACGCACCAGCATGCAAGCGAACGAATTGGCCGCATTGTGGAATCGCGCCACTCGGCACTACGGGAACCGGTTGGGCCAGTACGGGCTCCACAAGCGGATCGACCATGTCGTGACTGATCAGCTCGGCACGCGCCCATGGAAGCTCGCCGCCGACGATCCCCGCACCGTTCAGCTTGGCGTCATCGAGGCACAGGCGCTCGTCCGCCTCGCCGCCTAACTCACTCGGCCCGCAGCGCGGCCGCCGGCGAGCGGCGCGAGCCGGTCCGAGCAGCCGCGAGTGCCACCACGTTCGCGAGCACGACCGCGACGCCGGCCACGAGGGCGAGCGGCCACCACGGCGACACCGACTCCGGCACGATGTCGATACGGCGGGCGTAGGCCTCCCAAGCCGCCCGGCCGGCAATGATCCCGAGCGGCAGGGCGACCAGCAGCGTCAACACGGTCACCGTCGTAGCGCCCCACGCCAGCGTCGCCCGCACTTGCCGCGACGTGAACCCCAAGGCCCGCAGTGTCGCCAGCTCATTTCGTCGGGCACGTACTCCGGTAAGCACGAGATGGGTCAGCACGGCCGCGCCGAGCACGGCCATCAGCGCGCCGAGAAGGCGCGGCACGAGATCGGCCTCGCGCACGTCGAGGTTGAGCGTGTCGACCGGCGCGAGGTCAAACGGTGAGCTGTCGCGCAGGAAACCGAGGCCCTCCAGGTCTTCGATAGCTCGCGCCCGGTCGGCTCCCTCTGACAGCAGCGAGAACGCGATCCCGGGCCCCGCCTGGGG
The DNA here is from genome assembly GCA_040002995.1 of Acidimicrobiales bacterium. Classification (GTDB taxonomy): domain Bacteria; phylum Actinomycetota; class Acidimicrobiia; order Acidimicrobiales; family Ilumatobacteraceae; genus JBDUDK01. The sequence continues at coordinate 4,879 of JBDUDK010000120.1, read as the reverse complement.
ATAGAGCCGCTGGAGACCCTCGAACGTGAGCGCCACCCCCTTGTCGAGGCCGCCCAGCACGGGGACGACCCCGACGCCGACGATCTCGACCGTCGACGACGTGGGTTTCGGCTCAACACCCTCGGCCAGGATCGCCCCGTGCACGACGACGGTGTCGCCAATACGGCGTCCGAGCTTGTCAAGAACGGCCGCCGACACCATCAGCTCGTCGGCTCCAACCGGCGCTCGTCCGGTGATGATCGTGGGCTGGATGGCGCGCGGCCCCGTGCTGAAGCTCACCAACCAGGTTTCGATCCCGTCGATCAGCGGCACGTCCGACGGAGGCCAGAACGTGCCGTACCCCATCCGCTCCACACCCGGCACGTGCTCGGCCCTATCGACCGAGTGAAGAAACGCCTCGAGCACGTCGGCGTCCTGCGTCCCCTCCGGTGGCTGGTAGCCGCCGAAGAACGTGACGTCCCAGTTCAGTCCGACAAGACGGGGAGTGACCAGGAGATGATCAAGGCCACCCGTGAACGTCATCGCGCCGGTCAGCGCGGCGATCCCGACGACCATGCCCGCCAACCCGCTACGGATCGGCACCGCGGTCGCACCCCTTCCGGGGTCAAGAGCCATCCGCGTTCCGCACGCGACCGTCGGGGGCAACGCCTCGCACACTGCGCCCCAGCGTGACACTGCCCGACCCGATGTCGTCCGCGACTTCGTGGCACGGACGGCCACCCACGCGGAGGCCATCGTCACCAACGCGATGGTGACGACCAAGAGGATCACCGCCCCCAACCCAAACACCAGCGCATCGATTCGTAGCCCCGGATTCGTCTCGATCGCCCGCGCTCGCCCGATCGGTGTCAGAGGCGAAGTCACCACGGCAAAGACGACGGCAACGACCATGCCTGTCACGCCGGTGGCGAGCCCCTGAACGGCACCGACCGCAGCGAGGTCGCGGGTGGTGAAGCCGAGCGCCCGCAGGGTCGTGCGTTCAGGGGCGTCGATCCAGACCTGCCGGACGATGGCCTGGGCCAGCACGACCAAGGCGGCCAAGCCACCGAGCACGGCAAGCAAGGCCAACGCGGTGGCGTCGGGCCCCAGTCCGAAGCTGACACTGCCCCTGTTTTTCCCCGACACGAACATCGGCTCAAGCGGCAACTCGCGCTGTGTCATCGCCGCGGTGAAGGCTTCGACGGTCACACCCTCGCGGAGCCGGAGCACCCCGTACACCGAGCCCAGTCCGGCGGCCAGCAACTTGTCGAGCACTGCGGGAGAAACGGTGACCGATTGAAAGAACTGTCCCGTCGCGGGTTGCACCTCTCCCGGCGCCAACGTGATCCCTACGACGCTGACGACGATCGGCGGAGGCCACTCGTTGGGCTCGACGTCGGCGCACGCGTCGATGGGCACGATGTTCAGCCGGTCGCCGACCTCGATCCCCGCCCGCCGCGCGGTCACCGCGGATATCACCACCTCGTCGGGGCGAGTCGGATCGGCGGCGCGGCCGGCGACGTAGTGGTAGCGGTTGATGTCGCGGCCGAGCCGACCGTCGTCGGAACCTACGACGTCCACTTCGCCCGGCCCGGTGAAGCATGTCTCACCGCTCGGTTGGATCGATGCGCTACTTGGCTCCTGGGTTTTGCCTATCGGCACCAGCGCGCCGGTGGCTTTCACCCCGTCGACCACCTCCGGCATCGCCAGCGCCTCGTCGAGGGATCGACGCGTCGCCACTCGACAGGCCGCCGGATCGTCCCCCCCTTCGCAGGTCCCGCGGCCCACCAGGACGTCGAAGGGATCGGCTCCGGCGAGTAAACGGTCGTACACCGTGCTGGTTCGCCTCGAGCCCGCCGCCGAGGCGATGACGAAGCCCCCCGCCAACCCGACGAGCACCGCGAGAGCGACCCACGACCGCCAGCGACGCCGCAGCTGACCGCGCGCCTGCCGCCAGACCGCGTACAGACGCGTGGTGGTCATTCCTCACGTTATGCCAGGTCGGCGTGGCTGCCACCAGCCTGCCAGCACGCCGTTGGAGGGGTGCCAGCCGCACTTCACGACGAACCCAGCAGCTCCCCGGCGCGGTCCGGTACATACGTCTGCGTCGAGCGGTCCGGGCGTTCGTATCCCTTCGGTGCGCCCCGAGGAGGCAGCCTGACGCGAACCTGCTCCACGTCGTGGTACGGCACCGTCGACAGGAGGTGGGAGATCATGTTGATGCGACCGCGGCGCTTGTCCTCGCTCTCGACCACGTACCACGGCGACTCCGGGATGTCGGTATGGACGAACATTTCGTCCTTCGCCTTCGAATACTCGTCCCATCGAGTGAGGGTCTCGAGGTCCATCGGCGACAGCTTCCACCGACGCACCGGGTCCTCGAGCCGACGGTGGAAGCGCCGCTCCTGTTCGGCGGCGCTCACGGAGAACCAGTACTTGCGCAGCAGTATCCCGTCCTCGACGAGCAGGCGTTCGAATATCGGGCACTGGTGTAGGAATCGGCGGTATTCGTCCTGCGTGCAGAAGCCCATCACCCGTTCGACGCCGGCGCGGTTGTACCAGCTTCGGTCGAACAGCACGATCTCTCCCGCCGACGGCAGATGTTCGACGTAACGCTGGAAGTACCAGCGGGTCTTCTGGCGGTCGGTCGGGGCGGGGAGGGCGACGATACGCGCGACGCGAGGGTTGAGGTACTGCGTCAACCGGCTGATCGTGCTGCCCTTGCCGGCGGCATCGCGACCTTCGAAGAGCACCACCACACGGGCACCTTCCTGGCGCACCCATTCCTGGAGCCTGACCGTCTCCGCTTGCAGTCGTGCCAGTTCGCGCTCATAGAGCTTGCGCGGCAGTGAGTCGGCCTCCTTCTTGTTCTTCTTTCCCTCGCTCATGACGTGGGCTCCTCGCGACGATGGACCTCGCGGAGCTCGGCCAAGATCTTCGGGTCGACGCGATTGGCGGGAACGATCGCTACCCGCACAGGGCTCGCCGCGGTGACCGTCGCCGTCCGCCGACCGCCCTCCAGAATCGCCCGCTCGCCGTGAATGGAGCCGGGTCCGTACTCGGCCACTTTCCTGCCGCCCACATCCACGCGCACGATGCCATCGAGCACGAGCATCAGTTCGTCGCCGGGTTCGCCCTCGCGCAGCAACGCGGCACCGGCCTTGATGTCCCTGATCTCCGGCTCTCCGACACCATGCATGAGCTCGATCGAGAGCATGCGCTCCAGAGCTGTCTCGGCCGCGGTCACGTGCGCCGGCGAGTCCTCCTCGCCCCACGGCGTTTCCTTACCGAACGCGCGCCGGTACCAGAACTTGAAATTGACCATGCCGGTTTTCGCGACGAGGCAGCCGTCGGGTCCGTAGATCCAGTGCCGTGGAAACCGGCTGGCACCGACGACTTTCCATTCGACGCGCCCGTCGGTATGCAACGTGAGTGCCAGCGTCGTCCAGGCCAGCGGGGCGCGCCACTGCACGAACGGGGGGCGGCGCACTCGGCGGGGCGCGGGCACGCCGGTACGGCCGCCCGCGGTCTGCACGAAGCGCGCCCACTTGTCGCCTACCTCGGGCTCGCGCTGGATGTCGGGCATCGCGAACGCGGCGAAGTCGTGGCTCAGACGCTTCCCCTTCCGGACGATGGTCGACCCGACCACGCCGCCGCCGGAGTAGCCCATGTCGACGATGGACCCAGCGCCGTCGACCTCGATCCAGGCCCGCAGCTGGTTGGCGAACCGAAAGCGGTCTTCCTCGTGCAGCATCTCGAGATCGTCGATGTGGTCCGGCGGGGCGTCGTCGTAGTGGGTCACGCCGACCTCGAACGGCACCTTCATCGCCCCAACCACCGCTTCGGACGGGATCCACGACAGCGAGGTCACCGCTCCTTCGTGTTTCACGAGTCCGAAACTACGGCGAGGGACCGGCTCATGAAAGGGATTCCCGCCGCCTGACCGCGGTCTGGGCCAGCAGACCACGCGAGCGTGAGTGGGCGGCTATGTCGCGCTGTGGGCTCGAACATCGGCAGGTTCAGGGCATCGTCGGTGGTGGGCCATCCGGAAACCCGCGAGCAACGGCTGTCAGATCTGGTTCCGGGCGGCAGAGAATGAGGCGGGCGCGTTCCAATGATTGGTGAAGGTGAAGTCCTGGACCGGTCGGCGACGTAATCGCGTGACGGGTGTTTGCGGATAGCCGAGCGCCACAGCCGCGGCGATCGCTTCGGATTGCGGAAGTCCGAGGAGGTCGCTCGCCGCGTGGTGCTGCCTGCAGAGGAAGGTTGTGAGCAGTCCTCCGACCCCGAACGCCCGTGCGGCAAGGAGAAGGTTTTGGATGAACGGGTAGATCGACGCGCCGCCGACGATGCTCTGATGGCCTTGGTCGACATCGAGCACCGCGAGCGCCGGCAGGTGGGCAGTCACGACGAGCAGCCGCGGGACGTGTTCCAGTGTGTCGACGAACGGCCACGGTGTCGGTGTGGCGCGGGCGCGTTCGAGATCGATGTCGGCGGGGTGCCACACGCCGTCGGCACCAGGCGCGAACGGCCGAACTCCGGCCTGTACGTGCGCCGCGTACTCTCGCCAACCCAGCTGGACCAACTGTCGGATCGCAAGCCTGACCGCGGGGTCGTCGACGATGATGACGTGCCAGGGCTGCTGGTTGCCGCCGCTCGGAGCGAAGCGGGCGTGGTCGAGTATGTCGTGGAGCACATCGTCGGGGACCGGGCGATCGGCAAAGTCCCGGACTGCCCCCATAGTGCGCATGAGTTCGAGCACGGCGGGGCCGGAGACGGCAGGCTCTGTCATGGGATTTCCTTCAGTCGTAGGGGGTCGAAGGGGCTTGGGCTACATCAGTGCGTCGAGCGTGATGGGCAAGTGGCGGATGCGTTTGCCGGTGGCGTGGAAGACGGCGTT
>JBDUDK010000047.1:0-27058 GCA_040002995.1 Acidimicrobiales bacterium | reverse complement strand
GATTCCAACGAATCGAGAGCACGGCGACGGGCCACACCGGCAGCGTTGTGATCGAGTCGAACGGCAAGTTCGACGGTAAGAAGGCCGTAGGCACGTGGTCGGTTCTCCCGGGCTCCGGCGAGGGCGAGCTCGAGGGGATTGCCGGCAAGGGAAAGTTCGAAGCGCCAATGGGCGGAAAGCCCTCTTACAGCCTGGAGGCCCGCTTCAAGTCATAAGGTCGACCGTCCTAGTCTCGGGGGTGTGGACACCCCCGAGACCGTTGCCGACGCGGTTCGGCTCCTCGCGGCCGAAGGGTACGAAGGCGAGTTCTCCATCAATGAGCGCGCGGTGCATTGCGGTTCCTGCGCTCAGGTGTACGAACCGACACACGTGACGATCAGTCGTACGTACCGTTTCGAAGGCAACACCGACCCCGCCGACGAGGCGATTGTGCTCGGGCTTGAATGTGCGGAGTGCGGGGTCAGAGGGGTCCTGGTTTCGGCGTACGGCCCCGACGCCGACGCGGGACTGCTTGCTTTGGTGGAACACCTTTCGGACTAGTTCGCGTCCGCTTTGCCCGTTGCCGTGGCGATCATGTCGGCGAAGGCCTTGGCGCCCTTGGCCGTGAGATGCACGTGGTCCTCGACGAGATATCCCGATGTCTTGGCGACGGCCGCCCAGTCGCCGAGGACGAGGTCAGCGCGTCCCGCCGCGACTTCGTCGAGCACTTGGTTCCAGGTAGCGGTCCGTTCCGGTTGCTGGCCTTGATAGATGTTGATCCAGACGATGTGGTGGCCGGGCCCGATCTCACCGAGCATCGTGTTGATGACCTTGATGATCGACAGGGCGTTCGTGCCAGTGTGGCCGATGTCGTTCGTGCCGAGTTCGACGATCCAGGTGTGCGGGTCGGCTCTGTGCGCACGAATGTCTCTGACCGCCGCGACACCCGAGTAGGGCGGCTGGGTGGTCGAGTCCTTCGGGATCCGCCGAAGGCTCTCAGCGTCGATCACGATCGACTGCCAGCCTGCCTGCTGCAATGCCGACCGCTGATCTTTGGTCGATTGGACGCTGAGTGAATCACCCACAACCGCCACGGCATCGAGTTCACCGACGGCGGGCAGGGTCGTGGCCGGCGACGTCGACTTCGAGGTCGATGGGCTTGGAGAGATGACGGAGGTGCTTGTGCCGGTGGGGCTGTTGTTGTGGCCGCTGGTGGTCACGACCGCGACCGGCGACGTGTGATCTCCGGATCGGTCGTTGGCCCACGCGATCGTCGCGAATCCGGCGCCAAAGAAGACGAGGGCCGTCAGCGACGCCCATAGCCACGTGCGCGACCTGGCGGGCTTCGGAGGTCGTTCGTCAGCGGTCGGCATAGTCATCCAGAGGTAGCGGTGGGTGGGAGCGACCCGATTCGGGTCATACGACTCCCGATACCCGCGCAGAGTTGCTTTGTACCATTTACGCGCCCTTCGATGTCCGGCAGGACCCCCTGGCCTGGAGCAACACCCAACGCGGGCTGGCTAGCATCCTGCGGAGGGCATCTGGTGTGCAGGCGTAGGCGGCGTGTCGAGAGAGTTTTTGGCGCAGCGATGGTTGTGTCGATCGTTCTTGTCGCCCTCGGCGCCTCGACCGCGCGAGCGGAGACGACCTGTCCGAGTCCAGGCGCACAGGCGGGGCACGAGTTCAAGATTTCGCCGTGTTCGGGTCCTCTCGGCACCACGTTCACCGCCACAAGCGTCGACCCTTGCCCTCCTCCGCCCGACGGCTCCACGCCCGCGGTGGTGGGCGGAATCGCGGGACCGAACGGCGGGGGCTTCACGATGGCGACGATGAAACCCGACGGGTCGTGGACGTGGTCCGACACGATCAACGCTCCGCCGCCGGAACAGACGGCCGCGACCGCGCCACCCGGCGGCGGCATCTTCGGGCCGCCAGTGGGCTCCTTCACGGGTGTGTACCGCTTGTCGCTCGCATGCGTGCCGAGCGCGGCATTCGGCAAGCCCTACTTCACGTACGCGGCGCAGGAGTTCAACGTGACCGCGTCGGCGAGCGCGACGCCGCAGGAGCTGCACAAGTCGGACGGGATCGACGACGTTCCCGACCCGGGGCAGCTCGATCTCAGTACGAGTGCGATGGCAACGAGCTTCGGATTCGCGGGGTTGATGATTCTTCTCCTGCTGCTGGCCACGAGGCTCATCGACAGCACCCTTGAAAGCAACTGGGAGACGCTGCGCCGCTCGAAGCTGATCCGTCTCCGGGAGCGCAGCGATCCCGACGCGGGTTACTGGTCAACGCCTGCGGGCTACATCACATTCTTGGCCGCGGCGACGCTCTTAACCATGGCCTGGCATCCTTCGCTTCAACGCTTGGGCGACGCCCTGTTTGGCGTTGTCGTCGGCACCCTCGTGCATTCGACGCTCGGTCTCTGGTTCGCACGTCGCCGCTACCGTGGCGAATATCACGGCTACCTGCACGCGCGTCCGGGGAGTCTGGCTATCGCCGCGGCTGCGCTCGCGAGTTCATGGCTCGCGGGTCTCAACTCTCCGATCATCTTTGGGATTCTCGCGGGCGCGGCGTTTCGTCCGAAGCTCTCCCACCGCCGCAACGGCGAGCTCACCGCATTCGTGTCCATTGTGTCCGCTGCGGTCGCCGTCGCCGGCTGGTTCCTGCGATGGGCCCTTCGCACGTATGTCAGCCACCCCGCAACGTCCGTCCGGTTATTCGAGAACGGACTCTCGGTGCTGCTCCTCGCCGCCATTTGGGGCCTCGCGCTCGGAATGGCGCCATTGCGCTACTTCCCCGGCGCGACGGTGCGCGCTTGGAAACCCGCAGCGTGGTTGACCGCGTGGCTCATGGGGATGACGTTCGCCGTTCATGTCCTGCTATCGGACTACGGCGTCTCGAACGCGCGGGGTAACGACCACTGGCGCCTCCTCGTCATCGAGGCCGTGTTCTTGGTAGGCGCGGTTCTGTTCTGGGCCGGATTCGCCCTCCGTACTGACGCGCAAAACCGATACCAGAGACGGTGAAAAGCGCGTCAGTACGGCGCGCGCGAGGATTTGGGGCTATGGGACGTCGATTTGTGCTGCTTGTTGCCGCGCTCGTATTCATGGTCACGGTGGGGCAATCAGCGGCGTCGGCCGCCCCGCCGAGTCCTATCGCGCCGGAGAACCGCCCCACTCCAATCGCCGGTCAAATCAACGGGGAGGTCGATCCGGCTCAGCTCGTCACCGTCGAAGGAAGCTGCCGGGTGGCGCGCGCCGCCGCAACGAGTCTCCTTCACTTGCTGGCGGCGGCGCGCGGCGATGGCATCGACCTCGTCCCCGACGACTGCTACCGGCAGTTCGTAGATCAGATCGCGACACGCGCGAGTGCGTGTGCGAACGGGAACTGTTCGTGCGCGGCGTCGGTGCCAACCACTCCTGGGGTCCGCGGCGGCACGTCGATGCACGGCTGGGGGAAAGCGGTCGACTTCGGTCAGGGCGCGTTGTCGATCCGGTCGACCGCTATGACCGGCTATCTGTGGCTCAAGGCCAACGGCGCCCGCTTTGGGTGGAACCATCCCGGCTGGGCCGAACCCGGTGGCGGAACGTGCGCGGAGCCATGGCACTGGGAGTGGGTCGGCGACGGCGGCATCATCGCCGGCTCCTCGATCGTCACGGATGCCGTGGCCGGTTTCCCGAGCACGAACGGCCAAGGAGCGTTCGTCGTGTCCGGCCTGGGTGCGGTCGTGACGAAAGGAAACGCCGTCGGACGGGGCTCGCTGTCCGCGGGTGCGATCGCGGATGTCATCAGCGGCGCAACTCGCACTTCGACGGGCAACGGCTACTGGATGACCGACACACGCGGTGCGGTCAGCGCGTTCGGTGATGCGGCTCTGCTCGGCGACATGAGCCGTTTCATCCTGGCGCGGCAAGTGGTCGGCATGGCCGCCACGCCGAGCGGGAAGGGATACCGGTTGGTCGCTTCCGACGGCGGGCTCTTCGCGTTCGGCGACGCGCTGTTCCTCGGTTCGATGGGAGGCGCGCGGCTTTACCGACCCGTCGTGGGGATGGCGTCGACGCCGAGCGGCCGCGGATACTGGCTGGTGGCCTCCGACGGTGGCGTGTTCGCGTTCGGCGACGCGCCGTACCTCGGTTCGATGGGCGCGGTTCGGTTGAATCAGCCCGTGGTGGGCATGGCCGCGACGCCGAGCGGCCGCGGATACTGGCTGGTCGCCGACGACGGTGGTGTCTTCGCGTTCGGCGATGCTTTATTCCGCGGTTCGCTCGGCGGGGCCGTCGGCGGCAGTCCGACCGTGGGGATCGTGGCGACGCCCTCAGGGTCGGGCTATTGGCTCGTCGCCGGCGACTCGACGTTGACGCCGTTCGGCGACGCTCCCGCTTTCGCCGCATAGGTTCATGCGTTTTGTTCGACGCTCAGTTCGCCGAAGAAGCCCGTGATGCGACGGAGTCGTCCGTCGTCGGCCAGCTCGCCAACGTCGAGGCCCGTCAACGCGACGGTGCCGTCGGGGCCAACGAGTTCCCATGCGAAGCGCAGGTAGCCGTGGTGCTCGTCGATAGCGCTCGCCCTGCGGAACTGGTGGCCGGCGTAGTGGGTGTGGAGCGCGATCGACATGTCGTTGATCCCCGCGTGACCTTCACCGGTCAGAGGCGGGTCGATGAGGCGGCCGTCGTCCGCCCACGCCGACTCGATCAGCTTGGCCCGTCGCTCCGGGTCGGTCTCGTTCCACGCGGATAGATACGTGTCGATGGTGGTTGTGACGGCGCTCATGACAACTCCTTGTTCGGGTGGGTACACCACGACACTGGCGGGGTTGAAGACGGAATGCGATTACGTGTTGGGTAGTGCTCGGGCGCCGCGCAGGAGTGCGTCGGTGTCCTCGTCGGCGGGAAAGAACAACTCGACGGCGAGTTCGGCGAGGGTGATGTCCTGCGGTGTTCCGAACGTCGTGAGCGTCGTGAACAACGAGAGCTCCGCACCTCCGATGTCGAGGCGCAGCGGTACGAGGAGCGTCGGTTCATCGGCGGCCGCGGACCTTCGCCATTCACCGAGTCCGACCACGTTGGGGTACTGCGATACCTCATCGGCGAGCCGTTGGAGTTCGGCGTCGCCGGTGAGCACCGCTGATCGGTAGAGCTGCGCAAGGAGGTAGAAGCCGAATTCTTCGAAGTTCAATATCCGACTCGCGAGTCCGTCGGGGTGCAGACACACTCGAAAGACGTTCATGGTCGGATTGACAAGGTGGTCGGGCAGACCCTGCGTGAGAAGGGCGGCGGCTTCGTTCGCCAGCACCACGTTCCAAAGTCGGTCGATCACCACACCGGGGTATGGGTCATGGCTGTCGAGCAGCCGTTGCAGCGCGGCGCGTACCCGCGCCATGGCGGCGGCATCGAGCGAGGTTTCGGGATATCTGGGGGCGTAGCCCGCGGAGAGCAGCAGCACATTCCGTTCGCGCAAGGGAACCTCCAGCCGATCGGCCAACGCCAGCACCAACTCCGGGCTCGGCCTCGACCGTCCCGTCTCGACGAAGCTCAGGTGACGAGGCGAGACGCCGACGTCGAGCGCGAGATCCATCTGGCTGCGACGACGTCGAATTCGCCAATCGCGCACCATCGGCCCGACCGTACGAGCTGCCATGCCCGAACCGTACGGCGAGTGAGGGACCCCCGCCACTACCTCAGAGGTAATCGTCCGGATGGCGACTTCATGCCGAAATGTTCCAGCATCAGGCCCGGCCAATCGGCTTCGGCTCCCGGAGCCTCGGCCGTGCCGGCCAGTAGCGTCGACGGCCATGGCATCCCACAACACGCCCGACGTTGGGCTCGGCCGCATGATCGGCCAGCGCGCGACGCTCACGCCGAACAAGCGCGCCCTCACTTTTGAAGGCGAGACGTGGACATACGCCGAGCTCCTCTATCGCATCGATCGCTTGGCAACGGGGCTGCGCAGTGGAGGCGTCGAGGTCGGCGATCGTGTGGCTTTTCTCGGCCTGAATCATCCTGCGTACTTCGTGGTGTTGTTCGCCGCCGCCCGGCTCGGGGCCATTTTCGTGCCTCTCAACTTTCGCCTCACGGGTGCCGAACTCGAGTTCATCGTCAACGACGCCGGCGTGCACACGATCGTGGCCGACGATCAGCACAAGGGCGTGCTCGACAACGTGCGCGACCAGTTGCCGTGTGCGTGCTACATCGGCAGCGAGACTGGCGGCAATGGCTGGGAGTCGCTCCACGAAGCCATCGCCACGAACCAGCCGCTGCCCGCCGCCGTCCCCGTTCAGGCCGACGATGTCGCGCTCATCATGTACACGTCGGGCACCACGGGCCGCCCCAAGGGGGCGATGCTCACGCACGGCAACATCGCATGGAACAACGTCAACTTCTTGCACACCGCGGCCTTCGGCAGCGACGAAGTGTCATTGGTGGTCGCGCCGCTGTTTCACATCGGCGGTCTCAACGTCACCACGCTGATTGGCATACAAAAGGGCGCCGAGATCGTCCTGCACCGTACGTTCGACCCTGGCGCCGCGCTCGAGGCCATCGAGCAGTACGGCGTCACGAACATGTTCGGTGTTCCGGCGATCTATCTGTTCATGAGCCAGCATCCGAAGTTCGACTCGACCGACTTCAGCAGCGTGCGGGTCTTCATCGTCGGTGGAGCGCCCGTTCCGGAACCCCTTCTGAAGATCTACAACGGCAAAGGCATACCCCTCGCGCAGGGGTACGGGCTTACCGAGACCGCTCCGTTTTCCTCGTTTCTCATGCCGGAGTACGCCCTGGCCAAGGTGGGCTCCGCCGGCTTCGCCCCGATGTACAGCGATCTCGGTGTGCTCGACGGTGACGGCCAGCCCTGTGCACCAGGGGTGCGCGGTGAGATCTGTACGCGGGGTCCCAATGTGATGGCCGGTTACTGGAACCGGCCCGAGGCCACCGCCGAGGCGATCGACGCAGCGGGCTGGTTCCACTCGGGCGATCTCGGTTACTTCGACGACGAGGGATTCCTTTTCGTGGTCGATCGAGTCAAGGACATGGTGATCTCCGGTGGTGAGAATGTGTACCCGGCCGAGGTCGAGAGCGTGCTGTACGAGCACCCGAAGGTGGCCGAGGTAGCCATCATCGGTCTTCCCGACGACCGCTGGGGCGAAGCCGTCACCGCCGTGGTGGCGTTGAAGGAAGGCCAGCAGCTCACTCTCGACGAACTGCGCGACTTCGGCGGCGACCGGCTCGCGAAGTACAAGCTGCCGATCCGGTTGCACACGATCGAGAACCTCCCGCGAAACCCCGCGGGCAAAGTCCTGAAGTTCGAGCTTCGCAACCGGTTTACGGCGTGACCGGGTCGAGCGGCATGCCCGTGTAGTTCTCGGCCAGCACCGTCTGTGCGGCGATGGAGGTTGAGAGATAGTCGAGCTCGGCCGCCTGGACGCGTTGCGCAAAGCCGCCGTCGCCGGGGAAGCGGTGCAGGATCGTGGTCATCCACCACGAGAACCGCACCGCCTTCCACACTCGACGCAACGCACGGCTCGAGTAGCTGTCGAGCGCGGCGTCGGAACCCTCGTCGTAATGCTCGAGCAAGGCCTCGCTCAGCATCACGATGTCGCTCACGGCGAGGTTCAGACCCTTCGCCCCGGTGGGCGGCACGATGTGGGCCGCGTCGCCGGCAAGAAAGAGTCGTCCGAACCGCATCGGTTCAGCCACGAAGCTCCGTAGTGGGGCGACCGACTTCTCGATCGAGTGACCCGTCACGAGCCGATCAGCCGCCGCTTCCGGTAGCCGCCGCCGAAGTTCGTCCCAGAACCGGTCGTCGGGCCAATCCTCGACGGTGGCGTCGGCGTCGCACTGGACGTAGTAGCGCGACAGCGTCAAATTGCGCATCGAGCACAACGCGAAACCCCGTTCGTGTTGGCAGTAGATGAGCTCGTTGCTGACGGGGGGCGTCGGCGACAGGATGCCCAACCAGCCGAACGGGTACACGCGCTCGTATGTCTGCAAGAGCCGTGACGGAATGACCGTACGGGACACCCCGTGAAAGCCGTCGCAGCCCGCTACGAAGTCAGCGTCGACTCTGTACTCCTGGCCGTCCTTGCGATAAGTGAGCCAAGGCGCCGTGCTCTCGACATCGTGGATGTCGACGTCCTGGGCTTCGTCAATCACCACACCGTTGGCCGCGTCGCGCGCGTCGAACAGGTCCTTCTGTATCTCCGTCTGACCGTAGATGGTTACGGTCTTTCCCGTGAGGGCCTTGAAATCGATGCGGAATTGCCGGCCCTCGCACGACAGAAACGTGCCTTCGTGCGTCAAGCACTCCCGATCGAGGCGAGCACCAAGGCCACACGACCGCAACACATCGACGGTGCCTTGTTCCAGCAGCCCGGCCCGGACCCGGCCCATTACGTACTCACGGGTGCGTTGCTCTAAGACCACACTGTCGACTCCGGCGCGGGCGAGTAGATGCGACAGGAGAAGACCCGAAGGTCCTCCGCCGACAATCGCCACCTGCGTGCGCATCAGGTTCAGCGGCGCGACTCGTTGATCGCGCGCCAAACTCGTTCGGGCGTATAGGGCATGTCGAGGTGCTCGACGCCGAACGCGCTCAGGGCATCGAGCACCGCGCTCTGTAATGCAGGCGTCGCGACCACCGTGCCCGACTCGCCGATGCCCTTGACCCCCAACGGGTTGAGTGGCGACGGGGTCTCCATCTCATGGGTCTCGAACGATGGCAGCTCGGCCGCGGAGATCAGTGCGTACTCAGCGAACGATGTCGTCTTCGGGACCCCGTCGTCGCCGTACACCATCTCCTCGCACAGCGCCGCGGCCACCGCTAGGCCCAGCCCACCGTGCACCTGTCCCTCGGCAAGGACCGGTTGCAGCAGGGTGCCGGCGTCGTCGACGCACACGAGCGAGCGGGCAGAGACGTACCCGGTCTCGGTGTCGACTTCCACGACGGCCAGGCAGGCACCGAAGGCGTACGTGCCGTCGGCCGGCTTGAACTGATGTGAGGCCTCGATCGCGCCGAGGTCGGTCCAGCGCAAGCTACGAGCCGGAGTCCCCACGACATGGAAGGCGGCGGCCGACTTGTCGAAGATCACATCGGCCAGGTCGGCCTCGAGATGCTCGGCCGCTCGCTTGCGGGCCTCCTCGACTGCGCCCTGAGCCGCACCGTACGCCGCCGAGCCTCCGAGTTGTGCCGACCTCGACCCGATCGTGCCGCCTCCGAACGGTGAGAGGTCGGTGTCGCCGTGGAGGACCTCGATCTGACTGCGATCGATGCCGAGCACGTCCATGACCACGTCGGCAAACGTCGTCTCGTGCCCTTGGCCGTGCGGCGAGGTCCCGACGATGACGGTGACGGTGCCGTCGTCGTTCACTGACACCGACGCGGTTTCGCCTTCGCCGCCGCCCGTGATTTCGACGGTGCAGCTCACTCCGATGCCCAGTTGCACAACATCACCCCGACGCCTGCGCTCCGCCTGCTCGTCGCGGAGCTCCCGGTAGTGGCCGGCCTCGACACAGCGTGTGATGGCTTCGCCGTAGCGTCCACTGTCGTACGTCGAGCCGATCGCGGTCTTGTAGGGGAAGGCGTCCGCGGGCACGACATTGCGGAGACGGACGTCGACAGGGTCGAGACCGAGGGCCGCGCTGAAGCGGTCGATGGCCCGCTCGATGTCGCACGCTGCCTCCGGTCGACCGGCGCCGCGAAACGCGACGGTAGGCGTTGTGTTCGTGACGACCGATGTGCCCCTGACGGTAGCGTCCGCGATGGCATAGACACCGGTGCCCGAGTTGCGCAGGTTTGATGTGACGAACGTGCCCATCGCGGGATAGGCGCCGCTGTCCTGGAGCGCCTCGACCTCGTACGCGCGGACGACACCGTCGGCCGTTCCACCGATGCGCACCTTGTGGGTCGACGCGCGGCCGTGTCCCATGGCCAGCATCGCTTCGCTACGCGTCTCGCACCAGCGGACCGGTCGCGCCAGCCGACGCGCGGCCCACGCGATCACAACATCCTCTGGGTAACAGCCGTAACCGCCCTTGGCGCCGAACCCGCCGCCGACATCGGGCGCAATCGCCCTGACAGTGCCGGGCTCCAGACCGAGCGAGCACTCGATCACGTACTTGGCGCCCGCGGGTCGCTGCGAACACACCCACGACGTGCAACGGCCATCGAGACCCCAGACCGCGGCGCCCGCAAGGGGCTCGATGGGAGCGGGCACCAGACGGGGATGGCGCAGCGAGAACTCAACAACCACGTCGCATGCCACGAACGGATCCGACTCGAGCGGTTTCGTCGTCCATTCGTAGGAGACGTTCGTCCCCGCGTGCTCGTGGAGCAGTGTGGTGCCGAGGCGGGAGTCTTCGAGATCGAGGAGCACGGGCAGCGGGTCGTAGTCGACGATGATGCTCTCGGCGGCGTCGGTGGCGACCGCACGCGACTCCGCGATGACGACAGCCAGCGGCTCGCCCACGAAGCGCACCACCCCCGAGGCGAGCATCGGCCGCCACATGCTCTTGTTCATGATCGGGAGGCGCGGTGGGAGTGGCCAGATGTCGAGATCGTCCGCCGTGTAAACGGCCACGACGCCCGGCAAACCACGCGCTTCGGTGACGTCGATACCCACGATGCGGGCATGCGGTTCGATCGAGCGGGCGAACGCGGCGTGGTACGCACCGGCCAGTTCCGCCGACCTGAGGCCGTCGATGAACGTCGCCTTGCCAAGAAGCAACGCCTCGTCCTCGCGACGGGCGGTGAATCGGACCATCGAGGGGCGCGTGGCGGCGGTCAGGGGTGGATCTTCTTTCGCTCGCTCAGCATGGCGACATATTGCTCGATCCTTCGTGCACGCGTTTCGGGCCGCTTGGCGTCGTGGATGCGGTAGAGGATCGCATACCGGTTGGCGCTGTCGAGCGTGGCGAAGAACCTTCTCGCCTTTGCGTTCCGATCGAGCGCAGCCTGCAAGTCGGACGGGACCGCAGCGGTGCTCTGACTGTCATACGCCGCTTCCCAACGGCCGTCGGCCTTGGCCCGCTCAACTTCTCGAAGACCGGCCGGTTTCATCTGGCCGTTCTCGATGAGACCCAGCGCTTTGGCCCGGTTGATCTTCGACCAGCGGCTCCTCGACTTTCGAGGCCCGAACCGCTGCAGCCAGTAGTCGTCGTCGAGCTTGTTCTTCTGACCGTCGATCCAGCCGTAGCTCAGGGCCACGTCGAGCGCGTCCGCGTAGGACACGCTCGAGATGGCCCGGTCTCTTTTCGCAATCTTCAACCACACACCGCTGGAGGTGTCGTGATGCTTGGCCATCCAGGCCCGCCACGCAGTTCGGGATGCGAACGCGACGGTCGGTAGTTCGCGCTTGGACGGCGGCTCCGAGCGGGGCATCGACCCAGTGAACCACGTGTCACTACGGCGGCACGGCGGCTAGGTTGGCACTGCCCCAAACGTAAAGAGCGGAGACGGCAATGAAGCGGAGTGAGCAGCGGATTTTGACCACCCACGTCGGCAGCCTGGCCCGTCCCCACCCGCTCCTCGACACGATGAAGGAGAAGGAGAACGGGCGGCCCTACGACGAGAAACTCTTCGATCGGCAGGTGACCGAAGCCGTCGCCGATGTCGTGCACAAGCAGGTCGAAGCGGGCATCGACATTGTCACCGACGGGGAAATGGGCAAGTCGAGCTTTCTCGGGTACGTACGCGATCGCCTCGCCGGTTTCACGCCCGATATGGGACCGTCGACGATGGCACCTTCGTGGCAGAAAGAGGTCGACGACTTCCCGGAGTACTACGCGGACTACTTCAAGAAGTACTCCTCGACGGTCACTCCTCTTCGCCGGCTCATCTGCGACGGACCGATCAGCTACGTGGGACAGGCGCAGCTCCAAACCGACATCGACAACCTCAAGGCCGCCGTCGCGGACTGCGACGTAACCGACGTGTTCATGCCCTCGACGGGCCCGAGCGGTTTTGGCTCGAATAAGTACTACGACACGCACGAGCAGTACCTGCACGCGGTGGCTGAGGCCATGCGCGAGGAGTACCTCGGGATTGTCAACGCGGGTTTCGTGCTCCAGATCGACGATCCCTGGCTCATCGACACGTTGAGCGACCCGACGAGACCACCTGACGTCCGCCAGCAGGCTGCCAACCACCACGTCGAGGCGCTCAACCATGCGCTGCGCGAGATCCCCTCCGAGCAGATCCGTCACCACACGTGCTACGGGCTCAACCATGGCCCCCGTATGAACGACATCCCGATGACCGACGTCGTCGGCTACATGCTCAGTATCAACGCCGGCGCCCATTCGTTCGAAGTTGCCAATCCTCGCCACTACCACGAGTGGCACCTGTGGGAAACGGTGAAGTTGCCGGAGGGCAAGATCCTGATCCCCGGCTTTCTCGGGCACGCGAACAACTACGTCGAACATCCAGAGTTGATCGCCGAGTACATCGTCCACTACGCCAACCTCGTTGGCCGTGAGAACGTGATCGCCGGAGCCGATTGCGGGTTCTCGTCGCGCGCGTCTTACGCGCCCGAAGTGCACCCAACGGTGGTGTGGCCGAAGTTCCGCGCTCTCGCCGAGGGTGCGGCGCTCGCGAGCAAGCAGCTCTGGCCGTAACGGCTACGGCCGCGAGTCGATCCGGACGATGCCCTTCGTTCCGTCGACCGTCAGGATCATGCCGTCCTTGATCAGCACGGTGCCCACCTGGGTACCGACCACCGCGGGTAGACCCATCTCGCGGGCGACGATCGCGCAGTGGCTGAGGACGCCGCCGGTGTCCGCGACCACGGCGGTGACGGTGGAAAACAGAGGCACCCACGGCGGCAGGGTCATCTCGCACACCATGATGTCGCCGAGCTGAAGCTTGCTCGCCTCGGCCAGGCTGCGCACGACCCGCGCCGGGCCCTGCACCGTGCCCGGCGACGCGCCGACACCGTTGATCACATCCGGATCGCGGTTCGGTTCGACCTGATCGCCGAGTCCGAGGAGCTTGACGAGAAGCGCGCCGACGAAGGGGTCGGGGCCAGGGGGCGGCGGGATACCGAGCACGGGAGGCGGGACGACCTTGGCCCATGCCGCCATCTCGGCCTTGCGCTGGACAACCGTCGCCTTGCGGTCTCCGCCGCTGCGGATTGCGTCGATCAGCTCGTCTTTGTGCAGCATGAAGACATCGTCTTGGCTCTCGATCACCCCGCGGTCGGCGAGCCGGCGTCCGAGTTCGAGAACGAAGCGGCGAAATATCGCGATGCCGACCTGGTCGATGTAAAAGGCGTGGTCCTCGGTAACGGGCAGGTTGTACTTGGCCGCCTCGAAGAGCGCGTCGAACTTCTGCAACTTGTCCGGTTCATCGGCGAGGCGGGCCCGCGCCGTCTTCATGAGCTCCTCGCGACGATCGACGGCCTTCTGGAAGAGGAGCTCGGGGTTGGCGTGGTCACCGAGCGCGATGTAGCCCTGCAGGGCGCCGAGAGGAGCAGAGGGCTCTTCGCGCCATGTGATGTCGGCAATGTCGTAGACGGCGTCGCTGCGCCAGCCGTACTCGTCGAGGTAGCTCCGAAGCTCTTTGAGGAAGGCTTTGCCCTCCGCGGAATCCTCGAGCGCGTCGACGATGGCCTTTGGTTCGAGCTGCTCGAAGACCTTCAGGACCGCGGGGCTCTCCTTGACAAGCCGGCTGAGCTTCCAGAGACCAACGCTCGCGTCGACCGAGCGGGTATGGAAGCCCTGGAGCAGTTGATAGGCCTCCGTCGGATCCTCGGGCGTGAAAAGCGCCGCGTAGTAGTCGACGAAATCGCTCGTGGCGATGAGGATGAAGTTGATACGGCCGTGAATCATCCACCGGTACTGGATACCCGCAATCTGTTCCTCGAAGGTCGCGAGGATCTCGTCGTCGTTCAGGGTGGTGTAATCGGCGGTCTTGCCCTTGGCCAGCGTTGGCAGGATTGAAGGCTTCCATTCGTTCTGCCAAAGGTCGCCGACCTTTGGAACCATCTGCTTGAGCGACTCCATGTAACGCGCCCAACGATCTTCCTCGGTCTCGTCACCGAGGTCGACGGGGTAGAACGACGCGTACATGTAGTAGTTGATGAGTTTCGCTTGCATGGCGAGCGGAGCGGCGAACTCGCCCTGTGCCTCCGTGAACCCGGCACCAAGGGTCGGAACGACCAGATCGCCCGCCAGCGGAGAGATGGGCCGCGGCGCGTGCATCTTGTCCCACGACCAGAAGCCCACGACCTCGTCCGGTCCGGGAAAATCGGTCTCGCTCGCGGTAACAGTCACAACTGAACCCCCCGTGGTGTGCCGGACCCATTATGGACCGCTATCCGGGGGGCGGAAATTAACGAGTGCCGTCGCCCTCGTACCCGCACGTGATGTAGGTCCAACACGCTTGGAAAGTCGGGCGCCCACCGAACAGAACGTCCATCGACTGACGCATCAGCCGCAGGCGATCTTGCAGCGCTGACTCCGTCGGTTTGACCCCGTCGATCTTCTCGGTGCCGCCGACCCATCCGAGCACCGCGTCGTGGTAGGCGCTCAGGAATTCGTACCACTCTTGCACGCCCGCCTCGATGCTGGCCTCGCGCACCGATTCCACGGTTAGACCGCCGGCTTGGAGCGTGTCGAGATAGAAGTCGAGCGGGCGCGGCGCAAGAAAGACCCGGTCGCGATGGGCCGCGTGGGCCTTCATCCGTTCGGTGTCGTCGAGAAGGTCGCGGTACGCCGCGAAGGAGGGATCGGTGCGCACGATCCCCTCGGCGAGATCGGCCACCACCCAGACCGTCTCGTCGAGAATCCACTCGTTGCGCCGGGCACGGGGGTTTCGGATGTTGCCGGAGTTGACCAAGACATGCCCGCCGGGACGCAGCACGCGGACCCACGACGCCACGGTCTCTTCGAGATCGGGGTAGAGATGGATCGCGTTCGTCGACACGATGACGTCGACGCCGCGCTGCATGAGCTCGGGGCCGAGCACCTCGTCGACGCGCTGGAGCCGTCTCTCATCTTTGAGGTAACGCAGCACCCGCAGTCCGACGTTGGGGTCGTTTCGGAACTTCTCCAGCGCGACGCGAAGGAATTTCGGCGAACTGTCGACGATGACGGTGCCGACCCGCGCGTCGAACACGCGCAACTTGAGCCGATCGAGCAAGATCCCGGTGCCGCCGGAGTAGTCGAGGAGGATGTCGCCATCGTTGAGAAGGTGGGCGAGCTCCTCCACCGTCGGATCAAGGTTGCGATACCAGCCGTGGTGCTCGACGTTGTCGTAGGCCAACCCGAAATCGTCGACAGGGTGCTCCGTCCAGTCGTCGGCGGGTATCCGGTTCCAGCCCTTGGGCCACGCGTTGGCCCGAGACGCGCGCGTCGAGGCCTGCACCGGCGACGCGATCGCCGAATGAAGCTGAAGGAGTTCGTCCACATCCTGCGGGCGGTGCCGACCCCACCCGCATTCCGTCGCCACACCGAATCGTGGTACATAGCGGCGGGCAGCCACGACGCGCGCCGACGCGCCGAGGACACCATCGGCAGGACGGATCAGGCCCAGGTACAACTCCGTCTCCGGTCGCAGCGCGAGCAAGGCGAGCTTCTCGAACCAAGCCACATCGAGACGGTCGTGGGGCACGGGCAAATGAATCCAGCTGAGCGGGCGGCTCAAGCTGGCCGACAGCGCATTCGCGATCTCGACCATGCTGCGCGCGTCGTGAGCGCGTTCTCGGTCGAGGCGCTCGTGACCGTGGCAGAAGTGGTAGCCGAGTTGGACGTCGGCGGGCACCCGGCGGGCGATGCGCAGAAGGCGCTCGACGATGCCAGCGCGCACGTCCTCGAACCAGGTGGGCAACGTGCCGTCGAGCATGGCGAATTCGAAGTTCGTGTCCCACTGGATGGCCAGTTGGTCGTGGGGGACGGCATCGACGATGGCCGTGACCTCATCCAGGAGTCGCGCCTCGTAGATCGGCTCGATCACCGCTTGATGTTCGGGCGCGATGAACGCGCTGATCGGGGCGAGGGGTGTCGGGAGCGAGACCTGGAAGCGGATGTGCGCCGGGATGAGCCCGTCGCGCTTCAATCGGGCGAACACCTGGTACGAGGCGATCGCCGCCTGGGAGTAACCGAGATCCTCGAAGCGCAACGCGGCGGCGGCGGCCCCGTCGCGGAGGCGAAGGCGCGGCAGCGAGCGATACGGGTGGTCGCCGGGCGGGCACACCTCGAACTCCGGTCGAGAGCTCAAGACGGGGTACTGCCACACGATCCAGTCCGACCGGGGACCCGTCTCACCGTCGGGAAGGCGTTTGATGCGATCGCCCAGGGCCCGCGCGACCGTATGGAAGACCTCGTCGGCGTTGCGGAGCGGCACGCTCCCTACCAGGAGGGCACCCCCCGCCGCGGTCTCCACGAAATCGCCGCTCATCGCCGCAGAGTGACACGTCTCCTGGCCGGCGAAAACCCGCGCGTTCCTCTGTGGCGAACGCGCGGACTCGCTGGTCAAACCGGGCCGCTACAGTCGCCGCGCGATGTGCCAGGCCGCCCCGCTGCTGCGCGAGATGCCGGCCGAGAACCGGGGCGCCGCCCTGCAGATGGGCGTCAAGGACTGGCGGGCCGAGCTGGCCCGGCGGCGCGCCCCGCGCCAGGCCCTGGGCACCGGCAAGGTCGTGCTGCTGGGAACCGCGGGAGGGTCAAACCCGAAGGCGACGCGCTCCGGATACTCGAACGCCGTCGTCGTCAACGGCCACGGGTACATGGTCGACTGCGGCGAGGGCGCGAACACGCAGTTGTGGCGGGCCGGACTCGACGTGAACCGATCACCCGCCCGGGGTGAGCGCCCCCTCGTGGCGGCCGTCTTTCTCACGCACCTGCACTCCGATCACGTCATCGACTTTCCCAACCTGTTCCTCGGCGGCTGGCCAAACCGGCCTATCGACGTCTACGGACCCGCTCCCGCTGGGCTTCCGCTTCCGATCTACCCGCCCGAACGACCGATGCCCCCGTTGGTGAATCCGGACGACCCGACCCCGGGCACGCGCAAGATGACGGAGCATCTCCTGAACGCGTTTTCGTACAACATCAACTTGCGCATCACCGACGAGAACCGCGCCAACATCGCTGAGCTCGTCGACGTGCACGAGCTCGGCATCGCTCGCGACGGCTATCGACCGGACATCGATCTTGGTGTGACGGCGAGCGGCGCGAGCCCGGAGACTTCCGCGCCCGCCATGGAACCGATCGTGGTGTATCCCGAGGACGACAATGGCGTCCGCGTCACGGCCGTGCTCGTGCAACACGCGCCGGCCTTTCCTGCGTTCGCCTACCGCTTCGACACGCCCACCGGCTCCGTTGTGTTCTCCGGTGACACCGGGCCGTGCGAGAACGTCGTGCGGCTGGCGCGTGGGGCCGACATCCTTGTGCACGAGGTCATCGACTTGGAGTGGATGAAGGAGCTGCTCCATCGGCTGCCCAACGGTGACGCTGTGATCAATCATCTCGGTCGCGCCCACAGCGCACCCGATCAAGTGGGCGACATCGCGTCACGAGCGGGCGTGCGGACCCTCGTGTTGTCGCATCTGGTGCCCGGCGACGGTGAGGTGAGTGAGGACGAGTGGGAGGCGAAGGTACGTCCCCACTTTTCGGGCGAGATCGTCTGTGGTGTCGACCTCGACGAGTTCGAGCTCTGCGACTGATATGGCCGAGCGTCGGGTACCGACCGCGAACGGCCATCAGTTGCGGTCGCTGTCGATCGCGGCGCGGGTTCTTGACGCGTTCATCACGTCGCCCACACTCGGGCCAAGCGAGGTGGCGCGAATCGTGGGCATCGCGAAGAGTTCTGCCCACCGCACACTGAACACGCTCGCTGATTGCGGGTTGCTCGACCGGTTCGATCGGGGCCAGTACCGACTCGGCCTCAAGATGCTCGAGTTCGGGCAGATCACCGCGGCGCGCTACGAGTTGCGGGCGGCGGCGCTGCCTCATCTGGCGGCCATCCACGATGCGGTGAACGCCACCGTGCAGCTCGGGATACCCGGTGGTGCCCAGGTGCACTACATCGAGCGGTTCCTGGGCCCTCAACACGTGCGCCTCACCGACGATGCGTATAGACGGGTCGCGGCGCACGCGTCGAGTTCGGGCAAGACGATTGCCGCGCACGATCCAGAGTTCGCGAGCGCGTGCCTTGCAGCCGGGCTCGTGGCCTTCACGGGTTACACGATTGTCGAGCCCGCCCGCTTCCTGCAGACGCTGGAGGAAGTCCGCGAGCGGGGCTGGGCGACGTCGAGGGAAGAGGCCCACCTGGGTTCATCGTCAGTGGCCGCGCCCATCTTGTTGCCACCCAAAGGCCGGGCGGTGGCCGCGCTGTCAGTCGTGGGTCCCACCGAACGGCTCGACGGTCATGAGGAGCGCATCGCGAACTTGCTCACGCGAGCCGCCGCCGATATCAGCCGCCGGCTCAGCGTGCGCTACGACTGACGGCCGAGGAGCGCGAGCAACCGGCTCTGCGGGTCGGCCTGGACGCAAGCGATCGCCCCTCGGCCAAAGGCTCCGCTGCCCTCGAGCAGCTCGGCCTGCGGCGTAACGACGGCGAGACATGCGTCGACCAGTTCGGGATCGAGACGCGTCGACTGTTTGGTCGCGGCCGCGATGTCCCACCCGTGGACGAGGACGTCGATGAACCGGTGACCGCAGTAGGTCTCGCCGGGCACCGGTCCGTACGACACCGCGCACGGCGCCGACATCGCTCCGGGCGCACGAAATGCTGCCGCGGCGGCGGCCGACGACGCGTCGTAGGAGCCCATGGGATCGTCGCCGAGGATGTCACCGTCGAGGCGGTCTCCCACCTCGGCGATGGTCTTGCCGGCCGCCAGCTCGGCCGCCCACCAGTTGCCACCAACGACGTGGTTGACGAGGGCACGCAGGTCCCACTCGGAACACGGGGTGGCGAGGGTCCATTGGGTTGGCGCGATCGCGGCAACGATGCCTCGAGTCGCGTCGAGCGCACGGGCGTGAAGCTCCGGTAGATCGGGTGCAGCCATCGCGCCAGGCTAAGCGTGGCGGGAACCGTGCGAGCGTCTCGTACGTCGAATCGGCATGCGTCGCTCCGGTCGGCTGTTGGGTGTCGCGCTGGTAGTCGGGGCGGCGCTCATCGTCACCGCCGGCCCGGCCTCGGCGTGCAGCTGCGCCACTCGCACCCACGCCTGGCTCGTCGACGGTGGGGCCCGCCCCGACCTCGGGTGTTGCGGCGTTCGCCCCGCTCCTAGCGGGTGTGCCGAGGCGGTCGCAGCGGTCGTCCTGGAAATCCGGCGCCGCCGATGAGTTCGCGCCCTCGATAGCGTCTATGAGGAGAGCGCCACCCGTAGCGTGGAGAGGAGCGCAAGATGAGTCTTCCCAAGATCGTGTCGAGCGATGAATGGCTCGAGGCCCGCAAGGCGTTGCTGGCGGACGAGAAGAAAATGACCAAGGCGCGGGACCGGCTTAACACCAAGCGGCGCAAGCTGCCGATGGTCAAGGTCGAGAAGGACTACGTCTTCGAAGGCCCGGACGGCAAGCGCAGTTTAATGGACCTCTTCGACGGCCACCGCCAGCTCATCGTCCAGCACTTCATGTTCGACCCGAGCTGGGATGAGGGCTGTCCGAGTTGCACCGCGGGTTCCGATGAGCTCTCGGACGGACTGTTGGCGCACCTGCACAAGCGGGAGACGAATTTCGTGGTCGTCTCGCGCGCGCCCCTCGACAAGATCGAGCGCTACAAGGCCACGAAGGGTTGGACGTTTCCGTGGTACTCGTCGTTCGGTAGCGACTTCAACTACGACTACAACGTGACCATCGACGCTTCGGTGGCTCCGGTGATGTGGAATTACCGCACGTTGGACGAGCTCGAGCAGCATGATTTGGGGTGGATGGGGGAGGGATCGTCGGAGCAACCCGGTTACAGCATGTTCCTGCGCGATGGCGACGCGTTGTTCCACACCTATTCCGTCTACGCGCGCGGCACCGAGATGCTCGGCGGCTCGTACTACTTCCTCGACCTGACCGCACTCGGGCGCCAGGAAGAGTGGGAGAAGCCCAAGGGTCGCTCCGCGAACACCCGCGCGGCGCAGCCCGACTTCTCGACCTGACCGCACGTGCCGGCATCGGCCGGATCGTCACCGCGGGCGCCTGACGCGTGAGCACAGCGCCGTCCGAGGCCGAGGAGGAGAGCTCCGTCTGGCGGAGCCGTGACTTTCGGCTGGTGTTCGCGGGCAGCCTGGTGAACAACATCGGTGATTGGATGCTGCTCGTCGCGTTGCCGGTCTACGTCTTCACCAAGTCGCGATCGGGAGCCGCCACCGCTGCGGTCTTCGTCATCGAGCTCGTGATCGGCGTACTGCTCGGTCCCTACGGTGGCAGCCTCGCGGATCGCTGGGATCTCCGGCGCACGCTGATCGCGACAAACGTCCTGCAGGCGGTCACGCTGCTTCCCCTCTTGGCCGTTGCTCGTACCCGGCTATGGCCGGCTTTCGTCGTGGTTGCCCTCCAGTCCGCTCTGAAGCAGGTGAACGATCCAGCCTCGTTTGCCCTGTTGCCCCGTGTCGTGAAGACCTCGCAGCTCGTGGCGGCCAACGCCGCGCACTCGGCCAGCTTTTCGGTGGCACGCCTGATCGGATCGCCGGCCGGCGGCATTGCCGTCGCGTTCGGCGGGCTCACCAGCGTCGTGGTCATCGATTCCGTGACGTTCGCGGCCGTCGCCGTGGCGATGGGGTTGGTCCGCACCCCGACGGGGACTCTTCTCGCGCCCGACGGTGAAACGGGCAGACAAGGAGGAGGCGTACGCGTCGGGCTCAGAGAGATCAAAGCCCGCCCTCCCTTGATGGCCTACGTCGTCGTGCAGGCGCTGGCCCAGCTGGCGTTCGCGATGTTTCCGATCTTGTTTATCGTCTTCGTCGTCGACGAGTTGCACGGCGGGGGATCCCAGATCGGCATCATCCGCGGCATGGCGGCCTTCGGCGGCATCGTGGCCGCGCTCATCGTTCCTCGATGGGCACGAAAGCGTTCCGCGCCGTGGCTGATGATGTGGGGCTATCTCGGCCTAGCTCTCAGTGCCGCCCTTTTCATCAACGCGCCCGCCGTGTCGACCGCGCTCTGGCTCTACTTGGTGCTCTTCTCCCTCACGGGTCTCCCCAACGCCACGTCGCAGATCGGCTCGTTCACGACAGCACAGCAGTTATGCCCACCACATGTGCTCGGACGGTTGAACGGCATTTTGTCCGCGACCGGGGCGGTCGGCGCCGCGATCGGCTCCATCGGAACCGGACTCCTCGTCGACCATTTCGCGGTGATCCCGCTGTTCAACGGGCAAGCGCTCGGCTTCTTCCTGTGTGGCATGGTGAGCTACCTCACGATCGTCCGCCGGCTGCCGCAACCCGCCGCGGATGAGTTTCCGGCGTGACGTCCGTCTACCCCTTCAGACGAGGATGGGAGGCAACGCGCCATGGCTACGTTCGTCCTGATTCATGGGGCCGGATCCGACTCGTGGTACTGGCACCTGGTCGTTCCCGAACTACGCGACCGTGGCCACGACGTCGTGGCCGTCGACCTGCCATGCGACGATGACTCGGCCGGACTTTCGGAGTATGCCGACACGGTGGTCGAGGCGATCGGCGACCGCACCGACCTCGTCGTCGTTGCGCAATCACTCGGCGGCTTCACCGCACCGCTCGTGTGCGATCGGGTACCCGTCGACCTGATGGTCCTGGTAGCCGCGATGGTGCCGAAGCCGGGCGAGTCGCCGGGGAAGTGGTGGGCCAACACGGGTTGGGACAACAGCCCCGTCGATGGCGGCTTCGAGGTCATGAAGACGTTCTTCCACGACGTTCCGCCCGACGTGGCGGCCGGGGCGATGGCACGGGGGGAACGCAAGCAGTCGGACACGCCGTTCGAGAAGCCGTGGCCCCTCGCCAAGTGGCCCGCCGTGCCCACCAAGTTCCTGCTGTGCCGCGACGACCGCTTCTTCCCCGCCGAATTCATGCGCCGAGTCGTGCGGCAGCGCCTTGGCATCACGCCCGATGAGATAGATAGCGGACACCTGCCCGCGTTCAGCCACCCGAAGGAGCTAGCCGCGCGTCTGCACGCATACGCCTCGGAGACGGTTCTCAATCGGGGAGGGTGACTACCTCGTCGAGTGCTGAGAGACCGATGGCGGCACCCTCCTGCGTCCACCGTTCCCACTCCGCGGAGTCCACGCTCGCACGCAGGGGGCCGAGATGGAGCTCAAGGTCCGCCGCGTCTGGCTCGGGCAGGGCAAGTGATTCCCGTCTTCGCACGGCGTCGGCGGCGCCGGCGACGCGGGCGGCGTCACGGGCCCGCCCCATGTCGGCGTGCAGCTCGGCGGTCAGCTCGAGCACACAGCACGCAAGGTCGGGGTCGTTGCGTACAGCGGCTTCGGCGGCGAGCGCGACCACGGCATGGCGCACGACTGTGACGTCCCCTCGGCGGAGGTACGCCGTCGCGAGATTGACGCGACCGACGGCGACGCCCCATTCGTCGCCTCGGACGGTGTCGAGTTCAACGGCCTCCTGCAAATGCGTCACCGCCCGATCTGGTTGCCCGAGATCGAGCTCGACAACCGCGAGGTTTGACAACCCCGTTGCCAGACTGAGCGAGTCGGCCCCTTCGCGAGCGAGGGCGACTGCTTCCTCCAGAAAATCCCGCGCGCCGACGAGATCACCGGCCGCTCGCGCAGCGACCGCGATGCTCGAGAGGTCCTTGGAGATCGAATCGGTGTCCGCCTCGGCGCGGGAGTACGTCAGTGCCTCTCCGAGCGAAGCAAACGCCGCGTCAACCTCGCCGTGCTGCAGTTGCAGTACACCGAGGTAGTGCAACGCCCTGCCCCGCGCCGAGTCGGACGGCGCGAGCGCCACTGCGCGACGCACCCACGACGTGGCCACCTCGCCATGTCCGCGCATGTACCAGAACCACGCCAGCGTATTCACGAGCGTCACACCGAGTTCGTTTCTCGCTGGATCGCCTGGCTCGAGAGTCCACCCAAGGGCGACGGACAGGTTGCCGGCCTCACGATCAAGAATGCGCGTCCCCTGCGCGTGATCGGGCCCGCGCAGTCGAGAGGCGGCATCGCCGGCCACCTCGAGGAGGTGCTCCGCGTGGCGACGATGCACCACATCGACGTCATTGCGGGCAGCAAGTTGCTGTGCCGCGAACTGCCGAACCGCCTCAAGCATTTCAAGTCGGAGTTCGCCGGCGAGGCCTTCGCTAAGGGTCAGAAGGCTGGCGTCGACCAACGGCTCGACAAGGTCGAGCGGATCTTCGTCGGGCCGCAGCGCACGAAGCAGATCGAGGCTGCAGCCGCCGAGCGTGGTGCCGAGGTGATCGACCGTGGCGCGGTCGCGGGCGGGCAGAAGGTCATAGCTCCACTGGATCGTGGCGCGGAGAGTGCGTTGGCGCTCCGGCCGGTCGACCTCCTTGCCCGCGAGCGTCAGCTGATCCGCGAGCGTTACGAGCAACGCGGCCGGCGACAACAGGCGGGTACGCGCCGCGGCGAGCTCGATTGCGAGGGGGAGGCCGTTGAGACGGTCGCAAAGTTGCTCCACGTCGACCCGATTCGACTCGTCGAGCGTGAAATCCGACCGAACCAGGGATGCCCGGGCCGCAAAAAGAGCTGTAGCCGCTTGCAGCGGCAACCTGGGTACAGCGACTTCACGCTCACCAAGCACATGCAGCGGGCGGCGCGACGTCGCGACGAATACTGCCCGTGGTGCCGCCTCGAGGAGATCGCGAGCGAACTCGGCCGACGTCGGCAGCTGTTCGAGGTTGTCGAGCACGACGAGCGACCGACGCGCCGCCAGGTGGCGACTGACGCGTTCCTGCGGACCCTCGTCGCCCGTGACTCCTAAGACGCCGGCAATCACCTCCCACGCCGCCCTGAGATCGCGCGTAGGGGCGAGAGCGGCGAAGAACACGCCATCCGGGTATGCGTGCTCGAGCGCCTTGGCGACCTCCACTGCGAGCCGGGTCTTGCCGGTTCCTCCCGGTCCGGTGAGGGTGACGAGACGCGCTCCGTCCCGGAGAAACGAGCAGACGTGCTCCACCAGTTCAGCGCGGCCGACGACGGACGTACGTGGATCGGGCAGGTTGGTCGGGGCGCCCAGGCTGCGTACCGGTGGGAACTCACCGAGGAGGTCCGCCACCGTGAGTTGGTGCAGCTGGATAGGCGTCGGGAGGTCCTTGAGGCGATGCCAACCCAGATCCAGGAACGAAATGTCCGTCGTGATCTCACCCTGCACAGCGTGGCGAGTGGCTTCGGACACCAGTACCTGGCCGCCGTGCGCAGACGCCGCGATGCGAGCACCGGTATGTACATCGAGACCGATGTAGCCCTCCTCGTGGCGCACCGGCGTCCCCGTGTGCATTCCCATCCGTACTCTTACGGGAATCCCTGCCGGCCAGCTGTGTGCCGCGAGCGCCCGCTGGCCATCGATGCATGCCTGTACGGCATCGGCGGCCGAGTCGAACACCACGAAAAAGC
Organism: Acidimicrobiales bacterium; assembly: GCA_040002995.1. GTDB lineage: Bacteria > Actinomycetota > Acidimicrobiia > Acidimicrobiales > Ilumatobacteraceae > JBDUDK01. The sequence continues at coordinate 2,593 of JBDUDK010000047.1, read as the reverse complement.
TGTCGCCTTCGGTTCCCATCTCGTGGCCGCCATGGCCCCGGTAGGCGGCGCGCAACAGGGCACGGTGTTGAGACAGGGTGTCGCCCCAACGGCTCCCAAGCTGCTGCAGGAGACGCGTCGACGCCTCCATATCGCTGAAGACAAGCGTGATAGTGCCCGAGGGCAGCTCCCGCATCGACGTATCCACCGTCCGCATCAACTACTGAATAGCAGCGACGCTATCGAGATCTGGGTCAGACTCCTGGCGTGACCCCGGTCGAGGGTAGCCATCGAGGCGACTGGTGGAGGCAGTCGCAGGGACGCCGCGTGCTCGAGTCGGCGGCGGCGGGCCTCATCGTGGGGGTGACCCTCGCTTGGGTGGCGCCCTGGCAGGTCGCGGTACTCACGGGATGGGATGCGCTGGCGATCGTGGTGCTGTCGCGCGTGTGGTTCAGAGTGGGTCGATTCAGCGGCGACGAAACGAAGGAGTTCGCCACCCGTGAGGACAACAGTCGGGCATCGGCCGACCTGCTCGTGCTCACCGCGTCCGTGGCCAGCCTCGGTGGAGCAGCTTTCGGTCTTCTGAAGGCGCACCAGAGCGAGCAGGTCCTCAAGACCTTGCTCACGGTGGAGACCGTTCTTACCGTGGCCCTTTCGTGGGCGGTCGTCCACACGGTGTTCGCGTTGCGCTACGCGCACGAGTACTACTCGACGGCGCCCGGCGCCATTGACTTCAAGAGCGGTGTGTACGAGCCCGACTATTCCGACTTCGCGTATGTCGCGTTCACCGTCGGCATGACCTACCAGGTGTCGGACACCGACATTCGAAACCGCGTGGTCCGTCGCACTGTCCTTCGGCACGCGCTCATTTCGTATCTGTTTGGCGCCATCATCGTGGCCCTTCTGGTCAACGTGATCGCGTCTGCGCTCGGCTAGGAGGACCGCCGGTGACGAAGACAGGACTTCACGACCGCATGGTTCGGTACGTCGAGCGGGGCGACATGCCCGGTCTCATCACGCTCGTCGCGCGTAACGGTGACGCGCAGGTCGACGTCATTGGGAAAAAGAAGTTCGGCGACCGCGAGCCGATGCAACGCGACGCGATTTTCCGGATTGCCTCCCTGACGAAGCCGATCACCGCGGCGGCGGCCATGGTGCTCGTCGACGAAGGCACACTGCTGATGGACCGCGCGGTGGACGAGCTTCTGCCCGAACTGAACGGCCAGCGCGTGCTGCGCAGATTCGATGCGGCCGTTGACGACACCGTGCCCGCAAGGCGCCCGATCACGCTCAACGACTTGCTCACGTACCGGCTCGGGTTCGGGGTCGTCATGGAGCCACCGGGCACCTACCCGATTCAGACGGCCGAGGAAGCACTGCAGTTGAAAACGCTCGGCCCTCCCTGGCCGCCGACACCGCACACGCCAGATGAGTGGATCCGCGCGTTCGGTTCCCTGCCGCTGATGCATCAGCCGGGGGATGTCTTTGCTTAGGCAGTATCTAAGGCTGGACGCCAGATCGATCAGGCAGAGATGGGTGATCGCGGGGTGTTCTCCGCTCGTCGCTAGGCAGAATCTGACCGATTAGGGCTTAGAGGCCGTCGATCTCTTGCAGTAGCGAGCTCTGGAGAAAGTCGGCGCTCGGGCTGGCCATCGCGGACGTCCAGAACTTCTGCCACTCGGTGTCGGCGCTCATCTTGTCGCTGAACTTGGCGAAGGCCGTCATGTCTTGGTGTTCGATGACGTACACGACCGTCATAGGCTGACCGCCGAACAGGGTTTGCGAAACGCGCACCTTGCCGCCGAGCCGCTCATGGATCTTCTTGGCCTCTGCCGCATTGCCCATGAACTCGCCGAGTTTGCCGTCGCGTGGCCGCCACATGCTTACCGATCTGACCACTTTCCCCACCCCTCATGGTTGTTTCCCGATCTCGGTCTACACCTCCGAGTTGAAATCCACAAACGCTGGTTACGCCGTGACTGCGATCGAACGGTATGTCATGTCCCTGGCCTGTCGGGAAGCCGCGCTTGCTGTCGCGAACCCGCTCCGATTGGATTCGTTCTGGTGACGTGGTGCCAGCGATTCCTGGGCAACACGCCCCATGGTGTGTTTGCTTAGTCAGCAGTCACCGGTCAAGAGCCAGATCGGCAGTTATGGCGTGCCGGATGTCGTCGATCGGCTGTCGAGCTCCTTGACCAGCACGGCCGGAGCGATGTACCGGAAGGCATCTTCGACGATGGCGGCAATCTCTCCCCAGTCGACGCGATGTGGCCCCGTTGTGTCGAGGTACGCGCCCAACCATTGGCGGAACACTCCAGTCGATGATGTTGGTGGGGCGAAGAACCGGACAGGATCAGCGCTCACCATCTCCTCCTGCACGCCGGGTGGGACTGGACACCACAACGCCATCCGGCCATCGCCGTTGTGGTTGTCGTGGAAGTAGCACAGCGGCCGCTTGTCGCGAACGAAGAAACACGGCTCACCGTGGCTCATCCGCTCGTTGACTCCGGGAAGAGCGAGCGCTATCCGACGCACCCGATCGAGGGTTCTCATCGGATCGTCACCCCATCTGCATTGCCTCGTACAGCTTGACCGAACCGCCGCCGCTCAGACC
>JBDUDK010000033.1:0-71028 GCA_040002995.1 Acidimicrobiales bacterium | reverse complement strand
GTTCAAACGCCGGAGCGGGCTCGGGGCCGAGACGGACGCGACCGGCGCGTGTTTGCAGCGTGGCCGAGAGCCGCGCCTCAACGCCCGAAACGATCACCGCCCCGGCCCCGCCGAGGGCGGCCAAGACGGCCATGATTCGTTCTGGTTCGGGGTGCTCGAGGCGCAACTCGTCCAGGACAACGCCCGGAGGAAGCGACGCCGACGGGTGAGTCGCGGCGACCCAGTCGATAACGAACGGGAGCACACCGCCCTCCGACGCCGCCGGGTCCGGTACGGAAAGTCGCCATTCGAGCAAGACACCGTCGGGCCGGTGCCGGGACATCGACACGATCGGTCCAAGGTGGTACCCGTTTGCGCTCGCGGCCTCGATCACCACCTCGAGCGGAAGGGCCGGCCGAGCGCACCACATCACGAGCGCCGGGCCAGACAGCGCGTCAATGCCGAACGGTCGAGGGAACGTAGGCACCGGCTGCTCGGGGTCAGGACCGATGATCTCCAGGTAGGCGCCGTCGCCCAATCCGACAAGGGCGTTGCGCGTGCCCCGGCCCGGATGCGCGCCACCGGGTGTTGGAACGATGCCGAAGCGGTCGGTGAGAGCCTCGACGGTGGTTGCGAGATCAGGCGTCGCGTAGACGAGATGGTCGATCAAGGCGACGACGGACTACCCGCCACTAGTAGTTCAGCGGCTCGAGATATTCCTTGATCCACTGCGCCTGGTCGGCAAACACCGGAGGCACCTGGAACTCCTTGCCCATCTCGTCGTAGGTCTCGTCGATGAGGAAGCCTTCGGGCTTCGACACGGTGGCCTCGAACAGGGCGCCGCCCGGAGTGCGCACATACACCGACTCGAAGTACCCCCGGTCCTTGCGGTCGGACACGTCGGTGAAGCCGAGTCCCTCGAGGTGGCCCTTTACATCGTCTTGCACCGAGAGGCTGTCGACTTGGAACGCGCAGTGGTGAACGATGCCCTCGCCGAAGGTCCAGGAACCCTGCGGGAGGTCGGGATCGCGCGCGAAATCGACGATGTGTCCGGAGCCGCCATCACCAATTTCGTAACGGATGAACTTGCCGTCGTTGGTGGTCTGCTTGCCATTCCACGCCAGTTCCATGAACTCCTGCGAGGTCTCGAAGTCGCGCACGGAAACGGTGACGCCGTGTGTGCCCCGGATCCCAAACTCCTGCGGCACCCCACCGCCGGTGTACGGCTTGCGGTCGTCGTCGGTGATACCGACCATCTCGTAGTCGATGCCCCCGGGGTTCTGGAACTTGATCATCTTCTCGCCGAACCGTTCGCTGTCGCTGTTCTCGACACCTGCATCCTTCAGGCGGGTGCGCCAATAGCCGAGGCTCGACTCGGGCACCGACAACGCGATCGCGCTGATCTGGCCGCTGCCACGCCGGCCCTTGCGGCCCGACTGGCGCATCGGGAACGACGTGAGGATCGTGCTCTCGTCGCCCATGTCGTTCGCGTAATACAGGTGGTAGATGGGCACGGTGCCGTCGTAGAGCGCCGTCTTCTTGACACTCTTCAGTCCGAGGGTCTTCGTGTGGAAGTCGTAGTCGTCCTGGACTCCCCCCGTGCACATCGTTAGGTGGTGATGCCTTTTGATCGCGGTGGTCGCGTCCATGTGATCCCCTCAACTAGATCGATTGCTTGAGGAGCAGTTTCGCGCCGCCGGCCGAATAAAGCCATCCACCGTTCCTCTCTCGAGAACGGTTGTGCGGACGGCGAACAGAACTGACTCGTCACAATCCGCGCCGCGCCGCGCCGGGGAAGTCGGGAGGGCGCTTCTCGGCGAAGGCCGCCGCGCCTTCTCGCCCTTCGGGGGTGGCGATGAACAGCTCCAAGCCCGACGCCGCTAGGTTCGAAAGTGCCCCGTTGATCTCAGTGTCGACATTGAACGAGTACTTCAGGAACTTCAGCGCGGTCGGACTGAGCACCGCGATTTCGGCGGCCCAGGAGCGGGCGACCTCGACCGAAGTTCCTGCCGGTGCCACGGCATTGGCCAATCCCCATCGCTCAGCCTGCTCGGCCGAGTACTGCCGGCAGAGGAACCAGATCTCGCGTGCTCGCTTTTCTCCGACCACGCGCGCGAGGAAGCCGGTGCCGAAACCGGCATCAAATGAACCAACCCGCGGTCCGGCCTGGCCGAACCGAGCCCGCTCATCGGCAATCGTGAGGTCGCACACCACATGCAGTACGTGCCCGCCGCCGATCGCCACACCGTTGACGGCGGCAATGACGACTTTGGGGATGTCGCGGATCACACGGTGGAGGGCATCGATTTCGAATAAACCGTTGGTGGTGGCGCCGTAGTCGCCGGTCTCTGCCCTCTGCTTCACGTCGCCGCCGGAGCAGAAGGCCTTGTCGCCGGCACCCGTGAGGATGACCGCCCTCACCTCGGGATCGGCCCACGCTCGCTTGAACGCATCGATGAGCTCTTCCACGGTGGTACCGCGAAACGCGTTGTAGCGCTCCGGCCGGTTGATGGTGATGAGCGCGGTCGTGTCGTCCACGACCTCGTAGAGCACGTCGGTGTAAGTGGTTGGTGCCATCACGCCCTGTCTACCCGATTGGAACCGTGAGCACCGCGGCGCCCGTGAGCCGGTCGTGCGCCATGTCCGAGAGGGCCCGATCGGCCTGCTCCAACGGGTAGCGCGTGACCGTCGGTCGCAACGGGATCGAGGCCGCCAAAGCAAGCAACTCCTCACCGTCGCGCCGAGTGTTCGCGGTGACGCTCAGCAGTCGCCGTTCCTCGAACAAGTCGGTGGCGTAGCGCAACGGGGGAATGTCGCTCAGGTGGATGCCCGCGACGACGAGGGTGCCACCGCGGTCGAGAGCGCGCAGCGCGACAGGCACAAGTTCTCCGGCGGGCGCGAACAAGATCGAGGCGTCGAGCGGTTCGGGTGGCTCGTCGTAGGCGTCGCCGGCGGACGCCGCGCCGAGCGAGAGAGCAAGTTCGCGAGCGGCGGCCGAACGCGTCAGGACATGGACCGTTGCCCCCTCGTGCAGCGCCACCTGGGCCGCGAGGTGAGCTGACGCGCCGAAGCCATAGATGCCCAGCGTCCCGCCGCGCCGAAGCTCGGTGCGTCGGAGCGCGCGGTATCCGATGATCCCCGCACAAAGCAGTGGAGCTGCCTCAGCGTCTTCGAAGACATCGGACAGCGTGTACGCGTATGACTCGTCGACGACAGCCATCTCCGCGAAGCCGCCGTCGTCGTCCCAACCGGTGAAGCGGGGGGCGAGGCACAGATTCTCGTCGCCTCGAGCGCAGAACCGGCAGGTGCCGTCGGTGGAGCGAAGCCAGGCGATGCCCGCGCGCTCGCCGATGCGAAAACGGGTCGCGTGCGAACCCAACCGGTCGACCACCCCGACGATCTCGTGGCCCGGAGCCGTGCGAGGGCGGTGCGGCTCGAGATCACCCTCGGCCAGGTGCAAGTCGGTACGGCATACGCCGCACGCGCTGACGCGCACACGGATCTCGTGCGGACCGGGCTCGGGATCGACACGCTCTCCGAACATCAGGGGTCGATCGTCGATCGGTCCGGGGCGCTCGACCCACCACGCTTTCACGGTGGTGCCTAATCGCTCCCGACGCTCACTGTTTCGCGGCTCGGCGCTTCGACCGGCGGGCGCGTGAGACCGGCGCGCACGGCCGGCGAAGGCGTCCGCAGGTCCTTGACCACTCCGAGGACGCGCAGGGCTCGCAATACTTGCCACGTTGGATCGAACTCCCACCAGAAGAAACCTTGGCGGGCCGACGGCGGGTAGTGATGGTGGTTGTTGTGCCACCCCTCCCCGAACGTGATCAACGCGATAGGCAACGAGTTCCGGCTGGTGTCCGCGGTGGCATAGCGACGCCGGCCGAACACGTGCGCGAACGAGTTCACCGTGAACGTGACGTGCCACAGAACGACCGTGGAAAGAAAGAACCCAACGACAAGGCCGCTCCATCCGGCGATCGCGAGGCACAGCAAAGCGAGCGCCCACGGTCCGATCCAGTCGAAGCGGTTCAGAAATCTCAGCTCCGGGTAACGGGCGAGGTCGGCAACCAATACGGCATCGGTGGCGCTGTACCGATCGGAGAGAATCCAGCCGACGTGGCTCCACCAAAAGCCTTTTCGAGGAGTGTGGGGGTCACGTTCGGTGTCGACGTAACGATGATGTGCACGATGATGACTCGCCCACCAGAGCGGACCCTTCTGCACGGCTGTCGTACCTGCGAGTGCCATCAAGAACTGCATGGGGCGACTGACTCGAAAGCTGCGGTGCGAGAAATAGCGGTGGTAGCCGGCCGTGATGCAGAGCAGGCGCGTCACATACAGAACGACACAAAGGACGACTGACCGCGTTGAAACACCGGTGAAGAACGCGGCGAACGGGACGAGGTGGACGGCGATGAACGGCACCGACGACCGCCAATTGATGCGTTCCTCATCGGAGCGGACGTAGTCGGCGCGCATCGACGCAGTCTGGCGCGACATCGGCTTCGATGCCCACGCGGACGGCGAGGTCTTCGCGCAACAAACGCCTGGTCCGCGACGCTGCCGTCGCGACGCGACCGGAAACCTGGGCCACCGCGGCCCCAGCGGCCGCAAAACTCGGCGTGGCATCCCGGAGAAGATCATTCCAATAGAGCGCCCACGCGGGTGCGATCGCCGAACCAATGCCCGGCGCGGTGAGCACGCGAGCGAGCCGCGCGACGCGCTTGGGCCGGTTGACGACCGCCGCGTGCACGGGCGATGTCACGGAGGAATACGTCCAGTGCCGGTTCCGCAGCCAGACGCGGTACTGCTCCTCCGGATGCGCGGGATGGGCCAGCATCGCCATGGCGGCCGCCTGCCCGCTCTCCATGGCCTGGGCGATGCCCTCGCCTTGGAGCGGGTTGACCAGCCCGGCGGCGTCGCCGACGAGCAGCACCCGCCGGTGCGCGGGTGCGGTTCCCACGATGCCCATCTTGAGCCAGCCACCCAGGCGGCGTCCGTCGACGCTGACGGCGGAGTCGAGCACGCCGACGCGCTGAAGGTGGGCGACGAAATCGTCGAGGCTGCGCGCCGCGCGCGCCGCACGGGTGCGCTCGGCTCCCATGCCGAGGCCGAGGCCGATGTTGGCGGCGCCACCCGGCGAGGGGAAGAGCCAGCCGTAGCCGGGGAAACCACGTCGGGGCGAGTCGTTCCACAGCGCGATCACCGGGCGCTCGACGGACGTTGCTACGTAGCTACGAACGGCGAAGCCCCATAGCACGCGGTCGCGTGAAACGAGCCCGGCCGCGTCGGCGACGAGGCTCGTTGCGCCGTCGGCGCCGATGATCGCGTCAGCGGTCAGACGCCTTCCGTCGGCGAGGACGATGCCATCATCGTCGATGGCCACGAACCGTCCGTCGACGCCCACGGCCCCGGCGTCCAGGGCGGCCTCGCGCAGCTGCGCGTCGAAGCGGGCCCTCGGTACGGCAAGGGCGTAGCCCGGGTAACGGCGTCCCGCGCGAGCGGGAAGGAGGACCCTCCGCCCAGTTGGACCGACGACAACCATCTCGCCGACGGCTTGCGCCCCCTTTGGACTCACTCCGAGGTCGTGGAGGAGCTGCACACCGCGTGGCCCAATCAGGTCGCCGCACGCCTTGTCTCTTGGGAACGTGGTCTTGTCGACGACAGCGACGCGCGCCCCGCCGCGTGCAAGCACGAGCGCCGCGGTGCTGCCGGCTGGTCCCGCGCCTACGACGACTACATCGACTCCAGCATTTCCTGGGCGCAACCTCAGGACCAGTCAACAAACCGCGCGAGCGCGAGCGCTCCGGCCAACGCGATCGTCGCCAGGGTGAGCGCGCGCAACGCGGCCTCGAGCGGTGCCAGCAACGTCGAGACGTCGAGGGTGCTCACACTGCCGTCGCGCATCGTCACCGTGCCCTCGACATGGCTCGTCTTGCGGCGCAGCGATCGCGCCGGAGTGCTCAAGTGCCGTTGCGCCCCCGATAAGAAGAACGCGAACGCCGCGGCGGCCAACGCGACGGCGTCGATGCGTCCGCGCTGCGCGTAGTAGGCCGTGACGACCGGAAAGGCGCCCCAGCCCGCCGCGAACCCCGCGTCGTTGTGCAGGCGGCCGCCGAAGAGCTCGAGGTTGTAGCCGACCGCGAGCACGACGCCAACGGTGACGAACGCGAGGAGGCCGATACCGACGCGGGCCACGCCCGCGATGCCGAGTGCCGCGGCGCCGCCCAGACCGAGCACCGCCGCCGCCACCAAGGCCCAGGAAGGTATGGCCGTGCGCAAAGGGCGACCATGCAGCTCGTCGAGCGCGTGAGCCGCCACACCCACCCCGAGGAAGAACGCGAGCACCGTCGCAACCAACCTTGTGCCGTCCACATTCGGGGCCAGGCACGCGCCGATCACGACGTACGACAAGTGCCACGCGGTGTACGGGGGATGGAGCAAGATCCACCAGTCACGCAACGACGGGCGGGTCAGTACCGCTGGCGCGCTGTAGAACGCGGGCGGCATCGCGCGACCCTCGCTGCTTCGAGACCCCGTCATGGCGCCTTCCGCCCCCACATGACGACCCCACCACCGAGGCTCATGCGCCGCACCGATACATCGTTGATACCCGCCTTCTCCCAAGCCGTCACCGTCGCGTCGACGGGATAGCGCCGGTAGTGGCCGGTGATATTCGGTCCGAGAAACCGCCCGACGTCGAACCACACGCGACCACCCGTGACCAGACCGGCCACAGGCAGAACGGCACGGGTATAGAGCCACCACAACGGTTGCCACACCCGAGAGGTCGGAACCGCGAACTCGAGGCTGGCGACGGGCCCGCCGGGCTTCACGACGCGGGCCAACTCCTCGAGGGTGGCGGTCGGATCGGCCACGTAGCGCAGCAGGTACGTAAACGTGAGTGCGTCGAATGAACGGTCTGGAAACGGCAGCTCTTCGCCGCGCCCGAGAACCAACGCGATGCGGTCCCCCTGACCGGCCCGCGCCACGTTGGCCAAGCCCTCACGCAACATCGGTTCGCTCAGATCGATGCCGACAACCTGGGCCCGCGACCGCGCTGCGATCTGACGGGCGACGCCAGCGGGTCCGGTGGCCACGTCGAGAATGCGACCGGGGTCCTCGCCGACGACCCGATCGACCATCGCCCGTCGCCAACGACGGTTCTGCCCAAGGGACAGGATTTCGGCCAGTCGGTCGTAGCGGCGAGGCAATCCCGCAAACAGCGAGCGCGCAAAGATGCCGGGCTCACGGTCGCGCTCGTTCACGGACCGGACTGCCGTAGATCGAGTGTCGTCATCGGACCCCTGGGCGCCTGACGGAAGGCCCGCACCGTACTCCGGCGGCGGAGCCACGATTCGAACGGGGAGCGAACGACCCCGCACGCCGTGCACGCCACGGAGCGTGAGAACTCTTATGCGATTCACAGCGAGTCACGACCAGGGTCTTATACAAGGGCCTTACATTCGGGTTACTGAGCAAGGAGTGCCCATGTCCCGTACCCCGTATCTCATCGCCGCCTCCGCCGCCTCACTCGTGGCCGGTGCCGCGATTGGTGCGACATTGCTGGTGCCGTCGGCCGTCAACGCGGCCCAGGACGACCCAACGACAACCGTCACTGTTACGTCGGGATCTGGGGCGTCGGGAACTGGGTCGGCGGACGCAGCAACGCCGACCCCGCCCAAGGACTCGTGGGTCGACGGCGTCCTGAAGCCCCTCGTCGATGCCGGAACCATCACCCAGGCGCAGGCCGACGCCGTGAAGGACGCGTTGTCGAAGGCCCGCCCGGCGTTCCCCGGCGGCCGCAAGCCCGAGGGTCGTTTCGGCGGACCACTCGGCAAGGATCCCGCCAAGATCGCCGCGGCGATCGGCATCACCGAGGCTGACCTGAAAGCGGGGCTCGTCGCGGGCAAGACGCTCGCCGAACTCGCCACCGAAAACGGTAAGGATCCCGCTGCGGTTGCCCAGGTCATCATCGACGACGTCAACGCTCGTATCGACGCCGCGTTGTCGGCCGGTCGCATCACCCAAGCGCAGGCCGATCAGATGAAGGCCGACGCCAAGGCGCGCGCCGACGACATCGTGAACGGAAAGGCTCCGCTCGGCCCGGGCCGGCCCCACCGCGGTGGGTTCGGACCGGACGAGTTCGGACCGGACGAGTTCGGTCCTCCTCCCACTCCTCCCACTGTCACGAACTGAGATTTGGAGTCACTAGCTGAGATCTGGGCGCCGCCGCGATGTAATGACGCCGGTGTCGAACCCGGCCAGGTGCAGGCCGCCCTTGAACCGGGCGTGCTCGATCTTGAGACACCGGTCCATGACGACGTCGAGTCCGGCGGCTGTGGCGCGCGTCGCCGCGTCGGTATCTCGTAGTCCGAGTTGGAACCACAGGGTCTTGGCGCCGACTCCAATCGCGTCGGCGGCGACTGCGGGGAGATCCTCCGGGCGGCGGAAAACATCGACGATGTCAGGGACGACCGGAAGATCGGCAAGCGTCGGGTAGACGGGACGGCCGAGGATCTCGTCGGCCTTCGGGTTCACGAAGAACAAATCGAACGACGATTCGGCCAGCAAGTAGCAGGCCACGAAATAGGAGGCTCGACTCGGATCCGGCGAGGCACCCACCATCGCCACCGCGTGAGAGCGACGCAGGATGGCGAGACGCTCCCCCGCGCTCGGCGGTACCCAACCCATCATGCGGTCGCTTTGGTCAAGGCACGATCGAGGTCATCGCAGATGTCGTCGGCATCTTCGAGCCCCACCGATATGCGGATCAGGTCGGGCCCGACGCCTGCGGCAGCGAGCGCCGCATCGTCGAGCTGGGCGTGGGTGGTCGAACCCGGATGGATGACGAGCGTTCTCGCGTCGCCCACGTTCGCGAGGTGGCTGCACAACTCGACGGTGTCAATGAACGTTCGGCCGGCCTCCCGCCCTCCTTTGAGCCCGAACGCGAACACGGCACCTGCACCCAGCGGCAAGTAGCGCTGAGCGCGCTCGCGCCAGGGCGAATCGGGCAGCCCGGCGTATGCGACCCATCCCACACTCGGGTGCGAGCTGAGGAACTCGGCGACGCGCTGCGCATTGGCGACGTGCACGGGCATGCGCAACGCGAGCGTCTCGAGCCCCATCAGGAAGAGGAACGCGTTGAACGGTGTCATGGTCGCGCCGACATCGCGAAGTTGCTCGCATCGCAAGCGCGTAAGGAACCCGTACTCGGCGAAGTTGCCCCACCACGTGAGGCCTCCATACGAAGGGACCGGTTGATTCATCAGCGGAAAGCGCCCGTCGCCCCACGGGAATCTCCCGGACTCCACCACTGCGCCGCCGATCGACGTCCCGTGCCCACCGATGAACTTCGTCACCGAGTGCACGACCACATCGGCGCCGTGCTCCATCGGGCGACACAGGTACGGGGTCGCCAACGTCGAGTCGACGATGAGAGGAATGCCCGACGCGTGCGCTACATCGGCCAGCCCCGCGAGATCGGCGATCGCCCCCGATGGGTTACCGATCACCTCGGTGTAGAGAGCCTTGGTCTCAGGCCGGATCTGCGCCGCAAACGCGTCGGGTTCGTCGCTGGCCACGAACGTGGTATCGACGCCAAATCGACGCAACGTGACGTCGAGCAGTGTGCGCGTGCCTCCGTACAACCGGGCGCTTGCGACGATGTGATCGCCGGCGCCGGCCAACGCGGCGAACGTCAGGAACTCCGCGGCCTGACCACTCGAGGTTCCCACCGCCCCGAGCCCACCTTCGAGACTGGCCACCCGCTCCTCGAACGCGGCGACCGTCGGGTTGGCGATGCGGCTGTAGATGTTGCCGTAGCTCTGAAGCGCAAAGAGGGTGGCGGCTTCTTCGGTGCTCTCGAAGACGAAGCTGGTCGTCTGATAGATGGGCACCGCCCGGGCACCGGTGGTGGGGTCGGGCCGGCCGCCGGCATGCACGGCGCGGGTCCGGAAACCGTACGGAGACTCTGTCATCGGCCCATGTTGGCAAACGGGAGGGGCGACCGCCTCGGCCAATCGCGCTGATACCGTCCGGGGTGGAGGATGACGATGACGATTTCCAACGGGCCGTGGATCGCCGAGGTGGGTTGGTCAGAAGCCACCGGCGTGTTGAAAGAGGCCTACGACTGGCAGGCAGAGCGGCTTGGCGAGCCGACGGAGTTCACCGTCTTGGGCAGCCTCTACCCAGAACTCGTGCTCGAGCGGCTCCGGCTCTACAAAGTGGTCGAGTCGTGCCCGTCGGGACTGCGTCCCGTCGAACGGCTGTTGGCCGCGCTCGTAGCGTCGAGCCTCAACGATACGCCCCACTGTTTGTCGGGCCTGCGGGTGCGACTCGCAACCGAAGGCGCCGACCCCGACCTCGTTGCGGCAGTGCTGGCCCACCCGTCGCATCACCCCACCGGCGACAACCGCATCGATGCCGCGGTGGCCTACGCCGAGAAGCTCACGACCACGCCCAGCTCGATTGCTGAGTCCGATATCGAAGCGCTGCGCGCCGCGGGATTCGACGATCTCGAGATCCTCGACCTGAACAACATGGTGGCCTACTTCAACTACGTGAATCGCGTCGCAAACGGGCTCGGGCTCCGCAGCGAGATTCCCACCGAGCACGCCCTGCGCGCGGCTCCCCGCTGAACCGGTGCCCGTACGCGTAGGCGTCTGGCTGTTTCCTGATCGTCCCGCAGGCGAAGTCGCATCGTTCGCCGCTGAGGTCGAGGCGGCGGGTCTCGACGAACTCTGGGTCGGTGACGAGGGGCCCGGACGCGATCCGTTCGTCGTGCTCGCGGCGGCGGCAAGCGCCACGACGCGCGTGCGACTTGGTGTCGGCGTGACGAATCCGTACCTGCGCCATCCCGCGGTAACCGCGGCCGCGGCCGCCACGATCGCCGAGATCGCTCCCGGACGCTTCGTCCTTGGATTCGGCCCCGGCGGTGACATGGCGCTCGGCCCGGCGGAGGTGCGACGCGAGCATCCTCTGGCCGCCGTGCGGCGCGCGGTGCGCATCGCCCGGGCGGTGGCCAATGGGGACGCCACCGAGGGGTACCAACCCCGGCCCCACGCGATCCGAGCCAAAGACTTGGCGATCTATATCGGGGCACGGGGAGAGAAGCTCAACCGTCTCGCGTCGGAGGTTGCCGACGGTGTCTTTCTCGGTGGCGTGCCGGCGTCGATGTTCGCCCCGACGCTCGCGTGGGCGCGCAGTAGTCGCCTCATCGAGGCCGCCATCTACGTCAACGCCGCGTTCGGTCGCGATGCGGCCGACGCCGTCGCGGCGCAGATGATCTACGCGTACCTCGATTGTCCAGAGGAGACTCGCGCCCGCGTCGGGTTACGCCTGATCGACGTCGTCGCGGCCGCCGCTGAATTGGCCGAAGGGAACGATGGGCCCGCTCGAGGCCTTCTCACCGAAACGCTGCTCGACGATGTCCTGATCGCGGGCGAACCCGCAGAGGTGGGCCGAGCTTTGGCCTCACGAGTACGTCCCTTGCACGCAACGAGCGTCGGCTTCGCCATCATCGGCGATCAGCCCGCCGACATCCTCGACCGCATCGCGTCCGCTGCGCAGAGTTTTCGCGCCGCCATGGAGTGACACCGTGTCCATCGGCGTCATCGCCCATCTCCACAACCCGAGCCTGAACGACGCGCGCGAGCTGGCCGTCGCGGCCGAAGCGGCTGGTGCCGATTGGCTCGGACTCGCCGACGCGTTCTGGTGGCGCGATGTATGGATGCTCCTCGCCGAGGCGGCGCGAGCCACGACATCTCTCGAGATCGGGCCGGTGGTCACCAACCCGTACCTGCGTCACCCGTTCCACACCGTCGCCGCGGTCGCCACGTTGCAGGATCTCGCCGGGCCGCGCGTGTTCGTAGGCCTTGCGGCCGGCGGCTCCGAGGTAACGGGCGCGGCGGCGATCTCGAGAACGGATGCACCGCGCCGGGTGCGAGAGTTGGCGCAGCTGATTCGTGCGGTAGCGCAGGGCGCGCCCCTCGATGCCGCCAGTGGGCGCGCGCTTGAAGTGACGTTGCACCCGTTGCCGGTGCTTGTCGCGGGCCGGGCCAACGGGTTGCTGGAGACCGCGGGCCAGACCGCCGACAGAGCGCTGCTCTGGGCCGTACCGACAAGCGATCTCGAGCGGAGTGTGTCGCGGATCCAAGAAGGCGCCGCGGCAAGCCGAGACGCGGCGGGCGCGCGGCCGGAGTTGGTGTGGGCCCCACTGGTCGCGCACGACGAGGTGAGCGCAGCGCGCATTCGTACCATCGCCGCGTACTCCGTGCTCAACAGCAATCGGACGCTGCAGCAGTCATGGGGGTTGGCGCCCGCGACGATCGACGAGATCCGGCGGCGTCTCGTGCGAGGCGGAGCCGAGGCCGCGATGGAACTCGTCCCTCCTGGCGTGATCGGCGACCTTGTCCTACCGAGCGCGGATCCGGAGCTCGCCGCCGCCACCGCCCACTCGATCGGTGCCACCTCTCTCGCGGTGCCCGCGTTCGACATCGGCTCGGTCACGGCGCGCGTGGCATGGGCGCGAGCGGTGCTCGCCGCCTAGTCGAGCGCTACGCCCGCGGCGCGGAGCGCGGGAAGCACTTCGTCGACGAGGACCCCGACCGTTTGGAGCGACGTTTCGTCGTCCTGACCCGGCACGATCGACACGTCGGCCACGCCGAGGTCGTCAAATCCGCAAAGTTGCTCCGCGAGGAACGAGGCGGGGCCGGCGAGCCCCTGCCACGCCACCGTTCCCCCTTTGGGCGGGGCCGGCTTCACCTCCACGCGTACGCGGACCGCGAGCAGTCCCCCACCGGCGTCGTGCCACCGGGCGGCCACGGGAGCGAGAGCGGCCGGCGTGATGCGCGATGCCTGATAGGCGAGGCCCAACGCGATGGCCCGACGCATCGTGGCGTCGCCGCCGGCGAGCCAGATCGGTGGGCCGCCGGGTGTGTGCGGCTCGGGAGCGAGGCGGTCGCCCGGCGGTATGCGCACGTATTGACCGTCGTAGGGCTCGCCCGCCAGCGCGGCCCGCAGCCCCGATAATGCATCGGCGAATCGTGCCCCGCGCTCCTCAAAACGAACTCCTCGCCACGCGAGTTCCTTGGCCCAGAAGCCGGGGGCGACGGCGAGAATGAACCGACCCTCGGTGAGGCGGTCGAGGGTGGCCGCTTGCCGGGAGAGGCACACGATGTCTCGCAGCGGGAGCACGGCGGCGGTCAAACCGACACGGGCCGATGGCCATTGACCCGCCAGCCACGCCAACTCGGTGAACGCCTCGAATGCTCCTGACCAACCGGGGAAGTCGGGGTTCACGAGCAGCCCGTCGCCAAGCCACAACGTGTCGAGGCCTCCCTCGACTGCCCGGGCGGACACGCGTTGCGCGCCGACCCGTGTTGTGGTGAACGGCGAGATGCCCAGGCGCACGTCGCCAGCCGATCAGTGGGGCGATCGCCGTGTCAAACCCACGGCGTCACGATCTCAGGGAGCCTTTGCCCTCGTAGCCCGTAAGCTGCGCTGAGTTCACGCTTGTCAGGAAAGGCGCGATGTCTCCGTCGTTTCCCATCGATCGGTCGCTGCCTCGCGCCGCTAGCCGGCGTCAGCGCGTGGCCTTCGTGCTGGGAGGTGGCGCCGCGCTCGGTGCCTATCAGGCGGGGGTCCTGCTCGCGTTGGCCGAGTGGGGAATCGTCCCCGACATGCTGGTCGGGGCGTCGGCGGGTGCGCTCAACGCCGCTTTCATCGCCACCCACCCTGGCGTGGAAGGCGCAACCGCTCTCGCGTCGCTGTGGCGCACCACCCACCGGCGTGACGTTCTGCCGATCCGAATGGTCCACCTGCTGGCGGCGCTGATCGGTCGCCAACCGTCGATGGTGTCCAACCGGGGGGTGCGGCGCCTCATCCGTCAGCAGGTGCCGTTCTCGCGCCTCGAGGACTCCCCGACGCCGCTGGTGGTGATGGCCACCGACCTCATTACCGGCGACTCGCTCACGATCCGCAGCGGGGATGTGGCGACGGCGCTTCTGGCGTCGTGCGCCGTGCCCGGCATTCTGCCACCCATCGAAATCGGTGGTCGCATGTTCGTCGATGGAGGTATCGCCGACGATCTGCCGGTCGAAGTGGCGATCAACGAGGGGGCGACGCAGATCTATGTACTGCCGGTGCCGGCCACGAATCCGGAGCGCTCACCCCGCCACGCGTTGGGCCATGTGTGGCGTGGCCTCGAACTCGTGCTGGATTCAGTCGACCGCACTCGCCTCAACCAGCTTCCGACCCACGCCGACATCCTCGTGATCCCCGCGCCACCAACGGCGCGGAAGTCGGTCGACTTCCGTCACGCGGAGGAGCTCACCGAACTCGGACACGCGCGCGCCCACGAATGGCTCAAGCGCCTGGAGCTATCAGCGTCGTAGGCCCTGCCGGAACACTGCGTGCACGAGCGCTACGCCCGGCCGGTACGCGAGATGCTCGTGGCTCGGCGCGTCGAGCACGATCAGATCGGCCGATGCGCCCACCGACAGATGGCCGACGTCGGCGCGAGCGAGGGCCCGCGCGCCGCCCATCGTCGCCGACCACACCGCCTCGTCGCACGACATGTGCAGCTCGCGCACGGCCAGCGCGATAACGAACGGCATCGACGTCGTGTAGCTCGTCCCAGGGTTGCAGTCGGTAGCCAACGCCACGGTTGCGCCCGCATCGAGCAGACGGCGGGCATCGGGATACACCGAACGCGTGGAGAAATCGGCCCCGGGAACCAGCGTCGCAACAGTGTCGCTGCCGGCGAGGGCATCGATGTCGGCGGCATCGAGGTGGGTGCAGTGATCGCACGATGCCGCACCGAGTTCCACGCCGACCTGCACGCCCGGGCCGGGGCCCAGCTGATTGGCATGGATCTTGGCTCCCAGACCACGTTCGCGGCCGGCGCGAAGTACGGCACGCGCCTGGTCGGCATCGAATGCGCCCTGCTCGCAGAAGACGTCGATCCATCGCGCCCGCGGCGCACACGCCTCGAGCATCGGTCCGCAGACGAGGGCCACGTAGTCGTCGGCGCGATCCGCGTACTCCTTCGGAACGACGTGGGCACCGAGGAACGTGACCTCTTCGGTGCACGTTGCCGCAACCCGAGCCGAACGAGCCTCGTCGGCCACCGTCAGTCCATAGCCGGTCTTGATCTCGATGGTGGTGGTACCGGTCGCGAGCGCCTCGTCACACAGACGGCGCGCGTTCACAAGCAGCATCTCGTCAGTGGCCGCTCGCGTCGCCGCGACGGTGGTGCCAATGCCACCGGCGGAGTAGGCGCGGCCGGCCATGCGCGCCGCGAACTCGGCGACGCGGTCGCCGGCGAAGACGAGATGACTATGGCTGTCGACGAAGCCCGGCATAACCGCCCGACCCTCGACATCGATGATGTCGTCGCCGGCTTGCTCGGGCAGCTCGGATGCCTGGCCGTACCACGCGATGCGGCCTTCGTCGTCGACGACGAGAGCGGCGTCCTCGACCGCGCCCAGCGGTCCGCGTCCGTTGGTCGGGTCGTTCGTGATGAGCAGCCCGATCCCACCGATCACGTGCACCCGGTCAGCTCCCGACCCGCGCGACGAGCTCGGAGATGCGCTCCACGAACGCGGCGCGGTGGTAGCGATCGAACTGCTCCCACGTCGACAACGTGGTGGGATCCTCGACCCGGTCGACGAACAGCACACCGTTGAGGTGGTCGACCTCATGCTGAAACGTGCCTGCGGTGAGACCGTGCTTGACGTCATCGATGACACCGCCGTCGCGGTCGAGCGCCTGCACCCGCACGGAGAGGTGGCGCCACACGTTGCCCCGCAGATTCGGCACGCTGAGGCAGCCCTCGTTGTTCTCGTAACGATCGCTGCCGAGCAGCGTAAGCACCGGGTTCACGAGGATCGTGAGGGGAATGTCGGGCTTGTAGGGATAGCGCGGGTTTTGGTTCACCTCGATCACGCAGACGCGAACCGCCTCGTGAATCTGGTTGGCGGCTAGCCCCGCTCCGTTCGCATCGCGCATCGTGTCGACGAGATCGTCCATGAGTCTCTGGATCTCTGGCGACGACAGCTCGCCCGCTTCCACCTCCCTCGCTGGTGTTCTCAGCACCGGATGCCCGATCGAGGCGATCTTGCGGATGGTCATCGTCGCTCCCCTCCGTGGGTGACGGCAGCGGTGGCCCGCATGAGAAGACCGCCGACATCGGGAAGTAGCAGATGCTCGCGGCCCTCGACGATCCGCCGGCCCGCGACCACGACGTCGGTGACGTCGGGGGCGGCCGCGGCGAACACGACCTGCGCGGCGGCGTCGGCCGGCCGGGCGCCGGCCAGCCGGACGGAGTCGAGGTCGACAGCGACGAAATCGGCCGGGGCTCCGACCGTCAGACCGTGTGCGGCCCAGCCCAGCGCGGTCGCGCCTGCGACGGTGCCCGCGGCGAGAAGCGTGGCCGGCGAAAGTAACCCGCGCCGGCCGGTGACGAGCCGCTCGTCGAGCTCGATCGCTCTGAGCTCCTCGAAGATGTCGATCACGGCCTGCGAGTCTGACCCAACGCACAGCGGGCTGCCGGCCGCCGCGAAGTCGACAGCAGAACCGACGCCGTCGGCGAGGTCGCGCTCGGTTGTCGGGCACAGGCACACGGTTGTGGGCGCGCGGCCGAGGAGCGCGGTGTCTTCCGCGGTGACGTGCGTCGCGTGCACCACCGTCGTCATCGCCGTGAGAGCTCCAGCCTCGGCGAGTACCTGCGTCGGCGTGCCGCCCGTGGCGGCCAGGCACGCTTCGTTCTCGGCCGGTTGCTCCGACACGTGGACATGCAACGGCCGACCGTTCTCACGGGCCCACACTGCGATCGTGGCGATGTCGCGTTGACCGACGGCGCGCACACTGTGCGGGGCCGAGCCGACTCGCACGAGCGGGCCCTCGGGAATGGCTGCCACTCGTTCGAGCCAGCCCTCGACCGAGCCGTCGGAGAAGCGCTGTTGTTCGGGCGCAAGCGCGCGTCCATCGACATCGGCTTGCAAATAACAAACGTCGAGGAGCGTGAGACGTATGCCCACCGCCGCGGCGGCCTCGGTAACAGCACGGCCCATCTCGTTGGGCTCGCCGTATGGACGCCCACCGGGCTGGTGGTGGACGTAGTGAAACTCGCCGACACACGTCACGCCGGCCAGGCTCATCTCCGCGAACGTGGCCAGCGCCAACGCGCGGTAGTTGTCGGGGTCGAGCCGCGTCGACACGTCGTACATCAGGCGGCGCCATGACCAGAAGTCGCCTCCGGTGCGATGGGTGCGACCCCGCAGTGCGCGATGGAACGCGTGACTGTGGGCGTTGACCAGCCCCGGCAACACCAGTCCCCGCAATCGCGACGCTCCTGCGGGGCACGTCGCGCCCGCGTGCACCGCGGCGATCAGGCCATCGTCGACATCGATCACGACGTCGGCCGTCGACTCCTCACCGCCCAGCCAAGCCGACTCGCAGTACCAGAGCATCAGTCGCTCATCGGCACCCGCACGCCGCGTTCAGACGCGACACGACGTGCGATGTCGTAGCCGGCATCGACGTGGCGGATGACGCCCGTCGCCGGGTCGTTCGTGAGAACCCGCTCGAGTTTCTCCGCCGCGAGGCTGGTGCCGTCGGCGACGCACACCATTCCGGCGTGGATCGACCGGCCGATCCCGACGCCGCCGCCGTGGTGGATCGACACCCATGTCGCGCCGGAAGATGCGTTGACGAGCCCGTTGAGCAGCGGCCAATCGGCGATGGCGTCCGACCCGTCGAGCATCGCCTCGGTCTCCCGGTAGGGCGAAGCCACGGAGCCGGAGTCGAGGTGATCGCGACCGATCACGATGGGTGCCGAGAGCTCGCCGCGCCGAACCATGTCGTTGAACCGCAGGCCGAGACGGTGGCGTTCGCCGTAGCCCAGCCAGCAGATGCGGGCCGGAAGGCCCTGGAACGCAACCCGCTCGGCGGCCAGCCGGATCCAACGGGCCAGCGCGGCATCCTCGGGGAACTCCTCGAGGACGGCCTTGTCGGTCGCCGCGATGTCTTTGGGATCGCCGGAGAGAGCGACCCAGCGAAACGGTCCCTTGCCCTCGCAGAACAACGGACGGATGTAGGCGGGCAGGAAGCCGGGGTAGTCGAACGCGCGGTCGAACCCGCCGAGTTTGGCCTCAGCGCGCAGTGAGTTGCCGTAATCGAAGACCTCGGAACCTCTATCCAGGAAGCCGACCATCGCCGCGCAGTGCGTGGCCATCGACGCGCGGGCGCGACGTATCAGCTCCTCGGGGTTCGTGCGCCTCAGCTCGTCGACCGCCGCCTCAGTGAGATCGTTGGGCACATACGACATCGGATCGTGGGCGCTCGTCTGGTCGGTGACGATGTCGGCCGCGAAACCTCGTTCCAAGAGCGCGGGCACCACATCGGCGGCATTGCCCACCACACCGACGCTCACCGCCTCACGCCCGGCCCGCGCCGCCTCGCAGCGCTGCACCGCAACATCGAGCGAGCTGGCCACCTCGTCGAGATAGCGGGTCTCGAGTCGCCGTTGCACACGAGTCGCGTCGACGTCGACGCACAGGGCCACGCCTCCATTCATCGTCACGGCGAGAGGTTGAGCGCCACCCATGCCCCCGAGGCCGGCGGTCAGCGTGACCGTTCCCGCCAACGAACCGCCGAACCGGCGCCGGGCGATCTCGGCAAAACACTCGTAAGTGCCCTGGAGGATGCCCTGCGTGCCGATGTAGATCCACGAGCCCGCGGTCATCTGGCCGTACATGGTGAGCCCGAGCGCTTCGAGCCGGCGGAACTCCTCCCATGTGGCCCACTCCGGCACGAGGTTCGAGTTGGCGATCAGCACACGAGGCGCCCATTCGTGCGTACGCAGCACGCCGACCGGCTTGCCGGACTGCACCAACATCGTCTCGTCGGGCCGCATGCTCTGGAGCGTCGCGACCATCGCGTCGAATGCCGCCCACGATCGCGCCGCGCGCCCGGTGCCTCCGTAGACGACGAGGTCATCGGGGCGTTCGGCCACCTCGGGATCGAGGTTGTTCATCAACATCCGCATCGGCGCCTCGAGCTGCCAGTTCGCGCACGACAGCGCGACGCCTCGCGGCGCGCGTACCGGTCGCGGCCCGGCGTCGGCGCTCATTGGAGCGGCCCGATCGTCGCGTTCACCGCATCGACCACTGCGCCCGACGCCAGCAGTTCGTTCGCCGTTTCGAGTTCGGGTGCCAACCAGCGATCAGGGCCGGCGCCGGGCACGCTCGCCCGCAGGAGGCCGACGGCCGCCTTGGTGGCGGGCGCCGGCGCGAGCGGGGCGCGGAGTTCGATGGCTCGCGCGGCGGTTGTCATCTCGATGGCCAGGATCGCCCGCAGGTTGTTGACCACTTTGCGAAGCTTGCGGGCCGCGGCCCAACCCATCGACACATGGTCTTCTTGCATCGCCGATGTCGGGATCGAGTCAACGCTCGCCGGCGCGGCCAACCGCTTGTTCTCGGCCACTAACGCGGCCGCGGTGTACTGGGCGATCATCAGCCCCGAATCGACGCCGGGGTCGTGGGCGAGGAAGGGCGGCAGGCCCTGGCTGCGCCGCGCGTCCAACTGGCGGTCGGTACGCCGCTCGGCCATCGACCCGACATCGGCGAGCGCGATCGCGAGAAAGTCCGCGGCGTACCCGAGGGGCGCGCCGTGGAAATTCCCGTTCGAGGAGACGCGGCCGTCGGGCAGCACCATTGGATTGTCGATCGCCGAGTCGAGCTCGCGCCGGCAGACATCTTCGACAAACGTCAGCGTGTCGCGCGCCGCGCCGTGCACCTGCGGCGCGCACCGCAACGAATACGCGTCCTGCACCCGCGGGTCGTCGTGGAGGTGCGACGCCACAATCGCCGACCCGGCCAGAAGCCGCAGGATGTTCGCCGCACTCCGCTGCTGGCCCGGGTGGGGTCGGATCCGGTGTAGCTCCGGCACGAAGACGGCGTCGGTACCCAACAGAGCCTCGATACTCATCGCCGCCGTGAGATCGGCCGTGCGCAACAACTGCGCAGCGTCGACCGCCGCCAGCACGAGCATCGCCAGCATCCCGTCGGTGCCGTTGATGAGAGCCAGGCCCTCCTTGACGTCGAGCACGACCGGCGCCAGCCCCGCGGCCGCGAGCGCAGGCGCGACTGGCCGGCGGTCGCCATCGATCCACACCTCGCCTTCCCCCATCAACACAAGCGCGACGTGGGCAAGAGGCGCCAGGTCACCGCTGCATCCGAGCGAACCGTGCTCGGGCACAACCGGCGTGATGCGGTGGTTGAGCAGTTGGAGAAGTCCCTCGATCACCGCCGCCCGCACACCCGACCATCCCATCGACAAGCTGCGAGCGCGCGACAGCATCATCGCTCTGACGACCTCGATCTCGACCGGCTCGCCCATGCCCGCCGCATGTGATCGCACCAAGGAGCGCTGCAACTCGGCGCGGCGACCGGGATCGATGTACACGGTGGCCAACGAACCGAACCCCGTGGAAACGCCATAGACCGGCACACCGGACGCGGCCAAACGCTCGACGGACTGATGGCTGGCGTCGACGACGGCTCGCGCCTCCCGACTCAGCTCGACAACGTCGAGACCACGAGCCACCGCGACGATGTCGTTGAACGAAAGGCCGGTACCCCGAAGTACGACGGTCACCCACGCCTCCGGCGCTCGATCATCAACGACCGACGTTACGTCGTTTAGTGAAGGGCGGGCGCGGTGCCGAGGTCGCTCTTGCTGCGATCGAGCGCCGAGGTGTCCCGCAGGGGAAGCTCGGGCATAAAGAAGCTGATCACCCACGCGATCAGCATCACCGGCGCCGCGACGACGAACACCCCCTGAATCGCGTGCGCGAGGGCATGGATCACCAAACCGTGCGTAGGTTCGGGCAGGGCCTTGATGCTCGCTGGGCTCTCGACCAGTCGACGGAGCTCTGGCGCGAGACGGTTGATGCGACCGCCGAACACCGCACCGTACGCGGCCAGCCCGACGGCACCACCGAGTGACCGGATGAACGTGACCGCCGATGTCGCCACCCCGAGGTCCTTCCAGTCGACGGAGTTCTGAACCGCCAGTGTCATCGTCGGCATCGTCATACCGAGGCCGGCGCCGAGTATCACCATGGCCAGCGACACGTAGCCCCTCGAGATGCCCGCGTGGATCTGGGCCAGCAGCACCATGCCGGTGACGGCCAGCGTGCCTCCGAGGATCGGCCAATGCTTGTAACGACCCGTTCGGGCGGTGAGGCGACCGCTCAGGATCGCGCTCACCGTCACGCCGGCCATCAACGGCGTCAGCAGCAGGCCGGCCTTCGTTGCCGACGCCCCGGTGACCGCCTGCAGGAACAGCGGAAGAAAGGAATCTGAGGAATACAGCGCGGAGCCGATGAAGAAACCCATCGCCACCGAGATCGTGAAGACACGGTTGCGGAACAGGCGCATCGGCAGGATCGGCTCTTCGGCGCGCTGCTCCCACAAGCAGAAGGCGACCACGAGCACGGCGCCGAGAATCCCCAACGCGATGATGCGGGGCGAGCCCCACGGGTACTCCTTGCCGCCCCACGTGGTCATCAAAATGATGCTCGTGACGCCGGCGACGAGGAGGGCCGCGCCGGCGAAATCGATCTTATGAGGACGGCGATTGAACGGAATGCGCAGCGCCACCGAGGTCACGAACCACGCGACAATCCCGATCGGGATGTTCACCGTGAAGATCCATCGCCATGTGAGGTTGTCGACGAAGAAGCCGCCGATGAGCGGGCCGGTGACGCTTCCGAACGCGAACACGCTCGTGAGGAAACCGACGTAGCGGCCCCGCTGCCGGGGCGGGACGATGTCGCCGATGATCACGAAGCTCATGGCCATCAAGCCGCCCGCGCCGATGCCCTGCACGCCGCGGGCCATGACGAGCTGAAAGAACGACTGGGATGCGCCGGCCAGAAGCGAGCCGACGAGGAAGATCACGATCGCAGCGCGAAACAGCGCCTTGCGGCCGTACAAGTCGGACAGCTTCCCGAACAACGGTGTGGCCGCGGTGGAGGTGAGCAGGTACGCCGTCGCCACCCACGCGATGTGCTCGAGGCCGCCGAGGTTGCCGGCGATCGTGGGCAGGGCGGTTGCGACGATGGTGGTGTCGAGCGATGACAAAAGCAGGCTGACCATGAGCCCGACGAAGACCGTTCTCACCTGACGGGGGGTCAGGGTCGACGCGGGTGTCGTGTCGACCGTGCTCACCTACCCAGTCTGGCGGCAGCGTGCCCCCGAGGGAAAGCCGTGCGACACACTGGGTTGATGGCCGACGTGGTGGAGACCGTGCGGGCGGCGTGGTCCGACTACGGCGATCCCAGGGCGATCAGGGAGGTCGTGGAAGTCAGCGCCATGGTTTCTACCAATCACGTCTACCGCCTCGAGCTCGAAGGTGGTTCGAGCGTGGTCACGAAGGTCTCCTCCTACGGGTCGTACTTTTTGTTCCGCGAGGACCACGACCGCCTCCACCAATGTCGCGAGCTCTTGCAGCGCACCCGGCACCGCAACCTGCTCGCCGATGTCCTCACCCGCGATGGGCGCGTCTTCACGCACTACACCGGGGAGCTCTGGACCGTCTTCTACGAAGACGTGCCGCGCCGAGACGCCCTTCCGCGGGTTCTCGACGATCGCCAGATCGACAACCTCGCCGAGGAGGTCGCCGACTTTCACCTTGCCTGCAACCGCATCTCGCGCCAGGTGCCGCTGACGTCGAAGTCGATCAAGAGCGACGCGATCCACTTGTTCGACCTGTTGAACGATCGTCACGCATCGGCGCGCTTCGGTTTCGACCGCGCGGAGCTCGCGATCGTGCGACGGCACTGCCACGACTTCCTCGAGGCTCTCGACAACAGCGGCTACGACAAGTGGTGGAAGATCCCGGTGCTGATCGACTGGAACCTCGGCAACTTCTCTGTCGAGAACGTCGGCGACCGTTTCCGGCTCTTCAGCCGCTGGGACTACGACTGGTTCCGCATCGATTCGCGCATGCTCGACTTCTACTTCTTCTCGCGGGTGTCGAGCCGCACCGGTGATCGCACGATGTTCTCGTACGGGCCGCACACACTGCTCGAACCACGGTTCCAACGTTTCCTGCGCGCCTACCACCGGGTCTTCCCGCTACGCGAGGAGGATGTCTTGTTCCTCGGCGAGGCCTACCGTTTTTTCATCTTGAACTACGTGATTCGTGAGGGTGACAACTTCTTCCAGCACGCGATATGGCAGAGGCTGCAGAAAGACGCGGTGACGATGGCGCTCCCCGCGTTCGAGCGGCTCGACGTTCGGCCTCTTCTCGACGTCCTCGACTAACTCACGATTGGGCGGCAACGACCGCGATCTCGACCCTCCACTCTGGGCGGGCGAGTTGCGGCACGACCACGAGCGTCGACGCGGGTCGGTGGCCCGCCATCGCGCGATCGCGTGCGGCCATCACATGGCCGAGGTCCTCGCCGGCCACCACGTAGGTGGTCACGGAGACCACTTCGCTCATCAAGAAGCCGGCCGCACCAAGGATCGTCCGGATGTTGGCCCACACCACTTCGACCTGATCGACGATGCCCGAGGGCACGGACCCGTCACGACGGATGGGCACGACGCCAGACGTATGGATGAGGCTGCTGCCCGCCGGCGACACGAACGCGTGGCTGTAGTTCGCCGCGGGCGGTGCCAGCTCGCGCGGGTTCACCGGAGTGTTCACATCGACCACGATAAGTCGGCGCGTCAGTCGCGTGAGGTGACCGACGTCGACGGCAGTTCGTCGAGCTCCTCAGGGACCCACCGGCCGTCGAGTTGCCACGAGTGAAGCTCGGCGCAGGGGTCATCGCCGAGCGCGGCCGCGGGGACGGGCCGTCCGAAGTAGTAGCCCTGTCCGAGATCGCAGCCCATCGCCCGGAGGCGGGTGAGTTGTTCGACGGTCTCGACCCCCTCCGCCACGGCCACCAGACCGAGCGAGTGGGCCAGGCCGATGACGGCCGACACGATCGCCGTGTCCTCCGGCTCGGTGCCGAGTCCGTCCACGAACGTGCGATCAATCTTCAGCGAGTCGACCGGGAAGCGCTTCAAATAGGTGAGCGACGAGTACCCCGTGCCGAAGTCGTCGATGCTCAAACGGACACCCAACGCGTGCAGCGATGACAGCCGGGCGAGTGCTTCGGTGGTGTCGACCATCAGGCCGCTCTCGGTGATCTCCAGGCACAGACTTCTCTCTCGAATGCCGGTGCGGGCCAGAACGGCTCGGACCTGTTCGGTGAGCTCGTACGTGCCGAGCTGTCGAGGCGACAGGTTCACGTTGATGGTCACGGGGTCACGGTCGCCTTGGGCCTTCTGCCAACGCGCTGTTTGGGCGCACGCCTGCTCGAGCACCCAGGCGCCAATCGGCACGATCAGGCCGGTCTCTTCGGCGAGGCCAATGAATTCCCCCGGTGCCAGCAATCCACGCGTCGGGTGCTGCCAGCGGACGAGGGCCTCGAAGCCGACCACTTGACCGCTGCGGAGGTCAACGATCGGCTGATAGTGAAGGCGGAACTCGCGGCGCTCAAGGGCACGGTGAAGGTCGTTTTCGGTACGGAGCTGGCTGACGGCATTCGTGTGGCTGAGCGGGGCGAAGAGCTCCACCCGGCCGCGCCCGCGCTGCTTGGCCACGTACATGGCGGTGTCGGCGTTACGGAGCAGCTCTGCACCTGATGTCGCCGGTTCGGAGATCGCCACGCCCAGGCTCGCGCTCACGTATGTCTCGCCATGGGACAGGTTCACCGGACGGCTCAGAATCCGCAGTACGCGGTCGGCCATCTCCATCGCAGCTGCCTCGTCGGCGACCCGTTCGACCAGCACAGTGAACTCGTCGCCGCCGAATCGAGCGACGACGTCGTTGGGCCGCAAACTCTCCCTCAAGCGATCGGCGACGGCCTTGAGCAATTCGTCGCCCGCGGCGTGACCGAGGGAGTCGTTCACAACCTTGAAGCGATCGACGTCGAGGAACACAACGCCGATGCGGGTTCCCTCGCGTTCGGCGCGCCGCAGCGCCTCGTCGAGACGTCCGACGAAATACACGCGGTTGGGCAGTCCTGTGAGCGCGTCATGCACGGCAGAGTGCTCGAGGTGCTCGGCGATCGCCTTTCGCTGCGTGATGTCTTCGATCTGGCCCACCACGTAGCTCTCGCCGTCGGGTTCGGGCACCATCGATACGCTCAGCGCCACCCATACCGTGTGCCCATCGGCGTGGATGTAGCGCTTCTCGAGCTGATAGCCGCTGATCTCGCCGGCACTTAGCCGTTGCATCTCGAGCCGGCTGTGCGCCAGATCGTCCGGATGGGTGATGTCGACGTTGGACATGCCGACGAGTGCACCCGGCGCGTAGCCGAGAATGCGATGCAGCGATCGGTTCACCATGATGAACCGACCGTCCATCGTGGCGAGGGCCATCCCGATGGGCGCCTCGTCGAACGCCGCTTGGAAGCGCTGTTGCGCCACGTGCAACGCGGACTGGCTGCGCACGCGCTCGCCGATGTCGTGGAGGCTCACGACCAGGGCCTGTACCGCGGGGTGGTCACGAAGATCTGAACCGCCTCCCTCGATCCAGCGGTAGTTGCCCTTGCCGTCGAGGAAGCGGAACTGGCCCTCGGAAGCGCCGTACCCCCCGAGAAAGTCCACGAACGCGGTCTGAACCTTCTCGAGGTCGTCGGGATGTACAAACTCCATGAGATAGCGGCCCCGCACGTGTGCCAATGGCCAAAAGAGCATCGATTCCATGGCCGCACTGGCCTCGATCAGGCAACCGTCGTCGCTGATTAGGCAGACGACGTCCTTCGACTCGTCGAACACCGCTCGAAAGCGGGCTTGGCTCCGCTCGAGCTCGAGCAACCTCGCCCGCAGTGCGACGGTGAGGCCGGCATTCTCGAGTTGGACGGCCAGCTGGCGCCCCATGGCAACGATGGCGAGGGCCAACACGGAATACACCAGCACCGCGTCGCGGGGCCCGCTGAGCAGCTCCGCGAGGGACACTCCGATCGCCAGTGTCAACGGACCGAAAACCAAGAAGAGACGGCTGCTACCCGGCCGTTCGTTGCCGGCCGGCTTAACGACCTCCGCCGAGGTGGCGGCCGAAAGCGCGACCACGAGGAAGCCTGCGAACCAGCCAACGTCGCTCAAGGTGTACGAGCTGACCGTCCCGGTCGCCACCAAGTAGCTGAACAGACCGTCGGCCACCGCGAGGATCGCGAACCCGAGGCCGAGCAACCGCAGCTGTCGGTGCTGCAATCCCACGCGCAGAAGGGTGGTGAGCACGACAGCGACCACCACGATGTCCCCGACTGGGTACGTGAACGAGAGCACGAGAGCAAAGAGCGTCGTCTCACCACGCGCCACAAAGACCGGTTCCAACGCCAGAACCCACGCCACCGACATCAGAGAGACCGCAATGACGAGACCGTCGAGCACCGCCCGCACACGCTCACTGGTAAGCGCTTTTTCGAAACAGATGATCGAGACGCCGACGATGGCGAACGGCACGAGGGCCAGGTAGCCGAAGTCGGCCATCGAGGGAAACGGTGCGTCGCGGTGGGCGATCAATTGGTAGTAGGCCCAGGCCATCTGACCGGTGCCCCACGAGAACATCGCGACCGAGATGCTCCACCAGGCCAATGACCGATTGCGCCACCCGGTGCGCCCGGCGTAGAAGGCGGCGATGTACGCGGCGAATGACTCGCCAACCACGATTACCGCCTTGTCCCAGCCATGGTTGCCCTGCCCGAGGAAGACCACCGCGGCGAACGCGGCAATCAGCGCCGCCACGCCAGCGGGCGGTGCGCGCGAGCCCTTGACTGCTGTTGTTCCTTCCACGACCTCCAACAGATCGGCCGCCCGGCGGCCAAGCTGAGTGGGCCGGTGCGCTAGACAACGGTGATGACCAGCCCTGACATTGAGTCATTGGCGAGCGCGTTCTTCGAGGCCGTGGAGGCGGGCGACCTCGACAAGATCAGGTCGATCTACGCGCCCGATGTCGTCGTCTGGCACAACTACGACAAGCGGGCGCAGACTCTCGAGGAGAACTTGAGAGTGCTCAAGTGGATGGTGGCCAACGTGTCGGACCGGCGCTACGAAGACATCCGTCGCTTGGTCGTAGACGACGGTTTCGTTCAGCAGCACGTGCTCACGGGCATCGCCCCGAGCGGAGCCCGCCTCGACGTCCCGGCGATGATGCGCGTGTGGGTCTCCGAGGGCTGCGTCACCCGCATCGACGAATACCTCGACAGCGCGCAGGTAAGCGTCCTGACCTAGCGGGCGGCTAGACGAGGTCGCCGGCCATCACGGGGGTCTGGGTGGAAACCACCGCGCCGTGGCGGTCCTCCTCGGTGACGGCCAAGGTGGTCACTGGACCGTCGGCTCGGAACGAGACCACCGAGGGCTCGCGGCCGAGCAAACCGAGCGAGATGGGCTTGCCATCGAGGATGCCCCACAGCTGGTACGTATGGCCCTCGGCCGCCGGCGGCAGCTTGTGGGGCACGAGGAAGCCGGTGCCGTCCGGCCGGAGCGCGGCGAGCACGTCGTACCGACCATCAGCGGACGCGAGGTGGGCGAGCCGCGCCGTCGGGTCCTTCAACGCCCGCTGCGCCCCCTGCTCGATCGGATCCGCGACTGCCGCGCTGTCGACCTTGTGGTTGAGGTGGACGACTTCAGCCGTCAGTAGCCCGATCGCGACGGCGGCGGCGGCCGCACCCGTCGCGACGAGGCGCGTCCACCGGCGTCGACGGGCGCGCTCGGAGGCCAACCTCGTAACGGGAGCGAGTGACACTTCCGCGGGCGGAGGTGATTCTTCGAGTGACGCCGC
Source organism: Acidimicrobiales bacterium (assembly GCA_040002995.1). Taxonomy (GTDB): domain Bacteria; phylum Actinomycetota; class Acidimicrobiia; order Acidimicrobiales; family Ilumatobacteraceae; genus JBDUDK01. The sequence continues at coordinate 43,191 of JBDUDK010000033.1, read as the reverse complement.
GATGCGGTCCCACAGACCGTCCGGGGCGGGAGCGCCGGTGAACGCCAGCATCGAGGCGACCTCACGGTGTTGCGCTACCTCTTCGCGGGCGCGGGGATCGGTGGCGAGATAGTCCTCGATCTCCCTGCGCTCGTCGTCGCTTACCGCATCGAGGGCGTAGGCGCCAAGGAGGGCTTCGATCTCGGCGGGATTCATGCCAGCTCTCCCATACGGATCCCTGCAGCCACCAGCTCGGCGCGCAGTCTCTTGAGGCCCGAGCGGATCCGGCTTTTCACGGTGCCCTCTGGCTCGTTCAACATCTCCGCGACATCGCGGTAGGTATGGCCGCCGAAGTACGCGAGCTGAATCGCTCGCCTCTCGGGCTCGGGCAAGCGGCCCATCGCCGTGCGTACCCCTTCGGCGGTCGTCAAATCCCACACCTCGTGCTCGACGTCGTACCCCGCCTCTGCGGTCTCGCGGGCCTGACGCTCTTCGCGCGTTCGCCGCGCGCTCTCAGAACGCAGCAAGTCGACCGACCGGCCGTGGGTCTGGGCGAGCAGGTACGACCGAAGGGTGCCGCGGTCGGAATCGAAACGGTCGGGGTTGTTCCACAGGCGGATGAAGACCTCTTGGACGACCTCTTCCGCGAGTGCGGCCTCGAAGAGGAGGCGCCGGGCCAGTCCGTAGACCGCTCCGGCGTGGCGGCGGTAGGCCTCGGCCAGGGCGTCCTGCCGGTAGCGGCCGATCGCCACCACCAGGGTTGCGTCGGAGACGGCCGCGAAGTCGTCTCGCATAGCCCCTGTACGGAGCCCGGGCTCCTTCGGATCACCGCCGGACAAACGCGCTCACCACCTCGACATGGGGCGTATGGGGAAACAAGTCGATCAAGGTCGACTTTTCATGCGCATAGCCGAGCTCTTCGAGCAGGCGAGTGTCGCGACCAAATGAAGCCGCGTCGCAGCTCACGAGGACGAATCGTTCGGCGCCGGCCGCCGCGAGCGCGGTGGCGGCCGCCGGGCCAAGGCCGGGCCGCGCCGGGTCCGCGACCACAAGTTCCGCCGGCTCCGCGCGCCACCGCGCCACCTCGCCGCGCACGAGCGTCGTTGCGAGATGGGCGAGGTTCGTGCGGGCGTCGGCCAGCGCATGACGGTCGAGTTCGATGGCCGTCACCGGCCGGTGGGAACCCAGGGTCGCCGCATACAGCCCGACACCGCTGTACGCGTCCACCAGATGGCCGTCGCTCGCGGCCAGCGGACCCGCGGCGTCGGCGACCGCCTGTACGAGCGCCTCGGCGCCGTCGGGCCGGGTCTGGAAAAACGAGCGGGCCGAGATGCGAAAACGGTGACCGGCCACCACTTCGTGCACCGACACGCGCTCGCCCACCGCCACGTCGGCGGGCAGGCGCAGGCGAGCTGATGCCGGTCGGGGCCACGCGAGGCGCTCGCCGGTGGCCACACCCGCCCGCAACACAACTTCGGTGGCCCCATCGAAGCGACCCTCACGAAAGAGCTCATCGACGAGCGGATGCGTAACGAGACACGCGTCGACCGCGATGAGACGGTGGCTGGCGCCGATGTGGAGTGCGGCCCGCCCATCGACCACGGCCACCCGTACCGTCGTGCGGTAGCCGGTGGCGGATAGCGGCGGCCCGTCGACGACGTTCGCGTCTTCGAGGTGGGCAATGCGTCGCAACGCGTCGATAACGATCCCACGCTTGAGAGCCCGCTGGGCCTGCGGCTCGACGTGCTGCCACCCGCAGCCGCCACAACCCAACGCCACGAACTTGCACGGCGGAGTCATCCGGTCGGCGGCCCGATCCACGACGTCGATGAGCCGGGCCCGGCCAAAATCTTTGCGTTGTTCGGTGATCTCGACGCTGACGCGCTCCCCGGGCAGAGCGCCGTCTATGAACACCACGCGGCCTTGATCGTCGTGGGCGAGAGCCGCCCCGCCGGCCACGATGCGCTCGGCGAGCAGCTCTATCACGACACGATCACACGGCCAGCGTAGGCGCCTCCGCCTACCATCGCCCGATGGCCCGGCCCGTGCTCATCGTCCCCTCCGTGATGCCCGCCGACTTTGCGCGGCTCGGCGACGAAGTCGGAAAGCTCGAAGCCGCCGGCGCCGACCGCATCCAGTGGGACATCATGGACGGCCAGTTCGTGCCCAACATCACGTTCGGACCCGACATCGTCGCCGCCGCCCGCTTGCATACCGCGCTCCCCTTCGAGGCCCACCTCATGGTCCGCACGCCCGAGGCGATGTTCGAGCGGTGGCTAGAGGCGGGCTGCGAGCGGTTGATCGTCCACGCGGAGTCGACCGTGCACCTTCACCGCGCTCTCGGCGACATCGTCGAGCGCGGAGCGAAGGCGGCGGTCGCGATCAATCCCGCCACGAGCGCATCGGCGGTGGCGCACGTGCTCGATCTCGTCGACATGGTGTTGGTGATGACCGTGAACCCGGGTTTCGGCGGCCAGCGCTACATCGCCACGATGGAACCAAAGATCGCCGAGGTCCGCCGCTTGATCGCGGCCTCCGGGTACGACGTCGACCTCGAGGTCGACGGCGGGATCGCCGCCGTCACCGTGGGTGGCGCGGTGAGAGCCGGCGCCAACGTTTTGGTGGCCGGCAGCGCGCTGTACCGCCATCCTGAGGGCCTCGCCGCCGCGGTCGGTGAGTTGCGGGCCGCCGCGGTCTCTGCAGAAGCCCGCTAACACGACACGGTCACACCCGCGCCCTACGGTGCAAGTGATGGGAATCGACGTCTACACCACGGCCTACGGGCGGCCCGCGGGCGACGCGCTCGTCGAGGTCGTGGCCAAGGCGAAGGGCGGCGAACCACTCGCGCCGGTCACGGTGATCGTCGCGTCGAACTATGTCGGGGTGCACGCCCGCCGACGTCTCGCCGCCGCCTCCCCCCACGGCCTCGTGGCGGTCAACTTCCTCACGCTCTACCGACTCGCCGAGCTACTCGGCGCCCCGGCCCTCGCCGGCACACGGCGCCGCCCGGTGTCGACGCCCGTGGTCACCGCCGCGCTCGGCCGCGTGGTGCGGGAAAGGCCCGGTTGGTTCGCCGCGGTCGCCGACCACCCCTCGACCGCCGAGGCCCTCCTGCGTCTGTACCGGGAGCTCGCCGATCTCACGCCGTCGGCCTTCGAAGCCATCGCCAGCTCGACCTCGCCCCGCACGCAAGAGGTCACACGCGTGATCCGCGAAACGCGGGCGCTCCTCAGCCCTTCGTGGTACGACGAGGCCGACCTCGTTCGCGCCGCGAGGGAGGCGGTCGAGGCGACCGCCCCCTTCGCCGCGTCGCTCGGGCACGTTGTCGTCTATTTGCCCCAGGAGGTGTCGGTCGGCGCGGGCGCGCTGGTCGCCGCCGTCGCCACACGCGCGCCGGTCACGGTGATCGTCGGGTGCACCGGCGACGCCCGCGCCGATGCCGCTGTTCTCCGCTCGCTCGCGCGCATGGGCGCAATGCTCGCGGCCGGTGCGTGGACGGAACCGCCTCCCACCGCATCGCTCGTCACCGCATCCGACGCCGATGCGGAAGTGCGCACCGCGGTACGCACGGTGCTGCAAGCGGCGCGCGAGGGAGTCGCGTTCGAAAAAATGGCGTTGCTGTACTCGATGGCGAGCCCGTACGCCCGTCTCGTGACCGAACATCTCAACGCGGCGGCCATTCCGTGGAACGGTGCGGCCGCCCAGACCCTTGCGGAGCGGGTGGCCGGACGCACGCTCCGACGCCTGCTCGCGCTCCCCTCTCGGCGTTACCACCGCAGTGCCGTTTTCGAGCTGCTCGCGGCCGGCCCCGTGCGCGGCGAGAGCGGGGCAGTCGTGCCCGCGGCGCGATGGGAGCGTGTGTCGCGCGAGGCAGGCGTCGTAGAGGGCCTTGACGAATGGCGAGATCGGCTGAACCGGTTCGCCACCGACGCCCGCCATCGCGCCGACACGTTGGCGACCGATCCCGACACCAGCTCCCGAGCGGAGTATCAGCGGCATATCGCCCGCGATGCCGCGGAGCTCCTCGCGTTTGTCGAGCGTCTGGCGGGCGAGCTCGAGCGGGGTCGCTCGCTCACGTCGTGGGGCGCGCTGGCCGCGTGGGCGCGGGGCGTCCTGCGCGACGTGCTCGGCACCGACCGGGCCCGCATGCATTGGCCGGCGGCTGAGCAAACGGCGGCCGACCGAGTCGACGAGATCCTCGAGCGCCTCGGACAAGTCGACGCCGTCGACCCATCGAGCGACCTCGGGCGTTTCACGCGAACCCTCGACAATGAGCTCGACGACGACCTCGGCCGCGTCGGTCGCTTCGGCGAGGGTGTCCTCGTCGGTTCCATCGGCACGGTCATGGGGCTCGAGCTCGAACTGGTCGTACTCGTCGGTGTGAGCGAAGGCATGTTGCCCGGTCGGGTGCGCGACGACCCCCTCCTCCCCGACACCGATCGCGAACGCGCCGGAGCCGAGCTCGACCACCATCGCTCGAGAGTCGATCGCCAGCGGCGTCAGTTGCTCGCCGCGCTCGCCGCGTCGAACCAACCCGCAGTGGTGTTCGCCCCGCGGGGTGATCTCCGCCGTCATACGGAACACGTTCCGTCGCGCTGGCTTGACCAAATCACCGAAGGCCGCGTCGATGAGGCGTCGTTCGCCGCGTCAATGCGGACACTCGTGTTTCCGGCTAACGAGACCGAGCACCGCTTGCGCGTCTTGTCGACCTATCGCGGCGAGCTTCTTAAGCATGGCCTCACCGCCTCCGACCTTGTCTTCGGCCGTGGCCTCAACCTCGAGTACGCGCGGCGCAGCAACGAGTTCACGCGCTACGACGGCAACCTCAGCGGCACCGCCGGGTTGCCTCCAGTCATCGACACCGTCACGTCGGCCACACGCCTGCAGACATGGGCGATCTGCCCGCACGCCTATTTCATGCGCTACCTGCTCGGCGTCGAGGCGGTCGACAATCCCGAGGAGCTCTTGCGCATCTCCGCGCTCGACAAGGGCTCGCTTGTGCACGACACGCTCGACGCGTTTTTCCGCACCGTCGGCGCGGACCTGCCGGCGCTCGGCGCGCCGTGGGGGAATCCCCACCGGGCACTCCTCGACGACTTCTTCGCGACGAAGGGTGATCTGTACAAGGCGCGCGGTCTCACCGGACGGGCGATTCTCTGGGCCCGCGACTCCCGCACGCTACGCGCCGACCTCCACGCCCTTCTCGACGCCGACGTAGAACACCGCAAGAAGGCGGGCACCATCTCTGTCGCCACCGAGGAACGCTTTGGCTTCGACGACGACCGCCCGCCGCTCACCGTCACGCTCGAGCCCGGCCGCCAGATCCTCTTCCGCGGCGCCATCGACCGCGTCGACACCTTGAGCGCCGGCCTGGTCGTCATCGACTACAAGACAGGCAGTTCGCGTCGATACAGCTCGATCAGCGCCGCGAATCCGATCGGCGGCGGCCGCTACCTCCAACTGCCCATCTACGCGCTCGCGGCGCGCGCCTTCGCGGGACACGATCTCCCCGTCACGGTTCGGTACTGGTTCGTGACGCGCGAGGCCGGTGCACCGCGGGAGTACATGTTCGACGACGAAGTCGACCGAAGGCTCCTCGACGGGCTGCGGGTGATCGCCGGCGGCATCGAAAAAGGCGTGTTCCCTTCTCACCCCCCCGAGCCGGCCTATCGCCCGTTCGTCGAGTGTCCGTATTGCGACCCCGACGGCCTCGGCACCGCCGATCGCCATCGTTCGTGGCTGGCAAAACGCACAGCGCCCACCCTCGCCGCCTATCTCGCGTTGGTCGGCGAGGAGCTCGACGATGCCTGAGCCCTTCTCGGCACTGTGGGCCGCGGTCTACCCGCCCACGACCGCCACCGACGACATCGCCGTGCGCAAGGCCGTGCTCGACGAGCTGGACCAGACGCTGTTCGTCGAAGCCGGGGCGGGTTCGGGCAAGACCACAATTCTCGTGGCGCGGGTGGTGGCCCTGGTGGCGAGCGGGATCCCGCTCACGGCGATCGCCGCCATCACATTCACCGAGAAAGCGGCGACCGAGCTGCGCGACCGCATTCGCCACGAGCTCGCTGCGGTGGCCAATCATCCGGCGGCGAACGCGATCATTTCGGCTCGGTGTCGCGAGGCGCTCGACGAGATCGATTCGGCCGCCATCGGCACGCTCCATGCGTTCGCGCAACGGCTTCTCGGTGAGCATCCCCTCGAGGCCAGCCTGCCGCCGCGTCTCGAAGTGCTCGACGAGATCTCGTCGGAGGTGGCCTTCGAGGACCGCTGGCGAGCGTGGCGCGATGAGCTTCTCGAGGATCCGGCCATGGCGGAGACCATCGTCCTCGCGCTCGCGTCGAGAGTCCGCCTCGAGCACGTGCGCGATCTGGCAACGGTGTTCCAGGACAACTGGGATCTTGTGGCCGAGCGCGTTGACGAGTCGCCGCCGACGCCAGCGCCGCTCGACATCTCTTCGACCGTCACCGAGCTCCGCGACGTGTGTCGGGAGCGCTCCCTGTCCCGCGATCCTGAAGATCTTCTCGCCCTTCGCCTTGCCGACATCGAACGCTGGCTCGAGCGCCTCGATGGGGCCACCGACGACGCCGACCGCATCGGCCTCATCGCGGGCCGGCCGAGCATGGCGGTGGGCAGCCGTGGGCAGAAGAAGAACTGGCCCGACATCGCAACCGTGCGCCAACGGGTGGTCGCGGTGAGCGAACAGTTCGACCGGGCCGTCGCCGCTATCCAACATGCGTGCCTCGTGCATCTGGCCGGGGCCCTGGCCCGCTTCACCCGCGATTCCGTCGAGAGCCGCCGAGTCGAAGGCCGCCTCGAGTTCCACGACTTGCTGGTGTTCGCCCGCCGGCTGCTACGCGACCACGAGCACGGAGCGCGTGTGCGTGCTCTAGCCCGCGACCGCTACCAGAGGCTTCTGCTGGACGAATTTCAAGACACCGACCCGATCCAGATCGAGTTGGCCGTGCGACTGGCCGCCCCCGCCGACGCCTCGGGCGCCGATTGGCGCGAGCTCACGCCCGAACCCGGCCGGCTGTTCTTCGTCGGCGACCCGAAGCAATCGATCTACCGGTTCCGCCGCGCCGATATCGAGTTGTTCCTGGAGGCCGCCGACCGTTTCGGTCCGAGTCGCCCACTCACCGCCAACTTCCGGTCGACCGCACCGGTCGTGGAGTGGATCAACCACGTCTTCGGCCGGCTCATCCAGGCCGTGCCCGGCGAGCAACCGGCGTACTTGCCGCTAAGGGCGGTTCGGCGGGGCGGGCGCAAGGGACCACACGTCGTCACCCTCGGCAACAAGGCCCACGTCGCCGCCGACGGGGAACGCTTCTCCGCCGACGACCTTCGCGCGTTCGAGGTCGACGACGTTGCCGCGGTCATCATGACGATCGTTCGCGATCGATGGCCGGTCGGCGACGAGCTCAAAGACGCGCGCCTCGGTGACATCACGGTGCTGCTTCCAGCGCGTACGGCCCTGCCCGCCCTCGAGCGCGCGTTCGAGCACGCCGGCATCGCGTTCCGTGCGGTCAGCGGATCGCTCGTGTACACGACACCAGAGGTGCGTGACCTCCTCCTGGCGGCGAGAGCCATCGATGACCCCACCGACGAACTGGCGCTCGTGGCGACGCTGCGTTCCCGCTTGTTCGGATGTACCGACGTCGACCTCTTCGAGTTCCGCAACACCTTCGGCGGTCGTTGGAATCATCAAGCACCACTTCCCGCCAGTCTGCCGGCGGGCCATCCAGTGGGCGACGCCATCGCCGAGCTGTCCGATCTGGCGAAGAAGGCGCGATGGATCGCGCCGAGCGAACTGCTCGACGACCTCATGCGGCGGCGGCGCCTGATGGAGCTCGGACTCGTCGGCTCACGCGCACGCGACCTGTGGCGCCGTCTGCGATTCGTGGTCGACCAGGCCAGGGCATGGAGCGAGGCCGGGGGCACGAGCCTGCGCGCGTATCTCGAATGGGCGACCCGCCAGGCCACGGAGGGCACCAGAGTGGCCGAAGCCGTCCTTCCCGAGACCGACGACGACGCGGTGCAGGTGATGACCATCCACGCCGCGAAGGGTCTCCAGTTCCCGATCACGATCGTCGCCGGGCTCACCACCGAGCCGCGTGCCCGTCAAGACGGGGCCACGGTGTTGTGGGCGGGCGGCGGTTGTGAGATCAAGGTCGGACCGGGCGTGAAGACCGCCCGGTATGACGAACTCGCCGAGCTCGACGAGCAGCTCGGGCACCACGAGCGCCTCCGACTCCTCTACGTCGCGTGCACGCGGGCTCAGGATCACCTTGTCATTTCGACGCACCGGCGGGTGCGCAAGAACACCGATGTCGAGCGCGAGAAGCTCACATTGGCGGAGCTCGTTGCGCTCGCGAGCGAGGACAGCTCGGCGCGTCCGTTCCGGGCACCCGCGCAACGCGCGCTCCCGCTCGCCCCGGCTGACTACAGCGGCGTTGTCCCCTTCGAATTCGGCGATCCCGAACAGTGGGCGGCCGAACTGGCGCGGGTGCTCGCTACCGGCCGCCGCACGAGCACCGTCGCGGCCACCGCGCTCGCGGCCCTCATTCCCGACGACGACCCTGGCCTGGCGAAAGAGCCACGCGATCTCGATCTACCGGCGTGGAATCGCGGTCGATACGGAACCGCAATTGGAAAGGCCGTGCACGGCGTGCTGCAGACCATCGATCTCACCAGCGGTGAGCCGTTGGCTGCGACGGCGGCGGCCCAGGCGGCCGCGGAGGGCGTGCTCGGTCGGGAGGGCGTGGTGGCCGCGCTCGTTCGATCGGCGTTGGCGTCGGCCACCGTGCAGCGCGCCGCGAGTCGCCGCCATTGGAGAGAGGTCTACGTCGCGTCGCCGATCGGCGGCGTGACGCTCGAGGGCTATGTCGACCTCTTGTACCGCGACGAGGGGGGTTTGGTGGTGGTCGACTTCAAAACCGATCAGGTGTCCGCTGCCGACCTCGAGACTCGACTCGACCACTACCGGTTACAGACGGCGGCGTACGCGGTGGCGATCGAACACACCACCGGCGAGACGGTCGATCGCTGCGAGCTTCTGTTCCTGAAGTCAGAGGGAGCGGCGCTAGTCCACATCATCGTCGACCTCGACGACGCGAAAGCGGAGGTGCTCGCCCGGCTCGGTGCGTTCAGCGTCCGCTGAAACGGGGATCACGCTTTTCGAGAAACGCCGTCATCGCCTCGACCGTGTCGGCGGTGGAGAAGTTCACCGTCTGGGCCCAACCCTCGTCCTCCAACGCCTGCTCGAGCGTCACCGCGAATGCGTTGGAGAGCAGACGCTTGGTCTGCGCGAGAGCGATCGGTGGGCCGGCGGCCAGGCGGCGCGCCCAGTCGTCGACGAACTTGTCGAGGTCGGTGGCCGGCACCACCCGGTTGACGATGCCAAGCTCGGCCGCTTCCTGCGCCGAGATGATGTCGGCGAACAAGGCGAGCTCCTTAGCCTTGTGCATGCCGATGAGGCGGGGCAGGAGCCACGAGCCACCGAAGTCGATGGTGAGACCGCGACGGGCGAAGATCTCGCTGAAGCGAGCGTCGTCGCTGGCGACGATGAGGTCACATCCGAGCGCCATGTTGAGCCCGGCGCCCGCGGCGACCCCGCCGACCTTCGCGATGGTCGGCTGCGGGATCCGGTGCAACGCGATGCACACGTCGGCGACATGGCGCATCGCCGCGAGTTGGTGTCTCGATCGCCCGGTGGGATTGCCGCCTGACAGATCGGCGCCGGAGCAGAACGCGCCGCCGGCACCGGTAATGACGACGACGCGGTCTTCGTCGTTGTCGGCGATGGCCCGAAACGTCTCGAGGAGTTCGTCCCACATCACGGCGTTGATGGCGTTCTTCTTCTCGGGACGGTCGAGCGTGATCGTGACGATGCCGTCGTCGGAGCGGTCGAGGCGGATGGTTTCCATGGGCAGCGACGATACTGATGCCGTGGGCTTCAACCCTTTTCGCAAGCACGTCACCGACCGAACCGACGTGGTCTTGGTGTTCGCCGCCCTGGCGGTGTGCCTTGCCCTCGTGCTGTGGGCCGTCTTGGGATGAGCGAGATGGAGGTCCGCCGCGTCCAGCCCTATGAGGCCATCAAGGCGTACCTCTGCCCGGGTTGCAACGGCGAGATCCGGGTGGGCGAGGGCCACCTGGTGGTCGTGCCGCTTGACCTCCCCGCCGACCGCCGCCACTGGCACCACCCCTGCTGGCGCATGCGCCACCGCAAGAACTGACGCGCGAAACCGACACCAGAGACCAAAAAACCGCGTCAGAAGGGCTCAGTCCGTGGTGAAGCGGAAGGTCCGGACGCAGAGGACCATGCCGAGTACAGCCCACGCGAGCAGCACGATCGCCATGGTCGGGTGCTGCCAACTGTGGCCCTGCTCGATCTGCTGAAATGAGTCGGGCAGAAACACGCTCCGCATCCCCTGGCACAGCCATCGCAACGGGAACACGCCCGCCACCGACCGCAGCCAGTCGGGCAGCTCGTTGAACGGCACGAACACGCCGGAGATGAACTGCAATGCCACATAGGGCAGGTTGACAATCGCGGGGGCCGATTTGCCGTTCGGCATCAGACCCCCGACGGCGACGCCGAGCACCGTCGCCGCCGTGATCCCGAGCACGAACACCCACGCAAACGTGAGCCATTTGGACGCGCTGGTCGGCAGGTCGACGTCGAACAACACGATGCCAATGAGGGTCAGCACCACGATCTGGCCCGCCGCGAGCGCGAGCACGGACGCGATCTTGCCCAGGAAGTAGGCCGCCTTCGGCATCGGTGTGCCCGCGAGCCGTTTCAGCTGTCCCTTCTCCCGCTCGATCGCGATGCCGATGGCCAGGCCGACCAGGCCGGTCGACAGGATCGACGATCCGATGATGCCGGCCACGAAAAGTTGACTGTTCGTGACCCCACTCGAGTTGTTGACGGTGCCGCTGAATACCGCGCCGAAGAGCAACAGCATCATCACCGGGAACAACAATGTGAAGGCCAGCGACATCGGATTGCGCACCTCAGCCTTGAGCTCGAGGACGGCGCGATGACGGCTCGCGCGCGCGAGCGAGGGCAGCGGTGCAGTGGCGGTCTCACGCGTGGCCGTCACGCCTCAGCTCCGATCATCCGCAGGTACACGTCCTCGAGTGTCGGACGGGCGACGACGAGTTCCGGAATCTCGCCATCGAACCGCGCCGCGAGCTCGGTGACCGCTCGCGTCGGCTCCATCGTGGTGATCTCGTGCGGGCCGTCCTGATCGAGCCAGCGAACCGTCGCCGAAGCCTCGGCGCGTCCACCAAGCGTGGCCGGAGGGGCCACGGCGAGCAGCCGCCCCCGCGAGAGCACACCCACCCGGTCGGCTAGCGCCTCCGCCTCCTCCAGGTAATGCGTCGTGAGCAAGATAGTGGTGCCTTCGCCCCGCAGCCGCCCGATCAGTCCCCAGAACTGGCGCCGCGCCTCGGGGTCGAATCCCGTGGTGGGCTCATCGAGGAACAACAACTCCGGCCGCCCGATGACTCCGAGCGCGACGTCGAGCCGGCGCTGCTGACCACCCGACAGCTTCCCGACACGGGAGGAGCGCTTCTCGCTGAGACCGACCGCGTCGATGACCTCCTCCGGATCGCGCGGCGTCGGGTAGTACGACGCGAAATGGTGCACCAGCTCAGACACGCTGAGCTCGTCGTTCACGCTGCCGCTCTGGAGGACGATGCCAATGCGCGCTCGCCACCACCGATCGCCGCGCGCCGGATCGACGCCGAGCACGGAGACCTCTCCGCCGTCACGAACGCGGTAGCCCTCGAGTATCTCGGTGATCGTGGTCTTGCCGGCGCCGTTCGGGCCGAGCAACGCGAAGATCTCCGACGTAACCACCTCGAGGTCAACGCCGTCGACCGCCGCGAACGAGCCGTAGGCCTTGTGCAGCCCGCGCACCTGAATCGCGGCATCGCTCATCGGTGCAGTCTTGACGACAGGAGTCGCGCGCGTCGATCAAAACGCGCCCTCGATGACCTCCACCTTGCCGGCCAGGACGCTCACGACATCGAATCGCAGCTCGTCGGCCCGCAGGTCTTGACCGGCCAGGAAGGCCACGGCCATGTGGCGCACCTGGCGTTGCTTCGCGCGAGTCACCGCCTCGACCGGCGCGCCGAACGCGTTCGAAGCCCTGGCCTTGACCTCGCAGAACACCACGACACCGTCCTTGCGGGCGACGAGGTCGAGCTCTCCTTCGCGAGTACGCCAGTTACGCGCCAACACCGCGTAGCCGTTTGCCTCATACCATGCCGCCGCTCGGTCTTCGCCGAAGCGACCATGGGCCCGCCGCCCGAGGTTCGCCATCGCCGAGACGCTACGCCGTCATGTATCAGTGCGCGGCAACTCCTCGACGTTGACGTCCTTGAACGTGATCACACGAACCGACGGCACGAACCGGCTCTGGCGGTACATGTCCCAGACCCACGCGTCGTTGAGCACGACCTCGACCATCGGTCGCGTCCCGTCGCCGAGCACCTCGACCTTCACGTCGTTCGCGAGGTAGAACCGCCGCTCTGTCTCCACTGCGTAGCGGAACAAACCGCTCACATCGCGATACTCCTGGGCGAGGAGAAGTTCCCGATCGGCCTCGTAGTTCTCGAGGTCGTCGGCGCTCACGGCAGCGCCGTCCTACTCAGCGCTCGCGCTTCTCACGGATCTTCGCCGACTTCCCGGCCCGGTCACGCAAGTAATAGAGCTTGGCCCGCCGAACATCGCCGCGCGTGATGAGCTCGAGCTTCGCGATGATCGGCGAATGCACGGGAAATGTCCGCTCGACGCCGACGCCGAAACTCACTTTGCGCACTGTGAACGTCTCGTGAATACCGGAGCCGCTGCGCCTAATGACGTTGCCCTGGAAGACCTGCAGCCGCTCGCGATTGCCCTCGACGACGCGGACGTGCACCTTGAGATTGTCGCCCGCCCCGAACACAGGGACGTCGTCGCGGAGGCTCTCGTTGTCGATGAAATCAGTGCTTTTCATGGCGCGCGAAGCTCCTGTGCGGCATCGTCGGGGGCTGGGGAACGATAGGTGATCGGCCCGAATTCGTCCAACAGAGCCTGGTCCGCGGCGCTGAGCCCGCCGGCCGCGGCGACAAGATCGGGACGACGTTCGAGCGTGCGACGCAACGCCTGGGCCCTCCGCCACCTCGCGATGCGCGCGTGGTCGCCGGAGCGCAAGACCTCGGGCACGGCCAGGCCGCGGAACTCGGCCGGACGGGTGAACTGCGGATTCTCCAGCCACCCCTCGCTGAAGCTCTCGTCGATCGCCGATTCCGCGTTGCCCATCACACCGGGAAGCAGACGTCCCACCGCCTCGATCACCACGCACGCGGCGACCTCGCCCCCCGCGAGCACGTAGTCACCTATCGACAATTCGTCGTCGCAAAGATGCGTACGGATGCGATCGTCAACGCCTTCGTACCGACCGCACAGCAGCGAGAAAGCACCGCTGGCGGCCAACGTTCGCGCCATGGCCTGATCGAACGGGCGACCGGCCGGTCCGAGAAGGTAAAGCGGTCTCGGTGGCTCGACCGCCTCGACCGCCGCGAACACCGGCTCGGGCATGAGCACCATCCCGGCGCTACCGCCGAACGGCGCGTCGTCGACGGATCGGTGCGGGTCGGTGGCGAGCGAACGCAAGTCGTGGGCGCGTAGATCGAGGAGTCCGGTCGTCCGTGCCTTGCCGAGAAGGCCGTGGGAAAAGAAGCCGTCGACGAGGTCGGGGAAGATGGTGAAGACGTCAATGCGCACCGGCGCGTGAGCCTACGGCGCGCTGTTCGAGCGAGACGCAGTGCATTCCGACATCGATGAACGGGCCGATACCGCTCCGGAATGAAGGACGAGGCGCCCTTCGGGAAGGTGCACTCGGGTATCGCCCGTCCTTGGACGCCGTCTCCTCACGGGCGACGTGGATGCATGGTCATGCTTCTACTGAGCTCGCTGCTCCTCATCGTCGTGCTTCAACGTCGGTGTCGTCGCACTCTTGACTCCACACCGCCCTCGGACCTGGGCGTCGTCACATCACGTCCGGCGCACTCCCTCGACGATAGGCCCTCTCACGAAGGCGCAGACTTTCGCGCCAAATGCGTGCATCGGGCGCGTTAGCGGGCTACAGTCGAACATATGTTCGATCCCGGGAAGGTGCGAGAAAAGGCGAGCGAGCTGGCCCACGCCATGGCCGAGCTCGACCCCACCGCGTTCGACCCTTCCTGCTGGCGCATGTTCGTGGCCGAACTACGCCGGATCCTCGACACCGTCGAAGCCCAATACGCCCGGTCTGCCGCGGGCGTCGATGTGGCGTGGTTGGCGCAGGCGACGGGTTCGACGGTGCAGCTCGCCAAACAGCACGCCGCCGTCGGCGCGGCCCTGGTCGTGTCGCCGGTGCTGGCCGACGCGGTTCGTGCCGGTGAAGTCGCGCTAGAGAACGTTGCGGTGCTCAGCGCTGTCGCCGCGCATCCCGCCTTCGAGTCGAGTCCGTTGGTGGACGCCGCGTCGGTGTTGACCCCACCCAAGTTGCGGGCCGCTGTCGACCAGTGGCGAGCGGTGGTCGATCGTGCCGCGGATGAGACCCACGCGCGGAGCTGTCACCGCAGGCGGTCATTGAAGTTCTTCGCAACGATGGATGGGATGGTCCGCATAGACGGCTTGTTCGAAGCGGAGACGGGGCGGGTGATGCGGCACGCCATCGACGATCTCGTGCGCATTCACCGCCTCGACGAGACCGGCCGCACCCCCGAGCAACGCCGCGCCGACGCCCTCATCGAACTCGCCAACGCATACAACGCGGGCACCGTGACCGGAGGTCGCGAACGCCCCCACATCCTCGTCACGATCGATGTCGAACAACTGAATGGCCATAAGGGTGGACGGGCCCTGCTCGACACCGGCGAAACGATCACCATCGAAGCCGCCCGCCGGTTGGCATGCGACGCCAACATCGCCTCCGTCCTGATGAACGGCCGCAACGAAATCTTGGATTTCGGCCGATCGAGACGCGTCGCCAGCGACGCCCAGTACAAGGCGTTAGTCGTCCGCGACGCCGGGTGCCGGTTCCCCGGCTGTGATCGACCTCCAGGCTGGTGTCAAGCCCATCACATCGTGCAATGGCCCGACGGCGGACGCACCGATCTCGACAACCTCGTCCTGCTCTGCCTCACCCACCATCAGTTGGTCCATCATCAACACTGGCGAATCGAAGGCAGCGCCAAGAACCTGAAGCTCCACCCACCCCAAACTGTCCCGAGCCGCGCGCCGCCCTAATCGAAGAGGCCGCGCGGCGGATCGATCAGTGTCACGCCGTCGATGCACGAGACGACGAAGACGATCGGCACGAGCGCGCCCGATTCCAAGACGAGTAGGTCGTGCGCGGGGTTCGCTTGAACAGAGCGGACAACGCCACGTTCAACGCCGGTCACCTCGACCACAAGCGTCCCAACCAACTCGTGCACCCAGAGCGCTTCGGGATCGTCGACCGACTCGGCGCGCAACGCGGTGCCGGCCAACCCCTCAGCCGCGGTCCGATCGCTCACGCCTTCGAACGCCACGATGAAACGTTTCTGGTGAGGCCGGCTGCCGACCACAACCAAGTCACCGCGATCGGTCGACAAGACAGTGCCAACGGCAACCCGATCGAGTCGATCGGTGATCAGGTCGACCATGACCTCGCCTTTGAGACCGTGGGCGCGGCCGATGCGGCCGACCTCGAGCAGCACTAGTCGACGAAGTCGACGTCGACCTCGCGCTCGTCGCGCGCCGCGGCGGCTCGAACGACGGTGCGAATCGATTGCGCCGTGCGGCCTCGCCGCCCGATGACGCGGCCGAGATCGCCCGGTGCCACGCGCACCTCGAGCTTGATGCCGCGACGGCCCTCAACTTCGTCGACACGCACCGCGTCGGGTTCGTCGACGAGCGAGCGCACGAGGTAGGTGAGGACGCTGGTGGCGGTGGGCACCGAAACGCTGTTGCCCTGCTCGTGCTCGCTCACTTGCCACCCTTGAAGGAGTCCCACGCGCCGGAGATCACGAGCAGCTTCTGCACCCGATCGGTGGGCTGAGCGCCTTTGCGCAACCACGCGACGGCCTTGTCGTTGTCGATGAGGATCTTCGACGGGTCCTGGCGCGGTTCATACGTACCGACGATCTCGATGAACCGGCCGTCGCGCGGCGAGCGCGCGTCCGCAGCCACGACGCGGTACGTCGGTTGTTTGGTCTTGCCCATCCGCATGAGGCGGAGCTTCACTGCCACGATCGTCCTCTTTCTGCTGACCTCGGCCTCAATTGAGACCGGGGAACCCGGGCGGCATGGCCGGCCCGCGCCGCTTGCCCTTCTTGGTGCCGAGACCGCCCATCCGCTTCATCATCTTCTGGACGTCCTGGAACTGCTTGACGAGACGGTTGACGTCTCCGGTGCTCGTGCCGCTTCCGGTGGCAATCCGCAGCCGGCGTGAGCCGTTGATCAGTTCGGGCCGGCGGCGCTCCTCCCTGGTCATCGAATGAATGATCGCCTCGACCCGCTTGAGTTCGTTGTCGTCGACCTTGGCGCTCTTCAGCTCCTTGGGGACGCCGGGCATCATACCGATGAGGCTCGAGAGCGACCCCATCTTCTTGAGCTGCTGCATCTGCTCGAGGAAGTCATCGAAGGTGAACTCCCCTTCGAACATCTTTGCCGCGGCCGCCTCGGCCTGGTCCTTCTCGTAGACCTGCTCGGCCTTTTCGATGAGGCTCAGGACGTCGCCCATGCCCAAGATGCGCGACGCCATGCGGTCGGGATGGAACTGCTCGAACGCGTCCAGCTTCTCGCCGGTGCTCGCGAACGCGATCGGCCGCCCGACAATCTCCTTGACGCTCAGTGCCGCGCCACCGCGGGCGTCGCCATCGAGCTTCGTGAGGATCACGCCGTCGAGTTCGAGCGTTTCATGGAAGGCCTTGGCGACGTTGACGGCGTCCTGTCCGGTCATCGCGTCGACGACGAGGAAGGTGTAGTCGGGGACGACGGCCGCGCTGATTTGGCGCACCTGCTCCATCAGCTCGCTGTCGATCGCCAACCGGCCGGCCGTGTCGACGATGAGGACGTCGCGTCCTAGGCGACGCGCCTCGACGACGCCCGCACCCGCTGTCTTCACGGGGTCGGCGCCGCCTTGGCGAAGCACATCGTCGGATTCGGAGAACACTGGCACGTCGACCTGTCGTCCGAGCGTGCGCAGCTGCTCGACCGCGGCCGGCCGTTGGAGGTCGGCGCCGACGAGAAGCGGGTTACGACCCTGCGCCTTGAACCAACGGGCGAGCTTGGCCGCGGCGGTGGTCTTGCCGGAGCCCTGGAGGCCGGCCATCAGCACAACGGTGGGCGGCTTGGACGCGTAGCTGATCTTGAGCGACTCGCCCCCGAGGGCCGTGACGAGCTCAGCGTTTACGATCTTGACCACCTGCTGGCTCGGGCTGAGGCTCTTCGCCAAGTCGGCGCCGATACAAGCCTCTTTGATGCGAGCGATCACGTCGCGGACGACCGTGAAGTTCACGTCGGCTTCGAGAAGAGCCACGCGGATCTCGCGCAGCACCTCGTCGACGTCGGCCTCGCTCAGGCGCCCCTTACCGCGAAGGCGCTTGAAGATGCCCTCGAACCGGTCGGAGAGTGCCTCGAACATGCGGCTGCTGAGGCTACCGGAGGGGCTTGCTCAGCCCCCAGCCGTCGAGGGCGGAGGCGCCGAACTGTTGCCCATCGCCACCTTGGTTTCGGGGACCGGTTGTGGCGGCGCGACCTGGTCGACGAACGACTGGTCGATCGCAAGTACCGGCCAGGTCCCGCCGTCGGCCGCCGAGAACTCGTAGCCCGGCACCAGCCATGTCGAGCCGTCGGCGCCCATGAGAGGCAAGAGCGTTTCGTGGGCGCCGGTGATCGTGATCGTGACCGGTTGAGGTGCGCTTGGCTCGACACACGGCGGCGGGGGGGCCGTCGTCGCGTCGATGGGAGCCGTGCCGGGAATGGTGGTCACGGGCGCAAATCCGCAGACGATCGACCCACAGGTGATGGCCGAGGGCGACATCGGCTGGTCGACCGGGATGGTGGTGGTGACGCCGGCGGGGTCGTACCCGTTGCAATTGGTGCCGACGACGATCCCCTTGGCCCCGGAGCCGGATTTGAGTGAGTCGAACGCTTTGAGCGTGCCGATGCGCGGGTAGCTGTCGGCCTTCTCGGGCGCGAGCAGGTAGCCGTTCGCGTATTGGAGCTTGCCTTCGCCACCGAAGCTGATCGACGACATCAGAGTCGGCGCGCCGATGCCGTCGAACATCGGTATGGCCTGCACCTCGGCCGACCACTCGCTGCCGGCGAACGCAACCGTGTACGAGCTTGTGTCGACACCGAGCGCCTTGAAGAGGTCGCCCGCTTTCGCGAGCGCGTCATCCTTCGTAGGAACACCGACGGGCGGCGGCGGGGCCACACACTCGGGCGACAAAATGGTCGTGACAACATCGCCCGTGCTGGGCACGGTTGTGACGGCGGGACACGCGTAGGCCTCTTTCGTGCTGATGTCGGCGTAGTACCACGGCAAACCTGGTGCCTTGCCGACATAGAGGCTCTGACCACCGTTCTGATCGCCGACGTTCCATCCACCGTCGACGACGGACACATCACCCTCGAGCCCGAGGGTCTTGGCCAGCGCGGCGATCGCGCCGAGGTCGGCGGTCGGGCTCGCCGGGAGATGCCACGCGGGTCGATCGCCGTCGAGCGCCGGCAGTGCGCCGCTGAGCACGAACGTGAAGTTCGCGTCGGGGCCGGCTAGCCGGGACGCAGACGCGGCCGTGGTTGACGAGATCGCCCCTCCAGTGGCCGGCTGCTCGCTCTGCACGACGATAGGAACGGGCGCCTTTGGCCGGCTGCCGGAGTGAAGGGCCAGTGCGGCGCCCCCGCCCACGACGGCCACTAGGGCCGCGGCTGAAAGTGCCACCGCAACCCGCTGGTGCATTGCGGTGATCAGCCGCCGGTGTTCGGCGCGGTCGTGGCCTCCAAGCTGGGAGTATCGACGACTGTGCCGACCACACTCGTCGCCCTTTCGGGGATCGGCTGGGTCGGTGCCACCTGCTGGACAAACGACTCGTCGATCGCCAGAACCGGCCAGGTCCCGCCGTCGCCCGTGGTGAACTCGTAACCGGGCAGGAACCACATGGAGCCATCGGCACCCATAAGGGGAACGAGCGTCTCGTGCACGCCGGTGATCGTGACCGTCATCGGTTCCGGAGGCGTGGTCACCTCCGGGGGCAGGGGCTCGGGGCAAGCGGGCGCGAGCGCGGGCTCGGCGGTGACGTCGGCCGGAGCCGTATCGGGAATCGTGGTGGCGGGCCCGCCAAAGCACTCGACCGGCCCACACGCCTGATAGGCCGTGGCGACCCCCTTGTCACCGACCGCCGAGGGAGGGGGCGTCGGGGCCAGGCACTCCACAGCAGGGGCGGTGCTGCACACCGGCATCGTGGTGGTCGGGGACGCGGCTGAGTCAAAGGTCGGGTCGAGAGGCGCGTCGGCGGCGCACACCGTTTCGGAACCCGACGCGCTGTCGCTGACCGCGATGGCGGATGTCACCGGCCCTGGCGCGCCCGACGCCACGCTGTTGCGCATCATCGGCCCGCCGTAGGCGAACCAGCCCGTCATTCCTTTGCCCGCCTTCAACGCGTCGAATGCCTTGGCGGTCCCGATGCGGGGATAGCTGTCGGCCTTCTCGGGCGCGAGCAGGAAACCGTTGGCGTACTGAACCTTGCCTTCGCCACCGAATCCGACTGACATCGTCAGGCTGGGCGTGGCGATGCCATCGAGGCTCGGCACCGCCTGCACGTCGGCCGACCATTCGCTGGCGTTCGCGGTAATCGTGAGCGCGCCGGTGTCGGCGCCGAGGGTTGTGAGGAGATCAGTGGCCTTCGCGAAGGCCTCATCCTTTGTCGGGACGCCAGTCGGAGCGGGTGGGGGCACACACTCAGGCGGCAGTGCGACGGTGGTCGTGGTGACATCAACGACATCACCCTCGGGCGCCACCCCCCCGGCCGAAGCGCACGCATAGCCGCCCTTCAATTCCGCATAGTTCGAGAAGTACCACGGGAGGCCGGCTGCCTTGTTGACGAACAGGCCGGGACCGGTCGACGGATCGCCTACCTGCCAGCCGCCTTCGACCGTCTTGACGTCGCCGTCGAGCCCGAATGTCTTGGCCAGTGCGGCGACCGCGGCCGGGTCAGCCGTGGGGTTCGCCGCGAAGTGGAACGCGGGTCGATCGCCGTCGAGCGCCGGCAGGTCGCCACTGAGGACGAAGTTCATGTTCTGATACGGCATCGCCGTCCCAGACGCGGTGTCGGCTGACAACTTGGCCTCGGCGGGCGCTCCGCCTTGCGAGCTCTGCACCATGATCGTCCTGGGGGTGTGCGAGTCGTTGCCCCGAAGCGCGAGAGCCGCTCCGCCGGCCGCCAGGGCCACTAGAGCCACCGCCGACGCCGACACCAATACGCGCTGTCTCATCTAGCCGACCTCCTCGTCCCGTCTATGACGACGGTGCCCCGGGCTGCGGTTCCCAGGATTGTGCGCCCTTTTTCCTCCAGAAGCTCGGCGGCTAGGCAAAGAGGGCGTCGACGAACTCATCGGGGTCGAACGCGACGAGGTCGCCGATCGCTTCCCCAAGCCCCACGAGCTTCACGGGGATGCCGAGCTCGCTCTCGATAGCAAGGACGATGCCCCCTTTGGCCGAGCCGTCGAGTTTGGTGAGCACCACTCCCGTCACTTCCACGGCCTCGAGGAACTCACGGGCTTGGGCCAGCCCGTTTTGTCCCGTCACCGCATCAAGCACGAGGAGCACTTCGGTGACGCGGCCGTTCTCTTTCTCGGCCACCCGACGTACCTTGCGCAGCTCCTCCATCAGGTTCACCTTCGTGTGCAACCGGCCCGCGGTGTCGGCCAGCACGAGATCGGCGTTCCTAGCTGCGGCGCGTTGGACGGCGTCGAAGATCACCGCACTCGGATCGCCGCCCTCGTTGCCCCGTACGACCTCGGCCCCCGAACGCTCGGCCCACGCGGTGAGCTGCTCAGCCGCCGCGGCACGAAAGGTGTCGCCCGCGGCGAGCACCACCGTGCGGCCTTCACCGATGAGCCACGACGCGACCTTGCCGATGGTTGTGGTTTTGCCGACGCCATTGACCCCAACGAACAGCCACACGTCGGGAGCTCCCGGTTCGGGCTCGAGCGCGAGCCCGCGGTCGACGTCGCCGAACTGGGCACGGATATCGGCCTTGAGGAGCCCGAGGACTTGCTCGGGATCGGTGATCTTGTCGGCCTTAACCTTGTCCCTCACCCCGTCGAGCAGTTCGGCGGTGAGACGAGGGCCGACGTCGGCGGCATACAGCGCCGCCTCGAGGTTGTCCCAGTTCTCGTCGCTGATACCTGTGGCGCGCAGTGACGAGAACGCACCGGCCAGTGTCGACCGGGCTTTGCCCAAGCGATCGCGGAAGCGCGGCCGCTCGAGCAGCGCCTGAGCCTCGTGGCCGACGACCTCGGCCTCCTCTTCCGCGTCGATGACCGGCAGCTCGTCGATAACCGGCGTCGGGATATGGGGACGAGGTGCGTGCGGTGCCCTCGGCGCTCGAGACTCGGCGGGGCCGCCGCGGCTGCGGTTCACAGCGACGACTGCAAGGCCGCCGATGAGGACAACCACCGCGAGGATCAGGAGGATGATGGGCACCATCGGGGGCGACCCTAATCACGACCGGTCAGCCGGTCACACGTCGGCGCTGACCCGCTCGCTGATCACCTTCGACGAACCGCCCGACTGCATCGTGATACCCAGGAGGCAATCGGCCGCCTCCATCGTGCGCTTTTGATGACTGACGACGATGAGCTGGGCCTCTTCACGGAACTCGCTCAACAGCGCGAGGAACCGGTGCAGGTTGACATCGTCGAGCGCGGCCTCGACCTCGTCCATCACATAGAACGGCGACGGGCGGCTGCGGAACACCGCGAACAAGAAGGCGAGCGCCGTGAGCGACCGCTCGCCGCCCGACAGCAGCGACAACTTCTTCACGTTCTTGCCCGACGGCTTGGCCTCGACCTCGATGCCGGTATCGAGGAGGTTGTCGGGGTCGGTGAGTATGAGCTTGCCTGCGCCGCCAGGGAATAGCGTGGAGAACAGCTGCTCGAAGTTCACGGCCACATCGGCAAAGGCCCCGGCGAAGACGCTCTGGATCTCGCCGTCGATCGCGGTGATCACCCGCTGCAAGTCGCGCCGGCTGCTGCGGACGTCTTCGAGTTGCGTCTCGAGGAAAGTGTGGCGTTCCTGCAACGCATTGAACTCTTCGAGCGCGAGCGGGTTGATAGGGCCCATGAGCCGAAGCTCGCGGTCGAGTTCGCGCACGCGCGCCGCCGCGTTCGTCCCCTCCGGCAGCGGCGGGAGCTCAGCCGCCATCGCGACGTCGGGTTCGGTATCGAGCTCGGCGCGCACCGTGTGCAACGCCTGTTCGAGGCGCATCTTCACCTCGGCCTCTTCGAGCTCGCTGCGGCGGGATCGTTCGCGCGTCTCTTCGAGGGCCCGCTCCGCGTCGGTGCGGGCGCGGCGCAGTTGGTCGAGCGCCTCGGCCACCGCGCGGGCGGCGTCGGTCTGTCGCTGGCGCTCACCGAGCAATTCAGCCAGATGCCCGTCGAGTGTGGCCGTGTGGGCGGCCACAACCGCGTGAAGCCGATCAACGGCGGTGAGGGCCTGCTCGACCCGTGTGCGCCGCTCACTCGCCAGGACGCGTTCGGAGGCGTCAGCCTCGAGGCGGTCCTCGAGCTCGATGAGACGATGCGTGAGAAACTGCCGGCGTTCGTTCACGGTGGCGATACGCACCTCGTGCTCAGTGCGTGTGGTGGCAAGGCGCGACTCAAGCTCGTCGACTCGTGCGCGTGCCGCCTGAAGGGCCCGGGCCTGTTCGGCCTCTGCTCCTTCATCAGCCTCGAGGCCCGGCAGGACGGAGTCGAGCTCGCTGATGCGACGACGTTCGCGTTCGAGACGGGCGTCGATCTCGACCGTGCTACGGGCGAGAGCTTCGAGTTCGATGTCGACGTCGCGCCGTTCGGCCAAGACCTTTTGCAGGTTGTCCGTGGAGGCCGTGAAGCGAGCGTCGGTGGTGTCGAGTCTGCGAGCCAGTTCGGCCTCGGCGGCGCGTGCCGCCTGCAGCGACGACCGAGCTCGATCGAGATCGGCGGTGGCTCGCTCGGCAGCCGTGGCCGCGATCGCCGCGCGATCGCGGGCCTGTTCCAAAGCGGCGGCGGTGGCGCCGGCACGCGCGCCGCCGAGGCGCCAACCATCGTCAGCGAAGCGGTCGCCCGATCGGGTGACCGCCACGACACCCGGTCGGGCCACAATCTCGTCGAGCGCGGCTTCCCATCCACCGTCTACGACGACGGCTGCGCCGACGAGGTGGTCGAGCAGGGTGTCGACTCCGGGCTCTCGGCCGCGCACATGGGCCCGCACCGAAACCGAACCGAACCCGTGAGTGAAGGCCGGCGGCGCCAACGCTCCGAGGGCGAGCACGGCGCCCGAGGCATCTCCCTCGTGAAGCGCTCGCAGCGCACGGCGCGCCGTGTCGCGATCGCGCACGACGACAGCCACCAGCGCCTCACCGGCCGCGGCCTCGAATGCGGCTTCCCATCCGTCGTCGATCTCGACCAGATCGAGGAGAGTGCCGAGCACCCCGTCGACACCGGCGAGGCGGGCGACCCCGGCGCGCGCCCCGGCCTCCTCGAGCGCAAGGGCCAGCGCGTCGGCCCGCGCTTCCCAGCCGCTGAACTCGGTGACGAGTGATCGATGGGTGGCCTCGGCGTTCTCGAGCACGAGTTCGGCCGCGGTACGAGCCGCCTCGGCGCGCTGGAGGTCGGCCACCACGGCCGCCTCGGTCGCTTGGGCGGCATCGCATTCCTCGCGACGGCGAGCGGCGTCATCATCGAGGAGGGTGGCTCGCTCGGCGAAGAGCTGCGCCTGGTTGGCAGCGCGTGCCGCGTCGTCGAGTCCTCGTTCGACCGAGGTGCGTAGCGCCGCCAGCTCGCCGCGAGCCTCGGCGGCCGCGGTCGACGACGCGGGCACCGCGCCGGTCCAGGAACCGTCCAGCGAACTGCGGGCTTCGGCCAGTTCTGCTTCTCGGCGCGCCAGTTCTCCGGCCGCCGGATCCAGCGCGAGCGCCTCACGCTCGACCTCTTCAAGTTGCGCGCGTAGTCCCGCGGCTTCGGCTTCAAGGTTGGCGAGGACGTCGTCGGCGAGCAACGCGCCACGGTCACGCTCGAGGCTGCGCCGCCGCTCGGCGAGTACACCGGCCAAGCCTCTGGCCCGCTCGCGTAGCTGCTCCGCGCGCATGAGCGCATCGCCGAGATCGAGGGCGCCGTGCGCGCTGAGGCGAGCCTCTGCGGCGAGCACTTCCGTGTCGAGGTGCGCGAGCCGGGCCTTGAGGTCGGCCTCCGAGCGCGCATAGCTGGCCAGCTCGCCCGCCAGCGCGGCGATGCGCGTTTGATAGCCGGAGATCTCTCGGCCGACCAGGAAGATCCGCAGGGCGCGAAGCTCGGTAACCAAATCGCCGTGGCGGCGGGCGGCTTCGGCTTGGCGTTCAAGCGGGCGGAGCTGACGACGAACCTCGCGCAAGAGATCCTGCACCCGCACGAGGTTGGCCTCGGTGGCCTCTAAGCGGCGCTCGGCGCGCTCCTTGCGCTTGCGGTACTTCAGGACACCGGCCGCCTCCTCCACGATCGCCCTGCGCTCCTCGGCCCGCGCGTTCAACACCCCATCGATCTGGCCCTGTGACACGATCACGTGCTGCTGGCGCCCGACACCAGAGTCGGAGAGCAACTCCTGGATATCGAGCAAACGACACGGAACGCCGTTGACCGCGTATTCGCTCTCACCGGTGCGCCAGAGCGTGCGACTAACGGTGACCTCGGTGAAGTCGATCGGGAGCAGCCCCGCAGAGTTGTCGATGGTGAGTTCGACCTCGGCTCGCCCGAGCGCGGGCTTCGAGGCGGTGCCCGCGAAAATGACGTCGTCCATCTTCTGGCTGCGGACCGCGCTCGGGGCCTGGGCGCCGAGCACCCACGCGATCGCGTCGACCACGTTGCTCTTGCCACTGCCGTTCGGTCCGACCACGACCGTGATACCCGGCTCGAGCTCCAGCGTGGTGGCCTCGGCGAACGACTTGAAGCCCTTCAGGGTAAGCGTGCGAAGAAACATGTTCGGGCCCCGACCCTAACGGGCGCGTCAGCGCAACTGTGGGCTTCCCGTGACCGTCAGACCTGGCACTGAGGGCAATAAAATGTGGAGCGGCCCTGCCACTTGGTGCGCTCGATGGTGGCGCGGCAGCGGGCGCAGGGCAGACCCTCCCTGGCGTACACCTGGTGTTGCTCCTGGAAGGCCCCGACCTTCCCGTGCACATCGACGTACTGCTCGTCGGCGAGCGAGGACCCGCGCGCCTTGATGGCCTCGTTCAACACCTCGACCATCGAGCGGTACAGGCGGCGCATTTCCTGAGGGCTGAGCGAATCGCTCGTGCGGTCGTAGCGGAGGCCGGCGGCGTGGAGGATCTCGTCGCTGTAGATGTTGCCGATGCCGGCCACGATCGACTGGTCGGTGAGGAATTCCTTAAGGCGCATGCGCTTGGCGAGGAGGAGATGGCCGAACTTGATCCAACTGATCGGATCGTCGACGGGGTCGAAACCGAGCTCGGTGAGCTCCGGGGCCTCCGTGGCCAAGCTGTCGGGGCTCACCACGAACAGCTCTCCGAACGTGCGCGGATCGACGAACCGCATCTGGCCACCTTGCTGGAACGTGATGACCACATGGGTGTGCTTCGGCTTGGCCTCCTTCGCGGGCGCCAGGAGCAGCTGACCACTCATACGCAGATGCACCACTAGCCACTCTTTGGAATCGAGCGTGATGAGAAGGAACTTCCCCCGCCGCTTGGCTCCGGTGATCTTCGTACCCTGCAGGCGCTCGATGAACTGTTTCTTGGTGCCGCGGCGCACCGAGCGCGTGCCGGTGACCTCGACCAGTTTGATCTTGCGTCCGCTGATCTCGCGATCGAGGTCGTGGCGGATGGTTTCCACTTCCGGCAGCTCAGGCATCGGCAGGCACCTGATCGCCTTCGACGCCGCCCTCGGCGCTCATGGCTCGGAACGCCACCTCGGCCGCGGCCTGCTCGGCCTGCTTCTTCGAACGGCCTTCTCCCCTACCGTGCGAGCACCCGGCGAGGACGACAACCGCCGCGAAGCGCTTCGCGTGGTCGGGTCCCTCCTCGGTGATGCGGTATTGAGGCGGTGCCATCCCGAGACGAGCGGCCAGCTCCTGGAGAAGGGTCTTGTGGTCGAGGCCGCCCACCCCTCTCATGGCGGCGTCGAGGCGCGGCGCGATCCACGACTGGACGATGTCGCGAGCGACCTCGGGGCCACCGTCGAGTTCGAAGGCTCCGATGATCGCCTCCAGCGCGTCGGAGAGGATCGACGGCTTGTCGGCGCCTCCCGCAGCGGCTTCACCCTTACCGAGAAGGATGTGGGGGCCGATGTCGAGTTCGCGGGCCAGCTCCGCGAGCGCGTTGGCGTTGACGACCGCCTTGCGCGCGTCGGTCAGCTGACCCTCGGCCACGTCGGGGTAGCGCTTGTAAACAAGGTCGGCCACCGCGAGCCCAAGGACGGCATCACCGAGGAATTCGAGGCGCTCATTCGACGCTTCACCGGCTCGTTCCGCGACCCACGATCGGTGGGCGAGAGCCTGGCGTAGCAGCGAAGGGTCGGCGAACGTATGGCCGAGTCGGCGGGCGAGCGCCTCGAGGTCAGATGGTGTGGACAGGGATTACCCGACTCGCGCGTGGACGTAATCGACCGCGTCCCGCACCGTCTTCAGGTCCTCGAGATCTTCGTCGTCGATGTGAAATCCGACCGAGCGCTCGGCAAGTTCTTCTTCGAGCGCCTCGACCAGCTCGATCAGCGCGAGCGAATCGGCCTCGAGGTCGTCGCGAAACGAGGCACCTTCGGAGATGGCTGACGGCTCGATCTCCAAGATGTCGGCCAAACGATCCCGCACGAGCTCGAACACCGCCTGTCGATCCATGGGCCCGTGCTCGATATGCGTCTCGGCAGGCACTTCACGCTCCAAATCTTCCCGCGGCCTCTTCGGCCGCCCGAACGGGGCGGGATTCTATCGCTGCGGATTGTCAAGACCCTCCATCGAGGGCCGTCCGGTAGGGGCCACGGCCGCCGTCAGTTCGGCGACGATGTCGGCCTCCACCATCTCCCTTGCCACCTGAAGCGCGTTCACAATCGCCCGGGCCGAGGACGAGCCATGGCTGATGATGCAGACGCCGTTCAGGCCGAGGAGCATCGCCCCTCCGTAGCTGTCGGGGTCGAGGGTCTGGTACAGCGGGAGCAGACCCGGAAGCAGAACGTCGGCGGCGGCTTTGTATTCGGGGGTCGCGCCGAAGACCGCGAACACGGATGCGACGAGAGTCTTGAGCCCACCCTCGAGCGTCTTCAGCACGACGTTGCCGGTGAAGCCGTCGGTGACGACGACATCGACGGCCGGTGTCATCACGTCGCGGCCCTCGACGTTGCCGACGAAGTTGATGCCCGACGCGTGCAAGAGCAGCTCATGGGTGGCCTTCACGAGGGGAGTCCCTTTGCTGGCCTCCTCCCCGATCGACAAGAGACCGACCTTTGGCGCGGCGATCCCATAGCGCTTCCGCGAAAACACCGACCCCATCTGAGCGAACTGGACGAGCCACTCCGGCTGGCACTCGGCGTTGGCCCCCGCGTCGAGCAGCACGGTCGGCGTGGAGCCGGGCACCGGTATCGGCGTGGCGATAGCCGGACGGGCCACCCCTTTGATCCGGCCCATGCGCAGCAGGGCACTGGCCATCGTGGCGCCGGTGTTGCCGGCCGAGACCATCGCCGACGCCTTGCCGTCGCGCACCGCTTCGGCGGCGCGCACGAGTGAGGAGTCCTTCTTGCGCCGCACCGCGCCGCCGGGGTCTTCGTCCATGGCGATGACCTCTGACGCGTCGATGACGGGGAGTCCGTGGGCATCGCCGAGATCGGCGGCCCGACCGACGAGCACGACAGGAATGCCGCGCTCATCGAATGCCTGCCGACCGCCCGCAACGATCTCGCCGGGAGCCTTGTCGCCGCCCATGGCGTCGAGGGCTATGGGCAGCATGGTCGTGGCGAAGACGGGGGCGACGTCAGTCGACGTCGACGGCCTGACGCCCGTTGTACCAACCGCACGAGCCGCATACGACGTGAGGAACCTTGGCGGCGCCGCAACGCGGGCAGACGCTTCGCGACGGAGCCGCGAGGGGCCAAGCCGAGGCGCGCTGCTGGCGACTCTTCATCTTCGATTTCTTCTTCTTCGGGACGGCCATCGCTCGCAGATTCCTTCGCTGGGGAGCCGGGGGAGGTTAGCCCTCGGGATCGTTCTCCTGAAACTGTGCCTGCTCGAGAACGGCCCAACGCGGATCGCCCACCGCACCCCGATGGCCGCAGTCGGCGTCGTTGCGGTTGATACCGCATTCGGGGCAAAGGCCCAGGCAACTGGGGTTGCAGAGCGGCGCGAGCGGTAGCTCGAGGGTGAGCGCCTCTACGACGAGGTCGTGGAGATCGAGTTGCTCACCATGCAAAGGCCAGATGTCGTCGCTCACGGGATGCGATGCGTACACCTCTCGCACCTCGGCGCAGAGCTCACCCTCGGCCGCTTCGAGGCAGCGCCGGCAGAGGCCCCGCCAAGGGGCACGGACGGTACCCGTGACGGTGAGGCCGTCGGAGAGCGCCTCGAGCTTCAACCGCACCTGCGCCTCGGCTCCCTCCGGAACCGCCGAGTCGACGACCGCGATCGAATGGACCGGCGCGACGAACTCGATTTCGCGGTGGCTGCCGGGGCGCCGCAGTAGATCGGCGACGTTGACCAGATAGATCCGCCGCTCAGGCGCGATGGTCAATCGAGATCCTGGTCGAAGAACGCCGAACCGTCGTCGTCCGTCGCCTCCTTCGCCGGCGCCTCGTCGCGGGGCTCTGCGGTCGCGTTCAGTCGCTCGCGTCCGGCGGTCACTGTCTTGGCCACCTTGTCGAGCACGATCTCGAAGCTCGCGAGCCGCTGGTCGCAGAAGTCCTCGACCTCGCGGCGCATCCGCCGGGCCTCGCCATCGGCCGATTCGAGGATCAACCGGGCGCGGTGCTCGGCTTGGCGCACCACCTCGGTGCGCTGGACCATCCGCTCCGCCTGCGCACGCGACGCATCGACGATGTCGTCAGCCTCCCGACGGGTCTTGGCCAGGAATTCGGCGCGCTCTTTCAGCATCCACCGTGCCTGGCGCACCTCCTCCGGAAACCGTTCGAGGGCCTCCTGCAGGATCTCGATGATCTCGTCGCGGTTGATCATCGGCGACGACGAAAGGGGGATGGTGCGCGCCGTCGAGATGATGTCGATGGCCCGCTCGAGCAGGCGCTCGGAGTCGAAATGCGGGACGTCGGTATCGCGGTGGGTGTTCGTCATCGCCCGTAACGCTCCTGGATCCGCTTGGCCACCGGTAGGGGCACCATCTTGGACACATCGCCGCCCATGCGGGCGATATCCCGGATGAAGCGGGATGCCAAGAAGGAATGGGCCGACGCGGACGGGAGAAAAACCGTGTGCACGCCGCTGACGGCGTGGTTCATCTGCGCCATCTGCATCTCACCCTCGAAATCGGAGACGGCACGGAGCCCTTTCACGATGAAGTCGCAGTGCTCGGCCCGAGCCAGATCGACCACCAGGCCGTCGAACATCGTGACGCTCACCGACGGCAGATGGGCGAGGGACTCGTTCAGCATGGCCTCGCGCTCGGAGAGTTCGAAGAAGGGCTCGCCCTTCTGCGGATTGCGCATGGCCGCCACCACGACCTCGTCGAAGAGGACGACGGCCGTCTCGATTATCTCGAGGTGGCCGTTGTGCAGTGGGTCGAACGACCCCGGATAGAGGACTTTGGACAAGCGCTTCACTCCGTTACGGCGGGAACGGCCCGCTCGGCGAATGTCACAACCGTAGTTCCGTAGGCCTTCTCTCTCACAGCTACCCACGACGGCGTGAGGTTCAGTGGATGGTCGGACTCGAGCACCACGAAGCCCGCGTCAATCCGGGCCAGAAGAGCCGCCCAGTCCTTGAATCCGTACGGCGGGTCGGCGAGCACGAGGTCGTACCGCTCGGAATGATCGACGAACGCAAGCGCGTCGGCGTTCACGATGGTGGATTGGCCGGCGACCGCGCATGTCTCCACGTTGGTGCGGATGGCCGCGATCGCCGACCGCGCCTGGTCGACGAACGTGCACCGCTTCGCGCCGCGAGAAAGGGCTTCGATCCCGAGCGCGCCGGAACCCGCGAACAGATCGAGCACAGTGGCCGCCTCCACGACATCGAGACTGTTGAGCGCGTTGAAGACCGCTTCGCGGACCTGACCGCTCGTGGGCCGGGTGTCGCGCCCGCGCGGGGCGACGATCCGCCGGCCCTTCAATGCCCCCGCCACCACCCGCATCGCCGCCACGCTACGGCCGGGCGGGGTTCGGATCGTTTCGCTTGCATGACACGTGGGTACCGTTTTCGGCGTGGAAGTACCTGAAGTGATCACCTGCGTCGACTGCGGCGGGGAGGCCCACCTCTTGTCGGCTGCGCCTGAGATCGGGGGCTGGCAGCCGGGCGACATCGCCGCCTACCGCTGCCGTGACTGCCTCGATCGGTGGGACATCGAGGTGGCCGAAGAGACGCCCGACTGAGTCAGCTCTTGAAGAGGTAGTCGACGTCGTCCTCGTCGAAGAACAGCCGCAGTTCGTCGGCCAGTAGCGGGTGACCAGCGAGATGGGGGTCGGCGTCGACCAGGCTGAAAGCGGCCTCTCGCGCCCGGACCACCCACTCCTTGTCCCGGCGCAGCGACGCCAGTTTCAGATCGTTGCGGCCGGTCTGGCGCTCCCCCATGATCGTGCCCTCGCCCCGGAGCTCGAGGTCGACTTCGGCCAGCTCAAAGCCATCGTTGGTGGCCGCCAGAGCCTCCACGCGAGGGGACGGCTCGCCCTCGCCGCTCGTCACCAGCCAGCACGACGAGGTCGCGCTCCCCCGGCCGACTCGCCCGCGGAGCTGGTGAAGCTGCGCGATACCGAACCGGTCGGCGTCGAGCACCACCATGACGGTCGCGTTCGGCACGTCGATCCCAACTTCGATCACGGTGGTGGCTACGAGCGCGTCGAGCTCATGGGCGCGAAACGCGGCCATCACCGCTTCCTTCTCCTTGGCGCCGAGTCGACCGTGCAGCAGGCCGACGCGTGCACCGGCGAGCTCCCCGGTCGAGAGCCGCTCGAACGTCTCCTCGGCCGAGGCCACTTCGAGCTTCTCGCTCGACGTGCTGGCCTCGATGAGCGGGCACACGACGTAGGCCTGTTCACCGCGGTCGACCGCGGCGCGCACCTCCGCCCACGCCCTGGCCTCGTCGAGGGGCCCCGCCGCCGCGTACGTGCGGACCGGCGTGCGGCCCGGCGGCAGCTCGTCGAGCGTGCTGACGTCGAGGTCGCCGTAGACGGTCATCGCCGCGGTGCGGGGGATCGGCGTCGCCGTCATCACGAGCACGTCGGGCACCGTGGCCTGGTCGACGCCCACCTTCGCCTTCAACTTCGCGCGCTGCTCGACACCGAAGCGGTGCTGCTCATCGATGACCACGACCCCGAGGGATGCGAACTCCACTCCCTCCTGGATCAACGCGTGCGTGCCAATCAAGAGGTCGACCGTGCCGCCGAGTAGCCCTGCGGCGATCTCGCGGCGTTCGGCGGCACCGGTGCGGCTCGTCAGCAACGCCACCGCGAGCGGGCGGTCACCGAAGAGGTTCCCGGACGCTGGCACGCTCACCCCTTCCAGCAACGCCCGGACGGCGGCGGCGTGCTGCTCGGCGAGCACCTCAGTGGGCGCCATGAACGCGCCCTGGTGGCCGCCCTGCACCGCGGCGAGCAGCGCGCTCACAGCCACGACCGTCTTACCCGCGCCAACGTCGCCCTGTAGGAGCCGGTGCATGGGTCTCGGCGCGACGAGATCGGCCTCGATCTCCGCGATCGTGCGCGCCTGGGCGCCGGTGAGCGCGAACGGCAGCGAGGTATGGAAACGCCGCACCAGCTCGCCCCCGACTACGTGTTCAATACCCGCGGCGTCGCGCT
The DNA here is from genome assembly GCA_040002995.1 of Acidimicrobiales bacterium. Taxonomy (GTDB): domain Bacteria; phylum Actinomycetota; class Acidimicrobiia; order Acidimicrobiales; family Ilumatobacteraceae; genus JBDUDK01. The sequence goes on along the minus strand of JBDUDK010000033.1, from coordinate 10,991 downwards.
CGAGCGCACGCTTGCGCAGCACCAGCAGAAGCTGCACCCGTAGCAACTCGTCGAAGACGAGACGCCGGCGGGCCGCCTCCTTGGCCGCCATCGAGTCGGGCACGTGGATCTCGCGGAGGGCCCGCTCGCGCCCGACGAGGTCAAAGAGGGCGAGCACCCGGCTGGGAACCGGATCGGCGATGCCCCGCGGGCGGCACCGCGCCAGCGCCTCCTCGACCCATCCGCCCAGCTCCCAGGTCGAAAGGCCAGCCTTCTCGGACTGGGGATAGATCGCCACGATCCGGCCCGTGCGGTCGCCGATGAGGTCGACGACGGGATTCGTCATCTGGAGACCGCCGCGATAGGTCTCCGGGCGTCCGAACACGGCGACCTGCATGTCGGGGCGAAGCTGACGCTCCCGCCACGGTTGGTTGAAGAACACGAGCGACAGCCGGCCCGAGTCGTCACCCGCGTCGGCGGTCACCATCGTCCGGTGGTTGCGCATCGTTCGTTTCGAGACCGTGCGCAGGGTCACGAGTACGAGCGCGTCCTCGCCGGGACGCAGATCGGCCACTCGAGCTTCGTTCGTGCGGTCTACCCATCGCCGCGGGTAGTGCGTGAGTAGGTCGAGCACGCTCTCGATACCCACCTCGCCGAGGGCCCGCTCGCGTTTTTCACCGACGCCCTTCAGACGGCCCACGCCGATCTCGGCCAGATCGCGCAGGCTCAGCGGGTCAGTCATCGAGACGACATCATGCCTGACGGTAAGCGTCCGATGTCCTGAGCCTGCCTTGAGTCAACGGCGCGTGGTTTTGCCGACAGGGACGCCATGAGCGCGTTCCTCAGTTCTCACTTCGGTCCGACGGTGCTGTTCATCTGGACCACGGTCCTTCAAACGGTTGGTTGCGCGAGCCTGGCGCTGATCATCGGACGCAGCCGTCTCATCGGCGAGGAGCTGATGACCTACTCGACGCCGAATAGATAGGGGTAGAGCGGCTGATCACCCGCGTGCACCTCGACCTCAAGCCCCGGATGACGCTGCGCGACCCACGCGCGGATCCGTGCCGTGAGGGCGTCACTGGAACCCTCGCCCGCGAGCACGGTGACGATTCCCGCCTCGTCGTCGACGAGGTTGGCGAGCAGACCGACCACGACACGTTCGATCGAGCTGTCGACGGCGACGATGCCCTCGTCGCGGTCGATGCCTAGCCAGTCGCCCTCGGCGATCGTCGCGGCCCCGGCCGTGCTGGCCCGCACCGCCCGCGTCACCGCACCACTTCGGACTTGCGCGGCGGCGGCGGTCATCCCGGCAGCGTTGGCATCTCCGGTGCCCTCCGGGTCATAGACGACCAGCGCGCCTAGGCCTTCCGGCATCGAACGCGTCGGCACTACTCGCACCGTCTTCGTCGTCAGCGCGTCGAGCTGCTCCGCCACCGGCACGATGTTCTTGTTGTTCGGCAGGACAATCACCGTCTCGGATGGCGCCCGTTCGACCGCCGCGAGTAGCTCAGCGGTCGAGGGGTTGAGCGTCTGGCCTCCCGCCACGACCTCCTGGACAGCGAACTGGCGAAACAAACGCGTCAGGCCCGCGCCGGCGCTGACGGCGACAACTGCGGTCGAGACCCGGGCGCGCTGCGTCGCCATCAGCGCCTCGCGGCGCTCGTGCTCCTCAGCGACCTCCTCCGACAGATCGGTGACCCGTATTTGGTGCGGGCGGCCGACGTCGATCGCGCTCTCGATCGCCCCGCCCACGTCGTCGGTGTGCACGTGGCAGTTCCACAGTCCGTCGCCGCCGACGACGACGATCGAGTCGCCCAGCGCGGCCCACGCCTCCTTGAAGTCGTTGATCTGGTCGTCGGGCGCGTCGAGAAAGAACATGACCTCGTAGCGATTGACGGCCACCGTCTCGCCGCCGTGGTTCGCGACCGGCGCCACGGCTGAAACGTCCTCGTGCTCGGGCGCCTCCGGCAGCGGGCGGCCCTCGACAATGTGGAGCGCCGCGTCGAACAGCAACAGCAGTCCGGCGCCCCCGGCATCGACTACACCGGCCTCTCGCAGCACCTCGAGCAGCTGCGGTGTCTCTTCGAGTGCCTGCTCTGCGCCCCGGTGGGCCGCCTCGAGCACCTCGACCAACGTCGCCCCATCGGCGGCGGCGCGCTCGGCGGCCTCGGCCGCCACGCGGATGACGGTGAGAATCGTGCCCTCCACCGGCTTCATCACCGCCGCGTACGCCCCCGTCGCTCCGGCGCGTACCGCGGCGGCCGCGAGTTCCGGACCCACGGGCGCCGACGTCGACAAGACACCCGCGATACCGCGGAGAATCTGGGAAACGATCACCCCCGAGTTGCCGCGCGCGCCCATCAGCGAACCGTGCGAGATCGCCCGGCACACGTCCTCGATATCCGCCTCCGGCGGAAGCGAGTCGATCTCTGCGGTCACGGCCGCGAGGGTCCTGGCCATGTTCGTGCCGGTGTCACCATCGGGCACGGGATAGACATTCAGGCGGTTGATGCGATCCTGGTGGGCGTCGAGCAGCCGCTCGAACGTCGCGGCAATGGCGCGCACCTCGGCGACACCGAGTCGCTCGAGCGTGGGCATGGCTGCGGATGGTAAACGGCGGGCGCCGCTGCGCCTTCCTTTGGGGCCTTCCTTTGGGGCCTTCCTTTGGGCACCCCGATGACCCGCTGATAGCCTGGCGGGCCGGTCGGGATCCCAAATTTCTGGGTTACCGAAAAGGTTTCCGGGCAAGGTTTGCGTTCAACAGGGAGCGGGTGCGATGGCTGCTGTATGTGAGGTCTGCGGAAAGGGCCCGTCGTGGGGCATGTCCGTCAGCCATTCGCATATTCGGACCAAGCGCCGCTGGAACCCGAACATCCAGCGCGTCAGAGCTGTGGTGGCCGGTTCGCCCAAGCGCCTCAACGTGTGCACGTCGTGTATCCGGGCCGGCAAGGTCACCAAACGCAGTCATTGAGGACGGACTCATGCAAGGCGTGATCAAGGCGTACGACCCGGGCACCCGCACGGGCCTGGTCGTCACCGACACCGACCTCTCCGAGTACGACCTCGCCGCCGATGCCCTCGACGGTTCGGTCTTCCGTATGCTCCGCCCCGGCCAACGCGTGATCTTCCAACTCGACACCTCGGGCCAAGCAACCCACCTGCGACTCGGCTCCGAGGTCGACATGGGTACACCCGGCTACGAGCCGACACCCCTTCCCTGATCGCACCTCCCAGGAGGGACCATGAGCGCGACGACCTCGAACCGGCAACTGCGCGAATGGGTCGACCAGTGGGCCAAAGTCCTACAGCCCGACGCGATCCATTGGTGTGATGGCTCGGCTGAGGAGTACCGCGAGTTGTGCGACGCCCTCGTGGCGTCGGGAACCTTCACACCGCTGAACCCGGAGATGCGCCCGAACTGCTACTGGGCTCACTCCGATCCCGCCGACGTCGCCCGCGTCGAAGACCGCACGTTCATCTGTTCGGCCACCGAGGCCGAAGCCGGCCCCACCAACAACTGGCGCGATCCCGCCGAGATGCGCGCTGCGCTCACCACATTTTTCTCTGGCGCGATGAAGGGCCGCACGCTTTACGTGGTTCCGTTCTCCATGGGGCCGCTCGGATCGCCGATCGCTCACATCGGGGTGCAGCTCACCGATTCCGCCTACGTCGCCGTCTCGATGCGCATCATGACCCGCATGGGCCAAGCGGCACTCGACGTCCTCGGCCCTGACGGGGAGTTCGTGCCGTGCCTGCATTCGGTCGGGGCTCCGCTCGCTCCCGGCCAAGAAGATGTTCCGTGGCCGTGCAACGCCGAGAACAAGTACATCGTGCATTTCCCGGAGACTCGCGAGATCTGGAGTTACGGCTCGGGCTACGGCGGCAACGCCCTGCTCGGCAAGAAGTGCTTCGCGCTGCGCATCGCGTCGGTGATGGCGCGCGACAACCGCTGGCTCGCCGAACACATGCTCATCCTCAAGCTCACGTCGCCCAAGGGCATCACGAAATACGTCGCCGCCGCGTTTCCCTCCGCATGCGGCAAGACGAACCTCGCGATGCTCGTGCCCACGATCCCGGGTTGGAAAGTGGAGACCGTCGGCGACGACATCTGCTGGATGAAGTTCGGCGACGACGGGCGTCTCTACGCGATCAATCCCGAGGCGGGATTTTTCGGCGTCGCTCCCGGCACGAGCATGGACACCAACCCGAACGCCATGCTCACGCTCGCGGAGAACTGCATCTTCACCAACACTGCGCTCACGCCCGACGGCGACGTCTGGTGGGAAGGCATGACCAAGGAGAAGCCCGCTCGCCTCACCGATTGGAAGGGCAACGTCTGGACGCCCGAAAGCGCGGGGCCGGCGGCCCATCCCAACGCGCGCTTCACGGCACCCGCCGCACAATGTCCGGCGATCGCGCCCGAGTGGGAGGACCCGGCAGGCGTCCCGATCGCGGCCATCCTCTTCGGCGGCCGGCGCGCCACAGTCGTTCCGCTCGTGAACGAGGCCTACTCCTGGGAACACGGCGTCTTTCTCGGCTCGATCATGGCATCGGAGACCACGGCCGCGGCCGCAGGCGCCGTGGGCAACCTGCGGCGCGACCCGTTCGCGATGTTGCCGTTCTGCGGGTACAACATGGGCGACTACTTCGGCCATTGGCTCGAGGTTGGTCGCGCCACCACTGCCGACAAGCTGCCGCGGCTGTACCACGTCAACTGGTTTCGCAAGTCGGCCGACGGGCGCTGGCTCTGGCCGGGCTTCGGTGAAAACAGCCGGGTGCTCAAGTGGGTCTTCGAGCGGGTGTGCGGCGAGGCACCCGCCATCGAGACCCCCATCGGTCTGCTGCCGCCCAAGGGCGCCATCGACACATCAGGGCTCGACGTCACCGACCTAGACATGGAACTGCTGCTGTCGGTCGACCTCGACGGATGGCGCGCCGAGGTCCCGCTCATCGAGGAGCACTACGCCAAGTTCGGCACGCACCTGCCGGGCGAGCTCAGCGACGAGCTGGCCAAGGTCGAGAAGCGCCTGGCGGCCGCGACCTGACAGCGCCTACGGAAGACCGGCGCCCGCCACCTTCACGTCGACGGCCTCGAGGCGGCCGGTGCGGGCCGCGCTGGCTTCGTGAGCATTCGATGTCGCCGCGGTGATGCAGTAGAGCGTGCGACGATCGCTGCCCCCGAGCATGCAGGCAAAGCAGGGTTGTGTCGTGGTGACCCGGTCGAGGACCTCCCCGCCTTCGGCCACCCGGATCGCTTCCGGCGCGAGCGGATTGGCGACCCAGATCGCGCCCTCGGCGTCGAGGCAGATGCCATCGGGTGCGATGGTGAGCGGCGCCCACACGCGACGATCGTGCAGCGAACCGTCGTCGCCCACGCGAAACGCCGTGAGCCTCAACCCGAGTGTTTCCGCGACGATCAGAGTCGAGCCGTCGGGCGTGACCACCGACCCGTTCGGGAACTTCATGTCGGGCGCCGCGGCGTGGGCGCTGCCATCAGGGTCGACGCGGGCGAGCGTCGCCTTGGGCGGCCCCGGCTCACCGAGCGCCGCTTCGACACCGTGCTCCTCGAGATAGGGGTCGAGGTCGAAGCCAAAGTTGCCGACGTAAGCGCGGCCCTTGCTGTCGACGACCATGTCGTTGCAGTGGAACGTCGCGATCGCCGAAAGATCCGCGTGCACGTTGAGCTTGCCGTCGGCCTCGCGACGAAGTATTCGTCGATCGAGCATCGAGACCACGAGGATGCGCCCGTCGGGCAGCCAGCCGAGACCAGAGGGTCGATGTTCGCCTTCGAGACGGAACGCAATCTCGATCGGGCCGCCGGGCGTGAACGTCTTGACCGCGTGGTCGTAGAAGTCGCTGAACCAAAGTTGTCCGTCGTGCCACCGCGGGCCTTCCCCGAAATGCAAGCCCTCGCCGACGATGGTGGTTTCCATGGATGATCCCTTCACAGGTCGAGAATCGTGCGGAGCCCCACGCCCGCTTTGAGGTCGTCGACGGCGTCGTTGATCTCCTCGAGCGGGCGGCGGGCCGTGATCATTGCATCAAGGTCGAGCTTGCCCGCGTAGTAGAGCGACAGGAGCCGGCCAAACTCGAAGTGGGGGTTCGACGAACCGAGAAAGCAGCCGATCAGCTTCTTCTCGCGCATGGCATGGTCGATCGACACCAACGTCACCTTGTCGTCGATCTTGGGCACGCCGATCATCACCGTCGTCCCACCGGGACGAATGGCGCGAAGGCATTGCTCGGTGAGGGCCCCTCGGCCGACGCATTCGAACGCGTAGTCGACGCCGATCCCCTCGGTGAGGCTCATGGCGACGTCTTCCATCGTGGACGAGCCCGGATCGACGGTGTCGGTGACGCCGAACTGCATCGCCTGCTCGCGGCGACGTTCGACCGGGTCGACGCCGATGACGCGGGATGCTCCCGCGATGCGGGCGCCCTGCACGACCGACACACCGATGCCTCCGAGGCCGACCACCATCACGGTCGCGCCGGCGGGAACCTTGGCGGTGTTGAGGACGGCGCCGACACCCGTCTGGATGGCGCACCCGAGCACCGACGCAACCTCGAGCGGGGTATCCGACGGCACCTTCACGGCGGCGGTCACCGGTACCACCGTGTACTCGGCGAAGGCTGCAAGTACGAGTCCATACCGCTGCACGGTCTGCCCCTGCCAGGTGAGCCGGGTCGTGCCGTCCGAGAACTTCCCGGTCGCCGACAGGGCCCCGCCCACCGCGCACAGGTTCCGCTCGCCGCGGAGACACCAGTAGCACTGTCCGCACGCAGCCTTCAGCGTGAGAATCACCTTGTCACCGATGGCCAGTTCGGTGACACCAGGACCCAGTTCTTCGATCGTGCCGCCGGCTTCGTGCCCGCACAGCATCGGGGAAATGAGCGGGAGGGACCCGTCCATGAAGTGGACGTCGGAATGGCACAGCCCGCAGTGGTGCACTTTGACGAGCACCTCCCCCACCTGCGGGGGCGCCAGTTCGACGTCGCTGGTAACGAGAAGCGGCTCGTTGGCGGCAAGCAGCAGGGCGGCGCGCACGGCAGCGGACCCTAGCCGTCACCCCGATTAGGCTCGGCGGCCATGGCCGTGCGCGCATACATCCTCATCCAGACCGAAGTGGGCAAGGCGGCTTCGGTCGCGACGGAGGTTCGATCGGTCGAAGGCGTCGTCGGCGCCGACGACGTGACGGGTCCCTACGACGTGATCGTGCGGGCCGAGGCCGGCGACCTCGACGAACTCGGGCGCACGGTCGTCAGCCGCGTCCAGATGATCGACGGCATCACCCGCACGCTGACCTGCCCCGTCATCAACATCTAGCGCCCGCGGCGTCGCCGCCCGGGCCGGGGCAGACGTTTCGAGGTTTGAGTACCTCCGAGGCACGTTTCGAGGTTTCGTGTCCGGGCGGCGGTGGGGCTGGTGGGAATTAGGTGCGGCCGACCAGCAGGGCGCGGATGCCGAGGCCCATCAGGAACAGGCCGCCGAGGCCGTACAGCAGATAGAGCTTCCCGCGTAGCTGTTGCCGGTAGCTGTAGAGGATCCCTACCGCGATGATCGCGACGAAGCCATAGAACATGTGGAACTTCTGTGCGTGGAGCTTGTGGCCGGCGACGAGCCCGACGCCCATCCCCACCTGCACGAAGATCGCGATCTCGACGGCGACCGTGAACCACCAGAGCGCACGCGTCCGCAGGCTGGTCCACCGGTGGGCGGCGAGCGCCCACACTCCCGCGAGCCCGTTGCCAATGATTACGAACCAGGCCCAGCTCTTGTGCAGCTTGAGCAGCAGCAGCGAATACAGGTGCCCTCGATCAGGCCTGAGGACCGGCCGCGGCCGCGACCGCTACCGCTTGCGCCTCGGCGTAGGCCTCCGCGGCGATGTCGACGAGCTCGGAGATCTCGTCCTCGGTGAATCCGGCCAGCCGCCGGAAGTTCCGCGCGAGGTGCACGGGGTTCTCCGCTTCCTCACCGCGGAAGCCGCCGAAGCTGAACACCTTGTCGACGGCCTTCTGGAAGTCGAGTGCGTTCTTGAGCCGGTCCGGGTCCTTGACGGTGAGGCGACGCAACCAGTCGGAACCCATCTTCACGTGGGTGACCTCGTCGGCGAGCATCCAGTCCTCACAGAAATACAAGACGGGATCGCTCACCGCCTCGCCGAAGTCCCTCATCGAGGAGAACACGTCGATGGCGAGTCCCTCGAGGGCGCGATTTACGCCGGTGAGGCGCAGCACGGGGTCGGCATTGCAAGCGGCCTCGAACAACAGCGTCTGCTCGCCGAACTCACCGATCTCTGAGCCCATGTGGGTGGAGAGCTTGCAGGAGATCTCGACGTGACGGGCCTCGTCCCAACATTGGCGAGCCATGTCGAGCTTCATGGCAAACGGAACGTCGTCGCGTCCTTCACCCGTGGGGAAGTCGTAGCACGTGCGGCCGGCGCCCTCGAGGGCCTGGATCTCTCCGACGAAGATGCCGTGCATCAGCCCGCGTGCGTTGTCGGGCGACTGCGGATGAGACGGGAGAAAGCCGTTCTCTCGAGGCTGGCTGTTCATGTTGGCGTTGCGCGGATCGAATACCGTCTCCTCGATGCTGATGCGCTTAAAGCGCTCATCGCGGGCGAGGTCGTCCACGGAAAGCATCTTCTTCATGACTTCGACCAGTGCGCGGGCGCGAGGTGGGTGGAGGGAGTCCACTCGAGCTCTCCGTTCGCGGCCAGTTCGCGAACCGCAGCGACAGGATCGGGGTCGGTCCAGAGCTCACCTTCGTAAGTGGCCTCACGCCCCGTCGGATCGGCCAGCCACCACGAAGCCTCGAGCGCAATGCCGTTGTTGTCGTGGAAGTAGATCGAACGCACAAAGCGGTGATCGACCACTTTGGTGACCTCGACGTCGTGCTCGGCGAGCCGGACGGCGAGGGCATCGAGCGCGGCCTCGTCGGGCAGCGTGAACGACACGTGGTCGAACTGGGCGGGGAAGTCGGGAGGGAGGCCGGCCGGCTTCTCGAACGTGGGCTGCTCATAGCCCTTCCATTCGAAGAACGCGAGCGTGCTCCCGTCGCCAATCTCGAAGAAGTAGTGCCGCATGCGGCCGACCGCGAGCGTGGTCACCAGCCTCATGCCGAGGACGCCGTGGTAGAACCGGACTGTCGCGTCCATATCGGGGGTGATGAGGGCCAGGTGGTTCACACCCCGCCAGCGAGGCTGCGTCGTCATACCTCCACGCTACCGAGCAGAACCGACGCTGGTGATCCGCTACGCATAACGACGACGAAAAGCAACAACCGGTCAACGAGGAGGCCAGCGTGCAAGAGGCCGTTTGGGACCCACCCGGCGCCGGGTTCTGGCGCATCGAGGCCGGCCACTGCCTCGGGGCGATGACCCCGATCGGCCAGCATTTGATGGTGCGCGGGATGCATCCCGGAATGGCGACGGTGTTTCGCCTCTACGGGGTCCCGGCCGAGACGCTCGATCCGCGCTTTGTCAACGGACGGCTCTACACGCGGCTGCGCCCGCTGATTGCGCCGGACAAGCCGGCCGCGAAGCTCCCCCCGGCGCCGCTGCTGAAGCTCGTCGTGCGGCTCCATCCCGAGTTCCGGAGGCGGAACAAGAACGCCGCGCACACCTTGGCCACCCAGCCGTGGCGCCGGACCGTGCGCGAGTGGGACGAAAGCGGACGAGCCGCGCAGGCGGCCAAGAACTACGTGTTGCAGGACGTCGATCTCAGCGCCCTCGACGACACAGCCCTGATGACGCACGCGACCCGCACCCTCGAACACGCCATCGAGAGCTGGCAGCTCCACTTCATCCTCCACGGCGCTGACCTCGGTCCGATCGGCATGCTCATCAGTGAGGCCGCGGCCTGGTCACTCCCGGTCGACGAGGTGATCGGCGCCCTCGCGGGCGCATCGCCGTCGACGTCGGAGCCGACCCGCCTCCTGGCGTCTCTGCGGCGGCGCGTGGAGGCGTCGGGGGTGCAGCCCACCACGCTCGAGGGGCTCCGCGCGGCATCGCCCGAAATCGCCGCCGACCTCGACGGGTACCTGCGTATGCGGGGGACGCACGTCTTCAGTCGCTACGACATCGACGGCGTCACCCTCGGCGAGTTGCCCGACGTGGTCCTGGCGTCGGTGCTGGGCGCGCAAGAGGTGACGCGCGGCGACGACCCTGAAGGCCTAGCCGCATCGTTGCGGGCGCGCGTGCCGGCCGGCGACCGGGCCCGGTTCGACGAACTCCTCACCGAAGCACGTCTCGCGATGGATCTGCGCGACGACAACGGCCCGCACACGGTCGAGTGGACACTCGGGCTGATTCGCCTTGCGCTTCTCGAGATCGGCCGCCGACTCGTCGAGCGCGGCCGCCTCGACGATGTTCGCCTTGTGATGGAGCTCACCCCAGATGAGCTGTCGACGGTCCTCACCGATCGAGGACCCAGCAACGACGAACTCAACTTGCGGGCGGAGTGCCGCCGCGCGCTGTCGGCCCTGGCCGCCCCGACGACGCTCGGTACTCCGGAGCCAGAACCCCCGCCCGGCACGCTGCCGCGCCCGTTGGCGACGTTGGTCGCGGTCGTGCAGTGCGTCATCAATCTGCTCGACAAGCAACCGGCCCGGCACGGCCTTGCCGGCACGGGCGTGGGAACACGGCCCTACACCGGTCCGGTTCGGATCGCCCGCTCACCCGAGGAGGCCGTCAACAACGTCGAGATCGGCGATGTACTCGTCGTGCCCTTCACAACCCCGGCCTACAACGTGATCCTCAGCGCGGTCGGCGCGATCGTGACCGTCGACGGAGGGCCGCTCTCCCACGCCGCCGTCCTGGCACGCGAGCTCGAGATACCCGCCGTGATCGGCGCGTCAGAGGCGTTGGCCCAACTGCGCGACGGAATGATCGTCGAGGTCGATCCCGCCGCCGGGGAAGTGCGAGTTCTGAGCGCCGTGCCCCAGCCGGCGGCACCGAGAAATCAGCCGGCGGCACCGAGAAATCAGCCGGTGGCACCGAGAAATCAGCCGG
>JBDUDK010000022.1:0-27594 GCA_040002995.1 Acidimicrobiales bacterium | reverse complement strand
TCAGGGTGGGCGACCTCGATGTGCACCTGCACCGGCGTCTCGGCGGGCACGGCGTCGAGCAGCTGGCTGATGGCGGGGATCGCGGTCTCGTCACCGGCCAGGAGGAACGCGGGCGCATCGCGGTCGATGGTGTAGCCGCGGCCAGGACCCGAGATCGCCGCCGGGTCGCCGGGCTCGGCCGCATGCGCCCACTCGGACGTGACCCCACCGCCGTGGATGACGATCTCGAGATCGACCTCGAGGGCTTCGGGGTCGACGCGGCACGGCGTGAAGGTCCGGATCGAGGGTCGTTGCCCGTCGGGCAGGAGGAACTCGTTGCCGTTCCAGCTCGGTATGACGAGCTCTTGCGTTTCCGGCGATGGGAGTAGCAGCCGCACGCTGGCCGCCGGGTGCTCGACGGTCAGACCCTCGAGGTCGGGTCCAGCCAACGTGACGCGGACCAGGCGGAGGCTCAAGTGCTCGACACGGCGCAGCGCCACGCGGCGAAACCGTGGTGGTTCACGCCGAGCGCGTACCGTTGTCGGGCCCCGCTCAGAGCGGCTCATTGCGACCAGCGTCGCAGCTTTTGGATCCGCGCGCGAGCAGCGCGCAGGAACAGCGATGAGATCCGCCAACGTCGCAGGGCTCGAGCCAAAGCGGGGAAGACCCCTCAACGACCGCCGAAAGCGGACGCCACCGAGGCAGCCTTCCCCGCCCCCACGATCCAACCCCCACCAAGAAACCGGGTCAAGCGCGCCGGCTGAACCAGACCATTGACAACCCCTCGCTGCATAGGGTCACACACCTGCACCCGGGTGCGTGGACGTGCTGCGCGCGGCCACCGCGGTGCTCCTGGATGCTCGACCGCCGAGCCGAAGCGGTGAGGCGGTGGCGATGGTGCGCCGTAAGGCGTGGCTGTGCAGACCTCAGACGCACACGCACTCGACCGACTTTCGACCGCAGGGCCGGCGGAAGGTTGTCTGGGCTTCCTAAGGGCGGATGCCCTGGTCGTGTCCTTGGCGGAGCCGGCCCTTCTTCCAATCGAGGTCCAGCCGGGACTCTGCAGCGGAACCCGTCGGTCGTGGACGCATAAACCCAGCAACCGCGGCAGTCGCGTTGGCGAGCGCGTCGCGGACGCGACTGCTCACGCACCGTTCACGCGACCATGGGCGCAATCGCCCTCGTCGGCGGTAGCGGTCTCCCGATCCACGCTCTGTGCTCGCGGCGAAGCTGGCCGAGCGCCGCTTGCCCGAAACGTACCGACGCACCGGCATGCAGTATCGCAACGGCGCACCAGTGCTGCGGGTGGGTCGAATGGCGAGCGGGTCTATGTGCTCGACCACGGACCAAAACAATGGCGAGCCCTTCCGATCTCGTTCGTTGCGCCCGTCGCGTTGCCGAGCACGCGATCGCGCACGCGACTCACCACGCGATCGCGGCGCCAGCCACGCGATCCAGTGACGGATCCACGACTAACTGCTGCGCTCGTCCGAGCGCGACCTCTGTATGTGTGGAGAACGTGCACGACCCCAAGGGAGCACCATGGATACGAACGGAACGCCGGCGCTCATCGCCGAGCAAGCGCTGCACCTCGGCACCACGGCCGCGAAGAGCGATAACCAACCAACGACCGTGGCGAGCAGCTCAGGGGTTACGCCGCTACTCATGACGATCCCGGAAGTCGCGCTTGGGCTACGAATCGGACGCAGCACCGTCTACGAACTCATCTCGCGCGGTGGCCTCGAGGTGGTTCATATTGGTCGCGCCGCCCGGATCCCCGTCCAGGCGGTCAATGACCTGGTCCAGCGGTTGCGCGGGAACGAACCAAGCACGTCTCACCCCGCCACAGGCGTTTCGTAGGATTGTCGTCGTGGTGTCGCGCCGCCGAGGACACGGGGAGGGCTCGATCTACCGGCGCGCCGAGGACGGACTGTGGGTCGGCTACATCACACTGGGCAGCGAGAGCGGGAAGCAGGTTCGTCGATACGTGTCCGCACGGACGCGGTCGGCCGCGATCGAGAAGCTCCAGGCGCTTCAATCGGCACTCGGTGCCGGCGCTTCGACAGTCAGCTCGCGCGTCACGGTCGCTGCGTTCCTCGAGCGCTGGCTCGCGGACGTTGTGCCCGATTCGGTGACTTCGGTGAACACCCTCGACAACTACCGGTGGGCCATCCATGGCCACCTCGTCCCGTCGCTAGGACATCGACCTCTCGTCCGACTGACCCCTGGCGAAGTCGTGGAGATGTTGCGGGACCGCATCAGCGCTGGCATGGCTCGCAACACCGTGATGCGACTGCGATCAGTGTTGTCCGCAGCGTTGGATCATGCAGTCCTCGAGGGACTAGTGGCGAGAAACGTCGCCTCGATCACCCGACCCCCGAAGGGCGGCACAGTCCCGCATGGCCGATCCCTCGATCTAGCCGAAGCCCAGGCGCTCTTGCGGGCAGCCGAGGGAAGCCGTCTCGAGGTGGCGTTTGTCACGATGCTGATGTTGGGACGCCGTCCGGGCGAGACACTCGGACTTGTTTGGAGCGACTTCGACCCGGGGGCGAAGACGCTGAGTATCCAGCGGTCGCTGAAACGCGAGCGGGGGGCCCTCATTCTCGGCACGACCAAGACCCGACGCAGCCGACGGGTGTTGGCCTTACCGGCACCCGTCGCCAACGCTCTTGCAAGCCATCGCCGACGCCAAGCCAAAGAGCGGCTTCGAGCGGGTTCCGCGTGGCAAGACACGGGATTGATCTTCTCAACGTCGATCGGCACACTCGTCGACCCAAACAACTTTCGCCGAGAGTTCGGCCGGGTGTGCGCCGCCGCCGGCTTTGGACATTGGCACCCGCACGAGTTGCGCCACAGCGCAGTGTCTCTGCTGTCCGCGTCGGGCGTCTCGATCGAACGAGTCGCCGACGTCATGGGACACGCGACGACCCGAACGACCGAGGCGGTGTATCGCCACAACGTGCTGCCCACTGCGAACGGGGCCGTCGACGCGATGGAACAGCTCTTCGCCGAGTGATCGGCTGTCTCTGGGCGACCGCCGACGTCCACGGTGGACCGTGGGAGGCTGCACCTGATAGCTGCAGTTTAGCTGCAGTAGTCGGGCCCCTTCCGGAACGCACACCCGCCCATCTGTGCCCTGACCTGCGCACACTTGGGTGGGCCGTACAGGACTTGAACCTGTGACCCCTTGCGCGTCATGCAAGTGCTCTGCCAACTGAGCTAACGGCCCGAACGGGGGCGCACGCTAGCAGTCCGCCAAAACTCCCGGAACTCTGCTACTTTCAGTATGTCTTGACATCTTCTGTTGATTCTCTTAGCTTTCTCCCACCACCTGGCACGCAGGTGCGAAGCGCAGGCGGAGCGCAGCACATGACGGGTCGGGTGGATGTTGGAATCGGGTTGGACGGGCGGCCGGTAGCGGTCAAGCGGGCCTCTGGGCCCTCCGCTTCCGGTCGCCTCGCCCGAGAAGCCGCCGCCCTGTCGGCGGCTCGCCACCCGGGTGTCGTTGAGCTCCTCTCAGTAACTCTTGAAGGCGACGAACCGAGCATCACGACCGCGTGGGTGGCTGGCGGTTCCATCGAAGCCGCGCTGGCTCGCGCCACTCCGATGGCGTTGCTCGTCGGTGTGCTCGCCGACGCCGCCATGACCGTCTCAGAGCTTCACGATCGCGGCATCGTGCACGGCCGGATCGACGCCACCCACATCCTCATCGCTGAGCGCACGGCCGTCATCACCGGCCTCGCTGAAGCCAGCACCGACGGCGAGCCGGCCGACGACGTGTTGGCGCTCGGCCGTTTGCTCGAGCACATCACGGCCGGACGAGAAGCCAGCGCGCCGAGCCGTCATCGGCGTGATCACGACGACGATCGCATTCGTCACGCCATCAGTCGCGCCACCGAGCCCGACGCCGCAATTCGGTGCCCGGCGAGGGTCCTGGCCCGCCTGCTCACCGAGGAAGTTGCCCCCCACTCGGCGAGCGAACGGACCCGGGTGGTGGCCCCGCGGGCCCGTGCCCTCCCCCCTCTCCGGGCACGGGCCCGCGCTCTCACTGCGGTGGTTGTCGCCGCAGCACTCGCGGTGATCATCGCGATCACGGCGACGACCGTCCTCGGCTCGAGCGACAGAAGAGCATCGGTCGATACGGCCCGCTCGAGCACAAGCACGAGCCCGAGCACGACGACTAGCGCAACAACCTCGATCGCAACTACCTCGGTCGCGACCACCTCGCTCGTAGCCGCGTCCGTTGCGCCCAGCTGGCCCGTCCCCCCGCCCGGGTGCGCCCAGACCGCCACGCCGTATGCCGACGTCGACGGCGACGGATGTCCCGACGAGATCGCGATCGACGCTGGGGCGATCGACGTCGCCGGCCACCACTTCGTCATGAGTGTCGACCCGGCCGACGTCGTCGTGGTCGGCGATTGGGACTGTGATGGCGTCGCAACGCCCGCGGTCTTGCGCGTGCCGTCGGGCGCGATCGACGTCGTCGACCACTGGCCGACGAATGGCGAACCGACAATCACGGCGCGCCGTATCACGATCATCGACGAAGCGGCCAGCGCCGAGGCCCGACCTCGCGCCGAGCCGGGTTGCGCCGCCCTCGCGGTCGGTACCCCCGCGGGCGTGCAGGAGGTGACGTGGTGAGGCGCGCACTCGCGCTCCTCGTGCTCGCAGGTACCGCCAGTTCCGCGCTGTGGCGGTTGGCCTCACGCTTCCCGCTCCCCCGTCGCGACATCGGTCGGTGGCTAGTCGACGTTGGTCCCGCCGACGCGGCGATGAGCGTGGTTCGCGTCGCCGCCCTCGCAACGGCCACCTATCTCGCCGTGATCGCCGTGCTGCATTTGGTGGTGCCGACGTGGTCACGCGCCGGACATTGGGTGAGCACCCTCACCCCGCCGTCGCTCCGCGCGATGTTGGTCACCAGCGTGCTGGCGACTTCGAGTGCCGGCGTGGCATTCGCGGGCGCGAGGGCGGCACCGCCTCCCCCCGTTTCCATCGCGCTCTCCGATCCCGCCGTCATCGCCGCGACGCCAACCGTTCCCGACGAGGCGGCCGTCTACAGCGTGAAGTCCGGCGACTCGTTCTGGTCGATCGCCGAGGTCGCGATCGCCGCGCACCTCGGCCGTCCGCCCTCGGTCGCGGAGATCGGCACCTATTGGCGCCTCGTCATGAGCGCCAACAGCGAGCGTCTGGTGCACGCGGGTGTTCCCGATCTCATCTACCCCGGCCAGGAATTCGTACTACCGCAGCCGTAGCGCGACCTCGTTCGCGAGGAGGCGGCCCGACACCGTGAGCCGCGCCTGCCCGTCGTCGATGTCGACCAACCCGGGCAGCTCGTCGACGGGCAGCGTCTTGGCGGGCACGCCACCGCGGGTGCGCAACGCGAGTTGAAGACCTTCGAGACGGCGCCCATCGGCATCGAGCTTTTCGCGGCCACCTTCGGCGGAGCTTCCTTCTTCGATCAGCGCGACATAGCGCTCGATCGTGCGCACGTTCCACCATCTCGTCCCCCGGCGGTGGGAATGGGCGGCACATCCGAAGCCGACGTACTCACCCTGCTCCCAGTACAAGAGGTTGTGCCGGCATTCGGAACCCGGCCGGGCCCAGTTCGAGATCTCGTAGTTCACCAACCCGGCTTGGCTCAGGAGCGCGTCGGCGAGGAGATACTTGTCGGCCTGGTCGTCATCATCGGGATGGCGGCTCGGATCATCGGCGAGCGGCGTGCCCGCCTCGACGGTCAGGCCGTACGCAGATACATGGACCGGATCGAAGTCGAGACAGCGAACGATTGTGGCCCTCCAGTCGTCGAGGCTCTCCCCTGCCGCTCCGTAGATCACATCGAGATTGAACGTCGACAGCCCGGAAGCCCGAACGAGGGCCACGCTGCGTTCAACATTCTGAGGGTCGTGCGTGCGCCCGAGCGCCGTGAGCACGTGGCGCTGCATCGACTGCACGCCAAGGCTCACCCGCGTGACGCCGTGCTCGACGTACGTCCCGAGCAGCGCTGCGGTAACCGTGTCGGGGTTGCATTCCACCGTGACCTCGGCACCGGGACCCGAAGGCAGGCGATCGAGCAGGTCCATCAACGCGTCGGCCGGAACGAGCGACGGCGTACCGCCGCCAAAGAAAATGCTCGTGAGCGCGGGAAGCCCGTCCGCGATCGAGGCATCGATCTCGCGACTCACGGCCGCGAGATAGCGCGAGACGAGATGGGCGCGGTCGGTCCAGGTCGCGAACGCGCAGTAATCGCAGCGGTGTGCGCAGAAAGGGATGTGGACGTAGGCACCGAAGGGGGTCATCGCGACCCCCGCGACGCTACTTGCGGCCGAATCGCAATCCCAGGGAATCGAGTCGGTGCGGGGCGTGGTCGGCGGGGACGTCGAGGATGCAGGCGATGGCGCGGAGGTCGTCGGAGCGGACGGTGAGCACACGGCCGTTGAAGTCCTGGCGCTGGACCTGGATCATCTGCAGGTACCGGGCGAGCATCGACGCCTCGGGCGCGTCGAGTGTTTCGAGGCGGGTGAGGTCGATGACGATCGGCTCGTCGAGACGGCCGAGGCGGCGATCGGTGAGGTCGAGAACCTCGATGTCGAGATCCTCGGGCGGCAACAGCTGCTCCACCGGGACGTTGTAGAAGTGCGCGAGTCGCTGCAGGCGAGGAACAGAGATGGCGCGCTCGCCGCGCTCGTAGGCGCCGAGCACGGAGGCCTTGAACTCCTGCTGGGACTCGCTTTCTACCTCCTGAAGCGACAATCGCTTCTGGCGGCGAATGGCGCGGAGACGTTCACCGACACGGCGTCCGTACGGCGTCATCTCCTCGTCTGCCATGGCCTCGCCCAACTTTCGCCCGTGCAGGGGTCAGAGCGAATGTAGTTCCCGAGCTGGCGCCACGCAACGGTGCTAGCCCACCACTGTCAGCTACTTCGATTTGGCCCCGACGCGAGAAGCACTCCAGCGGCGACCGCGGCGGTCTCCGCGCGCAACACATACGCACCGAGACCGACGAACTTCACGGCCGCGCTGCGCTCCCTTGGGGACCAGCCACCTTCGGGTCCGACGAGGATCGTGGTGTCAGCGGCGGTGATCGTTGCGCCACCCCTGTCGGCGAGGGCCACCGCGGGTCGGGTGACCAGTTCGTCGAAGCGGGCCAGGTCAGCGACCTCGGGCAGGCGCGGCCGGCGACATTGCATCGCCGCCTCGCGCGCGACCTTGCGGAGCCGGTTCGTGTGGTGGGCGACGCGCGTGGGCTCCCACCGAACGATGCACCGATCGGCCATGAACGGGATGATCGTGTCGATACCGAGCTCGGTCAGCTTCTGTACGGCCCACTCGGTCTTGTCGCCCTTGGCGAGCGCGCATCCGACCGTGAGCCCGACCGCGGGCGCCGGCTCCTCGACGATTTCGCCGTCGACGACCAGCGAAGGCCCGAAACGGGCCGGCCGCGATCGACCTCTGCCGTCGGCAATGGTGATCGGAGCACCCGCGCGTAGCCGCAGTACGCGATCAAGGTGATGGCGGTCGTCGTTCGTGAGAATTGGCGCGTCGAGATCGTCGACGAAAACGAACGCTTCGCTCACCGGTTCACGAGAACGCCGACTTGATGCGGTCGAGCAGACCTTTCTCCGGCGGGCTCACGTCGTCGCCCCGCTCCTCGGCCAGCTGCCGAAGAAGATCCTCCTCGCCCTTGCCCAGCTTCGTCGGGATCTCGACCACGATCGGCACGAGCACGTCGCCGCGACCGCGGCCGTCGACGTGGGGCACGCCCCGAGCCCTCAGGCGTAGGACACGGCCATGCTGGGTGCCGGGCGGCACGACAAGATCTTCGGTGCCGTCGAGCGTCTCGAGCTGGAACTCGGTGCCGAGCGCGGCCTGCGTGTAGCTGATACGGAGCTCGCGAATCAGGTCGTAGCCATCGCGCCGGAAGACCGGATGGGGGCGCACCCGCAGATGCACATACAGGTCGCCCGAGGCTCCGTTTCGAGGACCAACCGCACCCCGCCCGTTGAGGCGGAGCGTGGCCCCGGCGTCGACGCCCGCGGGCACATCGACCTTGTACGTCTTGTCCTCGATCACTCGACCCTCGCCCCGGCAACTCGCACACGGTGTCGCGATCACCTCGCCGAGTCCGCCACAGCGCGGGCAGGTTCCCGTCGTCATCATCTGACCGAGCAACGACTGCCGCACGCGCCGCACCTGGCCGGCGCCGCCGCAGTCGGCACACGTAACCGGCTTCGTGCCCGAACCCGCGCCGCTACCCGAGCACGCCTCGCAGGCGACGGCGGTGCGCACGGTCACGGGCGCCTGAGTACCAAACACCGCGTCGGTGAACTCGATGTCGATGACCACCTCGAGGTCCTGCCCACGGGGCGGTCCGGCCGTTCGTTGGCCGCCGCCGAACGGCGAACCACCGCCGAAGAACGCGTCGAACAGATCACCGATGCCACCGCCTGAGAAACGGAACGCATCGTCGGCGCCGCTGACACCGTCGGGGCCGAAACGGTCGTAGCGCGCCCGCTTATCGGGATCGGACAGCACCTCGTAGGCCATCGCGATCTCTTTGAATCGCTCCGCGGCGTGGGGGTCGGGATTCGTGTCGGGATGAAGCTCACGCGCCTTGCGTCGATACGCCCGCTTCAGCTCCTCGGCACTCGCGGTCGGCGCAACGTCGAGCAGCTCGTAGTAGTCAGTGCTCACAACGGACTCAGCCGTCGCTCAGCCGGCGGCCGAGCCGCTGGCTCACCGCGGCGACGGCGGCGAGCGCCTGTGAATAGTTCATCCGGGTAGGCCCGAGCACCCCGACCGAACCCTGGTACTGGCCGTCGACCAGATACGGGGAGACCACCACAGAACACGCGGCGAGCGGCTCGATGCCGTGCTCCGATCCGATCGACACGGACAGTCCACCGTCGATCACGTCGCGAAGGAGCGTGACGACGACGTACTGGCGCTCGAGTGTGGCGAGGACGTCGCGCACGGTCTCGACCGCGTCGAACGCGGTTGCCATGCGGGCGGTGCCCCCGACGAAGACGTCGCCGGTGTGGCTGCGGCCGGCCTCGGCGAGGGCGTCGCGCGCCGCCTCGACGAGAGTGTTCACACGCGAGTCTTCGGTGGCGGCGATCACGGGGAGATCGGCGAGCGGTGAGCCCAGCAGGTGGGTGGCGAGGCGAGTGGTGGCCAGCGCCACAATCTCGTCGGTGCAGTCGAACGGGGCCTCGAGGGTGTGACGCTCGAGCGCGGCGTCGGACAAGACCGCCACGAGCAAGACCGTGTGGGCATTCATCCCGACGAGCTGGACCGAACGCAGGCGGGCCGCCTCGTGCTGCGGGCCCACGACGACCGACGCGTAGTTGGTGAGGTTCGCGAGCAGCCGGCTGGTATCGAGAAGCATCGTCTCGAGCGCACCGTGGGAGGTTTCGAAAAACGTCCGGATCTCATGGTTCTGCGCGTTGGGCAGGCGTCCCGACCCGCGCCCGAGAGAATCGACGAAGAATCGATAACCCCGATCGGTGGGCACGCGCCCGGCGCTGGTGTGGGGCTGGTGGAGGTAACCCTCCTGTTCGAGCACCGCCATCTCGTTGCGCACGGTGGCCGAGGACACATTCACCCGCTCGGAGCGCGCGACATGGTTCGAGCCCACCGGCTGAGCGGTTTCGATGTATTCCTCGACGACGGCCCGCAGGATGGCCGCCTTGCGTTCATCGAGCATGCGGGGCTGAGCACTCCTCCCGATTCGATCGCTGGCACTCGAGGATACCGAGTGCCAGCTCCAGAACGAGGCTCACCTTCGGCGAATCGTCAGTCGTCGAGGCGCAGGGCGGCGATGAAGGCCTCCTGGGGCACCTCGACCCGCCCGATCGACTTCATGCGCTTCTTGCCCTCTTTCTGCTTCTCCAGCAGCTTGCGCTTCCGGGTGATGTCACCGCCGTAGCACTTCGCGAGCACGTCCTTGCGCTTGGCTTTCACCGTCTGGCGGGCGATGAACCGGCCCCCGATGGCGGCCTGGATGGGCACATCGAACAGCTGGCGCGGGATCAGTTCCTTCAACTTCTCGCACATGCGCCGGCCGTACTCGTAGGCCTCGTCCTGGTGCACGATCATCGAAAAGGCGTCGGCGGTAACGCCGTTCAACAAGATGTCGACGCGCACGAGATTGCTCGTTTCGTAGCCGGACGTCTCGTAGTCGAGGCTGGCGTACCCCTGCGTGCGGCTCTTCAGCTGATCGAAGAAGTCGACAACGAGCTCCGCGAGGGGGATGCGGTACACGAGCTCCATCCGCTCGGGCGAGAGGTATTCCATCTTGACCATCTCGCCCCGGCGGTTTTGGCACAGGTCGATGATGGTGCCCGCGTAGGTGGCCGGCGTGAGGATCGTCGCTCGCAAGAACGGTTCCTCGATGTGGTCGACCTCGGTCGGCGCGGGGAGGTCGCTCGGGTTGTCGACCGCCACCAGCTCCCCGCTGGTGGTGTGCACGATGTACTCGACGCTCGGTGCGGTAGCAATGAGCGCAAGATCGAACTCGCGCTCGAGCCGCTCCCTGACGATCTCCATGTGCAAGAGACCAAGGAAGCCACAACGGAAGCCGAAGCCGAGCGCACCTGACGTCTCGGGCTGATAACTGATCGATGCGTCGTTGAGCTTCATCTTCTCGAGGCTTTCCCGAAGGTTCTCGAAATCGTCGCCCTCCACGGGGAACAGACCGCAGAACACCATCGGCTTGGGGTCGCGGTATCCCTCCAGGGCGGCGGCCGCCGGGCGGGCGGCGTCGGTGACGGTCTCTCCTACCCGGGCCTGGCCGACGTCCTTAATGCCCGCGATGAGATAGCCCACTTCGCCGGGACCCAGCGAGGCCACCGGCGTGATCAACGGAAGGCGGACCCCGAGCTCATCGATCTCGTGGATCGCGCCGGCATTCATGAAGCGCACCCGCTGGCGGGTGCTGATCGTGCCGTTCATGACGCGGATCGATGACACCACCCCGCGGTACTGGTCGAACACCGAGTCGAACATGAGCGCTTGGAGCGGCGCGTTCGGATCGCCACCGGGCGCCGGAATCTTGGCGATGATCGCGTCGAGCAGCTCCGGCACGCCCTGGCCGGTCTTGGCGCTGATGAGCAGGATCTCTTCCGCGGGAAGGCCGAGCACATTCTCGATCTCTTGGGCGTAGCGCTCGGGCTCGGCCGCAGGCAGGTCGATCTTGTTCAACGCCGCCACGATCTCGAGGTCGTTCTCGAGGGCGAGGTAGCAGTTCGCAAGCGTCTGGGCCTCGATGCCCTGCGCGGCGTCGACGATGAGCACCACCCCTTCGCACGCGGCGAGCGACCGGCTCACCTCGTAGCCGAAGTCGACGTGACCGGGCGTGTCGATGAGGTGGAGGGTGTGACCCTTCCATTTGACCCTTACGTTCTGGGCCTTGATCGTGATGCCCCGCTCGCGCTCGAGATCCATGGAGTCGAGGTACTGCTCGCGCATCTCGCGAGGATCAACGGCGCCGGTGAGCTCGAGGACCCGATCGGAAAGCGTCGACTTGCCGTGGTCAATGTGGGCGATGATCGAGAAGTTCCGGATACGCGAGAGGTCCATGGGGGTGGGTTGACGCTACCAATCGGCCTACCCGACACCACGGCCACGCCTTGGGGCACATGCACCGCTGCTGCTACGTTCTCCGGGCTTCACGCGTCGACCCAGCAAGGAAAACTGTGGCAAATATCAAGAGTCAGAAGAAGCGGATCATCACCAACGCCAAGGCGGCCGAGCGCAACAAGGCCGTGCGGAGCGAGCTGAAGACCCGCGTGCGCACCGCCGTGAACACGGCGGGCACGGACGACGGTGCCGGCACCCTCACCGAAGCGGTGAAAAAGCTCGACAAGGCGGCCAGCAAGCGCGTGATCCACAAGAACGCCGCGGCTCGTCGCAAGAGCCGGCTCATGAAGAGAGTCAAGAGCGCCGGCTGACCCCGCGACTGGGCCCGAGCTTGCTGAGGCGGGCGACCAGCACTTCGAGGACGAGGTCACCTGACCACTCCTTGGCGCCCCGCAGATCGAGATCGGCCGCGGCAAGAAGGTTCACCGCCCGGGCTACGCCGTCGTGGCCGAGACGCCGTCCTTGGTCGAGCGCCTTGCGCGCCGGGTACGTGGATCCCTTCATCCCGAGCAGCGCGGCCGCGGTCGCCTCGTCGCTGGCGCCGGCGCCGTCGAGCCGGAGCATGCGGGTGTAATGAGCGTGCAGGGTGGCGAGGATCTGGAGCGGATGCCGTTCCCCGCCGCGCACCAAACGCGAAAGGTTGGCGAGCGCCGCCGCGGTGTCGCCACGGTCGATCGCGTCGGTGAGTTCCCACGGAGGTACCGCACCGGCGTCGCCGAGGAACGGCCGAATGTCGTCGGCGTGCAGACGCGCACCCGCGCCGAACGTCGATTCCAGGGTCTCGAGCACCGCGCCGAGACGGTTGATGTCCTCTCCCAACGTCTCGGCCACCACGTTGCGAGCAGCCGCGTCGACTCGAAGGCCGGACGCGGCCAGTTGCTCGTCGATCCACGTAAGCCGGTCACGCGCGCGCGATGAGACGTCGCTACTCACGACGTCGCCCCCGCCTCGCTTGACGGCGTCGCTCAGCAGCTTCGGCGCCCGGCCGCCGGCGGTGGCCAGTATGAGCGCAGTGGTCGGGAGCGGATCGGCGAGGTAGGCCGCCAATACCGGGAGTTCGTCGGTGGTGAAACGTTCGACGCCCCGAGCCACGACCACGCGCGTATCGGTGAGGAACGGCGGGGTCTGAGCGGCGTCGACGATCGCGGCAATCGCGTAGTCGACGCCGTCGAGGTCGTCGACCATCAGGCTGCGATCAGCGGACCCGACGAACTCGTTCACCAGAGCGTTGACGCGCCCCGCGAGCAGGACTTCGTCATCGCCGTAGACAAGCCAGACCGTCACCGAGGCGACCCTACCGGCGCGCGTCGAGCGCGGCCGGCGGCGAGTGCGGCCGCCGCCACGATGAGCACCGCTCCCGCCGGCCAGCCGATCGAGCCGAGCCCGAGGAGCGCGAATCGGTGCGCGACCAGGCCGATCCAGCCGACGAGGACGCGCGACGGGAGGTGCAACGCGGTCGCGAGCCACGCGGGCGCGAGGCCCGCGAGGACCCCACCGGTGAGACCCCACACCATCACGGGGCCCGCCGCCGGGGCCGCCAGCAAGTTGGCAGGGAACGCGGCGATAGGCACACCGCCGAACACGGCGGCGGCCACCGGCAACACGCCCAGTTGGGCGGCGACCGTGACCGCCAGCGGCTCAATGAGCAGGCGGGGCCCCCGCCAGCGCACGGCGAGCGGTCGGGCGAGCACGACGATGCCGAGACTGGCACCGACCGACAGGCCAAAGCCCACCGACCAGACGAGCAGTGGGTCGACGATCAGCAGCGCTGTGACCGCGAGAGCAAGCACGCGCAGCGCGGACGCCGGTCGCGCCGCGAACGTGGCGGTGGTGGCGATGGCCGCCATGGCCACGGCCCGCAGCACCGACGGCTCGAACCGGGTGACCGCGGCGAAGAACACGAGCACGGCGATCGTGAGGAACCAACGCCATCGCAGGCCGAGTCGACGAAGGAATGGGCCCGCGACCGCGAGCACAAACGCCACGTTCTCACCCGACACCGCGGTGAGGTGGCTCAGACCGCTGGCGCGGAACTCATCGCGTGTGTTGGCCGGCAGGAGGCGATCGTCGCCAATCACGAAACCGGTGAAAAGCGCCCGTTCGGTGCGAGGCAGAGAGCGTGCTCCGTCGGTGAGCGTGCGGCGGATGCGGTTGGCGGCCCGCGCCCAGGGAGGGCCGCGGCCGGCCAACTCGATGTTGTCGGGAGCGACACGGGCCAAGAGATGGCGACGAATGAGACGTTCGCGGTCGCCAGGCGAGACCCACTCGATGGTTCCCGTAAGGAGCACCTGCTCGCCCGCGAGACGACGCCCGAGCGCGCGTCCCGGCGCGCCGCGTGCCATGAGCTCGACGCGGTGGTGACCGAGACGCGCTTCTGCGCGCACCGCGCCAAAGATGGACTCTGGATCAGAAACGAGTGTCGCCACACCCGACACCGGGCCGGGAGGCAGGAGGGGTATGGCGAGTGAACGAGCCGCGAGCGCCGAGGTGAGCAACCCGATCGACAGGCACAGCAGCCACGGGAGGCGCCTCCACAACGCGATCGCACACCCGGCCAGCGCGACAAAAAGGGGCAGCGCCACGGCGCGCCACGCGCCGAACGCCGCCGCCGCGGCCATCACCACGGCCCACCCGTCGCTCATGACAACCTCCCCGATAGGCATGACGCGTTGCGTCTCGCCGGCAGGGAAGTGCCAGCGCAAGGTACCAGGAGGGTGCGCGATCGTTTCGAGGGCCCTGCCTTAGGCTCGCCCTCCTGATGTCGCGCGCTGCCCCCCCGCCTGCGCCCGTGCCCCTCGGTCTTGTCGCCTACCGCCAGCGACTGCGCCGCCGGGGACCGCTCGTGGCACTCGTCGCCCCACTCGTGGCGGCCGCGCTCGCGGTCGCGGTGTGGCGCTTCTGGCCGTGCAGCGGGAGCACGTGCACCGTGCGCGCCGTGGTCGGGTGGAGCCTGGCCTCGCTGGCCGTACCGACCGCACTCATCGCCGGGGTCCCGTTCAACGGCGGAGGGGCCCGCTACGCACTCGTCGTCGCGTCGAGCATCGCTTTGTGGCTCGTAATCGGGCTCCTCGCCGGACGGCGGGCGACGCGTGTGCCCGCGGCCAACTGGCACGACTTCCGTCGGGAGTACCTCTGGCTCGCAGTGCCGCTGTGGCTCGGCGTGATCGCCGGGCTCGGCGGGTTCGCCATCTTCGTCACGCGCAGCTGAACGGCGCGGCGCTCACACCGTCACGAGCGGTCGCATAGCTTCGAGCTTGGCCGGACCGATCCCCTTCACGTCGAGCAACTCCTCGACGCTCGCGTAGCGACCGATCTCTTGGCGGTGGGCCACGATCGCGGCCGCGGTGGCCGGCCCCACACCCGGGAGCGCATCGAGCTGTTCGGGCGTCGCGGCGTTGAGGTCGACGGGCGCTCCCGTTCCAGCGACAGCACTTCCCGTCGAGCCTCCGACTGGCGGCGGCGGTGACTCACCCACCTTGGGGACGTAAACGCGGACGCCGTCCGTGAGCGTGGCCGCCAACGCCACGAGTTGGGTGTCGGCCTCCGAAGTCGGTCCACCGGCCGCGTTGATCAGATCGATTACGCGTGCCCCGTCCTGGAGCCGGTAGACCCCCGGTCGGGCGACCGCGCCGGCCGCTTGGACAACGAGCGTCACGGCCGTGGACGGATTCGTGTTGGACGGCTCGACGGTTACGGCGCCCGCCACGGTGGTGGTGCGCGCGCTCGCCCGTGGCAGCGATTGCTCGATCGGCGCCGATGGCGTGTGCAGCATCCACCAGGCCACCACGACGGCAAGGAGTGAGCCCGCGACACTGCCCGCGAGGCGAAGTGGTGGCACCGCTCGTAGAGCATCGCGGGCCCGCTCGATGACCGAACGGGGCGGCGGCGGCCGCAGGAGCTCGGGCATGGCACCGCCTCCAAATTCGACGAAGCATCGACGAGGAGGAAGCGCCGGGAGTGCGGGGCGAGTTTAGGGTCAGCCCTGTCGGCGGGCCAACCAGTCGGCCTCGACCTCGAGCGGGATGCGCCGGTACGCCCCCCGATGCCCGTAGCCCCTGAGGCGCCAGCGTAGGTACGAGCCCACATAGCGGAGCAAGAAGCGGATCTTCCCGAGGCGCTTCCACTGGTCGACGTGGACGAGCTCATGGCGGCGGAGGAAGTCGGAGTCCGCGGCCTCGGCCCGCATGCAGATGACCGAGCCGATCGTTATGGCGTCGGCGCCCGGGGGCACCGGCCCACCGATCCAGAGCGTGGCTCCACCGTCGAGCCGCTCGATCGTCATCGTCGACAGCCTAGGCCCGGATGGGTCAGAACAGCTGGGCGGTGAGCTGTTTGCGGTAGCGCGCGGTTCTGGGGTCGTCCGGCCCCATCAGCTCGAGCAGGTCGACAAACTCTTGGCGAGCGTCATCGTCGGTCTTGACGTTGGCGAGCAATGCCGCGAGCCGCTCGTCGTAGTCATCCGTGGGCGAGTTCCCAACGCGCGCGAGCGCCGCCACCCGGCGGGTCTCGGCCGATTCGGGGATGCGGGCCAACAGCTGGAGCGCCTCGTCGCTCTTGTCTTCGCCCGCGAGGAGCTCCGCCAAGGCAACAACCGCGGCTTCGTTTCCGGGCTCGAGCTCAAGCGCTTCGCGAAGCGATACCTCGTCGCCGGCCTTGACGAGCTGGGCCACCCGGTTCTCCTCCTCCGTGGGGAGGAGGCTGTCGACGAACTCGCGCACGACCTTCTCGGGATAGGCCCCGACGAAGCCGTCGACGATCTGCCCGTCGCGTAGCGCGTAGACCGCGGGAATCGACTGGACCTGGAACATCGCCGCGACTTGGGGGTTCGCGTCGATGTCGACCTTGGCCAGCACGACCTTGCCGCCCGTGTCGTCGACCACCTTCTCGATGATCGGACCGAGGGTCTTGCACGGACCGCACCACTCCGCCCACAGATCCACGACAACGGGCACCTGCTTTGAGCGCTCGATGACCTCGGCAGGGAACGTGATGTCGGTGACGTCGACGGCAGTCATGAAGCGGAGGCTACCGGCGCGATCGCGTGATCAAACGCCGGCGGCCCTCAGCTCAGACCAGCGATCTTGCGGGCGTAGCGCATCGTGCGAGCAGCGTCGTAGCTGCGCAGGATCTGCATCTTCTCGGCCTCGATCGAGCCCTCGGCATGCACAGCCAGCACGGCGTGGTAGCCGCCGAAGTCGCGAGCGGTGAGGTCGGAGATCATGTGGAGCATCCGCAGCCGGTCGGCCGCGGGCGCCACTGCCGCGTAGTACTTCTCGAGAACGGCCCGAATGCCGGGATCGTCCCAGTCCTCTCCGCCTGGACCGGTGACCAACAGCCCCCCGGAACAGTCCTGCACCAGTTCGATCGCGTGGTGGTACTGGGTGGCGAATGTGAACTTGGCCATGTTGGTCGTCATCGGATCGGGGTAGGCGATCGCGTGGGCACCGACGCGAGCCCGTATCGCCGCCATCTCCGTGAGAGCGCGCACGGTCTCCGCGTAGATGATCAGGTGGGTGAGCTTGTCGCGGATGTGCCCGGCTTTGATGACGCCGTTCATCTCGGCGATCACCGCCGCCGCTCCAACGAGGGCATCGACGAGCGGGAGCTTGTACGACACCGCCGTGAAGCGATGGTACTCGACGAACGTGAGCGCCAACTGCCCGGCCTTCTCGGGCTGACGGCACATGAAGACGCGCTCCCACGGCACGAACACGTCGTCGAAAACCGTGAGGGTCTCGAGCATCTTGTGTTTCGACGACAACGGGAACTCGAAGCCGTTGCGCTCGCCGCCGGCGTAGGACGACACGAATAACTTCAGCCCCTTTGTGTTCAACGGGACGGCGAAGCTCACCGCGAAGTCGGCATCGGTGGCACTCATCGCTCGAGTGGGCAAGACGATGATCTCGTCGGCGTTCACGCTCACCGACGTGTGGCATTTCGCGCCGCGCACGACGATGCCGTCGCTGTTCGTCGACACCACGCGCATATACATGTCGGGGTCGTCCTGCTCGCTCGGCCCCTTGGAACGATCGCCCTTGGCGTCGGTCTGTCCGACGCAGACCGCGAGATCGTTGTCGGCGCAATGACGGTAAAAGCGACGAGCCCGCTCGAGTTCCTCACCCTCGAGGACGCGCTGCAAAGCGAAGAGCGCGTCGCTTCCGATCTCTTTGATGAGCGTCACCATCGTGCCGCCCGCGGCGGTGACCGTCTCGATGAGCTTCGACCGGGCCAGCAGATCTTCGGTGGAGCGCGGGATGCGGTAGTACGCGCTGATGTCGTGGCCGGTGTCCGCGTCCTTCGCCACCATCAGCTCGTGGTTGGCCTGGTCGTGCGCCAGGTCGAAGTCGATGGCCGCATGGTCGATGGCGACCCGCAGCTCGGGTTCGTCGGTGACGTCGGGGACGCGCCGCCCGCGGTAGTAGACCTCACGGCCGTCCTGCAGGGCTTTTCGATACTGGTCAGATGTGCGCAAGCCCATCTCGTCCCCTTCCGGTGGAGCGGCCCCGGCGAGCGTATCGTTGGCCCCATGCAGGGTGTGAACCGCGATGCGGTGTCGGCGTGGCTCACCGCGCACGTCGATGGAGCCGTCGCCCCTTTCACGTTCGAGCTCATCGCCGGCGGGCACTCGAATCTCACGTATGCGGTCACCGGGGCCGACGGGCGCCGGGTGGTACTGCGCCGACCTCCGCTCGGCCATGTCCTCGCCAGCGCCCACGACATGGGCCGCGAGCACCGAATCATCTCGGCCCTCGCCGGCACGAAGGTTCCCGTTGCTCCCGCCCTGGGTTACTGCGACGACATCGAGGTCAACGGGGCGCCCTTCTACGTGATGGGTTTCGTCGATTCGTTCGTCGTGCGTGATCAAGCCACCGCCCGCGCCGTCCTCGAACCCGCGGCGCGACGCCACGCAGGAGAGTCGCTCGCCGACACCCTCGCGGCGATTCACGCCGTCGATCCCGACGCCGTCGGGCTCGGCGACCTCGGCCGCAAGGAGGGTTACATCGAGCGGCAGTTGAAGCGTTGGTATTCGCAATGGACCCAGTCCAAGACGCGTGAGCTGCCGGCGGTCGACGACGTCTATCGCCACCTGAGCGCGCGCATCCCCGAGCAGGGCGCAGCCACCATCGTCCACGGCGACTACCGCCTCGACAACTGCATGGTCGACGCCGCCGGCGACGTCGTGGCCGTCCTCGACTGGGAGATCTGCACCCTCGGCGATCCCATGGCCGACGTCGGCCTGCTCAAGGTGTACTGGAGCGGCCCCCACGATGCGGTCGCGGGTCTGGCGGCGCCGGCCACAGCGGTCGAAGGCTTCCTCGACCGCGACGATGTGCTGGCGCGCTATGCGTCGGCGAGCGGTTGCGACCTGTCACGCGTCGACTTCTACGTCGCGTTTGCCTACTGGAAGCTCGCGTGCATCGTCGAGGGTGTCTACGCGCGCTATCTCCACGGCGCAATGGGAGCCGACAACGACCCCTCCGCGTTCGATCACTTCCGCGCACAGGTGGAACGCTCGGCCGAAAACGCCGCCGCGCTCTGCGCGGGCATCGAGTGAGTCGATGACCAAGCCGGCTCTCCCCCACCCGCTCCCGTACGTACAACACCACGAGCCCGAGCTCCACTCGCCGGTGCTCGTCGTCGCGCTCGACGGCTGGATCGACGCCGGTCTGGGCGCGTCGACCGCAATGGCCGCACTCAAGGAACAGCTTCAGCCTCGCCTCGTCGTCACGTTCGACCCTGATGTCTTCATCGACTACCGCGCCCGCCGGCCGGTGATGCATCTGCGCGACGGCGTCAACACCGCCATCACGTGGCCGTCGATCGAGTTGTTCTCCGGGCAGGATCCCACCGGCAAAGACGTCCTCTTACTCGCCGGTCACGAGCCCGACAGCGAGTGGCGTCGCTTCGTCGAGGTCACCACCGCCCTCGCGATTGGTTTCGGTACCCGGCTGATGGTGGGCCTGGGCGCCTATCCGATCGCTGTCCCTCACACACGGCCGTCGCTGTTGTCGGTCTCGGCGTCGACATCGGAACTCGTCGAGCGCCTCGGCTACCTCCACAACTCGCTCGACGTTCCTGCCGGCGTGCAGGCCGCGATCGAGCGGGCCTTCGCCGACGAGGGCCTCCCATCGATCGGCCTCTGGGCCCAGGTCGCTCACTATGCGTCGGCGATGCCGTATCCGATGGCTTCGCTTGCGCTGGTCGAAGGCCTCAGCTCCGTGGCCGATCTCACGCTGTCGACGGAGAGCCTGCTCGAGGCGTCGGAGGCGCAGCGGCTGCGCATCGACGAACTCGTCGCCAACAACCCCGAGAACGTCGGACTCGTCCGCCAGCTCGAGGCGCAGTGGGACACGGAGGTTTCGCGCATGACCCCAGGGGGCAACCTGCCCTCCGGTGATCAACTCGCCGCGGAGCTCGAGCGCTTCTTACGCGACCAGGGTCGCTGAGACACCCGGAACTCAGCTGCCCGCGGGGCTTGGATAGTTCGGAGGTTCCTCACCCTTCGGCCACGTCTCGTAGACGGCGACCGCGCCGTCCTTGACGAACATCTTGTCGTCGACCGGCCATTCACCCGGTTCGTAGCGGCGCCCGCCGTCGACGTACTCGTACATCCCCTGGCCGCTGCGACCGAGCTCGTCGGGCCCTGCGACGGACGGATCCCACCAGATCGCGGTGGCGTCATCGACGCCGAGATAGTCGGTGACGGGCCAGATCTTTTGGTCGCCATACGACAGTGACGGCTGGCTAATCGCGTGGGGTGTCGCCGGCGCGTTGAACAAGGCATCCCGCCAGGTTTGCGGGGTGAGGTTCGGTCCTACGACCTGCAGCACCGTGTAGAACAAGGCGGGCGCGGGCCGCAGGACATCGAGGTTGCCGGGCGCGGGCGGATCGCCACCCGTGAACCACTTGTAGAGCACCAAGGACCCCGACGTCTCCGGCGTGCCGCGGGCCGGCAACACCGACACACCGAATCCGTGGGCCCATTGCGTCTGGTCGTAGGTACGCGCGAACGCTGCGCTGTCGACGAGGGTCGACGCGCCGATGACCCATTCGGGGAAGTAGTTCTGCGCAGTCGCCGCTTTCGTGAACTCGCGCGGCGCCACCGGGTCACCGCGGAAGATGATTGTGGTCACGCCGTCGGCCTTCATCTTCGCGATGGCCGCTGTCGCCGCTTCTGGGAGCGCGGGCGGGTTCAGGTCGTACGGCACCACGTCGGCGAAGGGAGCGTCGGCGTCTTTCATCTTGGCGGAGAAGTCATCGGCCAGCGTCTTGGAGTTCTCACCCGTCGATAGGTACAGCAGACCGAACTTGCGCGTCTCCGGTTGCATCGCGGGGTCACCTGCGTGTGACGCCGGCTTGCCGAGGAGCTGCTTACGCACGAACTCGAGCACGTGGGTCTGGCTCTGCGACAGCGACATGTCGATACCGAAGACATACGGATCGCGCGCCTTGTACCAGTCGTCGGGCTGTGCGGGCGTGCACGCGATGCACGGGATATGACGCGAGGCGAGTTCGTCGGCGAACGCCTCGGTGAACGCCGGACCGCCCCAAACCATGAATGGCTTCTCGGCTTCCGCGATCTGTACCGCGTCGGCACGCGCCGCGGCCGCATCGGTGGCGATACCGGAACCCTGCACGACCTTGAGATCGATACGGCGGCCGTAGGTCTCGAAGAACGCTTCGTAGAACTTGACGATGCTCTTCAAAGTTTCGGCCTGCTGCGCGTTCGTCTCGGCGACCTTCACGGCGTCGGTGATCGATGCGATGACCGGATCGGCTTCCTGGGCTTGGTAATAGACGATCTTGATGCTGGTGGCCGTGACCCCAGGTGCGGACGCCCCACCGTTATTGCCCTTGAACGGCGCGAAGCACGGTGGCGCGAAGAAGTCGGGTACGGCCAGGCGGCCGCTGTTGGTATCGCACCTCGGTCCCCACTGCACGCCGGTGATGCCCTGTTCCTCGGCTTGCTGGAAGCTGAGTGGGTAAGGGATCTGGCCGGCCACGGTTGTCGACGGGGCCGCCGTGGTCGCGCTGCCACCGGTCGACGTACTCGATGTCGCCGCGACCGTTGTGGTGGTGGGTGTGGCCTTCTTGTCGCCGCTCGTCGTGGCCACGACGATCGCGACCACGATCCCGACAACGGCGACGATCGCCATGATCGGTCCCCAGCGCTTCAGCAACTGATCGGCGCCTCCACCCGGCGGCAATCCCAGTGAGGCTCGAACGCCGCTACCGGGTGGCTCGCCCGGTGGCGGGGGCGGGACGTCATCGCTCGGTTGCATGCTGCAGCGACGCTAGCCCTCGCTTGGAACAATTCTCGGCCGCGGGAGCGTCGCCATGCAGACGCTAGGGTCGACGTCCATGAAGGTCGACGGAGGCATCGGATTCGAAAACGCGGCGGCGAGCGCGAAGGAATCGGAGGACGCGGGTTACTCCGGCATCTGGACCGCGGAGACCAGCCACGACCCGTTCTTCCCGCTGTTGCTCGCCGCCGGCAGCACCGACAAGATCGAACTCGGGACCTCGATCGCGGTGGCGTTCGCGCGAAACCCGATGAACCTCGCGTACCTCGGTAACGACCTGCAGTCGTACTCCAAGGGTCGCTTCATCCTCGGCCTCGGTAGCCAGATCAAGCCGCACATCACCAAGCGTTTCTCGATGGAGTGGAGCCATCCTGCGCCCCGCATGCGCGAGATGATCCTCGCCATCCGCGCGATCTGGGACTGTTGGAACAACGACTCGAAGCTCGACTTCCGGGGCGACTTCTACACCCACACACTCATGACTCCGTTCTTCAACCCCGGCCCGAACCCGTTCGGTACGGCGAAGATCTTCCTCGCTGGTGTCGGCGAACGCATGACAGAAGTGGCGGGAGAAGTTTGCGACGGGTTCATCTGCCACGGCTTCACCACCGAGCGTTACCTGCGCGAAGTGACGATCCCCGCCCTGGAGCGCGGCCGCGCCAAAGTGGGTAAGACGCTCGACGATTTCGAGATCGTCGGTCCGTCGTTCGTCGTCACCGGCACGAACGACAAGGAGCTCGAGAGCGCCGCCGCCGGCACCCGCCAGCAGATCGCGTTCTACGGCTCGACGCCCGCGTATCGCGGTGTGCTCGAGATCCACGGGTGGGGTGCGCTCCAAGACGAGCTCAACGCCCTGTCGAAACAGGGCAAGTGGGTCGACATGGGCAAGCTCATCGACGACGAAATCCTCACGACGTTCGCGGTCATGGGCCCTCCGGAGGAGATTGCTTCCGAACTACACCGCCGCTACGGCGATGTCATCCACCGGATCAGCTTCTACGCGCCGTACAAGACCGACCCCGAGCGCTGGCAGGGAGTGCTCGACGCCCTGAAAGCCGCCTAGAGGAGCGCCAACTCCTCATTGAGATATCGATCTCTGCAGAGCGACCGCTGAAGCTTGCCGGAGCTGGTCTTCGGCAAGGTGCCCGGTTGCACGCACATGACATCGCGGGGCGGCAGCCCGCACACGTCGATGACTTTGGCGTGGATCGCGCGACGCACCGCGCCGAGTGACTCGACCTGATCGTCACGTACCTCTGCGACGACCACGACACTTTCTTTGCCCTTGTAGCCCTCAACGCCGAACGCGATGACGTTGCCCGCCCGGACCCCGCCGATGGCGGCCACCGCCCGTTCGATGTCCTCGGGAAACACATTGCGGCCGCCGACGATGATCACGTCCTTGATGCGTCCGCAGAGAACGAGTTCCCCGTCGAGCGTGTAGCCGAGGTCGCCGGTTCTTAACCAGCCGTCGTGGAAGAGCGTGGCCTCGAGGTCGGCGCGCTTGTAGTAGCCGGGCATGACCGAAGTGCCTCTGATCTCGAGCTCGCCTACATGGCGCTCGGGTAGCTCCTCGCCGGTGGCCGGCTCACAGATGCGGATTTCGAGCCCCGGCACCGGTCGGCCTAACAGGGGCAGACGCCGGGTGGTGTCGAGCGCGGGGTCGGCCGGTTTGGCGACCCGCTCTGTTTCGAGAACGACGCGGTCGACGGCGTCACACACCATCCCGCGCATCGGCGGCGGGAACGTGCCGCCGATCGCCACCTCGGCCATGCCGAACGCCGTGAACTCCGCGCCCGGACGAAAACCGTGGCGCGTGGCCTCGGCGACGAACGCCTCCACCGCGTCGGGGTCGACGGGCTCAGCGCCGTTCAAGGCGACGCGCAGGCTCGAGAGGTCGAGCCCGCTCATGCGCTGCAACGCCCGCGTGGCCAGCACCCACGAGAAGTTGGGTCCCGCCGTCACCGTGCCCCGGTAGTCGGAGATCCACTGCATCCAATGACCGGGATGGGCGAGGAAGTCCTGAGGTGCCGCCTGTACGAGCGCGACCCCGGTGGTCATCGCGGTCGCGAGAAAACCCACGAGGCCCATGTCGTGGTAGAGGGGAAGCCACGACACCATCACTTCACCGTCGCCGTCGAGGGCGGCGGCCTCGGTGATGGCGTCGAGGTTCGCGCCGAGCACGTGATCGGGGATCATGACCCCCTTCGGCTCGCTCGTCGAGCCGCTCGTGTACTGCAAGATCACGAGTCGCTCCGGATCGGGGGGCGGCAGCTCGAGAGCTTCTGCGCGCCCACTCGCTGACCCGTTGACCACCGCGCCGAGTGAATCCGTCGGCGGATCATCGGACGCCGGCGGGTAGAAGGGCGCGAGCTGCTCGTCGACCAGCAAGAGGCGGGCGTCGCCATGAAGCACCCGCGTGCGGGTCTGCGCGACGAACTCGTCCAACGAACCCATCCGCATCGGCAGCGGCAGCACCATCGACGCCGCGCCCGCGAGCCAACAGCCCTGCACCGCGGTGATGAGCGCCCGGCTGGTGGTGCCGAGGATGGCCACGTGGTCGCCGGGGGCGATGCCCTTCGCCTGGAGCACCGCCGCGGCGCCGCGGGCCTCCTCGTGGAGCTGCGCCCAACTCACCGTCTCGGCGGCAGCACTGGAAACGAACGTCACTCCCCGGCCGGGTCGATTAGCAGCGCGCTCCAGCCGGGCGAGTATGGGCACGGGTGCCATGGCACCGAAACTGTACGTTCTGACCTCATGGCCGAGCAGCATGCGCCGGAGTTCCGCTACACCGCCGCGCTGGCCGCCGAGATCGAAGCGCGCTGGCAGGACCGTTGGGATGCCGAGCACACGTTCGAGGCGCCGAACCCCGCCGGACCTCTCGCCGACGTAGAACGTCTGGCCGGGCGGCCCAAGCTGTTCCTGCTCGACATGTTCCCGTACCCGAGTGGCGCCGGGCTGCACGTCGGCCACCCACTCGGCTACATCGGCACCGACGTGTTCGGCCGCTTCCGCCGCATGAAGGGCTACAACGTCCTGCACTCGATCGGCTACGACGCGTTCGGACTGCCCGCGGAGCAGTATGCGATCGAGACCGGTACCCACCCGCGCGTCCGCACCGAGCAGAACATCGCGACGATGCGGGGCCAGCTGCGGCGGTTGGGGCTGGCGCATGATCAACGGCGGTCGATCTCGACGGCCGACGAGTCGTATTACAAGTGGACGCAGTGGATCTTCTCGCAGATCTTCAATTCGTGGTACGACAGCGAACAGCAACGCGCCCGCCCCATCGCCGAGCTGATCGAGGCGTTCCGCTCCGGCAACTGTTCCCTTGCCGACGGGCGTACGTGGTCGGCGCTGTCGCGTGTCGAACAGCGCGA
Organism: Acidimicrobiales bacterium; assembly: GCA_040002995.1. Classification (GTDB taxonomy): domain Bacteria; phylum Actinomycetota; class Acidimicrobiia; order Acidimicrobiales; family Ilumatobacteraceae; genus JBDUDK01. Next base: position 2,294 of record JBDUDK010000022.1, on the reverse strand, counting down.
GGTTGTCGACGCCCATCGGCTGGCCTACATCGCCGAAGCGCCCGTGAACTGGTGTCCGGGTCTCGGCACCGTGCTTGCGAACGAAGAGGTCACGTCCGAAGGACGTAGCGACCGCGGCAACTATCCGGTGTTCCGCCGCAGTATGCGCCAGTGGATGCTGCGCATCACCGCGTATGCCGATCGCCTCATCGACGATCTCGACACGCTCGACTGGCCCGACTCGATCAAGATGATGCAACGCAACTGGATCGGACGTTCGGAGGGAGCGCAGATCGAGTTCCCCTCCCCCGCCGGCCCGATCGCCGTGTTCACAACGCGCCCCGACACGCTGTTCGGCGCCACATTCATGGTGCTGGCGCCCGAGCATCCCCTCGTCGACGCGCTCACGGCCGATGAATGGCCCGACGACACGTTCCCGCTCCGGACGGGCGGGCACGCGACACCGGCAGCGGCGGTCTCGGCCTATCGCACCCAGGCCAACGCCAAGACCGAGATCGCTCGCCAGGTCGACGACCGGGACAAGACCGGCGTGTTCGTCGGCACGTTCGCCAGCAACCCGGCGACGGCCACACCGATCCCGGTCTTCGTCGCTGACTACGTCCTGATGGGCTACGGAACCGGGGCGATCATGGCCGTGCCCGGCCAAGACGAACGCGACTGGGAGTTCGCCGAGCGCTACGACCTGCCCATCGTGCGCACGGTGCAACCTCCCGATGACTGGGACGGCAAGGCCTTTATCGGCGAAGGCACAGCCATCAATTCAGGCTTCCTCGATGGCCTGGGCGTCGACGACGCCAAGGACCGCATCATCGAGTGGCTCGAAACGAATGGGCACGGGCACGGCGCGATCCGCTATCGCCTCCGCGATTGGTTGTTCTCCCGCCAGCGTTATTGGGGTGAGCCCTTTCCGATCGTCTACGACGAGACGGGGATGCCGATTGCGTTGCCCGACTCGATGCTGCCCGTCACGCTGCCCGACCTCGACGACTTCCGCCCGCGCACACTCGATCCGAACGATGGCGACTCGGAGCCGGAGCTGCCCCTCGGACGCGTCGACTGGTGGACCAGCGTCGAGCTCGATCTCGGCGAGGGTCCGAAGCGCTACCAGCGCGAGTTGAACGTCATGCCGCAGTGGGCCGGCTCGTGTTGGTACGAGCTGCGTTATCTCGATCCAACGAACGAGAACCGCTTCGTCGACCCCGCTGTCGAGCGCTACTGGATGGGTCCACAGCGCCCGGGCGATTCCGGCGGCGTCGATCTCTACGTCGGTGGCGTCGAGCACGCGGTGTTGCATCTGCTCTACAGCCGGTTCTGGCACAAAGTGCTGTTCGACCTCGGCCACGTTTCGTCGAGTGAGCCGTATCACCGTCTCTTCAACCAGGGCTACATACTCGAGGCCGCGTTCAAAGATGAGCGCGAGGTCTATGTCGACGCGGCCTCAGTACGCCAAGAACCCGACGGCACGTTCACCGCGTACGGGCTACCTGTCACGCGGGAGTTCGGCAAGATGGGCAAGAGCTTGAAGAACGCGGTCGCCCCCGACGAGATCTACGCCGAGTACGGCGCCGACACGTTGCGCCTCTATGAGATGGCGATGGGACCGTTCGACGTGTCCCGGCCGTGGTCAACGCGCGACATCGTCGGCATGTACCGGTTCCTCCAACGGCTGTGGCGCAACCTGGTCGACGAGGAGACAGGCGCGCTACGCGTGGTCGACACTCCTACCGACCCCGAGACTCACCGCCATCTGCACCGCACGATCGCTGGGGTGACAGCGGACTATGAGGCGCTCCACTTCAACACGGCGATCGCCAAGATCATCGAGCTCAACAACCACCTCACCAAACTGGCGGCCGCCGACGGCGTACTCCCCCGCGAGGTCGCCGAGCCACTCGTGTTGATGTTGGCGCCGCTGACGCCGCATGTGGCCGAGGAGCTGTGGGCGCGCCTTGGCCACCCGTCGACCCTCACCTACGAGCGCTTCCCCGAGGCCGACCCTGCCCTACTCGTCGACGCCGAAATCGAGTTGCCCGTCCAGCTTTCGGGCAAGGTCCGCGCCCACATCCGCGTCGCGGCCGACGCCGACGACGCCACGATCGAAAAAGCCGCACTGGCGGCAGTGGCCAGCCACCTCACCACCGCCACCGTGAAGCGGGTGATCGTGGTGCCCAACCGTCTCGTCAACGTGGTGGTCTAGCGGGTATCGTCATCCGCCGCTGCGGGGCTGTAGCTCAGTTGGTAGAGCACTTCCATGGCATGGAAGGGGTCAGGGGTTCGATTCCCCTCAGCTCCAC
>JBDUDK010000061.1:0-8779 GCA_040002995.1 Acidimicrobiales bacterium | reverse complement strand
GAGGTCCACGATTGCTTCACGCCCACCGAGCTCGTCCTCATGGAGGACCTCGGCTTCGCGGAACGGGGCATGGCCTGGAAGGAAGTCCTGGCGGGCACGTTCGACCTTGACGGTGAGCTGGCGGTCAACCCCGACGGTGGTCTCAAGAGCTTCGGCCATCCGATCGGCGCCTCAGGCCTGCGCATGCTCTTCGAGTGCTGGCTGCAGCTCCGCGGTGAGGCCGGCGCCCGGCAGATCACGAACGGCAAGACCAAGGGCATGACGCACAACCTCGGCGGCGCGCCCGGTTCGTGTGTGAGCTTCGTTTCGATCGTGGGCTCGCAGCTCGACTGACAAGGCTGTGCTGCCAAGATGATTGGCGATCCCGGCGTGCGTACCGCGGCCTTTGCGTGACGGCTAGCCGTGCAGGGCGGCGAGCACCTCGTCGTGTAAGAGACCATTGGTGGACACGGCGCTTTCCCCATCGGCCCACGCCTTGCCGGCCAGGTCGGTGAACCGGCCGCCGGCCTCTTCGACGATCACCTGCACGGCCGCGAGGTCCCACAGCGCCACGATCGGTTCGCACGCCACGTCGAAGCCCCCTTCGGCCACGAGCATGTGCATCCAGAAGTCGCCGATACCGCGTGACCGCCACACCCTCCGGGCAAGACGCACGAACGCGTCCCCGTCGGCGTGCTCGTACCACGAGCCGAGCGACGCGTACGCCATGTGGCACTGCTCGAGCGCATCGATGTTCGAGACATGAATCGGCTGGCCGTTGACGAACGCGCCACCGCCGGTGCGGGCCCACCACCGTCGCCCGAGAGCGGGGGCCGATACAACGCCGACCACAGAGACACCATCGTGTTGCAGCGCGATCAATGTCGCCCAGATGGGAACCCGCTTCACGTAGTTCGACGTCCCGTCGATGGGGTCGAGCACCCATCGATACGCCGTGTTGGTCGTGCCCCCGCCGAGCCCGTCCTCTTCACCAAGCACGGCATGATCGGGCCGGGCCGCGCCTAGGCGGGCGCGCATGACGGCTTCGGCCCCTTCGTCCGCTTCGGTCACCTCGCTCGCGTCGGCCTTGTGCCGCACTTCGAGGTCGTCGGATCGAAAGCGCGGCAACGTCACGGCGTCGGCGAGATCGGCGAGCTCTAGCGCGAGCGCCAGCTGAGCGTCGAGGTCAATCAAACAGGAAGAGCTTTGCGGATCGCGGCGGCGATGCCGTCGGCGTCGAGTCCGAGGTTGGCGAGGATGCGATCGGGTTTGCCGTGGGGCATGAACTTCACCGGGACGCCGAGGACTTCGACCCTGGTGGTGGCGTTTGCCACTTGATCGCCGATCGACATGCCGGCGCCGCCCTCGCGGACACCATCCTCGACGGTGACCACGAGTTCGTGGCGGCGGGCGTTCGCGAGCATCTCCTGATCGAGCGGTTGCACGAGACGGGGGTCCCACACGGTGCAGGCGACGCCTTCGGCCGCGAGCATCTCGGCCGCCTTCTCACAGTTCGCGAGCATCTTGCCGATGCCGATGAGGCAGACGCGCGCACGGGTGTCGGCGCGCACGAGTCGGGCCCGGAAGGCCGAACCGACCTCGTGATCGCTCACTTGACGCGCCGGGCCCTTCGGATAGCGGATCATCGCCGGGCCGTCGCAAAGCTCGAGCGCATCGTGCAGCATCACGTGCAGCTCTTGCGCCGACGATGGCGCGAACACCGTCATGCCTGGCACCTTCGTGAACAACACGAGGTCGTAGATGCCGTGATGAGACGGGCCGTCGTCGCCGGTGATGCCGGCGCGGTCGATGCAAAACACCACCGGCAGGCGGTGCAGCGCGACGTCGTAGACGACCTGGTCCCAGGCCCGGTTCATGAACGTGGAATAAATGGCCACCACCGGCCGGAGTCCGCCCATCGCCATACCGGCGGCGCTCGTGACGGCGTGCTGTTCGGCGATGCCCACGTCGAAACACCGGTCCGGGAAGCGATCCTGGAACGGGAGTAGTCCGGTAGGCCCCGGCATCGCCGCGGTGATCACCACGAGTCGCGGGTCGAGCTCGGCCTCCTTGAGGATCGCCTCGGCGAACGCCTGCGTGTAGCCGGTGGGCACTGCCTTGGGCGGGCCGACAATGGGATCGAACACGGGCGTGTCGTGGAGGTGCTTTTCGTCGTCGTCTTCGGCGGGCGGGTAGCCGCGACCCTTGTGCGTCAGCACGTGCAGGACGACCGGACCCTCGAACTCCGACGCGTTGCGCAGCGCCTTCTCGAGGCCCGCGATGTCGTGCCCGTCGACAGGACCGAGGTAGCGCACGCCGAGCGCCTCGAAGAACACCGTCGGCTGCCACATCTCGCGGATGGCCGCCTTGGCGGCCTCGAGCGTCTTCTCGGCCTGGCGACCAACGAGCGGGAGGCTCTGCACGATCGACTCGAGCCGGCGCTGACGGCGCATATAGACAGGGTTGAGGCGGATGCGCGTGAGGCTCTCGGACAGGTTCGAGACGGTGGGCGCGTACGAGCGTCCGTTGTCGTTGAGGATGGTGATGACGTTGCGTCCGCTGTGGCCGAGATTGTTCAGCGCTTCGTACGCCATCCCGCCCGTCATCGAGCCATCGCCGATGATGGCCACGATGTGGCGCTTGTCGATCGACCCGGCATCGCGCGCAACCGCGAGCCCGTACGCGTAGCTCAACACCGTCGACGCGTGGCTGTTCTCGATGTAGTCGTGCTCGCTCTCTTCACGATTGGGGTAACCGGACAGCCCGCCCGCTTGCCGCAGCTGCCCGAACCCGGCTTGCCGCCCGGTGACGATCTTGTGGACGTAGGCCTGATGGCCGGTGTCCCACAACACGCAGTCACGCGGCGAATCGAAAACCCGGTGCACCGCGAGCGTGAGCTCGACCGCACCCAAATTCGAGCCGAGATGGCCTCCGTGATCGGCCACCGTTCTCACGATGAAGTCGCGTATCTCGCCCGCCAACTCGTCGAGCTCGGCGTAGGTGAGTTCCCGCAAATCCTCGGGGCTCTTGATCGTCTCCAGGAGCATGGTGGGGCGCACGCTAGTTGGACCCCTCGGCCGGAGGCGTATCACTCGACCGGATATCGTCGCCGTCCCATGGAGAACCTCTTCGACCTCACGGGCCACGTCGCGCTGGTCACGGGTGGCAACAGCGGCATCGGACTCGGGATGGCCGACGCGCTCGCCGCTCACGGTGCTGACGTGGCCATCTGGGGCACGAACGAAGCCAAGAACGCGACAGCCGCCAAGCAACTACAGACCCACGGCCATCGGGTAATCGCGTTGAAGTGCGATGTCGGCGACGAGAGTGAGGTCGAGCAGGCGTTCACGGCCACCGTCGGCGGGCTCGGCGCCGTCAACTCGTGCTTCGCCAACGCGGGTGTCGGCGGCGCGGCGGCGAGTTTTCTCGAGATGACCGACGACGAGTGGCACCGTGTCCTGCGCGTCAATCTCGACGGCTGCTTCTACACATGCCGGGTCGCGACGCAGCACATGGTGGAGAGTGGTCGCGGCGGCTCGATCGTCATCACCGCTTCGGGCTCTGTTGCTCAGGGCCAGGCCCGTGGTCAGAACTACGGCGCTTCGAAAGGTGGTGTCGTATCGATGATGCGCGCGATCGCGGTCGAACACGCGCGTCACGGCATCCGCGCCAACGCAATCGTGCCGGGATGGATCGAGACGGCGATGACGGAGCCCGCATTCGGTTGGGATCGCTTCGTGGAAAAGGTGCTCCCTCGCGTTCCGCTACGGCGCTGGGGACAGCCCGAGGACTTCGGTGGCTTGGCCGTCTACTTAGCTAGCCCGGCGTCGAGTTACCACACGGGCGACGTGATTACGATCGACGGCGGCTACGCGATTTTCTGAGCGCGCCGCGCGGTGAACTGAGCTAGTCGCTTTCCGATCAGGTAGCCGAAGAAGAGCGTGATCACACCACCGACACCGTCGAGCCAGTAATGGTTCGCGGTGACGATGATGCAGAACAGCGTCGAGATCGGGTAGAGGACGAGGAGCACGCGCATCCACTGCTTCCTCGCCTGCGGCCACATCACGAGCGTCACCCAAAGAGCCCACGCGCAATGCAGACTGGGCATGGCCGCGTACTGGTTCGACAACTTCTGCATCGCGCCCGAGTCGAACGACCACAAACCGCCGATCTTCTCGAGCGTGTCGACGAACTGGTAGTTGATCTTGGCGAACGGGCCGCCGCCTATCTGCTGCCCGTCGACCAACAGCGAAGTGTTGAGCAGGCGCGGGGGCATCAGCGGAAAGGTCGAGAAGCCGATGAGCGCGAGTCCGGTGGTGGCGGCGAGCGTGTTGCGCCAGAGCGGGTAATCGTGCGCGCGCCGGCGGTAGCACCAGATGAGGGCCCCGCCCGTGACAACGAAATGGGCGGTGCCGTAATAGACGTTCCAGAAGCGGATGAACCAGTGCCAGCTCAGGAACCAACCCTGGATCGTGGCCTCGTGGAAGAGTCCTACCGCCCGCTCGATCCGGATGACGATCTCGGCATGGTGAAACGCGCGCTTAGGTCCGACCCGTTGCGAGCCGAATTGGTTCCGGACAAACGAGTAGATGACATAGAAGGCCAGGACGTACAGCAGCTCGCGCCACCACCGGAGACGGGGCGGGGCCTCGACCGTCCGCTCCGAGGTCACCTGCACAGACGTCGACCTTAGACCGGGGCATTGCGCCCGTGAGGACCGAAAGGCGGAGAAGGCGATGCGTAAGAGCGCGATCGTGACGGGGGTACTCGCCACGGCGATGACGGTGACGCTGGCGGGGTGCAGCGGCGACCGGGCGACCGTGCGCGTGGTCGACACTACGGTCGCGACGACCCCCTCGACGGTCGCTCAGCCGGTGGTGCCCGCGGCCAGCGCCGACTTCTTGCGCACGTCGAGCGAGCGGACGGCGCGGGCCGCGTCGGGTCGCTTTGCGATGACGATCGGTTACGAGGGTCTGCCGACGGTAGGCAAGATGCAACTGACGGCTGTCGGCGCGTTCGACAGCGTGAATCAGCGCTCGTTTATGTCTATGGATCTCGGCCGCCTCCTCGCCGCGGCAGGAGGCGATGTGAATGTCATGCGGGCCCTCTCCGGTGCCGGCGACTTCGAGATCATCGCCAACGGTGACGACATCTATCTCCGCTTCGCGCTTTTGAAGCTGGTGAAGTCGGGCATCAACAAGGAGTGGGTGAAGGTGTCGGCTTCGGAGCTGGGCATGGACCGCGCCCACCTGATGACCAGCCTCAACGCGGGTCCTGCGTCGGTCGACGCCGGGTCGCTGGTGGGCTTTCTCCAGGGCGCGGGGGCCACAGTCACCGAGGTGGGCCAGGAGGCCGTGATGGGCGCGCCCACGACGCACTACTCGACCACGCTGACGTTGAGCGAGCTCGCGAAGGCGGCGCCGGGCGACGAGACCAAGAAGCTCGAAGACCAACTCGCCTCCCTCGGGATCAAGGACTTGAGCACGGTCTCGATCCCCGCCGACGCATGGATCGACACTCACGGTTTCGTCCGTCGTCTCGCGCTGAAGTTCAACGGGCTGGTGCCGTCGGCGCCGCAGCAGAGCATGACCCTCGACATCACGATGTACGACCTCGACAAGGCCATCACGATCGAGCTGCCGCCCGACCGCGACGTGCAGACGATGCACGATCTCAGCCTGAACCATTGAGCGCACAGCGGCGGTAGCGTCGGCCCATGACCGACCTCCTACCGGGCACCATGACGGGCCACGCGGGCGAGCTGGCGCTTGCCGCGCTGCGCGGCTTCGGCGTCGACACGATGTTCACGCTCAACGGCGGCCACATCTGGCCCTTGTACGACGCCGCGGTGAAGCAGGGCGTGCGCATCATCGACACGCGTCACGAGCAATCGGCCACGTTCGCCGCCGAGGCGTGGGCCAAGCTCACCCGCACGCCCGGCCTCGCCGTGCTCACGGCGGGTCCCGGTGTTACGAACGGCGTGAGCGCCATCACCACTGCGCACTTCAACGGTTCGCCCGTGGTGGTGCTGGGGGGACGGGCGCCGCAGGGGCGTTGGGGATCGGGCTCGCTGCAGGAGCTCGATCACGTGCCGATCGTGGCGTCGATCACAAAACACGCCGCCACGCTCACTGATCCGAGCGATGCGGCCCGGGCCGCCCATCACGCCGCCACCGTCGCGCTCACGCCCCATCGCGGTCCGACGTTCCTCGACCTTCCGATGGACGTCGTGTTCGCGGCGGGCACGGCCGAGGTGCCGGCGGCGGTGATCCCGGTGGGCGAAGAGCCCGATCCCGACGACATCGCCGCGGCCGCCGCGCTCATCGCGCAGGCCGAGCGTCCCGCCATCATCGTGGGCAGCGACGTGTACTGGGACGGCGCGTGGGACGCGTTGGCGCGTGCCGTCGAGTCGCTGCGCGTTCCGTGTTGGTTCAACGGTCTCGGACGGGGCTGCCTCCCGGCCGACCACGAGTTGGCGTTCACCCGCACGCGCGGTCTTCTCAAGACCGACGCCGACCTCGTGGTCGTCATCGGTACCGCGCTCGACTTCCGGCTCGGCTTCGGCCGGTTCGGCTCGGCGCGCGTTGTTCACGTGGTCGACAGCGTCGGGAGTCGGTCGTCGCACGCGTCGGTGGCCGCCGCGCCCGCGGGTGACCTCGGCACGATCCTCGACGGATTCGCCCGCTTCTCGGGCGCCCGTGTCGATCACGAGCCGTGGATCGCCAAGGTGCGAGACGCGGAGAAGGCCGCCTCGGCGGGAGAGTCCGCGCTGTTGAGCGCCGACGCCGACCCCATCAAGCCGACCCGCATCTACGGCGAGTTGATTCGTCGGCTGGCGCGCGATGCCGTGGTGATCTGCGACGGGGGCGACTTCGCGTCGTACGCCGGCAAGTACGTCGAGGTGTTCACACCCGGTTGCTGGCTCGACACAGGACCATATGGATGTTTGGGCAACGGTCCGGGGTACGCGACGGCCGCGCGTGTCGCGCGGCCGTCGAGTCAGGTGGTAGTGCTCCTCGGCGACGGTGCCGCGGGCTTTTCGTTGATGGAGGCCGACACCCTCGTCCGCCACGGTCTCGGCGTGGTGATGGTCGTGGGCAACAACGGGATCTGGGGGCTCGAGAAGCACCCGATGCAGGCCGTCTACGGCTACGACGTGGCGTGCGATCTCCAAGCCGGGTGTCGCTACGACGACGTGGTCAAGGCTCTGGGCGGTGCCGGGGAGACCGTCAGCCGGCCCGGCGATATCGGCCCCGCGCTCGACCGCGGCTTCGCGTCCGGCGTCCCCTACCTCGTCAACGTCCTCACCGACCCCGCCGACGTCTACCCCCGCTCCTCCAACCTCGGCTAACCCCGGCGTACTGACGCGCGAAACCGACACCAGACGCAAAAAAAAGCGCGTCAGCACGGGGCGGTGGGTTGAAAACGGGGTGCGCAGGTACCCTACGGCGACGACGTCGAGGAGGCAGGAGTGATCGAACAAGAGGTGCTGCAGCGCGTCCTCGGGGCGGCGCTGCGCTCCGGCGGTGAGTTCGCCGAGATCTACGCCGAGGACAAGCGTTCGACGGCGGCGCGTTTCGACGACGGCAAGGTCGAGGAGCTTTCGTCTGGTCGCGACCGGGGCGCGGGGATCCGCGTCATCAGTGGCGACACCACCGGCTTCGCGCACACCGCCGACATCTCCGAAGCCGGACTCCTCGCCGCGGCCGATGCGGCGGCCACGGTCGCCCGCGCCGGCGGCGGGGGAGCGCGGACCGTGAGCCTCGACCGCGCCAACGTCGCGCGCGTGAACACGGTTGAGATCCATCCCGACACGGTCGCCAAGGCCACGAAGGTCGAACTCCTCAAGCGGGCCAACGAGTCGGCCCGTTCGGCCGGCGGTGCGATCGTGCAGGTGTCGGCGGGCTACGGCGACAGTCACCGCCGGATCCTCGTCGCCAACTCCGATGGACTGCTCGCCGACGACGAGCAAGTGCGCACCCTGTTTCGCGTGATCGCTGTCGCCGCCGGCGACACCGGCATGCAGACGGGCTACGAGTCGCTCGGGCACACGATCGGCTTCGAGCTCTTCGATCGCTACGACGTCGAGGAGCTGGCGCGCCGGGCCGCGCAGCGCGCGATCACCAAACTCGACGCCCGCCCCGCGCCTTCGGGCACGATGCCGGTCGTCATCCGGCACGGCACCGGCGGCGTGCTGTTCCACGAGGCGTGTGGTCACGGTCTCGAGGCCGACCTCGTCAACAAGGGGGCGTCGGTGTTCGCCGGCCGGCGCGGCAAGCTCGTCGCCAACCCGCACGTCACGCTCGTCGACGACGGCACGATGGCCGACGAGTGGGGCGCCATCTCGATCGACGATGAGGGTCACGGTTCCCAGCGCAACGTCCTCATCGAAAACGGCGTACTCAACGACTACATGTGGGACTTCCTCCGTGCCCGCAAGGAGGGCCGCCGCCCTTCGGGCAACGGACGGCGTCAGAGCTACCAGCACCTCCCGATGGTGCGCATGACCAATACTTTCGTGATGAACGGGCCCGACGATCCCGACGAGATCATCGCTTCCACCGATCACGGCGTCTACGTCGCGCAGCTCGGCGGCGGTCAGGTGAACACCGCGACGGGCGACTTCGTCTTCGGCATGACCGAGGCCTACCTCATTCAGGGCGGCCAGATCACCGAGCCGCTGCGCGAGGGCAACCTCATCGGCAACGGTCCGCAGGTCCTGCTCGACATCGACGCGTTGGGCAACGACTTCTCGATGGGCAGCCCCGGCACGTGCGGCAAGGACGGCCAGGGTGTG
>JBDUDK010000067.1:0-2637 GCA_040002995.1 Acidimicrobiales bacterium | reverse complement strand
GACGAGCCGCGCGCCGAATGGGAGCTCGAGCTCGAGTCGTCGCCTGTCGACGACAGCGATGATGCCGACGACGTAGGCAGTGCCTCGCCGCATCCCGGTGGCGCGTTGGGTTCCGACGGCCAGGGCATGAGCGCGTCGAGCCGGCGCCGTAGGCGTCGTCGCGAGCGTGAGCGCGAACGGCGCGGTGGGCCCCCCGGCGAGACCCCCACATGGGACCGCAGCAACGAGCGCCCCGAGCGCACCAACGACCGCCCCGACCGCGGCAACGAACGCGGCAGCGAGCGCGCCGAACGTCCCGACCGTAACAACGAGCGATCCGGCTCCGATCGCTCCGATCGCTCTGAGCGGCCCGAGCGTGAGCGCGGCGACACCGTCGTGGAAACCCCCCCGCAGGAGCTCGTCGAAGTGTCGGGCTACCTCGACTTGCGCGACGAGGGCTACGGCTTCCTGCGCGTGAGCGGCTACCTACCGAGCCGCGACGATGCCTATGTCTCGGTGAAGCAGACCCGCCAGTACGGGCTCCGCCGCGGCGACCACGTCACCGGAGCGTGCCGGCCCGCCGGACGCAACGAGAAGAACCCCGCCCTCCTTCGCATCGACACGGTCAACCAAGACGATCCCGAAAAGGCGCGCGACCGTCCGAAGTTCGAGGACCTCACCCCGCTCTTCCCCGACGAGAAACTGAAGCTCGAGAACCCGCTCGACCCCACGAACATGACGGCGCGGATCATCGACTTGATCTCGCCCATCGGCAAGGGTCAGCGGGGGCTGATCGTGTCACCGCCAAAGGCGGGCAAGACGACGATCATGAAGACGATCGCGACGGCGATCGAGCACAACAACCCCGAAGTCAAGCTCCTCGTGCTGCTCATCGACGAGCGCCCCGAAGAGGTCACCGACATGCGGCGCACCGTGAAGGGCGAAGTCATATCGTCGACCTTCGACCGGCCGAGCGACGAGCACACGCACGTGGCCGAACTGGCCATCGAGCGGGCGAAGCGCTTGGTCGAGATGGGCCAGGACGTCGTGGTGATTCTCGACGGAATCACCCGCCTGTCGCGTGCCTACAACCTGGCCGCGCCGGCCACCGGGCGCATCATGTCCGGCGGTATCGACGCCGGCGCGCTGTATCCGCCCAAGAAGTTCTTCGGCGCGGCCCGCAACATCGAAGAGGGCGGCTCGCTCACGATTCTCGCCACGGCGTTGGTGGAGACCAACAGCCGGATGGACGAGGCCATCTTCGAGGAGTTCAAGGGCACCGGCAACATGGAACTGCGGCTCGACCGACGACTCGCCGAGCGGCGCGTGTATCCGGCCATCGATGTCGACGCGTCGTCGACCCGTCACGAGGAACTCCTCTTCCCCCGGGCGCAGCTCCAGCAGGTGTGGAAGCTGCGCCGGGTGCTCGGCGGCCTGGCCGAGGGGGGCTCCGCGGCCGCGGGCCTCGAACTGCTCACCGACCGCCTGAAGACGTTCCGCACGAACGACGAGTTCCTGGCAGAAGTGGCCAAACAGCCCACCGCGATGTGACCGCGCGCCATCCGGGCGAGCGCCCGGTGGCACAGGTTGGCACCCCAAGTACACTTGACCGTCCCCTGTACCCGGGAGTCTCGATCATGAAGGCCGACATCCATCCCCATTACGACACGGTGCCTGTGCGGTGCTCGTGCGGGAACTCGTTCCAGACGCGTTCCACGTCCAAGCAAGAGCTGCACGTCGAACTGTGCTCCGAGTGCCACCCCTTCTTCACCGGCAAGCAGAAGCTCGTCGATACGGGTGGCCGCGTCGAGCGCTTCCAGCGCCGTTACGGACAGCGCAAGGGCGCCAAGAAGGCGTGACCATCGACCCGCAGCGCCACAGCGCGCTGCTGGCCGCCAAGCTCAGCGCCCTCGTCCGCGATCACGCGGGCGAGGGTCCTGGCGTTTTGGGCTCGTTTGGCGATGGGGCCGCCCTCGTAAAGGACGGTGCAGCGTGGGTACTCGCCGCCGATCGCCCCCATCGGATCCTGGGCCCCGCGTTGGCTTGGGCCCGCCAGCAAGGCGCCGGCGAGTGCGTGCACGTGCTTGTCGAGGGAGCCGACGCTGGCGTCGTGGCGCGGCGCGCGGGTGAGTTTCGCGGCGAGGTGCATGTCTGGCAGATCGACGGGCGTTCGCTCACGCCTGCGACGCCCACTCCGTTTCCGGTGCCGGTCGCGCTCGACGCGAACGTGGTGGCCTTCGAGCCGATGATCCTCGCCGCGGGAGCCGAGCCATCGATCGAACACGGGGTGCTCGCCGGCGAGGTTGCCGGTCTCGAGGTTTGCCGCGTGACGGTCGACGCCACCTCGGGCCGTCCCCGCCTCGAGGTCGGTGTGGGGTTCTCCGATCGGGAGGCGTTTCGCGCCGTCCATGGCGACGAACCCAACCCCGATGCGCTGGCCGAGATCGTCCGCAGGGTGTGGGATCGCCGCCGGCCCGGCGCGCCTCCGCACGCCTTGAACCGTCTCGCCCGTGAGCGACGGCTACGTCACCAGGTAGTGGCCAGCCCGGCCGCGGTGGGCTGCGCGACGCTCACGACCGCGCCCCCGCCGGTGCCGCGGGCCAACCTGAAGGAGCCCGTCCCGTGCGTGGCGATGGGGGAGAGCGTCGACGGCCTACC
>JBDUDK010000105.1:0-8989 GCA_040002995.1 Acidimicrobiales bacterium | reverse complement strand
CCCGCCCATCGCGCCAATCGTCTCGCTCCAGCGCGGCTCCTCCAGACCGAGTGAGGCTTACAGGCGTTTGAGCACCGATTCGCACGAGCTGACGTCGACGCCCGGTCCCGGTTCGACGTCGAGCTGGGTGACGATGCCGTCTTCGATAACGGCGGAGTAGCGCTGTGAGCGCTTCCCAAGGCCAAACCCGGAGCCGTCGAACTCGAGGCCCATCGCGCGGGTGAAGGCGCCCGCGCCGTCGGCGAGCATGACGATCCCGTCGGCACCCTGGTCGGCCGACCACGCCTGCATGACCCACGGATCATTGACGGCGACGCAAGCGATCGTGTCGACGCCCTTGGCTTTCAGTTCGTCCTGACGCTCGACGAAGCCGGGGAGGTGCACCTTCGAGCAGCCCGGTGTGAATGCGCCCGGCACGCCGAACAACACCACGCGCCCCTTGCCCAAGATCTCGCCCGTGGATACCGGCGAAGGCATCCCATTGTCACCAAGCACGTGCACCTGCACGTCGGGCAACTTGTCGCCAACCTTCATGGTCATGCTCCTCGTTCTTCGACTGGACCGCGGGATCGTAATGCAGGCCTCGCTCAGTACGCTCGCCCGCGTCGACATCACAGGAGGACGCGATGAGGTTCGACGGCAGCACCGTGGTGGTGACCGGGTCGGGTTCTGGCATCGGCAGGGCCACCGCCGTCACCGTCGCCGAGCTCGGCGGCCGAGTGGTACTCGGCGACATAAATCTCCCTGCGGCCGAGGAAGCTGCGGCGGCGCTACGAGCGGCTGGGCATCAGGCCAGCGCCCACCGTCTCGACGTCACCATGCCCGACAGCGTCACCGCGTTCGCCGCGGCCGCCATCGACCAGGCCGGTACGCCCGTGGCATTGGTGAACACCGTCGGCTGGGACATGATCCAGCCCTTCGTCGACAACACGACCGAGTATTGGGACGAGATCGTCGATCTCAACTTCATGGGGCCAGTGCGGGTGACGCGTGCCTTTCTCGATTCGATGATCGCCGCCGGCACCGGGGCGATTGTCAACGTGGCGAGCGACGCCGGGCGCGTCGGCAGCACCGGCGAGACGATCTACGCCGGGGCGAAGGGTGGCGTCATCGCGTTCACCAAGTCGCTCGCCCGTGAGATGGCTCGCCACGGGATCCGGGTGAACTGCATATGCCCGGGCCCGACCGACACCCCTCTGTTTCGCGCGCAGCCGGAGAAGATGCAGGATGCGTTGGTGCGCGCCATCCCGCTACGGCGACTCGCGCAGCCGTCGGAGATCGCCGACGCCATCGCCTTCTTCGCGTCGAGCCGATCGACGTTCATCACCGGTCAGGTGCTCAGCGTGAGCGGCGGCCTCACGATGGTCGGCTGATCTGGTGAAACGGCACGACCGAGATCATGAAGAGATCATCGGCCGTGCCGTCACGCAGTCGGTCAGTCGTCGTGACCCTCGGTTTCGTGGTTGTCGTCGCCGCCTCGGCGGATCTGGAGTAGCCGGCCACCCGTGAACATTCCGTCGGTGACATAGATCTTCCCCTTGATCACGACGATGCCGCCCGGTTGCGAAAACTGCCCGGCGGCCAGTTCGGTGCGCCTCTCACCCTTCCGGCTCTTCTTCACCTCGAGCAAAACGGCCGGCGGGAACTGGCCCGTTCCAAAGCCTTCCTCAAATGCGCCGACGCCCTCGGCCGCGAACTCGTAGACGTAGAACTTTCCGTCCGTGCCGAACGCGATGTCTTCAATCGCCGTGTAACCGCTGCTGTACGTCTTGCATGTCGAGGGATCGGGAGTGCGGACCGAACACCATCCGCCCGTGACACCCGGCTTGATCCGCCAGATGCGCGAAGTACCCGGACGGAACGGGAAGCCCTTCAGCTCACCGACGTAGATCGCCCCATCGGGTCCGACCGTCACCGTGGTCGGCACCGACTCGGCGTCAAACATCGGAGGCAGCGGATTCGCGGGATCCGGAGGTATGTGATCGGTGGAGACCGACTCGAGGTCGAAGCGGGCCACGGTGGTCGTGACACCGTCTGGTGTCACCCGGAGAACATCGTTGCCGGCGGCGTCGGCGACAAGCGCGTCACCGTCATGGTCGACGGTCAATCCGTACGGGTTCGACTCCGTCGGGTTCGGCGGATCGTCGTGATCGACCGGATCGGGATCGGTCGCCTGATACGCGGGAATGTCGAGAACATCAACAATGCTGCCGTCGGCGAGCTGGTGATACAGGTGCTGATCGGTGCCGATCGCCCACCCGGTGTCGTCGACCGGACTGATCGCGACATCGACGATTTGGAACGGATCGGTAATTGCGTCGGCCGTGCCCTTAGCCGGGCCGCGCGTATGGAAGACAAGGACCGGGCCGCCCAGATCTGTGGGATCGGAGGGATCGCTGAACGCGCCCTGCGCCACCACGACATCTCGGGCGGCGTTGACCCCCAGGCCTTTGGGGGACTTGAGATCGGTCAACAAGACCTTGACTGACGACCCGCCGCCGTGACCGTCGTCGGCCGCCGCCGGCGTCGCCAAACCCGCGAGCAACAACACCGCAGAGGACCCGCACAACGCAATTAGCTTGCTAGCACGTCGCATTTTTGCCCCACCTTCCGTCGCCGAACTTCGACCGGCAGCTTTGCAGGACGTTAAGAAACTGTCGAGTTTGCCAAGGGAACCTTTACAAAGATTTGCCCATGTACCTGCGGGAATGCGCCGCGCGGGCTGTGTTCAACTGTGGACTTACAGCGGTCAGTCAACCTTCGAGCAGGTGCAACCTTTGAATCCCACAGCGCGCATCACGCTCGGCCGGGTCGCGCCGCTCCTAGCGACGTAGGAGCCTTGGACGCCACCGCATGTGAGGGCCGGTTGGGGGCAGCCATGGCTCCGGTGATCGGCAGACGCAGGGCGCCGGAGGGCACTGCCCAGAGCTCGGCGCGGATCGCGGAGGCGGCCATGGGGCGCGCGTAGAAGTACCCCTGGGCGAACTCGATGCCGATCGCGCTCACCTGGTCGTGTTGGCGTTGGGTCTCCACCCCCTCTGCGGTGACCGTCAGACCGAAGGCATGCGCCACATCGGTAACCGCCGCGACGATCGCTCCGGCGGTGGACACGCGGCCGAGGTCGGCAATGACGCTCTGGTCGATCTTGACGATGTTGATCGGCAAGCGCCGTAGAGAACTCAGGGAGGAGTAACCGGTGCCGAAGTCGTCGACCGCGACTCGAATCCCGAGCTCGTGGAGATCGGCGAGCACCGACATCGCTCGCCCGATGTCATCTATGAGCATGTGTTCGGTCATCTCCAAGACGAGGGCGGTCGGGTCCATGGCCGTCCGTGTCAAGACGCCGGCCACTGTCTCGCAAAATCCCGGGCCCATCAGCTGCCGGCTGGAGATGTTCACGGAGAGATCGAGCGCTGCGGCGGGGCTGTCGTGCAGCCATTGGGCGCGATCGGCACACCCGCGCTCCAAAACCCACGCGCCGATATCGGTCATCAGCCCGACCTTTTCCGCCAGTTCCACCACCGATGCCGTCGGGACGGCACCGCGCTCTGGGTCTGCCCAGCGCAGCAACGCTTCGACTCCGGTGACGAGCCCGTCGGCGCTTTGCACAATGGGTTGGTACGCGATCTCGAGCAGGCCCCTATCGAACGCGGCGCGCAGGTCGCGTTCGAGGCTGTGCCGCTCGCTGGTCTCGACCGCGCTGCGTAGGTCGAGAATGTGATGACCGGCCCCGCCCTTGCGTTTGGCCTCGTACATCGCAACATCGGCTTGTCTGAGAAGGTCCTCGGAGATGTCCTCCCCGGGACCGGCAAAAGCCATGCCGACACTGGCAGTGACCACGAGCTCGATACCGTCGAGCGCAAACGGCGTGGCGAACGACTCGTCAATGCGTTTGCCCAAGACCTCGACGTCGGCGGCGCTATTGAGGTCTTCGCACAGGAACACAAACTCGTCGCCGGACACGCGGGCCAAGGTGTCGCCGGGCCGGACGAGCCCTGACAGGCGGTGCGCGACGGCGATCAACAGCTCGTCGCCAATCTGGTGACCGTGGTTGTCGTTCACTTGCTTGAACTTGTCGAGGTCGGCGAACAAGATGGCAGCGTTCCGGTGCGACCGGCGCGCCCGCTGTGCGGCGTGGTGCAGTCGCTCGAGCAACAACGCGCGGTTGGGGAGTCCCGTCAGAGGGTCATGGAGCGCGTTGTGTTGGTACTCGTCCGAGGCCTCGCGGGCATCGTCGCGCGCCTGCGCGTTCAGCAAGTAGGCCGCGGCGACGTCGGCGAGCGTCTGCGCGACGTGCATGTCGTGGGGTTCGAGCGCGCCGGGGGTGTCGCGGTAGAGGTCGAGCGCGCCGAGACGCCCCTCGCCATGGCGTAGCGGGAACGTGAACACCGCGGCCAGACCCGCCGCGGCCGCGGCGGCTGCGAACTCCGGAAAGCGGACGTCCTCGCACAAGTCGGGCACCGAAACCGCCTCGCCGGAGTTGAACGCCGAGATGCAAGGTCCTTGCGTGCTCTCTGTCTGGAGCCGCTCGTAGCGAAGCGCCGATTCGTCTGACGCGGCCACGTAGCGGGGAGCCATCCCTTCGGTGATCAGCGTGACGCCGGCCGCAGTGACAGGCAGGACATCGACAATGCGAGCAACGAGGTGATCGAGGATGCCTTGTATCGGGAAGTCGGTGATCAGCGTCCGGGCGAAGTCGCTGAGCACTTCCGACAGTTCTTCTTCTTGGACCATGCATCACCCGCCCAGGTATGGACAAGCACGGCCCGCGCATGGTCCGGACGGGTGACGTCAACGACGTCAGTGGTCATAACTGTACTGCCGGTGACCCTCGGAACGCCGCCATGGGATATGACGGTTCTCGTGACGATTGTGGGACAAAACCGACGTCGCGATCAGTCCGCGGGCCCGGTGGCCAGCGTGACCGTGGCGGTATGGCTCTTGCCCGATGTGTCGGTCCAGCCGACCGAAACCTTGTCACCTGGGTGATGGTTCGTAAGGGCGGCGGTCAGAGCGGTCGGCGACTCGACCACCTTGCCGTCGACCGCGACGATGACGTCGCCGTTTTGGAGGCCCGCGCCGGCCGCCGGGCTGCTCGTTACGACCTGCACCACGACCGCTCCGGCGACCGTTGAGCCGAGGTCAGCGCTCTGAATGGCGACACCGAGCATCGGCCGGTAGCCGAGGCGCACGGTGGCGGATTCCTCACCGGATTGGATCTGCCTGGCCACCGTGAGGGCCTTGTTGATCGGGATCGCGTACGACACCGTGGGCACGTCGAACCGACGATTCGCCGACGCTGCGGTGTTCAGACCGATCACCTGCCCCGAGGTGTTCACCATTGGACCGCCCGATTCGCCCGACTTGAGCGCGGCGTCGGTCTCGATGAGACCGGACAACTCCTGACCCAGGCCGCCGGGGTCACCGGCCGTGATGCTCTGGTCGAGCGCCGTCACCTGGCCGGACTCCACGCTGGGCTGGCCCCCGACGCCGCCCGCGTTGCCCACCGCGACGATCGAGTCGCCCACGTTCACCGTCGACGAATCGCCGAACGAGACGGTGGTGAGACCCGAGGCGCCCGAAAGCTGCAGAAGGGCGACGTCGTCGGTGGGATCGGTTCCCAGAACGGTGGCCGTATAGGACCGGCCGGTGGCGACGATCGTGACCTTGATACTTGTTGCCCCGTTGATCACATGGTTGTTCGTGAGGACCTCACCGGACGACGTCATGACGACGCCCGTGCCCGCGGCAGCACCGCTACCGAATCCGAGCACGGTCTCGATGTCGACCACGCCGGGCTTGACCTTGGCGGCAATGACCGATGGATCGGAGGAAACCCCGTTGCTTCCGCTGGGCAACGTCGCGGTGCTGGTCGAGGGACCCGCCGCCGGACCAGTGGCGGGCGCGGAGGTGGCCGGTGCCGAGACCGTTGGCTGCGTCGAGGACTGGGCGGTGGAGTTGTCGTTCGCTCGACTGCCCACCCCGTAGCCGACCCCAAGGCCGAGGAGGACCGCGGCGAGGATCGCGGCGACGGCGCGGCGGCCGCGGCTACGGCGCGGCGGTGCGGCCGGTACCGGCGGCTCCCCCGCGGGGGGCACGGGGGGCCACGTTGCGCCACCGTCGTGCTGATCCGGCGCGGGCGGTGGCCAATCGGGTGGAAGCCACTCGATGGGTGGACCCGTCTCGGAATAGCTGGTCGGAGTGGCCATGGTGTCGTTCATCTCGTCTCCGCAACCGATGTGAGCAGTATGCCCGGATTACGGTGAGCCAACCCCCCTAGCCTCAGAGGCTCCTGAGAGAACGCTGCCGGTTTGCTCTGATCTTTCGGTCAAAACGCGCTCGAGAAGCTCGGCCATTCCTGCTTCGATCCCACGACAGAGCACATCGATGTCGCTGGCGGTGTCGTAGTCGCCGGTGACGCCGTAGTTGAGCTGCCCGTCGTAGGAAAAGATCGCGATGCCGACCCGTACCGAGCCTCCCAGCGGAACGTACGGGAACGCCTCGATCATCCTGCGGCCACACGCGTACATCGGGCTCTGGGGGCCGGGCACGTTGGTTGTGACGGTGTTGACGTTGCGCTGCGGAGTGCGCGCGCTGAGACGGGCACCGAGTGCGAGCAACATGGGCGGCGCGAACCCCATCATCGAGGTGAGGACTTCACCGGCCACCGCCTGCTTCGACTCCTTCAGGCCGTCCATCTGCGCGCGTACGAGGCGCAACCGTTCCAGCGGATCCTCGACGCCGACAGGAAGCTCGGCGAACATCGCCGAAACCTGGTTGTTCGGGACGCCCCGTTGGTCCGGAGCGCGGACGGACACCGGGACGAGGGTGCGCACGACCCGATCGGTCACATCCTCGAAACGTGAGATCAGCAGATCTCGAAAGCCGCGGGAGATCACGGTGAGCACGACGTCGTTGACCGTGCCTCCGTGTTGGGCGCGCACCCGCTTCACGTCAGCCAGCGAGGTTCTGGCCCAATCCCACCGGCGATGCGGTCCGATCGGGCCGTTGAGTGAGCTTTCCGGCGTCGACGTCGCCACGCGGGCAAGCGAGGGCAGGCCGGTGCGGAGGTCGCGAAACGACTCGCGCAGTTGCCGGAGGCTCCGCCCGCGCGACCGCACCACCCGCATCTGCTCGTAGGGGCTTTTCACCAGGTCAGAGATTGCGTCCCGCACGAGCCGCGCGTCGTCGGGCTCTGGTTCCGGGACCCAACCGTCGGCGACCGGCGACGACGGATCTGGTGAGTTGTCCATGATCACTGTGATGACGTCGGTGCCGGATACTCCGTCGACCATGCAGTGATGGAACTTGGTGAACACCGCCCAGCGATCCTCGCGGAGCCCTTCGACCATCCACATCTCCCACAACGGCCGGTTGCGGTCGAGCGGCTGCGACATCACCCGTCCGACCAGGAGGCGTAACTCTTCGTCGCCGCCCGGCGATGGAAGCGCCGTGCGGCGCACGTGGTAGCGGACGTTGAAGCTCGCATCGTCGACCCAGACCGGCCGGCTCAGATCGAGCGGCACGAACCGCACCTTCTGCCGGTACCGAGGCACCAGCGGAAGCTTGCCGGCGACCATCGCGACGAAGTCGTCGTAGGGGGGCGGCGGTCCCTCGAAAATGCCGACCGACGCGATGTGCATGTGGTTGACGCCGTCTTCGATGTGAAGGAACGACGCATCCATCGGACTCATGCGATCCATCGGGAACCTCCCTATCGAGGCGCAAACGTAAGCGCAACAACAGGCGGCGTCGAATGCGGATGGCTGCAGAGTGTCGAGGTTGGGCGTCTTAAGGTGGCTGCCCGACCGGTCGAGGTTGAACGGGCGAGAAGCCGGCCCAGAGAACTAACCCAGGGGGGGTCGAGTGGCAACGGGCCGGCCTCTCGCGATTTGGTGACGCACCTACCCCATGGCGCGGTTCTTAAACATCCGAAATCGAAGCACGACCAGGGAGAGTCCCGAATGGAAAGCGCGCGTCTCGGTCAGTCGGGTATCGAGGTCAGCCGTCTATCGCTCGGGTCGTGGCGGACGTTCGAACGAATCTCCATGGACGAGGGTGAGGCAGTGATGCGCGCCGCCCGTGAGGCAGGGATCACGTTTCTCGACGACGCTCGGTACAACGACGAGACGGCGACCGCACCCATCCCCACGGGCTATTCCGAAGTCGTCTTCGGACAGCTCTTCCGCAAGGCCGGATGGTCCCGCGTGGAGACGGTGGTGACCAACAAGCTCTGGTGGGAGTTCTGGCCGGAGCAGAGCGCGTCCGACGAACTCGACGGGTCGCTCGAACGGATGCGGTTCGACTACATCGACGTGATCTACGCGAACCCTCCGCCCGACGGACTCAGCATCGAAGAGCTCGTCGCGTCGGTCACCGGTCTGATTACTTCCGGCCGGGCGAGGGCGTGGGCCGTCGTCAACTGGCCGGCCGAGCTCATCGCTGAGGCCTCGACAGTTGCAACACTTCGAGGTTTGCCGCAACCTTGCGCGGCCCAACTCCCCTACAGCCTCGTGCAACGCTCCCCCGTCGAAGACGACGACATGATCGCCTCGCTGGCGGCGGGCGGCACTCCCGTGGTTGCCTCCTACGTGCTGGCCGGCGGTGTTCTCACGGGCAAGTACGCCAACGATCCCAACGCCGGGCGGGCGACGGGCACACTCGACGAACCGCGTGTCGCTCGCTCCGCGGCCGCCGGGCGCGAGCTCGCGCAGCTGGCACGCGACGTCGATAGGTCCCCAGCGTCGCTGGCGATTGCCTTTGCGCTCGCCAACCCGTTGGTGGCCACCGTGTTGTTCGGCGCCACCAGCACCCGGCAGATCGCGGACAATGTCGCAGGACTCGAGCTCGCCAGCGGGCTCGAACAAACAGAACTCGCTGCCCTCGCCCGGATCGGGCAGCCGTAGCGGTGTCGATGTTCCGACTGCGTGTGGCAACGATCCGAGCTCGAAACACTCTTCCTCGGATGGAATCGCCTCCGCGATGTGCC
>JBDUDK010000051.1:0-9196 GCA_040002995.1 Acidimicrobiales bacterium | reverse complement strand
CTTTCCGTCGAGCGTGCGGTGGAGGTGAGGGGAATCGAACCCCTGGCCTCGACAGTGCGATTGTCGCGCTCTACCAACTGAGCTACACCCCCGCAGGGCGTTGAAACGATAGCGACCCGAAGGTCGTCGGCCCAGCCGGTTCAGGCGCGGCGACGGCCGTACTGGTCTTGGCCGGTCCTCATCGCTGGGCGAACCGACGACTGGGCCGCCACCGGGAACCGGTGTACTCGGCTCGACAGCCGGCTCCGCTGACGCTGCTGGAGGATGAGCCCCTCGAACGCCGCTACCGCGAACGAGCTGATGCCCGCGAGAAACGTGAAGATCCGGAATCCCGCGCCGAGACCGAGGCCCGCGCAGAACACCGTGGCGATCGCCAGACCGACGAGCACATCGCGCTGGCGCTCGCGGGCAGCCTGGGCCCGGTAGTCAGGGCGATAACCGACGACGACGGGGCGTGCGCCGGGACGAGGCATGGGGCCGACCTCCGGTCCGCCTGTTCGCCCCAACGTGTTGAGGTGGCGGTTGAACGAGGTGATGGACGAACCCGGCCGACCTTCTCGTCGATCGCGTAGCCACGGAGGTAGGAGCACGAGCACCCACATCAATCCGAGGCCGACGAGAACCAAAAGGGTCACTCCTTGCACGTCGGAGAGCTGCCTTTCGCTCGGGCGACCGTAATCACTCCGTCACATGGAGTGGTGGATGGTCATCTAGAGGGCCGGAGAACATGACGGTTCTACTACGACCGCGTTCCCGGCCGCAATCGTTCGGGGCGAGCGGCGGTGGCGGCGCTGGTCAGGTCGGGTGGCCGCGGCGGTACGTGCCTGACCGACCGCCGGTCTTCTCCCACAAGGCAAGCTCCCCGATCACCATCGAGCGGTCGGCCGACTTGCACATGTCGTAGATCGTGAGTGCCGCGACGGCGCACGCGTGGAGCGCCTCCATCTCGACGCCCGTGCGATCGATCGTGTCGACCTGCGCTTCGACGGCGATGTGATCGTCTTCGATCTCGAAGTTCACGACGACGGATCCCACCAGCAGCGGGTGGCACAGGGGGATGAGGTCAGACGTGCGCTTGGCCGCCTGAATTCCCGCCACACGGGCCACCGCCAGCACGTCGCCCTTCTTCACCTCACGGTTGGCGACCAGCACCGTGGTCTGCGGATCCATGAAGACCTTGCACCGCGCGACCGCACGGCGATGCGTGGCCTCCTTGGGCGTCACGTCGACCATGCGCGCCCGACCCAGAGGGTCGAGGTGGGTGAGTTCGCTCATTCCGCAAGTGTACGAGGCCGACCGGTCAGCCCTTCAGCCACCTATCTGGCTCATCGAGCGCTTCGGGCGGATGAAGTGGACCTGGCCGATGGCGTGCCCGGCCCATTTGGTCCCTACGGCACGCGTGATCTCGCCCGCCAGGTCGTCGTCGGAGCCTCCGCCGCGCACGATCGCGCGCAGGTCGAACTCCCGAGTCTCGAACAGACACGTGCGGAACTGACCGTCGGCCGTGAGGCGTACCCGGTCGCAGTCGCCGCAGAACGGCTTCGTCACGCTCGGGATCACGCCGACGTCGCCCCGGCCGTCGGCGTAGAGCCAGCGGTCGGCCGGTGCGCTCCCCCGGTTGGGGGCGGGGACCAGCGGGAACACGTCGTTGATGCGGGCGACAATCTCGTCCTGGCTCACGACCGCGTCGCGCCGCCAGCCGCCGCCGCCGTCGAGCGGCATGAACTCGATGAACCGGACCGAGACTCCCAACTCGCGTCCCCAACGGGCGAAATCGACGATCTCGTCGTCGTTGACTCCGTTCTCGAGCACGACGTTGATCTTCACGGGTGAGAAGCCCGCCTCGATGGCGGCGTTGATGCCATCGAGCACGCCGGGCAGCTCGTCGCGTCGGGTCATCTCCTTGAACCTCTCGCGCTGCAACGAGTCGAGCGAGATGTTCACTCGGTCGAGCCCTGCGTCTCGGAGCTGATGGGCCAGAAGACCGAACGTGGCACCGTTGGTGGTGACCGACAGATCGGGCTTGCTTCCGTCGGCGAGGCGTAGACGGCTCAGCTTCGACACGAGCACAGGGAAATGGGCCCGCACCGTGGGCTCGCCCCCGGTAAGCCGCAACCCGTCGACACCGAACCGCTCGACAAAAACCCGGGAGATGCGCTCGATCTCTTCGAACGTGAGCACTTCCGCACGTGGCAGCCACTTCATTCCCTCTTCGGGCATGCAGTAGGTACACCGGAAATTGCAACGGTCGGTGACGCTTATCCGCAGGTCACGCACGGTGCGCCCGAACGGGTCGACGAGGTCGGTGGGATCTGGGCCGTGCATCAGCACAATCTACGGCCCTGACCGCTCGATCACGTCACAGCGACAGAACGAGGACTTCGACCGTGCCCCCCGGCGCGACGCCATCGCCGTCGGGAACCACCGCGAGCCCGTTGGCCGCGGCCGACGCCGCAAGCTGATGTGAACCCTGCGGCCCCGTGGTGTGCACGTGCCAGCGACCGTCGGTGCCGAACGCGCCGTGCACCCGGTTGAAGTGGACTTTGCCGTCGGGGTGACGCGGGAGACCCTGGTCGGCGATGGCCAAGACTCTGGGCCTCTCGATCGGCGAGTGGCCCATCATCAGCCGGAGCGCGGGACGGGCGAGCAACTCGAAGCTCACGTACGAACTCACGGGATTGCCCGGCAGGCCGAACACGGGCACCACGCGTCCATCGTCGGCCTTCAGCAACCCGAACGCGAATGGCTTCGCCGGCTTGATCGCGATCTGCATCCATTGCATATCGCCGAGCCGGTCGAGCACGACCTTGATGAGGTCGAAGTCGCCCATGCTCACGCCGCCGCTTGTGAGCAGCGCGTCGCACGAGGCCACCCCTCGCTGCACCGCCTCGGTGATCACGCTCTCGTCGTCGCGGGCCATGCCGAGATCGACGGCGGTGGCGTTCGCTTCGCCCACCGCGCCGAGCAGCATCGTGCGATTCGACTCGCGAATCTGCCCCGGCGCGAGCTCGGAGCCGTCGTCGACCAGCTCGTCGCCAGTGGACAGAACGCCGACGCGTGCCCGCGGGTAGACGCTCAGCTCGCCGCACCCGATGCTGGCGAGCACTCCGAGATGCCCGGGCCGCAGGACGGTGCCGGCGGTGACGACCAACGCGCCGGCCCGGATGTCGGAGCCCGACCGGCGAACGCCGTCACCCGCGTCGACGGATCGAGCGAGCCGAACCCGCCGCCCGTCATCAAGCGCCTCACTGTCCTCCACCATCGCGACCGCGTCGGCACCCGGCGGAATGGGCGCGCCCGTCATGATCCGCACCGCGCCACCGCCTACGACGGCAATGCTCGGGGCCTGACCCGCGCTCAACGTCCCCGCGACCTCCAGCTCGACCGGCGCCGCGGCGGTGTCGGCGGCCTGTACCGCGTAGCCGTCGACCGCGGTGTTGTCGAAGGGGGGCACGTCCTCGCCCGACGAGATGTCGGCAGCCACGACCTGACCGAGCGTGTCGCCCAACCGGGCCACAACGGGATCAAGCCGCTGGCACGAAGACCACACCCGCCGTTGCGCCTCTTCGATCGCGATCATCGAGAGTCGACTTTACGGGCGAGACTGCGCGCATGCGCGAGCGAGAGATCGAAGCGAGCTGGCGGTCGTGGAACAGCGGCCACCACGAGCGGTTGCGCCTCGGCTGGGAGGGAGGCGGGTGGACCGCCGACGGCGTCATCGCCGGGCTCAATGTCCACTACGCCATCCGGGTCGACGACTCGTGGACCCTGCGTCACTTCATGCTGTTTCGCGACGCCGAAGAACCCGACCTGTGGCTGGCTCATGACGGCGCCGGAAAGTGGGGCGAGGTCAACGGCGCGCCACGCGCCGACCTCGACGGGTGCACCGACATCGACCTGGGTTGCACGCCATTCACGAACACGTTGCCGATCCGCCGGCTCGGACTCGCCGTCGGCGAATCGGCCGAGATCGTCGCAGCGTGGGTCGATGTCGAGACACTGCTCGTGGTCGCGTCGCCGCAGCGATACACCCGACTCGACGAGCGACGCTGGCGATTCGAGGCCTTGTCGTCGGGTTTCGTCGCCGACCTCGACGTCGACGAACACGGTCTCGTGCTCGACTATCCGGACTTGTTTCGCCGCGTTCTGGCGTGACGGATCAGAGGAGACCCTCGCGGCGGCAGATCTCCATGAGCGCAGTCCGGAACTCGGCCCCGACCTCCGGGTGTTCGAGCGCGAGTTCGACGGTGGCTTTCAGCCAGCCGAGCTTGTTGCCGGTATCGAAACGGCCGTCGGCGAAAGGCAGTCCAAAGATCGCGTGTGAGCCGAGCAGCATCGCCATCGCGTCGGTGAGCTGAATCTCGCCGCCCGCCCCGGGGGTGACCTTAGCGATGCACTCAAAGATCTCGGGGCTGAGCACGTAGCGACCCATGATCCCCAGGTGCGAAGGCGCATCTTCGCGAGCGGGTTTCTCCACCATCCCCCGCAGACGCAGCAGCCGCTCCTCTCCCACCACCGGATCGAAGGCCACCGCGCCGTACAGCGAGACCTCCTCGTCGCTGACCTCGCGCAGCGCGATGACCGAGGCGCCATGGCGGCCGTACGCCGCGACCATGTCGGAGAGGATCGGGTTCGAAACGGCCATGATGTCATCGGGCAGGAGCACCGCGAAGGGCTCCTCGCCGATGTGGGCGCGGGCCATGCCGACGGCGTGGCCGAGGCCGCGTGGCTCCTGCTGTCGCACGAAATGAATGTCGGCCATGTCGGCGATCGCCCGCATCTGCTGCGCCAAGACCTGCTTCCCGGAGCGTTCGAGCGCGCTCTCCAACTCGGGGCTGCGATCGAAATGGTCTTCGATGGTCTTCTTCGAGCGCCCGGTGACAATGAGGATGTCGGTGATTCCCGCCCGCACCGCCTCCTCCACCACGTATTGAATCCCCGGCTTGTCGACGACGGGAATCATCTCTTTGGGAGTGGCCTTCGTGGCCGGCAAGAACCGCGTGCCGAGACCCGCAGCAGGGATAACGGCTTTGCGGACCATCGCCATGACCATCGGAGCCTACGTGGCGGAACTGCGCGTCAGCCCGGTACCGTTAGCACTCGACATCTTCGAGTGCTGATCCCCAGCGCCCCGACGGAGCCCCATGCCCACCTACGTCTACCGCTTCCTCGACTGCGACGGCACGATCGAGGTCCAGCAGTCCTTTACCGACCCTGCGCTCACCGAGGCCGTGTGCCCCGATGACGGCCTGATTCACCCGGTCAAAAAGGTGTTCACCCCGGTTGGTGTCACGTTCAAGGGAAACGGCTTCTACAAGACCGACAGCAGGGGCTCCGGGTCGTCAGCGTCGGCCGGCAGGGACGGCAAGTCGTCGGCCGACTCCAAGAGTGCGGGCGATGCCAGCCCAGCGAAGACCGAGTCCGGCGGCAAGGACACATCGTCGAAGGAGACGAAGACATCGTCTGATTCATCGGGTGGCTCGACCTCGACCCCGGCGAGCGACAGCAAGTCGCACTCGCACGGGAGCCATACCCACACCCATTAGGCACCCGCTAGCGTCACCGCCGCTTCCCCTTCTGTCCTCTTCGAGGAGGAAGCGATGCGCGCGTTTTGGCTGCGGTGGCGGGCCCGCCGGCGCCCTCTGCAGGTGGCAATCGTCGGGCTGGCCATCGTCACGTGGGTGATCGTGCACGCGCTGCTGTCCGGCGCGCAGAGCGCCCGAAGTTCGTGGGGTCCGGCGACGGCGGTGATCGTGGCCACCCATCGATTGGAGGCGGGCGAGGCTGTCTCGGCGAACGATGTCGAGGCGCGAACGCTCCCCGCGATCGCCATCCCCGACGGTGCTTTGCGCGAGCCGCCTATCGGCCGAACTGTCGTCGCATCGGTCGAGCGCGGTGAGATCCTCGTCGCCGCACGCGTTGCCGACACTGACGTGCTGCCGGCGGGCACGCGTGGCGTCGCCATCCCCCTCGACGAAGGTCATCTGCGCCTCGACATCGGCGACCGCGTCGATGTCATCGCGGTGTTCGAGCCGACCGATGTGTTCGACGGTGGACCACCCGCGTTCGTGCTGGCGGCGAACGCGCTCGTGACCGACACCAGCGATACTGCCGCCACCGTGGCCGTGCCCAAAGACGACGCGCCGAGGATCGCTCTCGCGATGCGTCAGGGCGCGGTGGTGCTCGTGCTCAGTTCAAAACCGTCGCGGCCAGGATGAGCACGACGATGCCGGCGGTCACGCGGTAGATCACGAACGGGGTGAAGCTGTGCGTGCGCACCAATTTCAAGAGGCCCCACACGGCAAGGAAGCCCGAGATCGTGGCGGCGATCAGTCCCGCGATGAGCGCAGCCCGAAAACTCGACGAGATGCCGTCGTTCAGCACCTTGGCCAGCTTGTAGACGGCCGCCCCGCCCGTCACGGGGATGCTCATGAGAAACGAGATGCGGGCCGCGCTGTCACGGTTGAACCCCAGCCATCGTGTGGCGGTGATCGTCGCGCCTGATCGGGAAACGCCCGGCTGCAGGGCCAGGATCTGGGCGCCCCCGGCGATGAGCGCGTCGCGCACGGAGAAGTCGTGCATCTCGCGACGGCCGCCGAGACGATCGGCCCACGCCAGCACGAGACCGAACACGATGAGCATGATCGCGATAAGGGGGATCTTGCCCGTGTGGTCCTCCACCGCCTTCTCCCCCACCGCCCCTACGAGTGCGGCGGGCAGGGCCGACAGCACGATGAGCCACGCCAGGCGGCCGTCGGGTGTGGCGCGCACCCGCCGGTTGAACGCGGCCTTGAGCCCATCGCGGATGTACACGACGAGCTCGTGTCTGAAGTAGGCCACCGCGGCGAGGAACGTGCCGAGATGCAGAATCGCGTCGAAGCTCTTCTCGAGCGACTTGTTGCCGGCGAAGTCGTGCCAGCCGAAGAGCCACGGCACCAGGATCAGATGACCGCTCGACGAGATCGGCAGGAACTCGGAGAGACCTTGCGTGATGCCAAGGACGATCGCGTGGAGGATGGGCATGCTCAGCTCGCAGACGTGGAGGGGATGATGCGCGCCTGCCACGGGCGAGCTTGGTCCCAGTGGTGACCGACGAGCGTGGCGGTCGCGAGCGCGGTGACGAAGTGCTGGGCGGTTGTGAAGTCGTCCATCTCGACGTAGGCGGCGCCGAGCGCGTCCGGGACGTGCGCATCGGAACCCGCGCCGGCAGGCACACCGACCTCTCGCGCCACCGTGAGACCGGCGTGGTTGAGGTGAGCGAGCGAGGTCTTGGCGTTGAATCCCTCGATCGCGTCGACGAGCCCCTCAGCGGCCAGCGCGCGCAGGGAATCCTCAGCGAGGTTGTGGCGGAGTGGGTCGAACGGGTGGGGTACGTAGACGAGCCCGCCCTGGTCCCGGATCTGGTGGGCGGCCTCCTCGGGCGGGAGCCCGAACGGGATGCGCTCCTGCAGGAACAGGCCGATCAACTCGCCGCGGCTGGTCCGCACCTCTTCGCCGACGACCACGCGGCAGGGCAACGCGTGCTGGAGCTCGACAGCGCCCTTGATCGCGTTGTGATCGGTGATGCACAACACGTCGAGACCGGACGCGACCACCGCGTGCTCGAGCTCTTCGGGAGTGGTGCTCGAGTCGCCTGACCACATCGTATGGGAGTGAAGGTCGACGCGGATACGACCGGGGGCGAGCAGGTTGCCGAGATGGGGATGGCGGGCGACCGCCGCAGCCGAAGGCTCCGGCATCAGGATCCGCTGAGCGAGACGTCGCGGATGACGAGGCTCACACCCGCGTCGCCGCCGGGCAGCCATTCCAGATCGCCGCCCACGGCGACGACATCGAGGAGCATCTTCTGCAGGGTCGACGCGATCGTGATCTCGCGCACCGGTTCCGCGACAGCGCCGCCGCGGATCATCATTCCCTCGGCGCCGACGGAGAAGTCGCCGCTGATTGGATTCACGCCCGAGTGCAGTCCGCTGACCGACTGGACGAGCAGGCCTTCACCGACGTCGGTGATCAACTCGTCCTGGCGCTTCGTACCGATCGAGGGGACGAGCGCGAGGCAGCCGACACCGGGCGCCGACGAGTAGCCCCGCACGGCCGACGCGGTCGTGCCTTGGCCGGAACGGCGGCCGGTGTAGGAGTTGTGCAGGAACGCCTTGAGGACGCCCTTGTCGATCAAGGTGGTGGGGCGGGTGGCGAGGCCCTCGCCGTCGTGGGTGTCGGCCCCGAACGAGGACGGGTTGGTGGCGTCGTCGAGCAGACTGACCAGCGGCGACCCGATCGTGTCGCCGAGCCGGTCGGCGAACGGCGAACGCTGTTTGAGCACGACATCGCCGGTGAGCATGCCGCCGATGATCGAAAAGAAGTCGGAGGCGACGCGACGGTCGAGGACGATCGTGAGCCGCTGCGACACCGCCTGCTTCGCGCCGAGCAAGCGAGTCGCGCGATCCACAGCGTCGTGGGCCGTGGCGGCGAGGTCGATGTCGTCGGCCCGGCGTCCGACGTCGAGTCCGTAACCGGTTTGGGTCTCGCCGTTCTCCGACGCGAGCGACTGTGCCATCACGTAGCACGACGATCCCTGCGACCACGTGGCCACACCGGTCGATGAAGCGATGGCCGCCTCGCCCACACCGTCGGCCCACATCGCGAGGCGTACGCCTGTGATTCGGGGGTCGCCTGCCTTCACCATGCGTTCGAGATCGAGCGCGTACGCGACCTTGCGGTCGGGCGCCATGGCGGCGAGTTCGGGTGAGTACAGGTCGAGTTCGACGGGTGCGACGCCGTCGGGCTCCGTGAGCGCGTACCACTTGTCGGGCTCGCCGAACTGGACGTTGTCGCGTGCGTCCTCGAGCACCTCGTCGACGGCCTTCTCGTCGAGCGTGCCGGCGTGGGCAAAGCCCTGGCGACCGTCCTTGATCACCCGCACACCAATGCCCGCGGACTCCGCCGACGTGAGCGACTCGACTTCGCCCCCGTAGGCCTTGACGTTGAACTGCCGGCCGCGGGCGACGTACGCCTCGATCTGCTCACCGTTGTGAGCTCGGCCCGCGATGCGCTGCGCGATGTCGAGCAGTTCGGTCACGCCGCGGTACCGCCGATCGTGAGCGCCTTCACGCGCAACGTCGGCTGGCCGTCGCCGACCGGCACACCCTGGCCGTCCTTGCCGCACGTGCCGGGGCTGCCCATCGAGAAGTCGTTG
>JBDUDK010000085.1:0-29553 GCA_040002995.1 Acidimicrobiales bacterium | reverse complement strand
AGTGCTTGAGCAACAGGTACTTGGGCATGGTGTTCTCCTTGTGTGACGGCGGCCCTTCCGGCCGGTGCACCCTGAGACGGAGCACACTCTGAATTCTCGACATCGTCCGCGGAAATTCCCGGCACCGGGGCAGCTACGAGCCCGCCACGCGTTTGGCACGACATCCCGATCGGGATGACCGCAGCGGCCAGGATCCGGAGCTTTCGTGATGATCGCCAATTGCGACGGCGCGGCGCATGGTACGCGCGATCCTCAGCCGGCGCTCGTTGTCTGACGCGGCGCTAGTCGAGGCGGCGCAGCACGCGTAGCGATCCGGCCACGGTGACCTCGCGGAACCGTCCCGATTCGAGCGCAGGTAGGTAGATCTCCTCGTACGGAGGACGCCCGCCGTCGGCCGGATCGGGAAAGACGTCGTGGATCGCAAGCAGCCCACCGGTGGCCACCTTGCCGGCCCACCCGAGGTAGTCGGCGCGGGCGGGCTCGGCGCCGTGGCCGCCGTCGATGAACAACATCGCGAGCGGGATCGACCACCAACGAGCGATGAGCGACGAGTAGCCCACGACGGCCACCACCGTTTGCTCGAGCCCCGCCTCGTGGATCGTGCGGCGAAAGATCGGCAACGTGTCCATTGCGCCGAGTTCGGGGTCGACGAGCGACGGGTCGTGCCACTCCCAACCCGGTTGGTTCTCCTCCGACCCGCGGTGATGATCGACGGTGAAGAGCAACGTCTCGCACTCGCGCGCCGCGGCCCCCAACCAGATCGCCGATTGGCCGCAGTAGGTGCCCACTTCCAAAATGGGCGCGCCCGGAACCGCGCTGCACACCGTCACCGCCGCGGAGTAGAGAGCCTCGCCTTCCTCGGTGGGCATGAAGCCCTTGGCCGACTCCGCGGCCGCCCGCAGGACCGGATCGATCACCAGCTGTCCCAGTGGATGATGGAGTCGGGCTCGGGCCGGGCGGCCACTTTGAAGTCGGTGCCCAACGTGTAGGCGAGCGGCGAGAGGCATACCTGTTGCACCGTTTCGAAGGGGATGCCCACGACCTCGGCGGTCTGCTCTTCCATCATCAAGTGCAGCGTGGTCCAACAGGTGCCAAGTCCTCTCGCGCGGGCGGCGAGCATGAACGACCACATCGCCGGGGCGATGTTCCCCGCGAGCGATGCGGCGACGATGCCCGGCACGTTGTCCATGCGGCCGTTCGTACACGCGAGGATCAGCACGGGCGCGTCGCCCATGTGGTCGGCCAAGTAATCCGCGGAATCGGCGCTCCGCTGCTGAACGCGATTGGCCTCCTCGGAGCCCTTGTCGATCGTGCGGAGATAGGTGCCGTCCATCGACTGATACTGGGTGAAGCAGAAGCGGTAGATGTCGCCGATCGCCCTTCGCTTGGCCGCGTCGCGCACCACCACGTAGTGCATGCTGGGGTTGTTCGAGCCCGATGGCGACTGCAGAGCCACGCTCACGCACTCGCGGACGACATCGTCGGGTACGGGACGTCCGAAGTCGAGCCGCTTACGCACCGCCCTCGTGGTCGTGAGCAGCTGATCAGGGTTGAGGTCGAGCACACTCATACAGACTCCCTATCGGAGAACACGTACTGGTCGAGGACAAGGAATTTCAAGACCCACAGCACGCCGAAGCCGGCCAGGTTCGCGATATTGACCGCGATCGTGGCGTCCCAGATGCGATCGGCGACGTAGGCAAGGAAGGTCGACAGAGCGAGCCCCGCCAGTGTCATGATCCAAAACGGCAGCACCTCGCGTGCCATCGACGAACTGCCCCGCTTGCCCCACACCCACGCCCGGTTCAGGTAGTAACTCGGCACCGCGCTGATGCACACCGCGACGAGATTGGCGACTCCGCCGTTCCAGTCCCAGTGCCCCTTGAACAAGACGATGAGCGACTGGGAGATGACCGTGCCGATCAAGGAGACGGCAACGAACTTCGCGCCCAGCCTACGAAAGCGCGCGACCACGCCGACGGGCCGGTGGATCATCTCGTCACAACTCCATAGCGTTGGCCTGCGCGATCGCTCCGAGCCAGCGGGCGCTCGGCTTCACGGTTCGCTCCTGGGTCACTCGATCGACGGCGACGAGGCCGAAGGTAGGCGCATATCCCAAGGTCCACTCGAAGTTGTCGAGCAGGCTCCAGTACGTGTAGCCGCGCACGTCGATGCCGTCGTCGAGGCACGCGAGGACGCCTGCGAGGGCCCGACGCACGTACTCGATGCGGCGGGTGTCGTCGGTCGCGGCAACGCCGTTCTCGGTGACGAGGATCGGGGTGTGGTTCGTTTCCGCCCACGCCCGCCGGATTGTGTGCTCGAGGGCCTCCGGCCAGAACTCGTAGCCCATGATCGTCGTCTCGACGCCTTCCTCGGGTGGGAGTACGCCGTCGGCGCCGACCCGCTCACGCGAGTACGTCTGGACTCCGATGTAGTCGTCGTCGCGGGCCGCCTCCAAATACGGGTCTTCGAGGCCCGTGAGGTAGTGCGCGCTGCGGTCCTCACCCTCGGGGTCGACGGGCCACATTTGCTGCATGGCCAGGGTGAGACCGACCGGGGCGGTCGACGCCGCCTTCAGCACGGTTACCGCCGCATGGTGGGCGGCGACGAACATCTCGTTGGCCTTGTGGCGCATGTCGCGATCGCGGAGGCCCGGTGGGAACCTGCCTGCCAGGTGTCCGAGCGTGGCGACCATGTTGGGCTCGTTGAACGTGCACCAGCGCGTGGCCAGATCGCCGAGATGGCCCGCGACTTTCTCAACGAAACGCGTGAACAGAGCCGGCGCGTCGTCGGCCACCCAACCGCCCGCGCTCGCGAACCAACGCGGCGACGTGAAGTGATGCAAGCTGATTACGGCGTCGATTCCGTTCTCGTGGCAGCAGGCCGCCATCCGCCGGTAGTGGTCGAGTGACGCACGGGAGAACTCGCCGTCCTCGGGCTCGATACGGCTCCACTCCACCGAGAAGCGGTACGAGTTGAACCCGAGGTCGGCGAGCAACGCGATGTCGTCCGGATAACGGTGATAGTGGTCACACGCGTCGCCGCTGGGCTCCCGGCACACTGTCGCCGGGGCGTGTTCCCATGCCCACCAGTCGTTCGCCCAGTTGTTGCCCTCGACCTGGTGCGCCGCGGTGGCCGTACCCCAACGAAAACCGGGCGGGAAGAAGCGGACAGCCATTCGGCTGACCCTATTGCGAACGCGCGCCTACGCGAGACTGCGCCGGTGCCGAGCGCGCTAGATGATCTCGTGACCCTGCTCGACCTCGAGGCCATCGAGGTGAACATCTTCAGGGGGGTGTCCCCGCACGAGAACCGCCAGCGCGTGTTCGGGGGCCAGGTCGCCGGGCAGGCCCTCGTAGCTGCAGCCCGCACCGTCGAGCAAGGGATGGTGCACTCGCTCCACGCCTATTTCCTGCGTCCCGGTGACCCGAATGTTCCGATCCTCTACGAGGTCGACCGCATCCGCGACGGCCGGTCGTTCACCACCCGCCGCGTCGTGGCCATCCAGCACGGCCAGGCGATCTTCAACCTCCAATGCAGCTTCCATGTGCGCGAGCCGGGCCTCGAGCACCAGCTGCCCATGCCCGAGGGGGTACCCGATCCGGAGTCACTGCCCGACTTCAAGACCAGGATGGCGCCGTATCGCGAGATGCTCGGCGACTGGTACGACCGTCCCCGGCCGATTGATACGCGCTACGTCGACGCGCCGCCCGTCGAACGGCAAAACCACCGCACGCCGTTTCAGAAGGTATGGCTGAGGGCCGACGGCGTCCTGCCCGACAGTTCCGTGCTGCACGCGTGTATCGCCACCTACGCATCCGACATGACCCTCCTCGACACCACGTTGCTTCCGCACGGGATCAGCTGGCACGACAACAAGGTGCAGATGGCCAGCCTCGACCACGCGATGTGGTTCCACCGGCCGTTTCGCGCCGACGAGTGGCTGCTCTACGACCAGGGAACGACCTCGACATCGGATTCGCGCGGTCTTGCCTACGGATTCATCTTCACGCGCGCCGGTGATCTCGTGATCACGGTCGTGCAGGAAGGTCTCATCAGGACGGTGCAGTGAGGCGGGCGCTGGTTCTCGCAACAATCCTCGTAGCGTCCGCCTGCTCCGGCGACCCGGGCGACTCGAGCTCGAGCCCGTTCGCCTCGGGCGTGATCACGACATCGATCATCTCGATCCCCTCAACGGCCGCGGGTTCCACGGCGGTGCCTCTCACCAATACGAACACAACCGCGGCGGGAACGACCGCTCCACCCGCGACCGCGGCGCCCACGACGCTACCGACCGGCATCCCCACGATCGCCCTTGCGAAAGTGGCCGACCTCGTGCAGCCCGTCGCTGTTGGCACCCGGGTCGGCGACAACGCGCTCTACGTTGCGGAGCGCACGGGTACCCTGCGCAAGATCGTCGACAATGCCGTGGTGCCGGAGCCGGTGATCGACATCTCGGCGCGTACACAGGCGGGCGGTGAACGCGGCTTTCTCGGCTTTGCGTTCGCACCCGACGGAGCGCACCTCTACGTCAACTACACCGATCTCGACGGCAACTCCAACGTCGATGAGTTCGCGGTGGCGGCCGACGGGAGGGTCGACTCGGCCTCGCGGCGGCGCGTCCTGTTCCAGACCCAGCCGTACGCCAACCACAACGGCGGCGACCTGGTGTTCGGCCCTGATGGTCTCCTCTACATCGGCTTCGGCGACGGAGGCTCCGGCGGCGATCCGCAAAACAACGCCCAGAACCTCGGCATCTGGCTCGGCAAGATGCTGCGCATCGACCCACGCGCGAACGGCAGGCAGGCCTACACCGTGCCCGGCGACAACCCGTTCGTGGCCACCGCCGGCGCTCTGCCTGAGATCTGGAGCTACGGGCTACGCAACCCGTGGCGCTACTCGTTCGACTCCGCGAACGGCGATCTGTGGATCGGCGATGTCGGTCAGAACGCATGGGAGGAGATCGATTGGCAGGCGGCGAGTGCGGGCGCGGGCAGAGGTGTGAACTTCGGTTGGCGGCGGCGCGAAGGAACCCACGACTACAACACCAGCACTGACGCAGCCGGCGCGGTGGATCCGATCTTCGACTTCTCCCACGCCAATGCATGCTCCGTGACGGGAGGCGTCGTCTACCACGGCGCCGCGGTTCCGAGCCTGGCCGGCACGTACCTCTTCGGCGACTACTGCCATACCGGGCTCTGGGGCCTGCGCCTCCGAGGCACTGTGCTCGAACAGTTCGACCTCGGCACGGACGCGAGTTCTGTCGTGTCGTTCGGCACCGGCCCCGACGGCGAGCTCTACGTCTGCTCGATCGGAGGAACGCTGTACCGCATCGTCTCGGCCTGACGCGTCAGCGTCCGGTGAATTGCGGTGACCGCTTCTCGAGAAAAGCCTTGACGCCTTCGCGGTGATCTTCGGTCTTGAACAGCTCGGCGAGGGTGGACGACACCCAACGACCGAGATCATTCCAATCAGGATCAAGCGCCCGCCGCAGACCCCGCTTGAGCGCTTGCACGGCGAGAGGCGGGTTGGCGGCGATGCGCTCGGCTAGGGCAAGCGCCGCCGGCAAGAGATTGTCGTGGGGGACCACACGTGAGACGAGACGGATGCGCAAGGCTTCCGCCGCGTCGATGACCTCGCCGGTGAACAGCAACTCCGCCGCCTTCTCGCGTCCGACCAACTGGGCGAGGCGGCCGAGGCCGGCGATGTCGCTGACGAGTCCGCGGAGCACGAACAGCTCGCCGAAGCGCGCCTTGTCTGACGCCACGCGCAGGTCAGCCATCATCGCCATCTCCATGCCCCACCCGACCGCCGCACCATTGACTGCGGCAATCACGGGCACATCGGTGTGGAGCAACGCGTCGGCGGCCGGCGTGAGTCGGGGCGTGGTGAGCTTCGGCGCGCCTCCGTCGCTCCCGCCGCCCATGACGAGCTTCACGTCGTCACCCGAACAGAACGCGGGGTCGGCACCCGTGATGACGAGACAGCGCGCGGTCGTGGTGCGCACGAGCTCCTCCAAGCGCGCGTACATCGTCCACGTGAGAGCGTTACGGGCCGCCGGTCTTTGCAATGTGATGACACCGACGTTGCCTGTGAGCGCGTAATCGACTTCCTCGTCGTTCATGAACGCCGATCGTAGGCCGTGACATGGTTCTTGACGGTTGGAACCATCTCGCCGCCCGGTAGCCCCAACGGCCCATCCGAAGGTTATGAGCAGGCAAAGTCTTGATAGAGAGCGAACGTTTGGGCCGATTCGCGCTTGAGTTTCGCCCCGGTTGTGACGAATCCGTAACCGGATCTGATCGCCGGGGAGGTGCGCGGATTGGAGCGAAGAAAAGCTATGGCTGCGGCCGCGTCCGGCGCGCTCGTCGTATCGACGGGTCTCGTTGCCGCGGTGTCGATCGGCGGCTTTCACATCCTCGGGTTTCGTCCCCACGCGGGCAACACCGCGTCCGCGTCAGCAGTAACAACCGTCCCTGAACCGCTCTGCACGACGACCACGATCGCCGTTGCCGTCGCGCCGGTGCCATCAGATGCCGCACTCACCAGCGTTGTCACCGCGGCGCTGCCGGCGGACTGTCCCGTCTCGACGACCATCGCGCCGATCGCAGTGACCGTTCCCGTCGCAAGCCCTTCGGTCACGTGCGCACCCGGCGCCGATCCGACGACTTGCCCGTAACCGAGGAGCACCACGATGCCGAACGACGCTCAGGCCGAACGCCTTCGGCGACTGGCCGAACGCAGGGGCGCCCCCGCCCCGAAAATTGACATCACCACGCCGGTGGACATCACCACGCCGGTTGTCCTCACCGCGGCCGGGCCGGTAGCCACGACGGCTCTCGTCCGCGCGGCACCTGCCCCACTGGCCACGCACGTGTCGCCGAGCAGGCACCGGTTCGCCGGATTGCCGCTGCCGCCCCCCTCGACCGCGCCGGTGTCATTGGTCTACGTAGTTGCTGCCGCGCCCTCCGCCGCCCTCGAGATCTACGCACCCCAATCGGTGGAACCCGCCAAACCAGCCGCCGCCGTGCGGACGACATCCGTTCGCTCCGGGATAACCGTCGTCAACGGCAAGCGCCGCCGCCCGGCCGCGGCCGGGTGCGTGATCGCGTTCGGGCTGAGCTCGTCGGTATTCCTGTTGGGAGTGGCCAATCTCGCGGCGCGTCAGCCGTCGTGGGCGACCACCAGCCCGACGCCGGCGAGCATCGCGACTACCGCGGCCGCCGCGGTGGATCCGAACGCCGTTGCCGCCGCCAGCGTCGATCTAACTTCGACCGATGCCGTGGGGACGGTGCCGGTGCCGGGAGGCGCGCCGCCGCCGGGCTCGACACCTGTAGGTGCGCCCGTACCCGCGGCCGCCACCACCGCCCCGGCTCCGAGCGCCGCTCCGGCCACCACGGCGAAGGCCCCCGCCGGCGCGGCGCCCCCGCCCGCCACGGCACCTCCCGCCGGCGCCCCTCCCGCCACGCCTGCTCCCACCGCGCCGCCCGCGGGTCCGGCACCGACCGCCCCACCGGCCACCGCACCGCCGGCCCCCGGTCCCACGGTCGCACCGACCGTGCCCCCGACTCCCGCGCCGACGACGGCCCCGCCCACCACCGCTCCGCCGCCCCCGACGACCGCTCCCCCGCCCCCGACGTGCACCGGATCGCAATGCCCGTGAGCTAGCGGCGGGCGCCCATGAACATGACCTTGAGCGCGTCGTAGCTCTCGATGCACTGGCCCGCGCCGAGCACCACACACTCGAGGGGCGCATCGACGAGGTGCACCGGTACCTGAGTCTCTTCTTCGATACGGCGATCCATGCCGGCGAGCAGGGCACCGCCGCCCACGAGCGAGATACCGCGATAGATGAAGTCCTGCGACAATTCCGCCGGCGCCTTGGCGAGACAGCGAATGACGGAAGCGACGATGGCCGAGACCACCTCGTCGATCGCTTGGCGCACCTCTTCCGGCGACAGGACGACCGTCTTGGGCAGACCGCTCATCAGGTCGCGCCCGCGGACTTCGGCGTGCATCTCACCCGGCGTCGGCGCAGCCGAGCCGATGGCGACCTTGATCTCCTCGGCCGTGCGCTCGCCGATCGCGATGCCGTATTCACGACGGACGTAGGTCTGGATGGCGTTGTCCATGTCGAACGACCCCACCCTGATGGCCTCGATCGCGACGATGCCGCCGAGGGAAATGACGGCAGTCTCGGTCGTGCCGCCGCCGATGTCGATGACCATGTTCCCGAGCGGCTCGTGGATGGGCAGCCCGGCGCCGATAGCCGCGGCCATCGGCTGCTCCAGGAGCTGGGCGTCGGCCGCCCCGGCCCGCCGTGCCGCTTCGGTCACGGCTCGGCGCTCCACCTCGGTGATCGCCGATGGAACACAGATGACGACGCGCGGCCGGTTGAGACGGGTGACGCCGGCGCGCTGTAGCAGGAGCCGGATCATGCGTTCGGTGATGTCGAAGTCGGTGATGGCCCCCTTGCGGAGCGGTCGCACCGCCACGATGTACCCAGGGGTGCGGCCGATCATCTGCCACGCCTCGCGCCCGGTGGCCAGTACTTCGCCGCTCTGGCGATTCAGGGCGATCACGGAGGGCTCGTTCAAGACGATGCCCCGACCCTTCGCGTAGACCAGGGTGTTTGCCGTGCCGAGATCGATGGCCAGGTCGCGGGCCAGAGTTAGCCTCCGGTCCGATCACGATCGACGACGACGCGTCTCGAGTTGGGTGACAGCGCGTGCATCTCTCGCTCGAACGTGCGGATCGCGTGGTGCATCCCTTTGGGCTGGCGGGTGCGCAAGACCAGAATCGACGTGCCCAGGCCGATGATGACGAGGGCGGCGAACAGAAAGACGAGGCTTTCCATCACGCGCCTTTGCGGGTCAGGTCGTGGGCGTCGAGGCCCCAATCGCTACCGCCCTGCCAGGTCTCGCGTTTCCAGATCGGCACGGACGTCTTCAAGGTGTCGATGGCGAACCGTGCCGCGCTGAACGCTTCGGGACGGTGGGGTGCAGACACGGCGACGACCACTGACGATTCAGTGACCTCGAGGGGACCCACCCTGTGCCACAAAACGACGCGGCCCGTCGACGGCCACCGCATGCGGACCTCGTCGGCAATCGCGACGAATCGGGGCTCGACCTGTTCTTCGTAGGCCTCGTACTCGAGAAGTGAGACGCCCGGCCGTCCGTCGGCATGGTCGCGTACCGTGCCGCTGAACACCACGACGCCACCACAATCAGGCCGCACCACCCAGTCGTAGGCATCACCGATCGATAATTCATCGGTGGTCAGGCCCAGCCACGTGTCACCAGAGGCAGGAGGCTGCACGGTCGTCATGCTACGGCGGCCGCCACCTGGACTGAAACTGCCCTCGAGGGGGCCGCGGGTAAGCGGGTGTCGCGCGTCAGTAATCTGCAGAACGTGGAGCCGGAGGATTGGGGCGAGGAAGCCGCGGGCTTCGCGGTTCCGTTGCCGCCGGCCGACCGCGTCTGGCGTCATCCTTCCGAGCTCGGCTCGTTTGGTCCGGCGCCCTCGATGGGGGCCATCGCAGGGTCGTTCGGGGCCGGATCGTTCACGCTGCACCACCCCGGACGGCGTCCCGCGATGGTGGCCGGAGTCGTGGGTATCGTCGCCGCTGTCGCGCTATTAGCCCTGCTCACGGGTATGCGCCTGAACGGTGAAGCCCCCGGCACGACCACTGCCGGCCGTCTCGTACCCGAGCTTCTCGTGGCCTCCACCACCATCTTGGTGGTGGAGCACAACACGGTCGTCGCGTGGCTCGGCATCAGCACCGATGACGATGTCACGGTCGCCGCCGTGTCGACCAATAGCCCCGCCGCCGCCGCCGGACTACAGGCGGGCGACGTGATCGTCGCCGTCGACGGACAGCCGGTCGGCTCGGTCAAAGAGGTGGTCCGCGACATACGCCTCCACCATCCGGGCGACACGTGCGTTCTCGACGTTGTGCGCGGTGGCGAGAGCGTGCAGGTGACGGCGACCCTCGGGCGGACGCGAAGCGACTAGCGCCGCCGGCGGGCTCGCCGAGCAAGGAAGGCCACACCGGCGCCGGAAAGAAGCAGCGCCGCGCCCGACGCGCCGAGCGCGAGTTCCTGCTTCCGCTTCGGCGTCAGCATCGACCACCGGCTTCCTTCCGTGCCCGCGACGTACGCCTCTTCATTGGAGTGCCGCGGCACCCAACCTTCGGCCCGCAGCTTGTCGTTCGCGACTACCCACGGATGCTCGGTGTACGGCAGCAGCCCCGGTGGGATCGGACCGAGGCGGAGTTCCCAGCTCCACTCCGCGAGCCGAGCCGCCAGGCGCGCCGGCAGTCGCAGTCGAGGCGCCGCGCCGGCGAGCGCGCGGGCGAGCTCGCCGGAGATCCACCCGTCGGGGGCGACGTTGTACGCGCCGTCGAGCCGGTTGCGGCGCGCGAGCTCGACCGCGCTCGCGATGTCGTCGAGGTGGACGAACTGCACGGGCGGGTCGAGGTCGGCCGCCCGAATACCCGCGGCGGCCGCGAGCGAGCGAGCGATGAAACTTGAGTCGTTCTCGGCCAATGCCATCGCGGGCCGTAGAACGGCGGTGCTGCGGTCGGAGCGGTCATCGCGCCAGTCGGCCACCAGGCGTTCGATCTGCGCCTTTTGCACGGCGTAAACGAAGCCACCGTTTGGTCGAAGCGATGCCTCCTCGGTGAGGGGCACGGGATTGTTCGGCCAGGCGCCGTACACCGTGGCGCTCGAAACCACCACGACGTGACCGACCCCTGCCGCGCTGGCGGCTTCAAGGAGGCGCTCGGTGCCGTCGATGTTCGCGTGGCGCGCGCCCGGTTCGTCGATCTCGGTGTTCGACGAAAACGCGAGATGCACCAACGTGTCGACGCCTTCAAGGAGCGGTCCGAGCGGCGCACCGTTGAGGTCGGTCTGATACGCGTCGAGACGGGCGACACGCCGTGACAGTGGGGCAGGGTCGATCGCGACGATGCGGCTCACCTCAGGATCGGCGGCGACGAGCGGCAACAAACGGCGACCGAGCCGGCCGGCGGCTCCAGTGACTACGACAACGCTCACGGCTCCATCCTGCCCTGTTCGGGGCGCGCAGAGGAACCGCGGAGCGAGCCTCCTACGATGCCGGCGTGAGTGATACGCCATTCGGTGGTCTGCCGTTCTTCGGCGACCTGGCCAAGATGCTTGGCCAGCAGGGCCCCCTGAATTGGGACGCGGCCCGTCAGCTCGCGTACGCGGTGGCGACCGAAGGCAGTCCGGAAGTCAATGTCGATCCGCTCGAGCGCATGAGCTACGAAGCGCTCGCCCGTGTTGCCGACCTCCACGTAGGAGAGGTCACCGGTCTGGCGACGGCGGTCACCGGCCGGGGCGTGTCGATCGCGACGGTGACGCCAGGGGGGTGGGTAGCTCGGAGCCTCGACGCCTACAAACCGCTCTTCGACGCCCTCGCCCTCGCGCTCAGCGGCGCCGCGGCGCCACCCGACGACCCCGATCTATCCGACGATCCCACCGCCGCGCTCATGGATGGCCTGATGCGCATGCTCACGCCCTCGATGCTCGGCTTGGCCGCGGGCTCGATGGTCGGGCACCTGGCCACCCGCTCGTTCGGTCAGTACGACCTACCGATCCC
The DNA here is from genome assembly GCA_040002995.1 of Acidimicrobiales bacterium. Lineage (GTDB taxonomy): Bacteria > Actinomycetota > Acidimicrobiia > Acidimicrobiales > Ilumatobacteraceae > JBDUDK01. The sequence goes on along the minus strand of JBDUDK010000085.1, from coordinate 17,928 downwards.
GCGCCCGCCGTCTCACGAGTTGCTCGTCGTACCGAGCGCCGTCCGTCGTTTCGCCGACGACTGGAGCCTGCCGATCGACGATCTGCGCCTGTTCGTCTGTGTGCATGAGATCGCGCACCACGCCATCCTCGGAGTGCCCCACGTCCGGGCCACGCTCGACTCGCTTCTCGTCGAGTTCGCGCGAACGTTTCGCCCCGATGCCCGCGCGCTGGAAGACCGCCTCGGTTCGCTCGACCTCGAGAATCCCGACGCGCTGGCGAGCCTACAAAAGGCGTTGGCCGATCCGGAAGTGATGCTCGGCGCGATGGCCACACCCGAGCAGCACCACGTTCAACGGCGGCTCGACGCGCTCGTGGCCGTCATCGTCGGCGTCGTCGACCACGTTCTCGACACGATCGGTTCGCGGCTGATCACCAACTACGGCGGTCTGTCGGAAGCGATGCGGCGGGAGCGGGTCACGCCTCACCAATCCGACGTGTTCGTGCAGCGACTCCTCGGTCTCTCACTCGGCCGGGAGCAGGTCGAGCGGGGCTGTGCCTTCGTCAACGGCGTGCTCGAGCGGGCCGGCGACGACGGCCTCGCGCGGCTCTGGCGTTCGGAACGCGAGCTGCCCACCGCGGCCGAAGTCGACGCCCCCGGCCTATGGCTCGCGCGCATCGACATCGCCGACTGACCGCCGGGAACCAAGTCTCGAAACGTGCCCCCAGGGACACCAACCCTCGAAACGTCGCGACTTTGGATCGGCAATTGCCGAGTGACCGACGACGGCGCAGAATCTCGCGCGGTGACAGGCTCCGACAAGAAGCAGCTGAACCAGGGCGCGTTTGAGGCTGTCGTAACGGGCTATGACGCCGTGTACCCGGCAGTGGCGGCGAGTCCCACCTTCACTCGTCTATGGGCGAAGCACGCCTCCGGCGGCGGTTTCCCGGCGGCGTTCGCCCACATCAGCTTCCTCACGTTCGACGAGCTACGCGCCATGTCCGAATATCTCGGGCTCCACGAAGGCGCCGTTTTGGTCGATCTGGCATGCGGCGCCGGCGGCCCCGGACTGTGGGTCGCCTCACAGTCGGGCGCCTCGCTGATCGGCATCGACCCTTCGGCGACGGGGCTGGCCGAGGCGCGCGAGCGCGCCGAGCGCGTCGGCCTCGCGAACCGTGTCCACTACCAGCACGGCACATTCGCGGCGACTGGCCTGAACGATGGCGCGGCGAACGGTGCCATCAGCGTCGACGCGATCCAATACGCCGCGGACAAGCGGGCCGTATTCGCGGAAGCCCGGCGCATCCTGCGACGTGGTGGACGGTTGGCATTCTCTGCTTTCGAGCTAGAACCCGAACGCGTTCGGGATCTGCCGGTCTTCGGGGTCGATCCCATCTCCGACTACGGCCCGCTCCTCGAAGACGCCGGGTTCGCCATCGACCGGTACCGAGAATCCGACGGATGGGACGACCGCGTCCGTACGACGTTCGGCGCGGTGATGGAGCAGATGTCGACGCTCATTGAGGAGATGGGCGAGATGGCGGCGACGTCGCTCGGAGCCGAAGCGTCGATCACCTTGAAGGTCGAGCCCTACCGCCGCCGCGTCGTCGTGGACGCGGTCGCCCTCTAGTCGGACCCGGGTACGGGCGTGTCCGCAGCAGGTGGCGGGAGCTCCAGCTCCGGCACCGGAGTGGAATCCGCCGCGGGTGGCGGCAACGCGGCGTGCTGCGTTGGATCGACAGACCTGCGGGCGGCGCGGCGGCGAGCCTCGAGTTCTCGCCAGAGCTTGCCGAGGAGCGGTTGGGGCACCCTGCGGTGCAACCGGACATGGCGTTGCCCGATGATGTTGGTGATTGCCGCAAGGAGTGCGATGAGCCCGACGATGAGGAAGCCAAGCCAGCCCGGGAACGGGATGACCACGGGGAAGAAGGCGGCCGCCACCCAGACGAGCTGGAAGCGGGTTTCGAACTTGGCGAACGAACGCCCTCGGTTGGCGGCCGGCGCGTCGCGCTGGACGATGGCATCGAACGCGAGCCGCCCGACGGCGGCGGCCGACGCGACGGATAGGGCAAGAACCGCGGCGCTCGTGCGACCGCCTGTGAAGGCGGCGGCGATCCCGACGAACGCAGTGAAACACAGCGCGAGCAACACCATCTTTTCCTCGCGGAAGGCGCGCCGCATGATGGGCCCGACTGCCGTTCCCGCGAGGTTCCCGATCGCGCTGAACGCGAGAACGATGCCGAACCACCACTTCGGCGCGTGATCGTGGCGGAACCAGAACGCGAGATGGAACGTGAGAAAGCCGACGGTGGCTCGCAGTGCGGCCATGGCCGAGACCGCGAGCACGATGCTGGTGCTGTGGAGCTCGAGAACCTCTTCGCGGTCCGCCGCGGTGGCCGCCACCGTCGCACGAGGGAGGAACGCGGCGAACAGCATGGCCACGAAGAACAAGATCGCCGCCAGGCTCAGCACGTATTCCGGGCCGAGCTTGAGCAGCGGAACGCCGGGGACCGCGGCCGCGAACGCCACGACGCCGGAGAGCAGTGCGAGCTTGGAGTTGGCCTCGACGAGCTCGGCGTCTGACGACACGGTGGTCGGCACCAGCGCGCTCTTGGTGATGATGTACCCCTTGCTCATCACCAGCAGGGCGAACGCTTCGGGGAAGAGCAGGGGGCTGTTCACGTTGATCGCCATCAGGATCGCTGCGACGCAGCGTCCGGCGCAGAAAATCAACGCGAGCAAGCGGCGTCCGCCCGCGGCACGGTCGATCGCGGGTCCGAGCAGCGGCGACACCAGAGCGAAGGGCGCCATCGTGAGCACGAGGTAGAGGGCCACCCGCCACCGAGCCGCTGCCGGGTCGATCGAGAAGAAAAGCGATCCGGCCAGGCTGATCGCGATGAGCGCATCACCCGCCATCGAACACGCGTGGACGCGGGCGAGACGGGTGAACGGCGAGGTCACAAACGCTGCCGCGATCTCGTCGGGATCGGTGAGCTTTCGGTAATGACGCCGACCCAGGTAGCTCACGGCCGCATCGTAGGTGCGGTCCGCCACGGCCCGTTAGCCGCGACTTCAGCGGCGGCTGCGCTCGTATTTGTAGCCAACACCGCGCACGGTGACGATGCGCGACGGGTGACCAGGGTCGGCCTCCACCTTGGTACGGAGCCGCTTGATGTGCACATCGAGGGTCTTGGTATCGCCCACATAGTCGCTTCCCCACACACGGTCGATCAGGATCTCTCGTGTGAGAACGCGACCGGCATGGGCGAGGAGCAGGGCCAGGAGTTCGAACTCCTTGAGCGGCAGGCTCATCTGCTCGCCTCGAACAAAGACCTCGTGGCGCGCGAGGTCGACGCGCACATCATCGACTTCGACGACCTCATCGGGCGAACCGTCGACAGCCTCGCGAGGGGCACGACGCAGCACGGCGCGCATACGGGCGACGAGCTCGCGGAGGCGGTAGGGCTTCGTCACATAGTCGTCGGCGCCCACCTCGAGCCCGACAACCGTGTCGATCTCGGCGCCCTTCGCGGTGACCATGATGATAGGGACATTCGACCGCTGCCGTATCTGGCGGCAGACGTCGATGCCAGACATCTTTGGCAGCATCACGTCGAGCAGCACGAGGTCGGGGTTCAAACTATCGAACAGAGCGAGGGCCTGTGCGCCGTCCTTTGCGGCATGCACGGTGAAGCCCTCGCGCGCCAGCCCGATCGACAGCGCCTCGATGAACGAATCCTCGTCCTCGACCACGAGCACGGTGCTGGTGGCCGCCGTCGTCCTCACGGCATTCATGACCGACCGGCCTCCTCGTCTTGAGCAGGGCGCGGAAGCCGGAGCGTGAACGTGGAACCGACACCCTCTTCAGACTCAACGAGAATGCTGCCCTGGTGGTTCACGGCCACGTGGCGCACGATCGACAAGCCCAGACCGGTGCCGCCGGTGTCGCGACTGCGAGCCCGGTCGACACGGTAGAACCGCTCAAAGATGCGATCGAGGTCGGTCCTGGGGATGCCAATGCCCTCGTCGCGGACCTTCACGTCGACGCCATCATCTGCCACCTCGCTCCAGATCTTCAGCCGCCCGCCGAGATGGGAGTACTTGACCCCGTTGTCGACGAGGTTGCCCAGCGCCGACACCAACTGGCGACGGTCGCCGTACACCTCGAGCCTGGCGTCGGATTCCTCGACGCAAACAGAGATGCGACGATGCTCCGCGAGGGCGTGGACACGGGCTACCGCTTCGCTCACAACCGATGCGACGCTCACGAGCTCGGCCTGGCCGCCGTCGTGCTCGATACGGCTGAGCTCCAGCAGGTCGTCAACGACGCGCGAGACCCTGTGCGCCTCGATGACGACGCGCTCCGAGAGCCGGCGCACCACGTCGAGGTCGTCCTCCGCCACGATGGTCTCGCCGAGCAGCGAGATGGCGCCAACGGGCGACTTCAGCTCATGGCTCAGGTTGGTGACGAAGTCAGTGCGCGCCGCCTCGAGCCGGACCCGCTCGGTGACGTCCTCGATGACGATGAGCGCGCCCGCCGATGTCGGTTCCGTGCCCGCGACGGGGATCCCTCGCACGCGCAGCATCTTTCTCGGTGGGCCACGAAGTTCGAACTGCTGGTCACCAGGGCGGTTCGCGAGGGCCTGGCGGATACTCGCTTGCACGCTCTGCTCCGCAATCGCGTCGGTGTGATGCGCGCCACCGATGCGCATCGCCGCGGCATTGCGAAACACGACGCGGCCGGTGCTGTCGGCCACGACAACTCCCTCCGGAAGGCTTTCGAGAGATCGCCGCAAGCGCTCCTCGTCGGCCGCGCCCCGCTCAGAGGCGGCCTCGAAATGGTCGGCGGCCCGCTCGACTCGTTCGATCGCGTGCCGCAGACCAAACGCCGCTGACGCCGGGTAACCACCCGGGTCGAGACGCGACGCAAGCGTCGCCAGCCGACGCCTCCCCGAGCGCACGAGGAGCGCGATCACGACGAACACGAGGACCGCCGCGGTGAGCACGATCGCGGCCGCCATCGGCATCAACCAACGATCACGGGGACGAACCCGATTCGGAGCTGACGGTGGGGTGCTCGGGGAGGGCGCCGGTGACGATGTAGCGGACCCGCTCGCCGATGTTGACCGCATGATCGCCGATGCGTTCGTAGAAGCGGCAAATCAGCGCTAGCTGCACCGCCACCTGTAGGTCGATGCGCCCCGCGGCGTGGGATTCGAAGATGGCCTGGACGAAGTCCTTCTGCAGCTGGTCGAGGACGTCGTCCATGTCGTTGAGCGCGGCGGCGAGAGGAGCGTCGGATTCCACGTAGCTGTCGATCGCGAACCGGTAGAGCTGGTGGGCACGCTCGCTCATCCGCCCGATCAGCCCCCGCAACCGGGGATCGAGCTCCTGGCCGTACATGCGCCGGGCGCCCTTACAGATGTTGACGATGAGGTCGCCGGAGCGCTCGATCTCGGAGATCATCCGGATGGCCGCCACGATGGACCGCAGGTCGCCCGCCATCGGCTGCTGGAGCGCCAGCACGGAGTAGCACCGGTCCTCGAGCAGCAGGGCCTGCGCGTCGAGCTGGTGGTCATCTTCGATGATGTGTTCGATCGCCTCGAGGTCGCTCATCAGGAGCGCGTCGGTGGCGCGAGGCAAACCTTCGAGTACGGCCGCCGCCAGCCGGAGCATGTCTTCGCGAATCGAACCCAGTTGGCCGTGAAAGTAGCGGCGGGACTCGCTCATCCGAAGCGCCCGGTTACATAGTTCTCGGTGCGCTTGTCGTCGGGATTGGAGAACATCTTGTCGGTGCGGCCGAACTCGACGAGTACCCCGGTACGGGTGTCGCCGGATGAGCTGACCTCGGCCGTGAAAAAGGCGGTGCGATCGCTGACACGGGCCGCCTGTTGCATGTTGTGGGTCACGATGATGATCGTGTAACGGTCCTTGATCTCCTGCATGAGGTCCTCGATGCGGGCCGTGGCAATCGGGTCGAGAGCAGAGCAGGGCTCGTCCATAAGAATCACTTCCGGCTCCACGGCGATGGCGCGCGCGATACACAGGCGCTGCTGCTGACCGCCCGACAGGCCGAGAGCGGACTCCTTGAGGCGGTCCTTGACTTCGTCCCACAACGCCGCGCCGCGAAGCGAGCGCTCAACGATCTCGTCGAGCTCAGACTTCTTCTTCGTCCCGTTCACTCTGGGTCCGAACGAAACGTTGTCGTAGATGCTCTTGGGGAAGGGGTTCGGCTTTTGAAACACCATGCCGATGTGGCGTCGTACCGAGGTCGGGGAGACATCCACGCCGTATAGATCTACCCCGTGGAACGCGAGGCTGCCGGTGATACGGGCCGATGGGATCAAGTCGTTCATCCGGTTGAAGCAGCGCAGCAAAGTGGTCTTGCCGCACCCCGACGGACCGATGAACGCGGTGATCTCTCGGGGCCGCACCACGAGATCGACATCGCGAATCGCCGGGAAGCTGCCGTAGTACACCGTGAGGTCCGTGGCACGAAAGACCGGATCGGCCGCGTCGTCGAGCGCGTCGGCACCGGCTACCGACGCCACCAACCGGCGCGGTGTCGTCTGGCGTGTGCCGCTCTCGGGGAGCATTCCGGCCTCCTGTTCCTGCAGAGACATTGCCCTCACCTCTTCGCCGCAAAACGTGCGGTCACGATACGGGCGATGACAGTAAACGCAAACGCGATGGCCACCAGCGTGAGAGCGGCGCCCCACGCGCGGTCCTGGGCACCCGAGTACGGCGACGTTGCATTCGTGAATATCTGAGTCGACAGAGCCGTTGTCGCGCCATTGAGCACGTTGGCATTCAACTTCGTGACGACGCCGATGGTGAAGATGAGCGGCGCGGTCTCGCCGGCGGCCCGTGCGACCGCCAACAGGCACCCGCTCACTACGCCCGGGAGCGCGGCAGGGAGGGCCACGGTGACCACGGTGCGGCCCTTGCGGGCGCCCAGGGCGAAACTGGCCTCGCGCAAACCGACCGGTACGAGCCTCAACATTTCCTCCGTGCTGCGGATCACCACCGGCAACATCAGGCACGCCAGAGCCAATGAGCCACCGACGCCCGCGTAGCCGTAGTGGAGCGTGAACACCAGATAGATGAACAGCCCCATCACAATCGACGGAACACCTGTCATGACGTACGACATGAAGCGCACGAAACGGGCCAGGGGCGAGGCCGACCCGTACTCGTTCAGGTACACGGCCCCGAGAATGCCCAGGGGAACCGCGATGACCGCGGCCGCGGCCGTGATGATCAAGGTGCCGACGATCGCCGGCCCCATTCCCGGACCTGGCAGCCGTGATCGAGCGGGAATGTTCTTCGTGAGAAACGACCAACTCATGACACCCGCGCCGCGGCCCACGACGGTGGCGATGACGGCGATGAGCGGGATCGCGACAACCACGAGCGACAACGCCATCAGGATCGACATGATGTTGCTCTTCGTCGAGCGCCATGTGCGGGTGGGCCGGAGACGGTCAGCGACGGACGCCCGTTCGGTCGGTTCGCCGATATCGATGGTGGTCATCGCAATCCCTGGCTACGCCGGGCCGAACGCTGCACCACAGCGTTGGCGACCATGTTCACGAGGATCGTGATGGCGAAGAGCGTGACGGCCAAGCCGATGAGCGCGGACTTCTGCAAGCTGTCCGCGTCGCCCCACTGATTGGCGATCACGGCGGGCATCGAGTCACCCGAACCGAAAAGGTTCTTCGTGATCTGCGGCGAGGAACCGATCACGAGGGCCACGGCAATCGTCTCGCCCAGGGCCCGGCCCAGTCCAAGCATCACGGCGCCCGTGATGCCGCCTTTGGAGTGTGGGAGGACCGCGCCCCTGATCATCTCCCACCGCGTGGCCCCGAGTGCGAGGGCGCCCTCACGGTCGGGCACTGGCGTCGTGTCGATGACTTCTCGAGCGAGCGACGTGATGATCGGCGTGATCATGACGGCCAAGATGATGCCCGCAGTGAAAAAGCTTCGGCCTTGCGGGCTGCCGAAGAAACTACCGATGAGGGGGACGCCACCTAGCGCGTCGTGCAGGTTCTGATAGAAGCCCTTCACTTGTTTCGAGAACACGAGTACGCCCCAGAGCCCAAACACGACGGAGGGGACGACTGCGAGTAGGTCCATGAGATAGACGATCGGGCGGCGGGCGCGACGGGGTGCCACTTGTGTCACGAACAAGGCGATACCCAAGCTCACGGGTACGGCGAGCACGAGGGCGATCGCCGAACTGATGACTGTTCCGTAGATGAAGGCGAGCGCGCCGAACTGCTTGTCGGGGGGCGACCAGCGTTGCGACGTAAAGAAGCGCGTCCCCATCTCATGAAACGCGGGCCACGCCTTGCTGATCATGACCGCGGCGATCAGGGTGAGAACGCCGAGCACGAGCGCGCCGGCCGCGACCGTTGTGCCCTTGAACACGCGATCGGCGAGTCCGCCCTTGCTGCGGAAATCAACCGGGGCCATGGCCTCGGGCTGTGAACTCACGGAAGCAGGTCCTCCGAGGGGCGCCGACCGACGACAGTGACGGAGGCTACCGCCTCCGTCACCTGCGCCGGCAGCGGAAGGCCGACGGTCAAGCGGGCAGCTCGATGGAATCGAGCTGGGCGATCTCCTTGGTGACGAGGTCAGCGGGCACCGGGCCGTAGTTCAAGTCGGTGGTGATCTGTTGACCGTCGCCGAGCAGGTACCGGATGAACGCCTCCGTGGCCAATCCCTTGTCCTTATCGGTCTGCTTCTTGTAGACGAGGATGAACGCCTGCGCCGTGATGGGGTAGGCGCCGTCGCCGTCGGCCCACGGCGCGCTGAAGGTCAGATCGGGGTTGACGGTGGTGCCCGCCGCGGCGGCTGAGGCCCCGTCGAGTGTGGGCTCAACGAACTTCCCCGCCTTGTTCTTCACCGCGGCGAACTTCAAGTCGAGGCTCTTCGCGTCGGCCAGGTCGACATAGCCGATCGCACCGGTCGTTCCCTGAATGATCTGGGCCACGCCGGCGTTGCCGTTACCGGCTTGCGTATCGGTGGGCCACTCGACGGTCGAGCCGCTCTTCAGGGTCCACGCCCCACTGCCACTGGCACCCGCCGCCCTATCCAGGAACTTCGTGAAGTTGTCGGTGGTGCCCGACGAGTCGGAGCGGTGCGCCACGACGATGTCGGTGCTCGGCAGCGTGACACCGGGATTGTCGGCGGCGATCGCCGCGTCGTTCCACTTCTTGATCTGGCGCTGGAAGATTTTGGCAATCGTGTCCGGGCTGAGCTGCAGCTTGTCGACGCCGAGGTTGTAGGACAACGTGATCGGCGCGACGACGATGGGGAAATACAGCACGTCGCCACCTTTGAACTTGCCCATATCGGCGGCAGGAATAGGTGAGTCAGAGGCAGCGAAGTCAGTGACCTGATCGGCGAGATCCTGCCGGCCCTTCCCTGAGCCGCCCGCGCCGTAGTTGATGGTCACACCGCTGTTCGTCGCCGTGAAGTCCGCGATGGCCTCTTCCATGTAGACCTTGGCAAAGGTCGAGCCCGACGAGTTGAGCGTCGCCTTGAGGTCAGGGGTAGGCACTGCGGTTGTGGCGGGCGTCGTGGCTGCGGTGGTGTCAATGGCGGCAGAACTCGAGGTTTCCCCGGCCGCCGTCGTCGCGGCCGTGTTGGACTTGCTGCTCCCGCAGGCGCCGGCAATGAGGGCGAACGCCAACGAACCCGCCAGGACGGCAGTAACGGCCTTGGTGGTCTTCACCTGTCGTTGTCTCCTTGTGGTTGTCATTCGCTGGCAACCTAGGGAGACGAGATGGACAGCCTCTTGTGTACGGGTGAACGGCAGGTGAACAGCCGCCGAAGGCTGGCCTTTTTCAGCCGTCGATGGCCTCAAGCATGGCGTCGAGCACCCGCCGGTCGTGGCCATAGCTGAGGCGCTGGGCCGCGAGCTCGGGAGTGAGCCATTCGGCCGCGTCGACCTCCGCGTTCGCCGCGAACGCGCCCTCGACCGGTGTCATGGCCCAGTACCGCACCGCCTTGGGCCGGCCCCGATTGTCGGTGTAGCTCACGCCCGGAAGCTCAGGCCCGACCGCAACCTCGAGCCCGGTTTCCTCGCGAACCTCGCGCACCGCGCACATTTCCTCGTTGGCGTCCGCGGGATCGAGCTTGCCCTTCGGGAATGACCAGTCGTCGTAGCGCGGCCGGTGCACCAACAACACCTCGAGGCCGCCTGTGCCAAGGCGCCAGACCACCCCGCCTGCCGCCTTTACGACGTCAGCCACGCACGCGCCTTCTTGCGGTCGACCTTCTTCCACGAGCGTTCCCACTGCTCTGCGGCCGCCTGTCCCGACCGGCGCAGCGAGACGGCGAGCTCACCCGCGATGAACGCCTGTTCATGGCTGTCGGCGCGGTCGACTTGGGCGCGCACCCACGCGCCCGCCTCCACCTGAGCGACAAACGCCAGAAGGCCATTGGCCGCGTTCGCGAGCGCCGAGGCGATGGGCCGTGCCGCGGGCAGCACCATCGTCGACGCCTCCGCGAGAGCATGCGTCCGATCTAGACGCTCGATTGTCCGCGCCGCTGCCGCCGCGTCGGCCAGGTCGAGGTCGCGAGACGCCTTCCGGGCGCTCGTGAACGCGCGTCCCGTGAGCACGGGCAGCAGAACCGTGGCCGATGCGCGAGAGTCGGCCACGAACGGCGGCGCCGAAACAGTCTCGACGGCTAGTTGCACAAGCGCGACGTAGCGCTTCCCGTCGAGTTCGTCGAGCAACTGCTCGCGCGCGACGCGAGTTTCCTCGTCGGCGCGCTGAAGAAGTGCCGACGGATCGTCGGTGGGCGGAAGATCGAATGCGGCGGTGCTGAGAGCCGCCTGTCTGGCACTGAGCAGTGCTTCCGACCGGGCCAGCAGCATGAGGGGCTCGAGCGCGCCGGCGAGCTCACGCGCCTCCCCACCAAGGAAGAGATCGCGACAGCCGTGCAACAGGCCGACGAGCCCGCGCAGCGGCCAGAGCAGATACGTATCCGTCCCGGGCTCCCGCCGAAGTCTCAGGTCCTCGAGCAACCACTCGCGCACGCACTCGGCGAGCGCGGCGTGGATGACCTCGTCCGCTGACGGTGCCGGGCCTAGTACGGGCGGGGCGGCGTCGGGGGGCGCGAGGGCGCGCGGTCCGAGCGCACGCGCCAGACGGGGCAGGGGGTCGGGGTCGGTGGCGCCCGCGGCGCGGAGCGCCTTCTCGACGATCGCGCCGAGCTCGGGAGGGGCAGTCGGTGCCATGTGCACGCCGAGTTCCCTGAACCTCGCGGCGACGTCGTCACCGTCGAGCACCGAGATCTCATCGTCGACGACCCGCCCGAGGAAGCGCCCTCCTCGGTCGAAGAGCTCCACGCCGCTTCGGCGGGTGCGCATTTTGGTCACCTGGACGAGCGCGGCGTCGCGGACGTGCGCGGCGAGCAGGGCCCCCACCTCCAGCGGCACACTCTCCGCGGGGCCTTCGAGATCGACCTGAGGTCCGACCGGAAGTTCAACGGTCCAGCGGCCCGTTCCAACATCGGGCCGGTGGACGATGGCGATGCCCGAGCGAACAAGCCGCAAGTCGTCGGTGTCGTGATAGCCGGCTTCGATGGTCTGTTCCGCCATCGGTGTCGCCGTCAGCCACGCGGCGACGGCGCTGAGATCGGGAAAGCTGTACCCAGGCCAGCCTCCCAACAAGATGGGCGCGGGGGACGCCTTTTCAGGCACGGTCGCCCCGGCGAGCCCGGCCCGCCGCGAGCTCCCGCATCCGACGCTGCGCGTCATGTTGGCCGCCCTCGACGCGGCGCCAGCGCGCGTCGGGGTCGAGCTCCCACGCGCACGCGTCGTCGGCGAGACTCACGTCGAGGATTTCCCGCAAGCGCGCTTGAAGGTCAGGGGAATCGATAGGCACCAACACCTCGACTCGCTTGTCGAGGTTGCGAGGCATCAGGTCGGCCGAGCCCGTGTAATAGGCCGGCAAGCTCTGCCCGGCGCCGTTCGCGAAATAGAACACGCGCGAGTGCTCGAGATTGCGGCCCACGATTGAGCGCACCCTGATGTTGTCGCTCAGTCCGGGAACGCCCGGTCGGAGGCAGCAGATCCCTCGCACGATCAAGTCGATCTCAACCCCCGCTTCTCCCGCGGAATAGAAGAGCTCAACCAGCGCGGGGTCGGCGAGCGAATTCAGCTTGGCGATGATGCGGCCGCGCGGCCCGGCCGCCGCCTCCTGCAATATCAGGTCTTGCAGACGTGGCCGCAACCACCTGGGTGCGACGAGGAGCTTGCGGTACCGAGCCTCACGGCTGTAGCCGGTGAGGAAGTTGAACAGGTGGGTGAGGTCGGCGCCGATCTCCGGATCGCATGTGAACAGGCCGATATCCTCATAGAGCCGCGCCGTGGTGGGGTTGTAGTTGCCCGTGCCGACGTGGCAGTAGCGGCGGATGCCGTCGGCCTCTTCCCTCACCACCAGCACCGTCTTTGAGTGAGTCTTCAGGCCGACGAGCCCGTAGACGACGTGGACGCCGGCGCGCTCGAGGGCCTTGGCCCACGCGATGTTGCGTTCTTCGTCGAAGCGCGCCTTCAGCTCGACGAGCACTGCCACTTGCACGCCGCGCTCCGCGGCGTGGATGAGCGAATGCACGATGGGGCTATCGCCTGACGTGCGGTACAGCGTCATCTTTATGGTGAGCACCATCGGATCATTCGACGCCTGCTCGATGAATTCCTCTACGGAGGTCGTGAATGACTCGTACGGGTGGTGCACCATGAGGTCGCCGGCCCGGATGACCGAAAACAAGTCGCGACCTTCGTCGAGTGCATCGGCGAGGCGAGCCTGCGTCACCGGGGGCCACGGTTCGTCTTTCAGATCAGGGCGGTCGAGCGCGTGCACGGCCCACAAGCCGGCCAAATCGAGGGGACCCCTGTGGAACGAGATGTCATCGGGCGCCAGGTCAAGCTCTTCGCGCAGCAGCTCCACGGTCTCGGCCGACACCGACCGGTCGACCTCGAGGCGCACGGCCCGACCGAATCGGCGCCGGCGCAGCTCCATCTCGACGGCCGCCAGAAGGTCGTCGGCCTCTTCTTCCTCGACCGCAAGGTCGGCATTGCGCGTAACCCGGAACGGCACCCGCTCAACGATGTCCATGCCGGGGAAGAGCGTGGCCAGCTGGGAGCCGATCACCTCCTCCAACGCAACGAACCGTTGGCCGCCGGGAAGGGGCAAGAACCGGGGCAGGAGCGACGGGACCTTGACCCTTGCGAAGCGGGCGCTGGCACCGTCGGGATCGCGCACCACCACGGCCAGGTTCAGCGAAAGATTGGAGATGTACGGAAACGGATGCCCGGGGTCGACCGACAGCGGCGTGAGCACAGGGAAAATGCGGGCGTCGAAGACCTCGACGAGGTGAGCGCGCTCGGCCGTGGTCAGTCCGTCCCACGCCACGATGTCGATGCCGACGCCGCGCAGGGCCGGCAACACCCGGTCGCCGAGGATCTCCTCTTGCCGGCCGATGAGCTCGTTCACGCGTTCGGAAATCGCGGCGAGCTGCTGGGACGGCGTGCGCCCGTCGGGGCTCGTACGGGTGATGCCGGCCGCGACCTGGTCGCGAAGAACCGCCACCCTCACCTGGAAGAACTCGTCGAGATTCGACGAGAAGATGGCGAGGAACTTCACCCGCTCGAGGAGAGGGACAGCAGGATCATCGGCCAGATCGAGCACTCTGGCGTTGAAATCGAGCCACGACAGCTCGCGGTTGCGAAACCGGTCATCGATCGCGGTCTCTGACGTACCGACAGCCGCGGACCCGATCATGGGTCGCCAGACTACCGACGCCGCGCGGCGCCACGAAGTGGCCGCTCGCACATCGTCACGCCAACGTCACGCCGTGACGGCGTTCAGACCTCGACTTCTTCGGCGTCGTCGGGCAGCCCGAGGTCCCAGTCGAGGAGGATGTTCTCTCGCTCGGCGTCGCGCACGACGCGTTCACGGTTGCGCCGGAACTGCGGATCGTGCGGGGGGAGCAACACCAGCCGGGCCAGCACGCGCGCCCGGAAGTCGTCGATGAGGTGGCGGTCGCCGAACTGGCTCTCGACCTCCCAGTGGGGAGCGACCGGACCGAGGTAGACCACCCGAGCGTGACCTCGGGGGGGTTGAACCTCGGCACTCTCCATGGCGGACATCAGAGGCAACCTCTCGGCGTTCGGGGCCGGCGAAGCTTACTTGGGGGGTCTCCAGGGGCCCACTTTTCGGCAATTTGGCCACCGAACGTCATCTATTAAGGTCGGCGGTGACGAAAATTCGGCTGTAATCCTCAGATTCCGGGAACCTTCCGGCGATAAGAAACGTCAAGATCTCAGACATCCACGGGCGGATCCCCCTCACCGACCTCGAGGAGCACGAATGGACGTTACGACCGGCACGGTATGGATGGCGGCCGGCAATTGCCGCGACTACCCACCTGCTGTCTTCTTCCCGAGCGACGGGGTCGGCGTCGACCGGGCTCGCAAGATCTGCGCCACCTGTCCGGTGTCGGATCAGTGCCTCGAGTACGCGCTTGACCAGCGCATCGATCACGGCGTGTGGGGCGGGACGTCGGAGCGCGAACGGCGCCGGATACTCAAGCGCCGCCGTATTCCCGTCACTATCGGCTGACGGAGCCGGACCCCGCTACGAGCGGGCTCACCTGACGATCAGGACGGGTTCTTCTTCTCTACTGGTTCTTCGCCCGCGCCGTCGGACAGGCCCTTCTTGAACTCCTTCTGTGCTTGCCCGAGTGAACGGGCGAGCTTGGGGAGCTGCGAGCCGCCGAAGATGAGCAGAACGATCACCAGCACGATGATGAGTTCCGGCCCTTCAAGAAAACCGAACATGCGCTCACGGTACCACGGCCTGTTCTCGGGCAACATGGCGCCTCGGTGCTCGAATGTGTGCTGAATCTGAGCGAGGGTCGTGACCCCGTTCCCCTGGCCCAGCTGGCCGCGGTCGCAGGTAACGACCTTCTCGACGTGCATAGTGATCCCCACCATCACCGCGCCGTGTTCACCGTCTTGGGTACCGAGGCTCCCCGTGCGGTAACCCGGCTTGCGGTCGAGATTCTGGACCTGCGACCCCACCAGGGGGTCCATCCCCGATTCGGCGTGGTCGATGTCGTTCCGTTCGCCCCCCTCGCGGGCTCGACCCTCGAGGAAGCGATGGTCGCGCGCGATAGCTACGCGCAGTGGGCGGCCGACACGCTGGGAATTCCATGCTTCACCTACGGACCGGAACGCTCACTGCCCGAGGTGCGCCGGGGGGCGTTCACGACGCTCACACCCGACTTTGGCCCCGGCTCACCGCATCCGACCGCCGGCGCGGCGGCGGTGGGAGCCCGGCCGGTGCTCGTCGCGTACAACCTCTGGCTGGCCGGCGCAGACCTGGCCCTCGCCCGCTCGATCGCTGGCCTCGTCCGCGGCCCGCATCTGCGGGCCCTCGCCTTCCAGGTGGGACAGTGCGTTCAGGTGTCGATGAACCTCATTGCGCCCGACGTGTTCGGGCCGGCGGACGCTTATGACCTCGTCGCCGCCCACGCGCCGATCGATCGCGCCGAACTCGTGGGCTTGGTGCCTAACGGGGTGCTCCATCGCATCGACCCAAAGCGCTGGGCGCAACTCGACCTCGCCGCCGATCGCACGATCGAGTGGCGGCTCGATCATCGGCCGGCGTAACTAGGCGGTGGCTGGTGTGCGGCGAGCCGCCGCGCGCTGACGGCGCACGCGCCGCCGCTCACGCTCGCTCATACCGCCCCAGATACCGAACTTCTCACCGTTCGCGAGCGCGTACTCGAGGCAGTCGTCGCGCACGACGCAACCCCGGCACACCTCTTTGGCCTCGCGCGTTGACGCTCCCCGCTCAGGGAAGAAGAGATCGGGATCGACGCCAAGGCAGTTCGCGTAGTCCTGCCAGCTGCGGTCGGTCGGATCGGTGAATTCAATGGACTCGGACAATGGGTCCTCCCCTGCTCAAGAAGCAGCGTCCTCAGCGACGGCCCGCCTCTACGGTGAGCGCTGGTTGCGACGACAGCCCGGCGGGTTCGCCGTCGCTTCTTACATCCTTGGAACTACATAGATGTAGTTTCACCCATCGCGACGGGTTTCCGCAAGTGGCGAGCAGGGATTTTGCAGTGACCGAAATCAGGCGCCACGGGCGGTTCGCCCGCGCAGGGCCCGTCGTTGCTCGATGAAGTCGACGAGCACATAGTCGCCGAGGGTCTCGGGGGTCGTGAAGAACGCGCGTCCTCTGTTCATCTGCGTCAACCGCTCGACGAACGCCTTGAGGTAGCTGTTGGCGTCGAGCATAAATGTGTTGATACGGATGTGCTCACGCGTGCAGCGAGCGACTTCGCGAAGCGTGGCGTCGACCGTCTCGCGCACGGGTGGGTAGTTGAAGAACACGTCGCCGCTCGAGGTGATGTGCGCCGTCGGTTCGCCGTCGGTGATCATGATGATCTGTTTCGTGCCCGTCTGCTTCGCAAGCAAGCGACGAGCGATCGCGAAGCCGTGTTGCATGTTCGTGCCGTACACGAAGTCCCACGACACCTCAGGCAACTGTGATGCCTTCAGTTCTCTCGCCACCTCGGAGAAGCCCACGATGCCGAGGTAGTCGCGGGGGTACTGGCTCGATATCAAGGAGTGCAACGCCATCGCGACTTTCTTGGCGGGCAAGAAGTTGTCGCGCATCGGCATCGACAAGGAGAGGTCGAGCATGAGCACCGTGCTCGACCGCGTGAGGTTCTCTGTGCGCTCCACCTCGAAGTCGTCGGGCGCAAGGCGCACGGGAGTTCCGCCGCCTGTGCGTTTGATGGCATTGCGGATCGTGCGATGGATGTCGAGGTTGAACGGATCGCCGTACTCGTACGGCTTTGACTCGTAGGCCCGCTCGTGCCCCACACCGAGGCGGTCGAGCTGGTGTTGGCCTATCTTGTCTTTCGTCAACTTCCGGAACAGGTCGGAAAGTGCGTTGGCCCCGATCTTGCGCAGACCCTTGGGTGTGAGCTCGAGGCGACCCTCACGGTTCTCGATGAGGCCGGCCTGCTCGAGCATCTTGGCCAGTTCTGCCAGTCGTTCGAGGCTGCGGGCCGCGTCGTCGCCCAGCAGCTCGCGCGCCCTGTCGATGTCGGCCTCGGCGAGCGCACCGGGGTTGGTGGCGCCGCGCATGAGGTTTTCGAGTTGGTCCATGTCGCCCAGTTCGTTCATGAGCGCGGCCGCCTCTGCGAAACCGAGCGGATCTTGTCCACTGAAGTCGTAGCGCTGATCCCAACCCATCTGCGGGAAAAGCTGCTGGAGGTGTTCGCCGAGCTGATCCATCTGCCAGCGCAGGTCCATGTCCTCGAGCAGTTGCTCGGCGAGACCGCGGAGCTGGGCGCGCTGCCCGGGGGTCATCGAGTTGAGCATCGACTGCATGGCGGCCATGCGCTGCGCCATGATCTCGAGGAGCTCATCGAGGTTCTGCGGGTTTTCGGGGAAGAAGTCGCCGTAACGCTCCATAAATCCGTCGAAGTCGGGTTCTTCGCCACGCGCCCGCTGATCGAGCATGTGGTTCAGCTCCGACAGCATGTCCTTCATGCGGGCCATGTCCTCGGGCGACATGTTGCTCATCGCGCCCGACATCTGGTTGAAGTAGCTCTGGGTGAGCTGCTGGCGAAGGTTCTCGAGCAGTTGCTCGAAGCGCTGCTGTGCGTCGGCGGACGTGAAGTCGTACTGCTGCAGAGAACGGACCTGGCCGGCCAGATCGGGCGGGAGCATGTCGAGCTCCATCTGCCGCTCACTCACCGACTCCTCGGTGACGTCCTGACGACGCTGATCACCGGAATCCCGAGCCTGCTGACGCAGCTGTTCGAGGGCCTCGCGCTCAGTGGAGACGATGTTGCGTAGCTCCTCGGCGATGTCGTCGTAGACCCCGCCGAGGTCGTAGCGCTCGAGCGTGT
>JBDUDK010000149.1:0-9294 GCA_040002995.1 Acidimicrobiales bacterium | reverse complement strand
ACCCGAACTTCTCGGCCGTCAACATGGGCCCGTATTACTCGAGCCTCGGCGGAGCACAGGCCGCGGTCAGGGCAGGCGCGAAGGGCAAGCTCGTGATCGTTGGCCCGAACCAGCCAGGGTTCGATCTCATCAACAGCGGCGTGGTCGACTTCGCCAAGGCGCAGGGCATGGACGCCAAGAGCGATGCCGAAGATGTTCCGATCAACGACCCCGCCGGTCTCGCGCAGCGGCTCGTGCAAGAAGCCGGAGACGGCGGCGGTGTCGTGCTCGACTTCACCGGTCCTACTGTGCTCCCGCTCCTCCAGGCAATCGAGCAGCAGGGCCTCGTCGACAAGGTGATCTGGGCCAGCTCCACTCCTCCCAACGATCCGTCGGTTTCGGCCGCGCTGGGTACCGCGTGGAACGGCAAGTTCCTCATCAACGCCGAGTTCAACGTGCTCGACTCGGGTAAGCCTGATCAGAACCACATGAACAAGATCCGCGAGAAGTCGCGGCCCGACATCCCCAGCTCCAGCTTCGCCCAAATGGGTTACCTCGCCGGCCGGGTGGCCACGGACGCATTGCTCTCGATCAAGGGTGACATCACCAAGGAGAGCGTCAACGCCGCGTTCAAGGCCGTGAAGAACTTCAAGAGCGACATCTGGTGCAAGCCGTGGTACTTCGACAGCACCGTCGGTCAGAACGTGTCGAACAACAATGACTTCACCGTGGTGCCCATGGACAAGAAAATGGTCCTGAAGGAAGACTGTTTCCCCATCGCCGAACTCGACACGAACCCTCTCAAGGCGATCCGGGCCAAGGAGAAGGAACTCGGTCTGAACAACGGCTAGCCGCACAGACCGGACATAAGGGAGCCCGGACATTCGATGCCTGACCTGACGCCGTTTGTGGTGCTGGGCTTCGCGCTCGGCGGGGTGTTCGCCATGTCAGGAGTCGGACTGGTGGTGCTGTATCGCGCCACGGGAGTGTTGAACCTCGCCTATGGCGCCATCGGCGCCTTAGGCGCGTTCATCTCCTGGTCGCTCATCCAGCACGGCGTGCCGGAATGGCCGGCCTACATCGCGTGCATCTTGTTCGGTGGGCTGGCGACGCTCTGGTACGGCGTCTTCTTCGGTCCGTCGTTCTCGGCGCGCGACCCGCTCATCAAGGCCGTCGGCACGCTGGGCTTTCTCGTGATTCTTATCGGCACGATGCAATGGACGTGGGGGCGCGACGCGTACAGCATCACGCTGCCGACGTCGCGATGGAACTACCAGCTCGGCTCGGCACGCGTGAGTTGGACGCAGATCATCGGCGTCGCCTTCCCGATCCTTGTAACTGTGGGCACGGCTGTGTTCCTGCGCGTCTCCAAGATGGGTACCGCGATGCGCGCGCTCGCAAACGACCGGGAGATCACGGCCATGCTCGGCGTCCCGGTACGTCGAGTGGAAGCGGCGGCCTGGTTTGGCTCCGGGATCGTGTGCGGGACGGCCGGCCTGCTTCTGTCGAACCTGGTCGGTCTCGACATCGTCGGACTCAGCTTCCTCGTTATCCCCGCTCTCGCCGCCGCGCTGATCGGCCAACTCAAGTCACTGCCGATCACGCTCGCCGCCGGCTTCGTCATCGGCCTCGTGCAGTCGTGCCTCACCCCCTTCGGCTCGATCACCGCCTACCGCTCGCTGACCCCGTTCGTGCTCGCGATCGTCGCCCTCCTGTTCTTCGCGCGGCGCCGGCAGACGCTGGTGCGGACCTAGCTCGTGGACGCCGCACCGACAATCGCCGCCGGCGAGGAGATGGCGCTGGCCGCTCCCGCGCCTGCGCACGCTCGCCCGTCGCTCGCCGTAACGCTGCGGATCGTCGCGGTCGCGGTGATCTTTGTGTTTGCTTTAGTGGGGATACCCGCCATCCTCGATAGCTACTGGCTCCAGATCATGATGTCGGTGGTCATCTACGCGATCGTCACCCTCGGTCTCGGGGTCCTGATCGGGCGGGTGGGAATGGTGTCGTTGTGCCAGTTCGTGCTGCTCGCCATCGGTGCGTGGGTGGCGTTGCGGCTCGAGTACTTGTGGAGCATTCCCTTCCCGATCCTGATCTTGCTGGCCGGCCTCATCACCAGCGCGATCGGCGTGGGCATCGGATTGCCCGCGCTACGGCTGTCGGGCCTCTATCTGGCACTGATCACGCTGATGGCGGCAGGAGCCATCACGGTGTTGTTGCGCGTCGCTCAGTTTCCCAACGGGGGTTCCGGCTTCTACGGCAACTCGAGAGCGGGCGGCGCTTCATCGCGTCTGAGTCGGCCCTCGATTGCGCTCAAAGACGTCGCCTATTACCGCTACTGCGTCATCGTCGCCGCGCTCATGTTCCTCCTCGCGCTCTGGCACGTGCGCACCAAGGCCGGACGGGCCTGGGCCGCTATCCGCCAGAGCCGGGCCACCGCCGTCTCGGCCGGCGTGAACGTCACGCTCTACAAGCTGTGGGCGTTCGCGCTCGCGTCGTTCATGGCCGGGGTGGCCGGATGCCTGCTGGCCGCTTCGAGCGGTGGCGTCAATATCAACCAGTTCCCCGTGCAGAACTCCATCTCGCTCTTGGCCGTCGTGTTGATGGGCGGCACGTTCAATCTCTTCGGCGCGGTCATCGCCGCGTTGTTCCTACGCCTGCTGCCCGCGCTTCTCGATGACTGGGGCGTGTCACCGGAGTTGCTCACCATTCTGTTCGGCGTGGGCGTGCTGCAGGTGCTGCTCACCGCGCCCGGCGGGCTCGTCGACCAGGTGCCGAAGGACCTCGCCAAGCTCGGACGCAAGGTGGCCGGCGCGTTGACTCCGAAAGCCAAGCGAACGGCGCCGACCGAATGATCGAGGTCAACGAACTCTTCGTGCGGTTCGGCGGCGTCGTCCCGATCGATCGCATGACCGTCACGTTCCCCGGCGGCACGTGTGGCCTCATCGGCCCGAACGGCGCCGGCAAGACCACGTTCTTCAACGTCCTCAGCGGTTTCGTCCGCCCTCTCGAAGGCAGCGTCATCGCTTTCGGCGACGACCTTCTCGCTATGACCGACTTCCGGCGGGCGCGGTGGGGGCTGCGTCGCACGTTTCAGACTGAACAGGCGATCGTGAACTTGTCGGTGGCGGAAAACGTGCTGCAGGTGCACGAGCACACCGGGGGAACTCGGGCGACGCGCCGCCAAGACGTGAAGGACGCGATCGCGTTCGTCGGTCTCGACGACGACGCCAACAATCCCGTCGGCACGCTCGGTGCGGGCAAGAGGCGTCTCGTCGAGGTCGCCCGGGCCGTTGTCGGCCACCCGCGCGTGGTGATGCTCGACGAGCCCGCCGCCGGCCTTCCCGATCGGGAGACCGAGCAACTCGCGAGTGTGATCCGGCGCATCCCCCCGGAAACCGGAGCGCTTGTGATCCTCGTCGATCACGACATGAGCCTCGTGTCGGGGTGCTGCGACACCACCGCGGTGCTTGACTTCGGGCGATTGATCGCGTCGGGGCCCACCGCGGAAGTGCTGCGCAACGAGCATGTCATCCGCGCGTATCTCGGCACCGAGGAGGTCGTGTGACTACGGCCCCGCTCCACATCGAAGCACTGTCGGTGCCGCGTGCCGGCCGTCTCGTGCTGCGCGAGGTCACGCTCGACATCACGCCCGGCGAGGTCACCGCTCTGCTCGGTCCGAACGGCACGGGCAAGTCGACACTCGTGCTCACCGTCGGCGGAGCGCTGCGCGCCACGTCGGGCAAGATTCTCCTCGGCGACCAAGACCTCACCAAGCGCCGGCCCGAGAAGATTCGCGCCGCGGGCGTCGCTGTCGTCCCTGAGGGCCGAAGGCTCCTGCCGGAACTGACGGTGGCCGACAACCTGCGCGTCGCCACGTATCAGCTCGACCGCGATCAAGCCGCGAGTGGCATCGAGTACGCGCTTGAGCTGTTCCCAGAACTCAAGGCGCGCTGGGACACCACGGGCCGCTCGCTCTCCGGTGGCCAGCAGCAGATGGTGGTGCTCGCGCAGGCGCTCGTGTCGAAGCCTCGGTTCCTGCTCGTCGACGAACTTTCGCTCGGTCTCGCCCCGCTCGTGGTCAAGCGCCTGGTGCCCACACTCGCGGCCGTGGCCGCTTCGGGCGTGGGTGTGTTGTTGATCGAGCAGTTCGCTCACCTCGCGCTCGGACTCGCGAACCGTGCCTACATCCTCGAGCGCGGCCGCATCCGTTACAGCGGCACGGCGCGCGAGCTCAAGGAACATCCCGAGCTGCTGCACTCGGCCTACCTCCTGCGCGTCTAGCGCGATGGACACCGGCGGCCCGAACCTGCTCTATCTGGTGGGACGCATCGATCGAGCCGTACGTCGCGCCATCGGCGATGCCGTCAAGGAACACGGACTCTCGGTCAACCAGTACACGACACTGAGCGTGCTCGATCGACGGGGTGGACTGTCGAACGCGCAACTGGCCGGGCGTGCCCTCGTGTCACCGCAATCGATGAATGAGGTGCTCCTCCGGTTGGAGAAGCTCGGGCTCGTGAGCCGGCACGATCATCCCGAGCACGGCCGCATCCGCCAGACCGAGCTCACGCCCGCGGGACGCAAGGTGCTGGCCGCGTGCGACAAGCAGGTGCGCGTGGTCGAGGCGCGCATGGTCGACGATCTGAGCTCGCGCGACCAGGAGAAATTCCGCGAAGCCCTAGTGAACGGTATCCAGGCCCTCCAAGGCGTCCCACCACCGACCTAGACCCCCCAATCCACCTCAGAGGGTGAATCGGAGCGGAATCCGTCACTATTCGTCCTCAGAGGGTGAAAAGGGCGCGGCGACGGGGCTATTCCTTGTGTTCGCCGGGGAGGATGTCGGTTTCCGACGGGTGGTACACGGGGTTGTCGGTCGAGTTCTCGACGTTGAAGCCGTAGTCGTAGACCAACGTGCCCCCGAACGTCGCGCCGAACCCCACGAGCAGGGCGATGACGATCGACAGCACCATGACCCCCGCGCCCGTGTGCAGGCACGTGCTGTAGTCGTTGAGACGCACGATGATGTCGACGAGCACGAGCGCCGTGACCGTCAACATCACCACCGCGTGGGTGTTCGCGGTCCGCCGGGCTTGGGTGCCCTTCTCGGTGGTCTTCCACCAATCCAAGAAACCGGTCAACGCGGTCAGCAACGACACCGCGCCCCCGCCTATGAACACGAACGTGCCGGCGCGGAAGAAGTCCCTGGCCCAGGCCTCGTCCTTCCAACACCACGAGATGAAGTCGAAGACTCCGCCGAAGATGTAAGCGGCGACAGGAAAATCGGTCAGCGGCGGATGCGTCGGCTTACCCGACCAGCCCCGGAGCCCGTTGAACTTCCGACCCTTGATCGTGAGCGTGGGTCGTACAGAGAACTTCCGCATCGCGCCTCCTCCGTGATTGGCCGCGCTTACTCTCGCGCGAGCCGACCGTGGGAGGAACCGGATGGCCATCGAGCGGAGCGTGTCGGATCTCCTATTGGGTTCGTTCGACTACGTGTGGACTCGCGTGCGCACGCGCTGCGAGGGACTCACCCAGGACGAGTACCTCTGGAAGCCGGCGGCCGGCTGCTGGACAGTGAAGCTCGTCGACGGTGTCTGGCGCGTGCCCCCGCGCGAGCCGCCAGGGCCCGAGGCCGCTGCCGTCACGACGATTGCCTGGCGTTTGTGGCACATCGCATCCGACTGTCTTGCCAGTTACGCGAAGGGCCTCACGGTGTGGCCGCTCGAGGTGGAGGACACCGAGTGGTACGGCGACGTCGACGAGGCGCTCGCCGCCACCGACCGCGCGTGGGAGGCGTTCCGCACGGCTCTCGGCGCGCTCGGCGAAGACGGCATGTGGACCCCGTTGGGGAAGGACTGGGGGCCCTATGCCAAGGACCCCTGGGCCGCTCTCGTAGTGCACGCGCTCGACGAGATCGCCCACCACGGCGCCGAGGTCGCGTTGTTGCGCGATCTCTACGCCCACCAGAAACCGAAACGACCGACGGCGGTTCGACGACGCGATCTGGGCTGATCAGAAGGCGCGAGGATTGGCGCGGTGATCGAGCCGGTGGCGAGCGGGGTGCTGGTCGGGCGGCAGGCCGAACTCCACCGGCTCGATGCGGTCATGAACTCCGTTGCCCGTGGCGGCGCAGAGGTCGTGCTGATCGACGGCGAGGCGGGGGTGGGCAAGAGCCGCCTGCTGCGCGAGCTCGCGAGCCGAGCAACCACGCGGGGATTTCGCGTTGCCGTCGGGCGGTGCGTGGAGAACGGCGAGGAGATCTGGCCGCTGGCGCCGCTGCGCGAGATGGTGGCCAGCGTCGCCAACGAGTTGGACGGCGAGGCCTTCGACCTGGTGGTCGGCAACGCCCGTGCGGTACTCGCTCGACTCGCGCCGGAGGTCGGCGGCGACGACACG
Source organism: Acidimicrobiales bacterium (assembly GCA_040002995.1). Taxonomy (GTDB): domain Bacteria; phylum Actinomycetota; class Acidimicrobiia; order Acidimicrobiales; family Ilumatobacteraceae; genus JBDUDK01. The sequence goes on along the minus strand of JBDUDK010000149.1, from coordinate 2,919 downwards.
GGCGATGCGCCGGTGGAGGGCACCCGACTGTGTGAGCTCGTCGTCGGCGTGTTTCGCCGCTTGGCGCAGCGCGGCCCGCTGCTGCTGGTGGTCGACGATCTGCACTGGGCCGACAGCACGACGCGGACGTTGTTCTCGCTGCTCGCCCGCGCCGGCGGACTGGGTCCGATACTGCTCGTCGGCACGTATCGATCGGATGAGCTCGACCGTCGCCACCCGCTCCGGCCGGCGCTGGCGGAGGTCATCCGGGGCGCTCGACCCGAACGTTTCGAACTGCGAACGCTCGATCGCGCCGGCACCGCCGATGTCATCACCGCGATCGCCGGTGTCACGGTCGACAGCGCGGCGGTCGACGACGTCTACCGGCTCAGCGGGGGCAACCCGTTCTTCGTCGAAGAGCTCGTGGCGGCGCGCGCCGCGGGCGTGACGGGCTTTCCGGAGACGCTGCGCGATGTCGTGCTCGCCCGGGCAGCCACGTTGGACGACACCAGCTTCGGCGTCCTCGGCGTCGTCGCCGCGGCGGGCTCGACGGTGCCCGCGGTTCTCGCCGACGCCTGTGGTCTCGACGAAATGAGCCTCGCGACGACGATCGACGTGTTAGTCGCCGCTGCGCTGCTCGTTTCCGACGGCGAGGAGGTGCGCTTCCGCCACGAGCTCGCCCGTGCCGTGTTCTACGGCGAGTTGGCACCCGGCGAACGAGTCCGCGTGCACGCGCGGCTCGCGCTCGCCTGCGAAGCCCTGCGACCGGAGCGTCCGGGCGATATCGCGAGGCACTGGTCGACGGCCCACGACCTGCCACGCGCGCTCACCGCATCGATTGCTGCCGGTCGCCAAGCCTTACGCACCGGCGCGGCCGCGGAGGCCAAGGGTTATTTCACGAGGGCGCTCGAGCTGTGGTCGGCGGTCGACCATGCCCAGAAGCTGACCGGCCTGGATCACGCCGCCCTGCTGGTCGAGACGTCGGTTTCCGCTCGACACGCGCGTCACGTCCCCGAGGCGATCGAACTCGCGCGCCGAGCCGCGAGCGAACTCGCCGGCGTGGACGCGATGCGCGAGGGCCAGATTTGGCTCCAGCTGCGCGAGCTGTTCCGCTTCGCGAACCGGTGGGACGAGTGCGCCGACGCCGTCGACCGCGCTCTCGCGCTCATCCCTGCGTCACCGCCATCAGCAGCGCGCGCCGAGGCACTCGCCGATGCGGCCATCGGACATTGGTTCGCCAACCGCGCCGCGGAGACCATGACGCTCGCGCAGGAGGCCGTCGCCGTTGCTGAAGCCGTCGGCGACCCCGATGCCGTCGTCTGCGCCCGCAACGCGGTCGGTGCCGCGCTCACCCTTGTCGATCCGGCAGAGGCGCTCACCTACGCCCAAGCCACGCTGGTCCTCTGCGGCCCCGATGTCTCGCCCGAACGCGTGCTCACGGCATACAACGCGATGACCAACGCGCTGTACCGCTGCTGCCGCTATGCCGAGGCGGCGGCGGTGGCCGAACGCGGTATCGAAATCGCGCGAGTGACGGGCCTCGGCGGTCCGCGGGGTGGCTGGCTGGCCTGTCACTGGATCCGCACCCTCGTGACGCTCGGACACTGGAAGAAGGCCGAACAAGTGGCCGCCGAGGTCGAGCATCTGATCGAGTTGCCATCGGATCAGGTTCAAGTCGCGCGCGACAGGGCGCTCGCACTCATACGACAAGGACGGCTCGACGAGGCGCGGCCGTTCGTCGACCAACTTCGTGCGGTTCTCCAATCAGAGTTCTGGGTCGAAGACCTCGCCGGCTTGGGAGCGACGGTCGTCGAGTTCGACGGCGCGGAGCAGCGCTACGAGGCGGTGGCCGACTTCGCCGCCGGTCTCCTCGAGCGCTCCCTCACCGGTCTCCCGCTCGGAGCCCGCGAGCTCGTGGCCGTCACCGTCGGTGCGCTCGCTGACTATGGCCAGCACGAAATAATCGCCGCCAAACTGATCGAGAGGTTGGAGCACAGCCACGAGTCCGGGCGGCAACCCGGGCCCGACGACGTGTTGGATCTCGAGCGCGCCCAAGCCGAACTCGCCCGCCTGCGCCACACGTCCGACCCGCACGCCTGGGCGCACATCGCCGACGGCTGGCAGTCGTTCGAACGGCCCTACGACGAGGCCTACGCGCGATGGCGCGCGGCCGAGGCTCATCTGAGCGGTACCGCGGGGCGCGCCAACTCGGCCCGTGAACTCGCTGCGGTGGAACTCACAAAAGCCCGGACGATCGCCGAATCGCTCGGCGCGAGACCGCTCCTCCACGACATCGACGCCTTAGCCCGACGGGCCCGGCTGTCGATCGTCGCGGCGGCTCCCGCAGCGGCCCCCACCGAGCCTGAGCCGGCTGATCGCTTCGGTCTGACAGCCCGCGAGCAGGAGGTGCTCGCCCTGCTCACTGAGGGTCGTTCGAACGGCGACATCGCGAAAGCCCTGTTCATGAGCCCGAAAACGGCCAGCGTCCACGTGTCGAGCATCCTCCGCAAGCTCGGCGTGACCAACCGGGTCGAAGCGGCAGCCCTCGTCCACCGCGAGCCATATCTAAGGTAGGCAGTAGGCAGAGATTGGGATGACGCCTGATGTCCGCGACGTGGATTCGGCGCACGCTCCTCTTACGACCGGGATGAAGATCAACCCGGCTTTCAGAGGAGGAAAGTCATGAGCGCAGCGGTTGTCCATCGTCCCCGCACCATCCTTCCGAAGTTCAACTTCTTGCTCGCAGGCGGCGCTGTCGTCCTGTCGATCATTGCCATCACCGACAACGTGGGTTCGAACTCCGTCACCGCCACCGCGACGAAGCCCGCCGCCGCCACGGTGAGCGCCGCGCCTGCCCGCGGCCTCCACGAGCCTGGTGAATATTTCCAGCAGGCGCCCTCGGTCGGTCGGCTCCTCAACGACGTCGGCCCGGTGCAGGCG
>JBDUDK010000084.1:0-30118 GCA_040002995.1 Acidimicrobiales bacterium | reverse complement strand
ATCCGCTACTCGCTCACCGCCGACCCGGTCGAGGAGGCCCGCGCCGGTCGCCAACTGCTCGAGGCGCTCGGCCTGCGCCAGCGCAAGAACATCGATCTGATCGCCTGCCCGAGCTGCGGCCGGGCCGAGATCGACGTGATCGATGTGGCCCGCAGAGCCCAAGAAGCGTTCGGCGATCGCGAGATTCCGCTTCAGGTCGCTGTGATGGGTTGCGTTGTAAACGGCCCGGGTGAGGCACGCGACGCCGATCTCGGCATCGCCGCCGGCTCGCATCGCGGCCATCTGTTCGTGAAGGGCCGCAACGTGGCCGTCGTGCCCGAGGACGAAATGGTCGCCACCCTCGTCGAATGGGCGGAGTTCATCCACGCCCACGGCACTGATGCCGCCATCGCCCGGGCCGACACCGTCAAGGCCGAGCGAGAGGCCAAGCGCGACCGCGATCGGCTCCTCGCCGATAAGGGCACCGACGCCAACCATGCCGACGAGCGCATCGTCGAGATCCGCAAACGCGTCGACTCCTAAAACGGTGGACCCGTCGCTCGTCGCGCTCACCGAATTCGATGCCGACCGGCGGGCGGTTCTCGAGCCGCGGACGTACTTCGCGAAGGTCTCCATACCCGAGCGCGTAGTGGGTTGCTTCTTTCACGATGTAATCGCCGCGGTCAGCGTCGGTCTCGAACCGGCCTACCGGATCCCCGTCGAGCACGGCGCCCACCCGATCTGGGTGATCGAGCGCGACGGTGTCGAGGTCGCGGTGTTCAATCCCGGAGTGGGCGCGCCGCTGGCCGCGTGTTGCCTCGAAGCCGTAATCGGCCTCGGGGGCGCGAAGATCGTCGTCTGCGGCGGCGCGGGCCAGCTGGTGCCCGGGTTTGCTGTTGGCCATGTGGTGGTGCCCACTTCGGCGCTACGCGACGAGGGCACGTCGTTTCACTACTTGGAGCCGGGCCGGTACGTCGAGCCGTCGAGTGTCGCGGTGGCCGCGATCGTGGCTGAGCTCGAGACCAAGGGAGTTCCCCACGAGCAAGGCCGCACCTGGACCACCGACGGACTGTTTCGCGAGACACGAGGCAAGGTTGAACGGCGCGTGCAAGAGGGCTGTCTCACCGTCGAAATGGAGGCGGCCGCGTTGTTCGCCGTCGCGGCGTTCCGCGGGATCACACTCGGCCAGATGCTCTATTGCGGCGACGACATGTCTGCCCCGGAGTGGGACTACCGCGACTGGGATACGCAAGGAAGCGTGCGGGCGAGCCTCTTCGAGCTGGCGTTAGGAGCCGTCCTGCGCCTTTGACCCGCCACTAGCGTGCCTCGCCATGGCAAAAGCGCCGGTGTTGACCCCTCGGGCCACGGATTTCCCGCGGTGGTACCAAGACATCGTGACGAAGGCGGCGATGGCCGACAACGGACCGGTTCGCGGCACGATGGTGATCCTCCCGTACGGCTACGCCATCTGGGAGCGGATGCAAGCGGCAATGGACGAGCGCATCAAAGCAGTCGGAGCGCAGAACGCGTACTTCCCGCTCTTCATCCCGATGAGTTTCCTAAACCGTGAGGCCGAACACGTCGAGGGCTTCGCGCCGGAGCTCGCCGTCGTTACCCACGGCGGCGGCAAAGAGCTCGAGGAACCCGTGGTCGTGCGGCCCACGAGCGAGACGATCATCAACACCTACTTCTCGAAGTGGGTGCAGAGCTACCGCGATCTACCGCTCCTCCTCAACCAGTGGGCCAACGTTGTGCGCTGGGAACTTCGTCCCCGCTTGTTCCTGCGGACGACCGAGTTCCTTTGGCAGGAGGGACATACCTGTCACGCCACCGAGGAAGACGCCCGGGCCTACGCGGAGACGATCCTCTGGGACGTCTATACCGACTTCATGGTCAACGTTCTCGCGATCCCGGTCGTGCCGGGTCGCAAGACTTCACGCGAACGGTTTCCCGGCGCGATCAACACGTTGACCTGTGAAGCGATGATGGGTGACGGCAAGGCGTTGCAGATGGGCACGAGCCACGAGCTCGGGCAGAACTTCGCCAAGGCGTTCGGCACGCAGTTCACCGCCGAGTCGGGGGCGCTCGAGTATGTGTGGCAGACGAGCTGGGGCTCGAGCACGCGGATGGTGGGCGGGCTGATCATGGCCCACGGCGACGACGCCGGATTGCGGGTCCCGCCTCGGCTGGCGCCCACGCAGGTGGTCGTGCTCGTCGTCAGGGGCGAGGACGGTGCCGCCGAAGCGGGCGCGCAGTTGCACGCTGATTTGAAGGCGCTCGGTGTTCGCGCCGAACTCGACGCCCGCGTCGAGGTGGCTTTCGGGCGACGCGCGGTCGACTGGGAGCTGAAGGGCGTGCCGCTCCGCGTCGAGGTGGGCCCGCGCGACCTGGCCAACGGTGAGGTCACCGTCGTCCGCCGCGACCGGTCCGACAAAACCCAGGCCCGCATTGCGGGTCTCGCCTCCGGCGTCTCCGCATTACTGGAACAGATTCAGGCCGACCTTCTCGCCGAAGCGACCGCCGCCCGTGACGGCCGCACGATCGACGTCACCAACGTTGACGATGCGGCGGCGGCCGCCACCGACGGATTCGCCCGGTTGCCGTGGTCGTCGATCGGGGTCGACGGCGAGACGCGCCTGCGCGAGCAAGGCATCACGGTGCGGTGCCTCCACCTGCCCGACGGGCAGATGCCGACCAGCGAGGACCAGAAGGGCACCGTCGCCCTCGTGGCCAAGGCCTACTGACGGATATGATCTACGCGCTTCGTTCGGATCAGTCCGAGGGCGTGGGCGTTGCCCACGCCCTTCGTTTCGTGGAGAGCCAGATCATTCGTTACCGAGATCGCAGAGAGAGGAGGCCAGCCGGTGAGCCCCCAGGGCACGATCGTCGAGAAAGTACGACCCTTTGTGGAGCAGGTCGCGGCCGACCTCGGGCTCGAGGTGTACGACCTCGAGCATGCCGGGGGGATCCTGCGCGTCACGATTGATCGTGACGGAGGGGTTGATCTCGAGGCCATCGCCGACGTCACGCGGATGGTGTCGCGCGAGCTCGACCATCTCGACCCGTTCCCCGGTCACTACACACTGGAGGTCACGAGCCCCGGCCTCGAACGGCCGCTGCGCACCCCCACCCACTTCCGCGGTGCCGTCGGCGCCACCATAAGCGTGCGGACCCACCCGCAGGTCGAGGGTGACCGCAGAGCCCACGGCACGTTGGTGACGGCCGACGACAAGAGCATCACCGTGCGCCTCGATGAGGGCGATCAGGAGAGAATCCTGCACTACGGCGACATCGAGCGAGCACGCACAGTTTTCGTGTGGGGCCCAGCGGCGACGAATCCCAAGCCCGGCAAGTCACGCCGTTCTGGCGCTGCGCCGGCGACGACGAGGAAGGCAGCGACATGAAAATCGATATGGAGGCCGTGCGCACGCTCGCCGAGGCGCGCAGCATGAACATCGACGACCTCCTGCAGGCACTGGCCGATGCGCTGGCATCGGCTTATAAGCGGATGCCGGGCGCCGCGGAGGAGGCCGAGGTCGAGATCGATCCGGACACGGCCGAGGTGATCGTCATCGCCTACGACATCGACGAGGAGCTCAACTGGATCAACCGACGGGTCGACACGCCCAAGGACTTTGGTCGTATCGCCGCGCAGACGTTCCGGCAGGTGATGACGCAGCGCATTCGCGAGGTCGAGCGCGAGCGGAAGTACGAGGAGTACGCCGGTCGGGAGGGCGACATCGTCACGGGCATCATCCAGCAGAGCGATCATCGCTACACGCTGCTCGATCTGGGCAAGGTCGAGGCTCTGCTCCCGCAGGCCGAACAGGTGCCCTACGAGCGGCCGGAGCCCGGCGCGCGTCTGAAGGCCTACATCGTCGAGGTACGGCGCACAAACAAGGGCCCCCAGATCGTCGTGAGCCGAACCCATCCGGGTCTGATCAAGCGGCTCTTCGAGCTCGAGGTGCCCGAGATCGCCGACGGGGTCGTCGAGCTGAAGGCCTGCGCACGCGAGCCCGGCCACCGCACGAAGATCGCGGTCTGGTCGAACGATCACAACGTCGACCCGGTGGGAGCGTGCGTCGGCGCGCGCGGCGCACGCGTGCGCATGGTGGTCAACGAGCTTCGGGGCGAAAAGATCGACATCGTCCCGTTCTCGGAGGATGCCGCCGACTTCGTGGCCAAGGCGCTGTCGCCGGCGAAGGTGAAAGAAGTGCGCATGCACGACGACACGGGCATTGCCGAAGTCATCGTGCCCGACTTCCAGCTGTCGCTCGCCATCGGCAAGGAAGGGCAGAATGCACGGCTCGCGGCGCGGCTCACCGGGTGGCGCGTCGACATCAAGAGCGAAAGCCAGCTCGCCGAGGAGGAGGCCTACAGCGATCAGGACTGGGCCGAGGGCGAGTGGGTCACCAACCCCGACACGGGCGAGCTTGAATGGCACTCCGCCGAAGGTGGCGACGCGATGACCGCGGACGCGTGGGGCGCGGAGCCCGGCGACGAGAAGGACGAGTCACCGGCCCCCCAAACACCGGAGACCCAGACACCGGAGCCGAGTGCCTGAACCCCGTCGCGATGGCCCCATACGCATGTGCGTCGGGTGCCGTCGGCGCTATGCCCCCGATATGCTTCTCCGGCTCGCGATCGATGCAGGTGGGCAGCTCACGACGGGCCGTCAGGCTCACGGGAGAGGCGCATGGGTGTGCGCCGCCACCAGTGCCTGCTTCGATCGCGCGGTCGCCAAGAACGCCTTGACCCATGCGTTGAGGGCGCCCGTGAGCAGCGACGACGCGCAGCGAGTGCGCTCGGTAGTTTTCGTGGCCGAGACACCCGACGTGCGAGACTACGGCGTCGCACGTGTCTATTGACGCGGGCGCGCAGTTACGGACGACCCAGTAATTCCCAGTAATGACGAAAGGCTGAACCCCCAACGTGGCAGGAAAGATCCGGCTGCACGAGCTGGCGAAGGAACTCGGGCTCGCCAACAAAGAGGCCCTCGACCTTTGTCTCGCGCTCGGCATCGGGGTGAAGAGCCACTCCTCGAGCATCGAGGAGGCGCAAGCTGACCGCGTCCGCCGTCGCGCCGAGCGCGACGGACTCGTGCGCGAGCACCAGCCCGAGGAACCCGCCAAGGTCAAGAAGCCGACCAAGAAGGCGGCCGCCGCGGCCACGGCTGTCGTTGAAGAAGTCGCCCCGGTCGTCGAAGACACGCCCGTCGTCGTCGTCGAGGAAACCCCCGTCATCGAAGTCCCCGTCGTGGCCGAACCCGAGTTGGTCGCCGCGGAAGTCGAACCGGCGCGGGTCGTTCGCAGTCGCCCGGTCCCGGAGGAACGTCCAGCGGTGGCCCGCGTCGTGCCACCGGTGGTAGCCGCCCGACCCCCCATGGCGCCCACCCCTTCTGTTCCTGCCGCGCGCATCGCGCCCACCACTCCGCCGAGTGCGGCGCGCCCGGTTGCTCCCGCCGCCCCCGCGGCGCGGGTGACGCCGCCTCCGCCGCCGCGACCCCCGCTGTCGTCCACGGGCCGTCCGATCCCGCCTCCGCCGCGTCCGGTGTCGCCTTCCGGCCGGCCCATACCTCCCCCGCCCGGGCGTGCTCCCGGCGCGGGTGCCTACAGCGCGCGGCCCGGTGCCGGTCCTCGCGCCGGTGGCGGACGTCCTTCGCTTGGCGGCCCGCGTCCCGCCGGTGGTCCCGGTGGTGGCCGCGGACCGGGCACCGGTTTCGGCGGTCGCGGACCCGGTGGCCCGCCGAGCGGCCCGCCGCCCGGCGGTGGGGGAGGGCGCCCGAGTTCCCAGCGACGCGCCCCGCGCAAGAGCAGGAGCAAGCGCCGCCGCAATATGGAGGAGCTCGAGCCGCAGCTCATGACCACCTACTCGGCGAGCGACGCGCCCGTTCCCGAGGGCACCGTCATCATCGAGAAGGGGTCAAGCGCACAAGAGGTCGGGCCCAAGCTCAACCGCACCGCGGCCGACGTCGTGCGTTTCCTGCTGCAACAAGGCGAAATGGTCACCGCGACCATGTCGCTCACCGACGACCAGATCGAGCTGTACGCGCTCGAGATTGGGGCCGAGCTGCTTCTGATCGAGCCGGGTCAGCAAGAGGAGATGGAGCTCCAGGCCCTGTTCGACGACACCGAGGACGACGACCCCGAAAAGCAGGCGCCTCGCCCGCCGGTGATCACCGTGATGGGCCACGTCGACCACGGCAAGACGCTGCTTCTCGACCGCATCCGCACCACGAACGTTGTCGCCGACGAGGCAGGTGGCATCACGCAGCACATCGGCGCTTACCAGGCCGTGAAAGACGGCCGTCTGATCACGTTCATCGATACGCCGGGCCACGCCGCGTTCACGAAGATGCGCGCGAGAGGCGCTCAGGTCACTGACATCGTGGTGTTGATGGTCGCCGCCGACGACGGCGTGATGCCCCAGACCATCGAGGCCATCAGTCACGCCACGGCGGCCGACGTGCCCATCGTGGTGGCCATCAACAAGGTCGACAAGGAAGGCGCCGACCCGCAGCGGGTGATGCAGCAGCTCTCCGAGCAGGGCCTCATCCCCGAGCAGTGGGGCGGCGACACGATCATGGTCGAGATGTCGGCGCTGCAGAATCTGGGCATCGACGATCTGCTCGAGCAACTCGTGCTCGTCGCCGACGTCGAGGAGCTCACCGCCAATCCCGACGGCAGGGCCAAAGGTGTCGTGCTCGAGGCCAACCTCGATACAGGTCGTGGCCCGGTGGCCACCGTGCTTGTCGACAAGGGCACCTTGAAGGTGGGTGACCCGATCGTGGCCGGCCATGCCTGGGGTTCGGTGCGGGCCTTGGTCGACGACAAGGGCAACCAGTTGAAAGAGGCCGGCCCGTCTACCCCGGTGCAGGTCCTCGGCCTGTCGGCCGTGCCCAACGCCGGCGACGAGTTCCGCGCCGCTCCCGATTTGCGCACGGCCAAGACCGTCGGCGAGGCCCGCGAACAACGGATCCGCCTGAAGCAGCAACGGGGCGATGCGCGCGTACATCTCGGCGTGAAGCTCGAGGACATCTTCGACCAGATCCAACGGGGTGAGGCGGCGACGCTGAACCTGATCGTCAAAGCCGACGTGCAGGGTTCGCTCGAAGCGCTCACCGAGTCGCTGCGCAAGCTCGAGCGCGACGAAGTCAGGCTGGCGTTCGTGCATCGCGGAGTCGGCGGCATCACCGAGAACGACGTCACGCTCGCGGCCACGACCAACGCCACGATCATCGGATTCAACGTCCGTCCCGATCGTAAGAGCCGAGAACTCGCCGACGCCGAAGACGTCGAGGTCCGTACCTACGAAATCATCTACCAGGTGCTCGAAGACATCGAGAACGCCATGGTCGGCATGCTCGCGCCGGAATACGAAGAGGTCGTCACCGGCGAGGCCGAGGTCCGCGAGGTCTTCCGCGTGCCGCGTGTCGGCGCCGTCGCCGGGTGCTCCGTGCGGACTGGCGTGATCACCCGAGGCAGCAAGGTCCGCTTCTTGCGCGACGGCGTGGTCATCTGGAAGGGCGCCATCACATCGCTCCGACGGTTCAAGGACGACGTGCGTGAAGTGCGTGAGGGTTTCGAATGCGGCATCGGCCTCTCCGACTTCCAAGACCTCAAAGCCGGCGACATCATCGAAACGTTCGAGGAACGTCTGATTCCTCGCAGCTGATCTGCTCGACGGCCGTCTCGGTACGCTGCCGCCATGTTTGTGCTGGCATTCGAGGTGGACTTGCACATCAACGAGAGCCGATCGCTCAAGGCCAAGCGGGGCGTCATCAAAGCGCTCCTCGAAGGCGCACGGCATCGCTATTCGGTCGCGGCCGCTGAGGTCGGGTTCCAGGACCAGTGGCAGCGCGCCCTCCTCGGCTTCGCCACCGTGTCGTCGTCGCATCATCACGCCGTCGACGTCGTCGACGAGCTCGAGCGGTTCGTCTGGTCACATCCCGAGATAGAGGTCGTGACCACCGAGCGGCGGTGGCTGGAGTGACGCATTCGCAACGACCGCCCCGGGTGTATCCCCGCACGGCGCGCCTCAACCGGCTCGTGCGCGAGATCGTGGCCGACGAACTCGAGCGCATCGACGATGAGCGCCTCGAGCACGTTGCGGTCACCGGCGTCGACGTCGAGACCGGAATCCAACACGCCACGGTGTGGTTCGACTCCTATGCGGGTCCCGAGGCCGACGACGACATCCTCGCCGCGTTCTCCGAGCACCGCATCCGCTTGCAGTCGGCGATCGGACGCCAAGCGAGGGTGAAGCGCACTCCGTTGCTCTCTTTTCGTCCCGATGTCGCCGTGCGTACCGGCGAACGGATCGATGAGGTGTTGCGCCAGCTGCCGCCGCTGGTTGATCGACCCGAGGAGGATGGCGATCAGCCGTCGTAGGCCGCCACAACGTCACGGGCTGGCCGTGGTCGACAAGCCGGCCGGCATGACAAGCCACGATGTCGTCGCGACCGCTCGCCGAACACTGGGGGAGCGACGCATCGGCCACTCGGGCACACTCGATCCGGACGCGACCGGAGTGTTGCTCCTCGGCATCGGTTCCGTCACCCGCCTCCTGAGGTACCTGACCGCGCTCGGCAAGACCTACACCGCCGAGATCGTGCTCGGCACCGAAACATCGACCCTCGACTCGAGTGGATCGGTGACGGCCCGCCACGACATGACCGCGGTGACCCCCGCCGCGGTACGCGCCGCCGCGGCGCAACTCACGGGCGAGATCGAGCAGGTCCCACCCATGGTGTCGGCAGTGCGCGTCGGCGGTCGCCGCCTCCACGAGTTGGCGCGCGAAGGCATCGAGGTCGATCGGCCGGCGCGGCCGGTCACGGTGTATCGATTCGACATCGAAGAGACCGCCGACCCGCTTGTCTACCGCGCCGAAGTCGAGTGCTCGGCGGGTACCTATGTGCGGACGTTGGCGGCCGATCTCGGCCATCTGGTTGGCGGCGGCGCCCACTTACGCGAGCTCCGGCGCACGGCGGTCGGCTCCTTCACGGTGGCCGAAGCGCACGCGCTCTCGGATCTCGTCGTGCTGGCGCCCCGCGAGGCCTTACGCGACTACCCGCACGTCACCGTCGACGCCGAGGTCGCGGCACTCGTGGCCCACGGTCGAGTCCTTCCACCGTTCGCCGAGGGTGCCGGACCATGGGCCGTGGTGGACACCGCGGGTGCGCTCCTCGCCGTCTACGAACGCCACGGCGAGTCGGTGAAGCCCGCCGTGGTGCTGGCTGATTCGGCCGGTTGAGTCACGCGCCGCGGAGACGCATCGCGACAGCGACGCGTTGACGGGTCGACAATCGGCTCACCACCATCGCGCCCAGCACGGCGGCCGCGACCGTGAGCACCGCGCCGAGGCCGGCGAGCGCGACCTGTCGCTCCAAGTGGTCGCGATAGACGCGCACCGAGTCACCGCGTCTCACCGTGGCGGTGGCGCCGAACAGAATCTGGACTAACAAGGTCGCGAGCCAGCAGGCCCACCAGGCGCCGATCAGTGGGGTGGTCGATTTCTCCCCCGCGTCGGCGCTCGTGGCGCCGATAGGCAGCGTTGGATCGCTCGCCTTCCACGCGTTGGTCACCAGCACCGCCGGTAGGACGAGGTTGGCGAGCGGTATGAACCAGCTGGCGGCGGCCAGGCCCGGATTGAAGGTCTTGTCGCGGCGCCCTAGCCAAACATTCGTCTGCACGACGCGGACGCTCCAGATCGCCAGCAGGATGGCGATCGGCACCATGAGCCCGTAGCGGGCGATGACCGCGCTCTCGACGAGGTGGTCACCCGTGGCGACCGCGCTGATCCCGCCCCGTCCCTCCTGCCACCGCAACGCGGCGTGCCGGCGCACCGTGACGGCTGCCGCGAACCACGCCTGAGCGACGGCGCCGAGGATGAGAAAGACCGTGAGCGCGGGGACGAGCGCGATCGCGGGGCTCGGCGGTGGACCGGCCGCGACGCGAGGGGGGGGCGGTGGCGGAAGCGTCGCGTTGGGGCGAGGTGGAGGTGGCGGCGGGAAGGTCGTCATGGGCTTGTCCTGGGTCGGCGCCAAGCGCTAGCGGTAGCGTTGCCTGGATGCGGGTCATCGCGCGAATCGATGCCGACACCGCGCCCCGAGAAGGGTCGGTCGTGACGATCGGCGCGTACGACGGAGTGCACCTCGGCCACCAGGCGGTCATCGCCCAGGTTCGGCGGGAAGCGTCGGCGCGCGGGTGCGCGAGCGCGGTCGTCACCTTCGACCGCCACCCAGCCACAGTGGTGCGCCCGGAGTCGGCGCCCCAGCTGCTGTGCGACCTCGACCAGAAGCTCGAACTTCTCGAGGCCACCGGTATCGATCTGGTGGCGATCGTCGCGTTCAACGAGGCTCGTTCGCAGGAGCCGGCGGAGGAGTTCGTCGACGAGGTGCTTGTTCGGGGCATGGCCGCGCGGGCCGTTGTCGTCGGCGAGGACTTTCACTTTGGGCGCAACCGCAGCGGAAACGTCGAGTTGTTGCGCCGCGTCGGTGCCCATGAGGGCTTCGATGTGCTGCCGGTCGAGCTCGTGGGCCGCGACGACGGTGTGTCCGAGCCGGTGTCGTCGACGGCTATTCGTCGCGCCCTCGCCGGAGGCCAGGTCGAGGTGGCGGCCCGTATGTTGGGCCGGCCGTACGCGGTTCGAGGTGTCGTGGTGCGAGGTGACGAGCGGGGGAAGCTACTCGGGTTTCCCACCGCGAACGTCGAGGTGCCGGCCACGATCTGTCTTCCGGCCGACGGTGTGTACGCCGGGTGGTACACGCGCCCGAGCGGCTCGCGCCATCCGTGCGCCATCAACCTTGGCCGGCGTCCGACCTTTTACGAGCACGCCGACCATTCGCTCCTCGAGGCCCATCTCCTCGATTTCAACGACGACCTCTACGGCGAGCAACCGGAGGTGGCGTTCGGGTCATTTCTCCGCAGCGAGCGAAAGTTCGAGGGCCTCGACGCTCTCGTGGCCCAGCTCAAGCTCGACATCGAAGCCGCCCGCAGCGCGACCGCGGTCTAGGCAGGGCGATTTCCCGTGCCGGGCGGCGGCCCGCTACCCTGAGCAGGTCCGTCGCGGCTCCGGCTGCGTCGAGATGCGCCTCCGGCAACTCTGCGGGAGCGGCGCGCCGTCGAAAAAGACGCGAGGAAACGAAACATGGCTGACAAGGCCAAGACCATCGGCGACCACCGCCTCCACGAAACCGACACGGGATCGCCCGAGGTTCAGATCGCCCTGCTCACCGAGCGGATCAACCAGCTCACAGGCCATCTTCAAGATCACAAGAAGGACCACCACAGCCGGCGGGGCCTGCTCATGCTCGTCGGCCGCCGCCGTCGGATGCTCGATTATGTGAAGGGCATCGACGTCGAGCGGTACCGCTCGATCCTCCAGAAGCACGGTCTGCGCCGCTAACCTGGCAAAACGGCCGTTCTGGCCAGTACCGACCCGAGCGGTCGGCGCTCCAGTTGTCAGTCGCCGGTTCCCCGGTCCTTCAGGTCCGGGGGGCTGCCGACTGGGAACTGGCGCCACCGCTCCAATCGGCCCCGGCATGACCGCGGGCCACAAAGGAGTTCCCGATGGCTGAGGCCATTCGCGTTGCGGCGCCGATCAGCGGCACCGATCTCACCCTCTCGTTCGAAACCGGCCAACTCGCCCAGCAATCCCAGGGTGCGGTCGTCGCCACGATCGGGCGGACCACCGTCCTTGCCACCGCCAACGCCGCCAAAGGCGTTCGCGAGGGCATCGATTTCTTCCCCCTCACCGTCGACGTCGAGGAGCGGGCCTACGCCGCGGGCAAGATTCCCGGCTCGTTCTTCCGGCGCGAGGGCCGCCCGTCCGAGCAGGCCATCCTCATGTGTCGCCTGATCGACCGCCCGCTACGGCCGTCGTTCCCCGACGGGTTCCGCAACGAGACCCAGGTCGTCATCACGGTGCTCGGCGCCGATCAGGAGAATCCGCACGACGTGCTGTCGATCAACGCCGCGTCGGCGTCGCTCATGTTGTCGGGCATCCCGTTCGACGGTCCCCTCGGCGCGGTGCGCGTCGCGTGGAACTCCGACGGGCGTTGGGTGGCGCACCCCAGCTACGAGCAGGGTGACGACTCGACATTCGAGCTCGTTGTCGCCGGGCGCGAACTCGCCGACGGCGACATCGCCATCATGATGGTCGAGGCCGGCGGCACGGAGAAGGCCTGGAAGCTCTACGAAGCAGGCACACCGAAGGTCGACGAGGACGTCATCGCCGGTGGGCTCGAAGTCGCCAAGAAGTGGATCAAGGAATCCATCGCGCTTCAGCGCGAGCTCGTGAAAGCGGCCGGCGTTCGTGAGCCGCTCGTCTACACGCCGGTTCTCGACTACGGCGACGACGTGAAGGCGCGGGTTACTGCCGTCGGCACTGAGCAGCTGGCATCAGCCGTGCGCATCGCCTCCAAGTCCGAGCGCAACACCGCCACCGATGCTGCGGCCGCCGCCATCATCGAGAAGCTCGCGGGTGAGTTCGAGGGTCGTGAGCGCGAGATCAAAGAGGCGACCCGGTCGCTCACGAAGGACCTCGTGCGCAAGCGCATCGTCGACGAAGGCGCCCGTATCGATGGCCGCGGACCCACCGATCTTCGTGCTGTGTCCGCCGAAGTCGGCGTGATCGCCACCGCGCATGGTTCAGGCCTGTTCCAGCGGGGTGAGACCCAGGTGCTCAACATCACCACCCTCGGCATGCCGCGGATGAACCAGCTGCTCGACACCATCGGTCCCGACACCAACAAGCGCTACATGCATCACTACAACATGCCGCCCTATGCGAACGGCGAAGTCGGACGTGTGGGTTCGCCCAAGCGGCGCGAGATCGGTCACGGCGCGCTCGCCGAGCGGGCCCTCATCCCTGTGGTACCTCCGATGGACGAGTTCCCCTACACGTTGCGGCTCGTATCGGAAGTTCTCGCGTCGAACGGATCGACGTCGATGGCGTCGGTGTGTTCGTCGTCGCTCTCTCTGATGGATGCGGGCGTGCCGCTCAAGGCGCCTGTGGCGGGTATTGCCATGGGATTGGTTTTCGCGGAGGGCAAGTACACGACCCTCACCGACATCCTCGGCGCCGAGGACGCGTTCGGCGACATGGACTTCAAGGTCGCCGGCACATCTGAGTTCGTCACCGCGCTTCAGCTCGACACGAAGATCGACGGCATCCCCGCCGACGTTCTCGCGTCGGCCCTCGCCCAGGCCCGCGAGGCCCGCCTAGCCATCCTCGACGTGATGCACGAGGCGATCCCCGCGCCACGACCCGACGTCCGCGAAACGGCCCCCAAGATCGTCAGCTTCACGATCCCGCTCGACAAGATCGGCGAGGTCATCGGGCCCAAGGGCAAGGTCATCAACACGATCCAGCAGGAAACCGGAGCCGACATCACCGTCGACGACGACGGCACGGTCGGCACGGTATCGATCGGGTCGACGAACGCTTCGGCCGTCGCCGAGGCTCGGCGACAGATCGAGTTGATCGTCACGCCTCCTGTCGCCAAGGTGGGCGAGATCTATACGGGCAAGGTCGTCAACATCACCAAGTTCGGCGCGTTCGTCAACATCCTCCCTGGACGTGATGGCCTGGTGCACATCTCCAAGCTGGGCAAGGGCAAGCGCATCGACCGGGTAGAAGACGTCGTGTCTCTCGGCGACGAGATCGTGGTGCGGGTCGACGACATCGACCCGACGGGCAAGGTGAGCCTGAGCCCGATCCGCGACGGTGATGAGTCCGTCGCACCTGCGCACGACACCTCGCCGCTTCCGGCGGCGGTGGGGGCCGCCACGGTGAACTTCGAAGACGCGTTCGACGCTGAGATCCGCCAGACCTTCGGCGACCTCGGTCCGGAGACCGTCGCGGCCGATACCCGCGGTGGCGAAAGCCGTGGCGATCGCGGTGACCGTGGTGATCGTGGTGATCGCGGTGATCGCGGACGGGGATCTGGCCCGCGGCGGCGCGGCCGCTGATCAACAGTCGATCCCGCCTCGTTGAGCGAGATCTCTTTCACGACGCTTCCGTCCGGGCTCCGGGTCGTTTCCGAAAACGTCCCCGGGGCCCGCTCGATCTGCACAGGTGTGTGGGTCGGCGTGGGCTCGCGCGACGAGCCCGCAGAGCACTGCGGCGTGTCGCACTTCCTCGAACATCTCCTGTTCAAGGGCACGGAGTCGCGTAGCGCCCGCGAGATCAACGAAGCCGTCGACCGCGTCGGCGGAGACATGAACGCCTTCACAACGAAGGAGTACACGGCGTACTACGCGCGCCTACCGGCCGGTGAGCTGAGCCTGGGCATCGAGTTGCTCGGCGATGTGCTGACCGCGCCGGCGCTACGCGACGCTGACATCGACAACGAACGTCACGTGATTCTCGAAGAACTCGCGATGGATGACGACACGCCAGAAGATCGTGTTCACTCTGTGCTCTTCGAGGCGCTTTACCCCGATCACCCCCTCGGTCGAGAGACGGCGGGCGAACGCGAGACGGTAGAGGCGATCGCGTACGACGACGTTCGAGCCTTCTTCCATCACTGGTACCGGCCCGGCAACTTCGTGCTGGCGGCCGCCGGCGATGTCACCCACGAGCGCCTCGTCGAGTTGGCCGGGAAGGCCTTCGCGGGCGCGACCGGAGGCGAGCGACCGGTGCGGGTGAGCCCGAACAGTCGCCCGACGCGCCTGAGTGTCTTGCGGCGGAAGACCGAGCAGGTCCACATGGCGCTCGGATGGCGAGGTGTGCCCCGCGATGATCCCGACCGCGAGGCCGCGGAGGTCGTGAACCACGTGCTCGGCGGAGGAATGGCCAGTCGGTTATTCGAGGAGATACGCGAGCAGCGCGGCCTTGCGTACTCGGTGTACTCCTCGCTCGTCGCGTACGCCGACGCGGGGGCGCTCACCGTGTATGTTGGAACGGCGCCCGATCATCTCGATGAAGTCCTCTCGCTCGTCGAGCGCGAGGTCGAGCATCTCGGTGCCGACGGGGTTACGGCCGACGAACTCGACGTCGCCATAGGATCGTTGACCGGTTCCTATGTGCTGGGCCTCGAGGATCCCTCGAGCCGCATGGCCCGACTCGGCGGACAAGTGACGTCGTTCGGAGAGGTTCGATCGATCGACGACCAACTCGCGCGCTACCGGGCGGTCACCGGCGATGCGGTGGGAGCTGTCGCCAAGCGGCTCCTTACGGGCGACGTCGCGCTGGCCGCGTTGGGCCCTGTGAATCGAAAGGTGCTGGCCGGGCGCGGTCGGGTGTCTAAGCCCAGCTGACCTCTGACACCTCGTCGGTGTCGACCACCCGTTCACAGGTCGGGCACCACGGCCGCGACTCCAATGGGGTACCGCAGGCGTCGTGGTGATGGGGCGCGTCGAGCCCTTCGTGCCGGGCGGCCCACGAGGTCAGCTGGTCGACGACGCTGACGAGCTCGGCGCCCGTCGCTGTCAGGCCGTAGCTGAGGCGAACTGGCCGGTGCGAGTACGGGGTGGCCGCCACCAGGCCCGCCTTCGTGAGGTGGGCCAGCCGCCTGGTCAAGATGTTCGGCGCGATGCCCGGTACCGCGGCGGCGACTTCGCCGAAACGGAGGGGCCCCGCGAGCAGGGCCTCCACCACGAGGAGCGACCAGCGGTCGCCGAGAAGGGCGAGGGCCCGATCGAGCGGTTCCACGAGCGGCGATCCTTCCAGGTGCACTGAGCCTCCAGACCGTCTTCGCGCAACTGTTCGCGTTTCGAGGCTCTCTATGCACTCGAAACGCGAACAGTTCACGTTTCGTGCCGTTTTGGGTAGTGTGTCACTTGCGTAATGCAAGTAACAAGCGACTCAGGAGACACCAGTGGAAATTTTCGATGAGCTGCGCCGAGCGACCAAGCGGGTGCGTGATCAGGTGGGCCCGGCCGTCGTGGCGATCGGACGAAACGGTCGGGGCACCGGCATCGTGGTCGCTGCGGGCCAGGTGCTGACGAACGCCCACAATCTGCGCGACACCACCACTTCGGTGACCTTTGCCGACGGCCGCGTCGAGCAGGCCGCCGCCGTCGGTGTCGACGAGGAGGGCGACCTCGCCGTGCTCACCGTCGATACGGGCGCGATCGCCCCGCTCGATTGGGCGACGGAGCCGGTTGAGGCCGGCGATGTCGTGTTCGCGTGCGCCGCGGGGGGACGCGTCACGATGGGGCTCGTAAGCGCCACGGGGCGTTCGTTTCGGGGGCCACGCGGTCGCCGGATCCACGGCAGCGTCGAACACACCGCCCCATTGGGCCCGGGCTCGTCAGGCGGCCCGGTCCTCGACCCCAACGCAAAATTGGTGGCCCTCAACACCCACCGCATCGGCTTCGGCTTCTACCTCGCGGTGCCCGCCGACGCTGACCTGCGCGGTCGCGTCGATGCGCTCGCCGCGGGTCGTTCGCCCGAGCACCGCCGTATCGGTGTGGCGATCGTGCCGTCACGGGTCGCGGCGCGGCTCCGGCGCGCCGTCGGACTTCCTGAGCGCGAAGGCCTGCTGGTGCGGGCCGTCGAGGACGCTTCGCCCGCGGCGAACGCAGGCATCGTGGCGGGTGATCTGCTCGTCAAGGCCGGTGACGTCGAGTTGCGTACGGCCGACGACCTCTTCAGCGCGCTCGACGCGGCCGGCGAGACCCTCGTGGTGGAGTTCGTACGCGGTGTCGACGAGCAAAGCGTCACGGTGGTGTTCGCGCCCGCGTCGTAATCAGGCCACGATGGGCGGCGATGGAGCCCGCCTCACCCGATCTTCCGCTGCGTCTCTACGAGCCGCGGCCCCAGGTGCGCCTGCACGAAACCGCCGTGCCCCGATCGTGCGTGCCCTGCATCGACGCCCACAACCATCTGGGACGGTGGCTAGCGCGCGACTGGATGACGAGCGACGTCGGCGCGCTGATTTCCTTGATGGACGCGTGCAACGTCGCGACGGTCGTCAACCTCGACGGCCGCTGGGGCGATGAACTCGAGGCGAATCTCGATCGTTACGACCGCGCCCATCCCGGACGTTTCCTGACCTTCTGCCATCTCGATTGGACTGTGCTCACCACAGGGGAGACGCCCGCGGCGCTCGACGCACAACTGCGCGACGCCGCGCGGCGAGGAGCACGCGGCCTCAAGGTGTGGAAGGACCTCGGGCTCGGAGTACGCGACGTCCGCGGGAACCTCGTCTTACCCGATGATCCCCGTCTCTCCGACGCGTTTGCGGCCGCAGGCGTGCTGGGCCTTCCGGTGCTCATGCACACCGCCGACCCTGTGGCGTTCTTCGCGCCCGTCGATCGTTACAACGAGCGTCTCGAAGAGT
Source organism: Acidimicrobiales bacterium (assembly GCA_040002995.1). GTDB lineage: Bacteria > Actinomycetota > Acidimicrobiia > Acidimicrobiales > Ilumatobacteraceae > JBDUDK01. The sequence continues at coordinate 12,849 of JBDUDK010000084.1, read as the reverse complement.
TGGCGGTCCATCCCGATTGGTGGTTCGGCGGCGAGTCGATGCCGGCGTTATCGCGGCTGCTCGACGCGTTCGAGGCTGTCGTCGCGACTCATCCGGACACCACCTTCATCGGCGCCCACGTCGGCAACTGCGCGGAGGACCTCGTGTGGGTGGCCCGCCTCCTCGACGGCTACCCGAACCTCGCCATCGACATCGCGGCTCGTCTTGGCGAGCTGGGCCGCCAGCCCCGCGCGACCCGCCGGCTGATTGTCGGCCACCCCGATCGCGTTCTCTTCGGAACGGATTGCTTCCCACCCAGCGTCGCCGACTACGCGCTGCATTTCCGCTTTCTCGAATCCGACGATGAGCATTTTGACTACGCGCCCGGTGCGCGGGTGCCGCCGCAAGGGCGCTGGCGCATCTCGGCCATCGACCTACCGCGCGATGTTCTTGAACAGGTTTACGCGGGCAACGCGCGGAGGCTTCTGCGTATCACCGAGTAAGGGTGACCCGAAGCGGTTGCGGCAATCGTTCGCGATGGGCCTCGACGAGGTCATCGCACAGCGACCAGATCGCATCGATGGTGAGCTTCGAAGACACGTTGGGATCGAGCATCGCCGCGCGCCGTATCTGCGCGGGATCCTCGTCGAGCGCCGCCCGCACGACGAGCTCAGCGACGTTGAGCGTCACTCGGTTGAGCGCCGCGCATTGGGCGGGGAGGTCACCAACTTTCTGCGGCCGAAGGCCATCAGCGTCGACAACACACGGGACTTCCACACACGCGCCCTCGGGAAGATTCGATATCAGCCCGACGTTCGCCACGTTGCCGTAGACGACGCGCGCGTCTCCCGTCTCCAACGCGTGGATGATCTCAACCGCGTACTCCACGCTGCGATCGAGCGAGAATCCTTCGCCGGCGGCGAGCTTCTCCTTCGTGCGTTCGTAGTAGCGCAGATTGGCCTCGCTGCGATTGACGTACTCGTCGATCGGAATGCGGAAGTGATCGATCTGGTCGTCGTGGTTGAGGAACCACGGCACATATTCCGCGGCGTGTTCGCTCGATTCGGTGGGGAAGTAGCCAAAGCGGCGGTAGAGCTCGACCCGCACGCGCCGCGCCGACTCCGGGTCGCGTGCGAGCGCGGCGTCAACCGCCGGATACAGATCGCGACCATCGGTGGTCAGCCGCAGGATCCACGCCTGATGGTTGATGCCGGCGCCGACGAAGTCGATCTCGGCAAAGGGAACGCCCGCCAGGTTCGCGAGGTGGCGGGTGGTGTGTTGAACGGAATGGCAAAGTCCCACGATGTTTTGCACGGGTGTCGACGCATATGTGAACCAACAGTTCATCGCCATCGGATTCGTGTAGTTGAGAAGCCACGCCCCATCGGCGCCGGCCGCCGCCATATCGGTCGCCAAGTCCTCGAGCAGACCGAACGTACGTAGCGCGCGAAAGATGCCTCCGATGCCGTAGGAGTCCGCGATCGTTTGCCTGAGGCCGTAGCGCTTCGGGATCTCGAAGTCGACGAGGGTGGCGTCGTGCATCCCGACCTGCACCATGTTGATCACGTACTGCGCGCCGTCGACGGCCGCCCGTCGATCAAGATGGCTCGTGATGACGGGCGCCGCGTTCAACGCGCCGGCCGTCCAACGGGCGACCGCGTCGGCCGTCGCGAGGCGATCCGCGTCGATGTCGTGCAACGCGATGTGGCATCCGGACAGCTCGGGTGACGAGCAGATATCAGTGAGCAGCTCGCGGGTGAACACCACGCTGCCGGCGCCGATGAACGCGATCTTGATCATGCGGGCGGACCGTCGAGCACACGGCGGCGCAGGCCGTTGGGCCACCCTTCCGCGATGCCGCACGACTCGAGCAGCCAGGTCGCGCCGGCGTCCGCGTACTCGGATGTGGCCACACCAGGAGACGCCGAAGCGACGAGGTCAAAACCGGCATGCGCCCCGAGACATCGCTCGCGCGCGGCCGCGACATCGTCGGGGGGGAGCGGTACACCGTCGGGGTGGATCGGCACGATGCCATCCCAACGCGCGGCACGCCGGTACGGACCCGGGTGGTTCGACATCGCGGCCACCCAAACGGGCGGCCGCGGCTGCTGCAACGGCGGCGGCAGGAACCACGCCGCATCGACCGTGAAGTGTCGGCCGCTGAAGCTGAACGGCTCGCCGCTCCAGAGTCCCGCGATGATCGCGAGGCCCTCGTCGAGACGCTCGGCCCTCTCGCGATCGCGCGCCGGCTCCCCGAAGCACGCGAACTCGTCCTCCGGCGGCCACCCAAGGCCCACACCGAAAATTACCCGGCCCCCGCTCAAGTGGTCGAGTGTGGTGATCTCCTTGGCCAGCTTCCACGGCCGGCGTCGAGGCACGGGCGTCACGATGGCGCCGATGCGAATCGTCGAGGTCGCTTGAGCGATCGCGCCGAGCGTGACGATCGGGTCAGCGAGGGCGATGCCGGCCGCTTTGATGAACTGCAGGTGGTCCCAAAGAAAGAATCCCTGCCACCCGGCTCGTTCCGCGTCGACGGCCAGGGCGACGAGCTCGGACGGTGATGCCGCGTTCGGCGCGCTGATGCCGTGGTGCATGCGAGGATTCCTACAGCAACCCAAACCCCCGTGGAAGGACACCGATGGGATTCCTCGATAAGGCCAAAGAGAAGGCCAGCTCGCTTGCCGAGAAGGCCAAGGACAAGGTCGAAGACGTCCAGGCCAAGCGCAAGGCCGACGACCTGCTCGACGACCTCGGTCGCATTATCTACGGGCAGCGCACGAATCGGCCCTCCGACAGCGCCGACGCCGAGATCGCCCGCCTCGTGGGCGATCTCCAAAAACTCGAGGAAACAGGCGTGCAAGTGCTCGCGCCCAAATCGGCGAGCGCGTCGGAGGGCTGACGTATTGGGTTTGGACATCCTGCGGGTCGGCGTCTTCGGGGCGGGTGGACGTATGGGGAGTGCGGTCTGCTCGGCCGTCGACGCCGATCCCGCCTTGGAGCTTGTCGCGCGAGTCGATCCCAACGGCGCCGACTGCGCGGCGTCAGCCGACGGTCACGAGGCCGACGTATGGGTCGACTTCACGGTCGTCGACGCGGCTCGCGAGAACCTGCGGTGGTGTGCGGCGCACGGCGCCCACGCGGTGGTGGGCACCACCGGCTGGTCCGAGGCCGACGTAGGCGAGCTTCGCTCTGTGTTCACGCGTTCGAACTGCGTGATCGCGCCGAACTTCGCCATCGGCGCCGTCTTGATGATGCGGTTCGCCGAGCTCGCGGCGCCATTTTTCGAATCGGCCGAGATCATCGAACTGCACCACGATGCCAAGCGCGATGCCCCGAGTGGCACGGCCATGATGACGGCGCGCCGCATGGCCGCCGCGTCCGCGGAGTGGGGGGACGATCCTACCGAGGACACTGTGGTCGCAGGGGCCCGTGGTGGCGTCGGCCCCGGTGGCATCCACGTGCACTCTGTACGCCTAAGCGGCCTCGTTGCCCATCAAGAGGTGATCCTGGGCACCACCGGACAGTCGCTCACGATTCGCCATGACTCCTACGATCGGTCATCGTTCATGCCCGGCGTCATGTTGGCGGTGAAGGCGATTGGCGCGCGCCCCGGCGTCACTGTCGGGCTCGACGCCCTTCTCGATATCTGACTGGGCAGTGTGTGGGGCCGATCAGCGGATCGCCGACGAGGTTTTGAAGCGATGGGCCAGTTCTTCTTTGATGCCCTTCACGCCCTTCGTGCTCACGACCTGATGGGCCCACAGGAGGTCGCGCTGTGAACGCACACTGCCCATGAACGCATCGGCGCACAGCTCGGGCTCGAGATTCGCCGCGGCCAGTAGCGCTCCCGCGCATCCGAGCATTCCCGCGTACGCAACGATCGCGGCGTTGCCCGTGTAGATCGGTCGATGGAAATGAGCGAGCGTCGCGAGCAGACGTTCGGGATCGCCGGTCGAGTCTTTGATTCCTGCCACCTTCAGCGCCCTCAAGTCGTCGAGCGAGATCCCCGGCGCTGACATCTGCGGGTAGTGATACGCGAGCACCGGCATCGTGCCCGCCGCCGCGACGACCTCGCCGTAGAACTCGCGCACGTCGCCGTGGTGGGGCGAGAGGGTGAGCGCGGCCGCCGCGCCTTGCTGCGCGGCCCGCCGGGTGAGATTGGGAACGCTGACTCCGGCCGCGAGCTGGCCGGTGCCCAAGATCACAGGCATCCAATCGGGCACGGCTTGCTTGACCGCGACGAGCAACTGCAACCGTTCCTTGGTCGACAGATGCGCCGCCTCGCCCGTGCTTCCCGCCACCACGATGGCTCGCACGCCTCGACCCGATAGGTGGGCGGCGTGCTTCGCGGTGGACTCGAGATCGACGTGGCCGTGCTCGTCGAAGAACGTCACGAGCGCCACGCCGATACCGGCGAAGACGGGCTTGGGAACGGTCATGCGGTCACCTTCCTGTTGAACATACGGGCATTGGCCTGACTTATCGGCTTGACGATGATCTCGTCGACATTGACATTCGGCGGGCGCGTGACCGCCCACGCGATGCAGTCGGCGACGTCGTCGCCGGTAAGGGGTGTGAATCCGTCGTACACGCGAGCGGCGCGTTCGGCGTCGCCGTCGAAACGCACAAGGGAGAACTCGGTGGACACGGCGCCGGGCGCGACGTTGGTGACCCGCACCGGCGAGCCGAGCAGTTCCATGCGCAGCACCTCGGCCAGCGCGTGGATCGGGTACTTGGCCGCGTGGTACCCCGCGCCACCGGGGTAGGTCTCGTAACCCGCCACGGAGCCGAGCAACACGATGTGGCCCTGTCCGCTCGCCTCGAGGCGGGGGAGTAGCGCTCGAATCATGCGGACCGTACCGAGGACGTTCGCTTCGAACATCCAGCGCCATTTCGTGTCGTCGGCGTCGCGTACCGGGTCGAGCCCGAGGGCTCCGCCGGCAGAGTTGACGAGTATCGAACACGACGGCACGGCGGCGCAGAACGCTTCGACCGACGCTTGGTCGGTGACGTCGAGCGCGACGGCGCGGGCGTTCGGGCCGATCGATGATGCGATCTCGCGGAGGCGGTCGATTCGCCGCGCGCCGAGGACAACGTCGAATCCCTCGCTTGCGAGGCGGCGGGCGGTTGCGGCGCCGATTCCGGCGGAGGCTCCCGTGACCACCGCCACGCTCCGGCTCATTGATTCACGATAGCCGCTTGGCCGGAGCCGGTCATCTGGGGCTCAGCGCAGATCGCGCCATTTCTCAGGCGGCACGACAGCGTTGGCCATGGCGTCGAGCAGCGGACCAGGCAGCGCCGACACCGCGATCATCGCCCGATGGGCGGCGCTGAGAAAACCGGCCCGCACCATCTCGTCGGTGAACGCAAGTAGGTGAGTGAAATACCCGTCGACGTCGAGCAATCCGAGGGGCTTGGCGTGAATACCGAGTTGTCCCCATGTCCACATCTCGAAGAACTCGTCGAGCGTGCCGACCCCGCCGGGAAGAGCGACGAATCCATCGGCCTGGTCGGCCATGAGCGCCTTGCGCTCGTGCATCGAGCCGACGACGTGTAGCCGGGTGAGGCCCGGGTGGGCCAACTCGCGTTCTTGCAGCTGGGCGGGAATGACCCCGATCACCTCGCCGCCCCCGCGCAGGACGGTGTCCGCGAGAGCACCCATCAGGCCCACTCGCGCGCCGCCGTACACCAGGCCGACGCCGCGCCGTACCAGTTCGTGGCCGAGCGATTCTGCGGCCGCGCGAAAGCTGTCGTCGGAACCCGTCTTCGATCCGCAGTACACCGCGATGCGCATACGGCCGAGAAAGCTAACGAGGCGGAGGGGCCTAGTTCGGTACCTTCGCCCCGTGCTCACCGCCGCCGTCACCGGACTGTCGCTCGGATTCGCGATCGGCGCGCAGGTCGGACCGATCTGGCTGCTGTGTGCCCGCAGCGCGTTGCGCCACGGTGTGCGGGTCGGCATCGCGATTGGCGGTGGTGCCGCGCTGGTCGACCTCTGCTATGCGGCACTCGGCGTGGCAGGCGTCGCCCGCCTTGTGACGGTGCCGTGGTTGCGTCCGGTCCTCGGGCTGATCGGGGCCGGCGTCCTCGCGGTGATCGGGGGGCGGACGTTGTGGTCGGCGTTCAGAGTCCGCGCCGGGGGAGAGGCCGACGACGAGGTGGGCTCGGCTCGGGTCGCGTTCCGGACGGCGATCGCGGCCACGGCGTCGAACCCCCTCACGATCGCGTCGTGGGCGGCTGCCTTCGCCGCCGCCTCGGGCTCGCGGTTAGTTGTGGGGCCGGGGCTGGCCGCACTATTGGTGGCCGCAGTCGGGGTCGGGAGCCTGCTGTGGTTCACACTCCTGTCCTGCGTGGCGGGGTGGCTGGGGCGACGTACGGGCCCCCGTGTCCTGCAGGGCGTCGACGCGCTGTCGGGTATCGCCGTACTCTCCTTCGCTGGCGTGCTTGGCTGGCGCTGTGTACGCGGCGACTGAACTGGCGCCGATCCCGACCCCAGGAGGCCAATCGTTTCCATGGCGCTCGATGGAACGTTCGAGACGTTCTCGGTCATGGATGTCGTCGGCTGGCTCCAACAGCTGATTCGTGTCGGCCGTCTCGACTCCGAAGGAGCCAATGGCGAGGTCCATCTGTGGGTCGCCGACGGTGGCATCGTGGCTGAACAGTCAGACGCCCACGGCGACAACATCACCCCGGCCGTGGCCCTTTTCGACATCTTGCGTGCCGGACCCGCACGGTGGCAGTTCGTAAGCGGCGAACAGGCCACGAGCACGATCGAACACGCGCCGGTGGGAGTGATGAGTCTCGTGGGTGATCTCGAGGCGATGGTCACTGAGTGGGCCGAGATCCTCGACGTCGTGCCCTCTGCCGACGCGACCGTTCGTCTCGTGAGCGACCCCGATGGCCCCGTGACCGTGAACGACGACCGTTGGGGTTTGGTACTGCTGCTCGCCGACGGACCCGCGACCGTCGGCGAACTTGTGCACTTCATCGGAACGCACGACCTCGCCGGACGGCGCCGCCTGGCCGACCTGGTCGAAGCGGGCATCGCCACCGTCGACGGTGGGCCGCCGTCGACAGACCACATGGGCGTCATCGATCTCACGGAGGATGAGGTCGTGGAAGTCGATCAAGCCTCGGCCTGATCGTCCTCCTCCACGGCGAGCAGCTCCAATTCCTCGACGACGGGCACCGCGGCACGCGCCGACCGGAGTCCGTTGAGTATGGCAATCACGGCGAACGCTCCGATCAGCGGCCACTGGAATCGTTGGAGCCAGTCGACCACCGTCTCGAGCGGTTTCCGAAACGCCCGGCCGAGGAACCACATCACGATCAGACGGCCGATAGTGCCGACGATGTCGAGCACCGCGAAGCGGCGCCAGTCCATCCGCGTATGACCGGCGAGGAGGCTGACGATGTTGTTCGGCATGATCAGCACGAGCACATCGCCTGCCTTCGCGAAGACGCGAGAGATGAACGCGGCCGTGCCGTTTGCCCCACCGGTTGTGCGCTCGAACCACCGGATCGCGGTGTCGCCGTACCACCGCCCGAGTAGGTAGAAGAGCGGGTCGGTGATCAACAGCCGCACGAAACCGATGAGGAAAAAGGCGGCCGGGGCGATGCCCCCGCCGACGGTCAGAAGGAGGTGGCGGTTACGGCTGTCGAATGACAGGAGCAGCGCCGGATGGTGATGCGCCCAGCTCGGCGCAAGCACCGATCCGGTGTTGGCGAGCACGAGGAACGCGCCGATCGGCACGAGGAGTAGGGCGAGTCGCCGGCGGCGGGACATGACTGGCGAAGGGTACGCTCACGCGGCGGCCGGCGCCCGTCGAGCCCGGCGGCCGGCGCCCATCGAGGGGGGAGCATCGATGCAGGGTTTGATGCAGGACTACCCGCTTACTCTCGTCCACCTCTTCGAGAGAAATGAAGGCTTTTTTGGAGCCAAGACGATCACAACCGCCACGGGCGCCGGTCTCGAACGCACGACCTACGCGGAATGGGCGCAGCGCACTCGAAAGCTCGGTGGAGTACTCGACGCGTTGGGCATTTCGGCCGACGGGCGGGTCGCCACCTTCGGTTGGAACACCGCGCGTCACCTCGAGTTGTATTTCGCGGCGCCCTGTACAGGCCGTGTGCTTCACACGCTCAACATCCGGCTGTTCCCCGAGCAAATCACCTACATCGCGAACCACGCGGAAGACGAGGTCATCTTCTGCGATCGATCGCTCACCGCCCTGCTGTTCCCGTTGTTGAAGACATTCGAAACGGTGCGTCATGTGGTCGTGATGGACGACGGCAAAGGCGAGATACCAACCGACTCGGCAGGAATCGAGCTTCTTCGCTACGAGGACCTCATGTCCGAGGCTGAGCCCGTCGAGTTTCGCGTCGACGACGAAAACCGCGCCGCGTCGATGTGTTACACGAGCGGCACGACGGGCAACCCGAAGGGTGTCGTCTATAGCCACCGGTCGACGTTCCTGCACACCATCGCCGCCATGACCGTCGACTCTCTCGGTGTCCGCGAGAGCGACATCATCTTGCCGGTCGTACCGATGTTCCACGCCAACGCGTGGGGGCTCGCGCACGCCGCGGTCGCGTCCGGCGCCGCACTCGTCCTGCCCGGCCCTGATCTTTCGGCCAAGGCGGTTGCGGACTTAGTCGTGGGGCAGAAGGTGACGGTCGCCGCGGGCGTGCCCACCATTTGGATGGGTGTGCTCCCGGAGCTCAAGGGCCGCGACACCAGCGCGCTTCGCGCCATCCCGTGCGGCGGGTCGGCCGTGCCGCGGGCGCTGTCGGAGGGCTACCGCGAGCAGGTCGGCCTGCCGATTCTGCAGGCATGGGGGATGACGGAAACGAGCCCGATCGCCGCGATCTGTCGCGTCAAGAGCACGCTCGCCGATCGCGACGACGCAGAGCTCGCCGATCTACGCAGCACCGTCGGCATCGTTTCGGTCGGAGTCGACGTCCGGGTGGTCGAGCCGGGCAGCATTGACCCCGTCGCGTGGGACGGTGAGACGAGCGGCGAGCTCCAGGTGCGCGGTCCGTGGATCGCGAGCGACTACTACCGCACTCCTCGCTCGGTCGACTCGTTCACCGACGATGGGTGGCTCCGCACTGGCGACGTCGCCACGATCAACCAAGAGGGCTACATCCGTCTTGTCGATCGCACCAAGGACCTCATCAAGTCGGGCGGCGAATGGATCAGCTCGGTCGACATCGAAAACGAGCTGATGTCGCACCCGAAGATCGCCGAGGCCGCGGTGATCGGCGTGCCTCACCCGCGCTGGAGTGAGCGGCCGCTCGCGTGCGTGGTGGTCAAGCCGGGCGAGGAGCTCACGCCCGACGACGTGCTCGCGTTCCTCGCGCCGAAGCTCGCAAAGTGGCAGCTGCCCGACGACGTCGTGTTCATCGACGAGGTTCCCAAGACGAGTGTCGGCAAGTTCTCGAAGAAGACGCTTCGTGATCGCTTCGCCGACTATCAGCTGCCCGGAGCCTGACCGACGGTCAGGATCGCCTCGTTCGGTTGATTCGGAGCTCGGTTTGACCGAGAACAACACGATGGGGTCGGGTCTTCGAACCGATGATGCCGCACGTGCGCTGCGCCGCATCGGCACGTCCCGGGTGGTGGCGGTGCCGTTCGAGGAGTTGCTCGGCGCGGCCAAGGCCCGAGAGCCGTGGGCGCTCGAGCGTCTGTACCGGGCCCACGCCGGCGCGATCGCCGGGTATCTCGGGGCCTAAAAAGGCGTTGACCACGAGTCACTCGCGAACGAGGTGATGGAGCGTGCCCTGCGCAGCCTGGACGGGTTCACGGGTGACGAAGGCGCATTTCGGGGGTGGCTGTTCGCGATTGCCCGTAACGCCCTGATCGACGCTCGACGGGCCGCCGGCCGCCGTGTCCGCCTCGAGTTCGTGGCGGCGCCCCCGGAGCCGCCCGATGGCACAGAGGCCGACCCGCTGACCGGATGGGGCACCGAGCGGGTCCAGGCCGTGCTGGCCCGCCTCGCACCCGACCAGCGTGATGTTCTTGTGCTGCGGATCTTCGGCGACCTCACCACCGACCAGATCGCCGAGATTCTCGGCAAGCGCCCGGGCGCGGTGAAGGCATTGCAGCACAGGGGCATCGCCGCGCTTCAGCGCATCCTCGCCGAGGACCCGTACCTTTTCGGCCCCGACCGACGTTAGGAAGGAAGGAAGGACCGAGACGATGACCCCCAGCGACCGCGACCGTGCTATCAACGATGCGCTCGCGGGTCGCGCCCCGGCGGGCCATCCCGACCTCGAGCCCGTCGCTGCCTTCGCGGCCGAACTGCGCGAGCGCGCCACGCGTGCTCAGGTAGGGCCGTCCCCCGCAGTCACCTCGCTGCTACGAGGCGAGAAAGACCTCGGCACCTACGTTGAGCTCGAGACCGAGCGGACGCGCCGCCGCCCCTCGGCGATCTGGGCGGCTGCCGCCGCCGTGGCCGTCGCCCTCGGAGGCGTCGCGGTGGTCGCGCCCTGGGAGAGCGGCGGCACTACCCCCACGGCCGCGAGCGCCACCGCGCCGGTCGAGACCACTGGTCCCACCGAAAGCGCCCCGGCCACCACCGTCGAGCCGATCGTCACGACCACAGTGCAGTCCCCGCCCGCGACCGCAGCGGCCGTCACGGTCCCGTTCGCCACCGTCGAGACCCGGCCAACGACCGAGCCCCCGTCTACAACGGCCAAGTCCCGTCCTCCCGAAACCCCCACGACGACGGTGCTCGCGCCGCCTCCTCCGCCCGCCGGTCTTGAACAAGCCAGAGCCCGGTGGCGGGAGTGCGCGACGAACGGCCAGCAAGCGGGTCTCACCCAAGAGCAGATCGCCGCTCGTTGCGGCAACGAACCGAACCTCGAGGGCTACCGAAGTGCCCGCACGTCCTGGGAGACGTGCATGAAGGAGAACCTCAGGTCAGGGCCGACCGCGATCTGCGGCCCCGAGCCCGACCCGGCGGCCTACGGCTTCGTGCCGCCCGTCTGGCCGCCCCAGCCGTAAGCGAGCGGCGCGCTCTAGGGTTGACGCAGTGGCCGACGAGCAGCGCGAGCGGGTCTTGGAGGTCGTCGTCGCGGTGGCCGCCGAGGTGGGTCTGGCGCACATCTCGATGGCCGAAGTCGCCCAGCGGGCCGGTATCTCGCGAGCGACGCTCTACCGCCGTTTCCCCGGCGGCAAGGACGAGGTGCTGGTGGCCGCGGTGGAGTGGGAGTCCGTGAAGTTCCTGCGCCGCCTCCACGCGGCGGTCGAGGGCAGCGCCGACCTCGAGACCATCCTCACGCGGGGCCTGCGCTTTGCCCGGCACGCGATCGACGACCACGAACTGCTCCAGCGCTTCCTCGCCACCGAACCGGAGCGGTTCCTGCCCCTCTTCGCCGGTGTCGACGACCGGATCCATGCGGCCATCACCGGTTTCTTCCTGCCCGAGGTCCTGGCGCTCGAGCCCGCTGTCGACCCCGGTTGGGCGGCCGATCATCTTGCCCGGCTGCTGGTCTCCTACATCGGCACGGCCGGCCTCTGGGATGTCGACGACGACGACGAGCTACGCGATCTGGTGCGCACGCAGTTCCTTGCTGCATTTTCGGGCTAGCACTCTCGGGCTAGCACTCTCGGGCTAGCACTCTCGGGCTAGCTCTCGGCCCCGTCCTTGACACTGAGACAAGAAATGCCAAACTGTCTCAAGTGTCTCCGACGATCGACCTGACCTCGCCCCCGCTCCCCGATCGCGCCGTCGCGGCCACGTTGCGCTGTCTCGGCCGCTGGGGATGGCGCCGTACGACGTTTGACGACGTGGCGCGCGAAGCGGGGTGCAGTCGGGCGACGCTGTACCGCGCCTATCCCACGGGTAAGGAAGCGCTGCTCGCCGCCGTCGTTGCCGCAGAAGCGTCCCGCCTGTACGAGGCACTAGAAGCCGAAGTCGCCGAGGCTCCCGACCTGCACGACGCGCTGGTCGGTGTGCTCGTGACGGTCGGACATTTCGTAGCCGAGCACGACGCGCTCGGCTATCTGCTTCAAAACGAGCCCGATGTCGTGTTGCCACACGTCTGCTTCAGAGGCGCCGAGCAGGTGCTGGCGCACAGCGCGGCACTGGGTCCGGGCCTGCTCGCCCGCTGGTGCTCGCCCGACCATGCCGCCCGGTTGGCCGAGTGGGTGGGTCGCATGGTTCTTGCTTACGGCCTGAGTCCCTCACCCCACGTCGACGTCACCGACCGGCAGTCGGTCGGCCGCCTCATCACCACGTTCGCCCCTCTAGCCCTTTACGCCTGACAGGAGCACCGCAATGGCCACCAACGAATCGCTCATTGGTCGCAATGAGATCAACGACATCGAGGCGATCCTCGCGATTGCCAATACCGACGTCGACGAGGTCTCCCACGCGGTGCGCGACAACGCCGACGCCATGTTCACGTGGGACTACTCACTCGCCCGCCCGGCCCTGCGCCGCCTCTACGAGAAGGCCAAAGTCGGCCAGTGGAACGCAACGACCGACCTGCCGTGGGACCTCGAGGTCGATCAGGAAAAGCAGGTCGCGGAGGAGCAGGCGATGATCGGAGTCGGACTCAACACCGACTCCTACGCGGGCACCCCGGTTGAGTCATGGAGCGACAGGGAATGGCTGGCGTTCGGCGTCGAGTCGAGCAACTGGCGGCTGAGCCAGTTCATGCACGGCGAGCAGGGAGCGCTGCTGTGCACCGCGAAGATCTGTGAGACGGTGCCGTGGTACGACGCCAAACTGTACGCGGCGACGCAGGTGGTCGACGAGGCCCGGCACGTCGAAGTGTTCGCCCGCTACCTCGACGAGAAGCTCTCCGGCCACTACCCGATCAACGCCCACCTGCGCATGCTGCTCGACGACATCATCAACG
>JBDUDK010000046.1:0-9495 GCA_040002995.1 Acidimicrobiales bacterium | reverse complement strand
CCCGATCGACCGTCAGGACGAGGATGTGGTCGTCGACCACCTCGGTGTGCACGGCTCCGTGAGGGGGGCGCTCGCCCTCCCGATTATTGGGTTCTATCATGAAACCGAGAGTAGTGCGGGGACGAACTGGCGCGCAAGCAGTGGAAGTTGCCGCCGATGGCTCGTCGACCTAGTGTGCGTTCCATCACGAAACTTTGCGGTGGCGAGGTCGCCTCGGGCCGCGGTGCGGAGAGCGAGGAACGATGGACGTCGAGGGATCTGTCGCCCTGGTGACCGGAGCGAACCGAGGATTGGGGGCCTCGTTGTGCGCGTCGTTGCTGGAACGGGGCGCCGCCAAGGTGTACGCCGGCGCACGCGACGTCTCGTCGGTGCGGATGGAAGGGGTCGAGGCGATCCGGCTCGACATCACCTCGGCCGATGACATCGCCGCGGCCGCCGCCCACTGTGGCGATGTGACGCTGCTCGTCAACAACGCGGGCATCGGAACCGGTACGTCGGCGCTGGCCGCCAACGCCATCGAGATGTCCAAGCGGGAGTTCGACACGAACGTGCTGGGTCCGCTCGCCATGTGTCAGGCGTTCGCGCCGGTGCTCGCCTCCAACGGCGGGGGAGCGATCGTCAACGTCCTGTCGGTGCTGGCATGGTTCAGCGCGCCGCAGTCGGCGCTCTACTGCGCCGCCAAGGCAGCCTCGTGGTCGCTGACCAACGCAATCCGCCAGGAACTGCACGCCCAGCACACACAAGTCCTGGCGCTGTACGTCGGCTTCATGGACACCGACATGACCGCCGGCCTCGACGTGCCGAAGTCGTCGCCCGACGATGTCGCGGCGCAGGTCATGGACGGGCTGGAAGCGGGCGACCTCGAGGTCCTCGCCGACGATGCCAGCCGGCGCGTGCGCGCCGCGTTGTCCGGCGATCTCACGGTGCTGTACCCGGCACTCGCCCGCTGACCCGCCGGCTCGCCTCCCGGACATCGGCGTCCCCGACATGTCGGTCACCGACTACGCCTTCCGCACCGCTCCCAACGACTCCGAGCGAGTCGCCATCATCGACGGCGTCGACGGCGCGTTGTGGACGTGCGGCGCCCTGCCGAGGAGGACGACTGGAAGGCGCTTGACGGCTGACCGCAACCGGGCGCGCTGCGGCGTCAGGCGTCGCGCATCGTGTGGATCAGCGGTGCGAGCCGCTCGAGCTCGGCGAGCACCTCGTCGCGTGGACCCTGGGGCATCGTCAGCACGGCCCTGGTCACGCCGAGCTCGGCGAGCTCGGTCAGTTTCGCCTCGACGGGCGGCGCGTTGAACACGCCGAGCTCGACGCTGCTGGGGTCGCGTCCGATGTCGTTGCACGCCCGCTGGACCGCTTCCCAGCCGGTCTTCAGCTGACCGGATCCGATCGGCATCCAACCCTCGCAGAGGTCGGCGATGTCCGCCGCGGTGCGCGGGCCGGCGGCGCCGCCGAGGACGATCGGCGGGTGAGGTTGCTGCGTCGGCTTCGGCCACGCCCAGCTCGGCTCGAGCTGCACGACGTCCCCGGCGTACGAGGCCTCCTCCTGCGTCCACAGCGCCTTCATGGCGAGGATCCGCTCGCGCAAAAGGGCTCGGCGCTCGCCGTACCTCGTGCCGTGCTGCGCCATCTCCTCCTTGTTCCAGCCGTAGCCGATGCCGAAGATCATCCGGCCTCCCGACAGAGCATCGACGCTGGCGACCTCCTTGGCGGTGTGGATCGGATCGCGCTGGGCGACGAGGCAGATCCCGGTCGCCAGCTTGATCGTCGAGGTCGCGGTGGCACAGGCGCCGAGCGCGACGAACGGGTCGTAGGTCCGGGCGTAGAAGTCGGGCAGCGGCGGCGCGCCATCGCGCCCTCCCCACGGCGACAGGCGGCTCGTTGGGATGTGGGAGTGCTCGGGGAACCAGATCGACTCGAACCCGAGGTCCTCGGCGGCCTTCGCGAACTCGACCGGGTTGATGGTCTGATCGGTCGGGAAGATGTCGACGGCGATCTTCATGAGCGTGCTACGCGATCCAGGCTTTGACGGCGGCGAGGTCGTCGAGCGGGTTGGTGCCGGTGGCGTTGACGATGAGATCGGTGACGCCCACGCGCGCGTAGACCTCGAGGCGTTGCTTGACGTGCTCTTCGGTGCCGATCAGGTTGGCCATGTCGATGTACTCGTCGGGCACTGCCGCCATCGCCTCGGCGCGCTGGCCGCCGAGGAAGAGGTCCTGGATCGTCCCGGCCTCATCCTCCCAGCCGTAACGCCGGAAAAGGTCGTTGTAGTAGTTCTTCGACTTGGCGCCCATGCCGCCGACGTAGAAGCCGATCGTGTTGCGCGCCGCGTCGCGTGCGTCGGTGACTTCCTTGCCCTCGCCGATCGCCAGTTGCGCATCACCGAAGATGCTCAGCGGACCCAGGTCTGCGGAACGCTTCGCCCGACCGGTTCGCAGCGGCTCACCCCACACCCGCTCGAAGCGTTCCGGCACGAAATGGATCGGCTGCCACCCGTCGGCGATCTCCGCCGTCATCTCCACGTTGCTCGGTCCGATCGAGGCGATCACGATCGGGATGTCGGGCCGGGCGACTCGGTTCATGAACTTCAACGGCTTGCCGAGCCCGGTGCCCGCACCCGCAGGCAGCGGCAGCTTGACGGCGCTGCCGTCGTGCGTCACCTTGTCGCCGGACCAGACCTTGCGGCAAATGTCGACCGTGTCGCGAGTGCGTCCGAGGGGCTTTTCGAACGGCACGCCGTGCCAGCCCTCGATGACCTGCGCACCCGAGGTGCCGATGCCGAGGGTGAACCGCCCGCCCGACAGCGCGTCGATGGTCGCCGCGCTCTGCGCGATGAGCGCTGGCGACCGTGAATAGACATTCACGATGCCCGTCATCAACTCGATCCGCTCCGTCGTCGCGGCGAGGTAGCCGAGCACCGACACCTGGTCAAAGCCGTAGATCTCGGGAATAAGGACCATGTCCACTCCGGCGGCCTCGAGGTCGCGCACCTTGGACACCAGTCGGGCGGCGTCCCCGTCGAACATCATCGTCGTGCAGAGCTTCATGATCCTCCTCGAGCTGGCGCGGCCCCGCCGACGAGTCACCGTTCGAGATGTCGCGGGGTGTCGACGTCGATCGGCACCGTAGCCGCCAGGAGTTCCATGACGCAACGGACCACCTCGAGTCGCCGCCGCTGCACCCGACGTCACGCGGCGCGTACCACCACACCTCTTCGCCGGCAGCGACGACTTGCGCAGCCGGGTGAGCCGGGCCTACCGTCCGTTTCATGATGCAATCCGATCGCGCGGCAGCGGTGCGACCGGTATGACGACGCCACCGTTCCGCTTCGGGGTGATGTACGACTGCCGCCGGCTGCCGGGTGACGAGACCCCGATGGCCGACATTTACGCCCAGCACCTCGAACAGGCGGTGCTCGCCGACGACCTCGGTCTCGACATGGTGTGGTTCAGCGAGCACCACTTCATGGCCGATGGCTACCTGCCGGCGTTCCAGCCGCTCGCAGGCGCGATCGCGGCGCTCACCCAGCGCCTACGGATCTCCAACGACATCGCCGTACTGCCGCTGTACCACCCCATCCGTCTCGCCGAGGAGATGGCCGTTCTCGACAACATCAGCGGCGGGCGGATGGAGCTCGGCATCGGCGCCGGCTACGTACCGACCGAGTTCGAGGCGTTCGGCGTGAACATCAAGCACCGCCCGTCGCTGACCGAGGAAGCGGTCCAGATCATGCGGCTCGCCTGGGCCGAGGGCCCGTTCTCGTTCGACGGCAAGCGGTACAAGATCCCGGAGATCGACGTGTACCCCAAGCCGGTCCAGCCCGGCGGGCCGCCGCTGTGGATGGCGGCGATGCAACCTCCGGGCGCCGAGCGCACCGCCCGCCTCGGGCTCCATCTGCTGCCTCAGCTGAGCCGCTCCACGTCGCTCGATCCGTGGCTCGCCGCCGTCGCCGACCGCGGCGGCGACCCGAGCCAGTTCCGTGTCGGTGTGATCCGCTCGTTCCTCGTGACCGACGATCCCGAGCGCGACGGGGCGGTGTGGCGCAGCTCCGAGCGCTACCGCATGAACGCCTACGCCGAGCTGTTCCAGGAGACCCCCGACGACTACGGCGACGCGTGGCGCGCCGGGGACGCGATACCCCAGAAGCTGTTCATCGGTGACGCCGACGCCTGCGCCGCCGAGATCCAGCGGATGCGCGACACCTTCGGCATCACTGACATCGTCTCGGGCGGCCTCCCGCCCGGTGTCGCCCCGGCGTTCATGGCCGCGAACCTCGAACGGCTGGCCCGCGACGTGCTCCCGAAGGTGCGCGCCGCCTGACGAGCTTCACTCGGTGTCTTCAACGGTTGAAGAAGGTGATCTCCGCGGCCGGGCGACGCGGCACCGGTGTCAGCCGTAGAGCGGGTCGGCCGGCGCGAGGCTGCCCTGGGCGTAGTCGTGCGTGCCGGGGCGCAGCCCGCGTCGGTTGCTGCGGATCTCGCTCCAGTCGTGGACCACGACGCGCGACGCGATCCGCCACTCGCCATCGCGCCGTTCGAAGCGGTCGATGTACCGACCGTTGAACTCGAAGACCCGGAAGTGATCCTCGCGATCTTCGACGTGCGATGCCCGGAAGTACGACTCGGCGTCGGCGACATCGCCGTCGATGTCGACGAGGATGTTGCTCAGCAGATGCGTGGTCAGCTGACCGTGACTCTCGGCGCGGGCGCGCAGGTCGCCGATTGCGTAGTCCACGAAGCCGTCACGGTCGCCGCGATACGGGCCGTGGTGGTCGTGGGCATCGTCGTGGTAGCAACTGCGCAGCAGCTCGGCATCGCAGCGATCGATGGCGCGGCAGTAGCGAAGGAGCACTCGCTCGATCGCCAGGTGGTCTGCCGGCGTGCTGGGCTTCGCGACGCACATCGTCCCTCCGATCCTCGGCTCGTGCCGCTCAAGACGGACCAGAGAACGCCGTGCGCGACGACGCGCCCTGGTCGCGCGGGCCGATGGTGGACGCGTGGTCGTCCTCGTAGCGGGTCAGCTCGGCGCGGCCGACGACGTGCCAGTGGACCTCGTCCGGGCCGTCGGCGAAGCGCAGGTGGCGCTGGTTCGTGTACATGCGGGCGAGCGGGGTCCACTGCGAGATGCCGGTGGCGCCGTGGATCTGGATCGCTTCGTCGATGATCTCGCACACCCGGATTGGCACCATCGCCTTGACCGCGCTGACCCAGATGCGAGCTTCCTGGTTGCCCATCACGTCCATCGCCTTCGCGGCGCGCAGCACCATCAGCCGCATCGCCTCGATGTCGATTCGTGCCTTGGCGATCACCTCCGTGTTCTTGCCCAGTCGAGCCAATGGCCGACCGAACGCCTCACGGTTGAGGCCGCGACGGACCATCAGCTCCAGGGCCCGCTCGGCCACGCCGATCGAACGCATGCAGTGATGGATCCGGCCCGGTCCGAGGCGCACCTGGGAGATCTCGAACCCACGACCCTCGCCGAGCAGCATGTTGGTGGACGGCACGCGCACATCGGTGAAGCGCAGGTGCATGTGGCCGTGCGGCGCATCGTCCTCGGTGAACACGTTCATCGCGCCGAGGATCTGCACGCCCGGCGTTTCCATCGGGACGAGGATCTGCGAGTGGCGGCGGTGCGGCGGTCCATCCGGGCTTGTCTGCACCATCACGATCATCACCTTGCAGCGCGGGTCGCCGGCGCCGGAGATGTAGTACTTCTCGCCGTTGATCAGCCACTCGTCGCCGTCGAGCACCGCCCGACACGCGATGTTCTTCGCATCTGACGACGCGACATCGGGCTCGGTCATCGCGTACGCCGAGCGGATCTCACCGGCCAGCAACGGCTCCAGCCACTGCTTCTTCTGCTCGGGCGTACCGACCCTCTCGAGCACCTCCATGTTCCCGGTGTCCGGCGCGCTGCAGTTCAGGCACTCCGACGCCAACGGGTTCTTGCCCAGCTCGAAGGCGATGTACGCGTAGTCAAGGTTGGAGAGACCCTCCCCGGTCTCTGCGCTGGGCAGGAAGAAGTTCCACAGGCCGTTCGCCTTGGCTTTGGCCTTCACCGACTCGAGCAGCTCGAGCTGGCCCTCGCCGTAGCCCCAGTGCTCCGCCCGGCCCTCACCGAGCCGGTAGTACTCCTCGGTGATCGGGTCGACCTCGTTGGCGATGAACTGCTTGACCTGCTCGAACAACGGAACGGCGCGCTCCGACATCGACAGGTTGAGCGCGTCGTCGGTTGCAACTCCTGAGTGCATTCCGGGTGCGGGCATGGCGTGTTCTCCTTCAGTGACGGACGTGGTGGGCGGGCGAGTGACGGTGCGTCACGAGAGCGGATCAACGGGCAGCAGCCGTGCCTGATAGCGGCGCATGCCACGCAACCAGCGCTCGTAGTCGGAACCCTTGAAGCGGAACATTCGCAGCACGTCCTCGTGCGGCAGGATGAGGAACCGTTCGTCGGCGATCGCCGCCATCACGTCTGCGGCGACGTCGTCGGGCTGCAGGACATCGCCGGCACTGGTGACGGCCGCCGCCCCGGCGACCGCAAGCGGATCGTTGGGCGGCCCGTCGCCGAGCAGCATCTTCGTGGCGACGCCCATCGGGCACAGGCAACTGACCCGTACGCCGGCGTCGCCGTAGGTGATCGACAGCCACTCGGCGAAGGCGACGGCACCGTGCTTGGTGACTGAATACCCGGCGGCGCCGATCTGCGAGAGCAACCCTGCGGCTGACGCGGTCGACACGAAGTAGCCCTCACCACGATCCAGCCAGCGCGGGATCAGCACGTTCGCCGCGCGCACGTGGGCGCGCAGGTTGATGTCGATCACCTGATCCCAGTCGGCGTCGGCTTCGCCGAGCCCGAGTGGTCCGGTGATCCCGGCGTTGGCGAAGTAGATCGACACCGGCCCGAGCTCGGCCTCGGCATGATCGATGGTCGCGCGAATCTGACCTGGGTCGGCGACGTCGGCCTGCTGGCCGATCACGCGTCCGCGACCGTCCGCGCTGAGCTGGGCAACCGTCTCGTCGAGGGCGGTGCCGTCGATATCGGTGATCAGTACGCTCCCGCCGGCGCGCGCGACCTGCCGCGCGATCGCGGCCCCGATACCGCCGGCGCCGCCGGTCACGATCGCCGTTCGTCCACTGACTTCCATCGCACGTCCCCGCGTCGAGCGCTCGTCGATCGACGAGGCCAGCCCACTTTAGATGAAAATGAATTTAGTTTCAACTTGAGCGGCGCGACTCACACCGACCCGCCTACCATCGTCGTCATGCACGCAGCCGGCGCCCCGGACGAGCGCACCGCCGACGACGTCGGCGAGCCGACCTCGGCTCGCCCGGAGGCACCGCGTACCCCGCGCGGCCAACGGTCGCGCCGGCGGCTGGTCGCGGCGGCGCGCACCGTGTTCGAGCGGGCCGGCTACGGCGACGCCCGGCTGGCCGACATCACCGCCGAGGCCGGCATGTCCGCAGGATCCTTCTACACCTACTTCAACAGCAAGGAGGAGGTGCTCGCCGCTGTCCTCGAAGGCCTCCAGACGGAGATGCTGCATGCCGCCCGCGACGGCGACAGCCACGCGGACACGCCCGCCGCGGTCATCGAGGCGAGCAACCGCGCCTACTTGCGTTCCTACGAGCGCAACGCCCAGCTGATGCGGCTGCTCGAGGAGGTGTCCGACATCAACCCGGAGTTCCGCGAGTTGCGCCGGCGTCGGTCCGAAGCATTCATCAATCGCAACGCGCGGAGCATCGCCGAACTGCAACGCACCGGCTTTGCGGACCCGCAGCTCGACCCGTACCTCAGCGCCAAGGCACTCTCGCTCATGGTCTCGCGGGTCGCCTTCCAGGCGTTCGTCGCCGGCGAGACATGGGACGTAGATCACCTCGTGGCGACCCTGACCCGACTGTGGGTGAACGCGCTGCGCATCTCCGCCGAATGATGCCCGGCGTGTGCCGGCGTCTGCGACGTTGCCGCGGGTCAGGACGTCACGACAGTCGTGGATTAGGGGTTGCGTTCTATCACGCAACTCACTATGATATAACGCGTGCAGCGCAAGAGCTTCGAGGGCATGAACTGCTCGGTAGCCCAGTGCCTCGAGATCGTGGGCGAGTGGTGGAGCCTGTTGATCGTCCGCGATGCGTTCTTGGGCGTGCGGCGGTTCGACGACTTCCAGGCGCGGCTCGGGATCTCGCGCAACATCCTCAACGATCGTCTACAGAACCTGGTCGGCCATGGCGTCCTCGAGCGCGAGCCGTATCAGGACAATCCTCCGCGCTCGGAGTATCGGCTCACGGAGAAGGGCCGCGATCTGTGGCTCGTTCTCACCGCGATGCGCCAGTGGGGTGACCGATGGGCCGCCCCCGACGGACCGCCGCTGACGATGCGCCACTCAGCGTGTGGGCGCGTCGTCAAGGCCGTGGCGGTGTGCTCGCACTGCGGCGAAACGCTCAGCCCTCGGTCGGTGACGGTCGAGCCCGGGCCCAGCGCCGTCGACGCCGACTTCGAGCGGACCCAGCTCGAGGGCTTCACGCGCTGAACACATGCGAGAACCCCCCACGCACACACGCGTTCTCGAGTGGGTTCTATAACACAACTCAGTGGTAATGCCAACAGAGAGCACGACCAAGACACGAAGGGATTACCCATGAAAATCGAAGGTGCAGCTGCGCTCGTCACCGGCGCGAATCGCGGACTCGGCGCCGCGATCGCGCAGGCCCTGCTCGACTCCGGTGCCACCGTGTACGGCGCCGCCCGGGACCCAGAGAGCATCGCGAACGACCGCCTCATCCCGGTTCGGCTCGACGTGACGAACGATGAGCAGATCGCGGATGCCGCGCGCAGGTGCGGTGACGTCTCAATCGTCGTGAACAACGCAGGCATACTCCGGAGCTCCGCATCGCTGGCAGATGGCGGCGTGGAGGCCGCTCGGGCAGAGATGGAGACGAACTTCTTCGGTTCGATGCGGATGGCGCGCGCGTTCGCGCCGATCCTTCGCGCCAACGGAGGCGGCGCCCTGGTCAACGTGCTGTCGGTCCTCTCGTTCATCTCCATGCCGCAAGGGGCGACCTACAGCGCTTCGAAGGCGGCCGCGTGGTCGCTGACGAACGCGCTGCGCATCGAGCTTCGAAGGCAGGGAACCCTCGTCGTCGCAGTGCACGCCGGCTTCATCGACACCGACATGGCCGCGGGTGTGAGCGGCGAGAAGGTCAGCCCCGAGTCCGTTGCCGAGCAGATCGTGGCCGCGGTCGCAAGCGGCGCCGAGGAGGTCCTCGCCGACGCAACCAGCCAGATGGTGAAAGCGGCATTGCCCAACGATCTCACCGCGCTGTACCCGGCGCTCCAGGCCCAGTGGGACACGGAAATGGTGGAGTCCAAGTGAGAGCCACGAACCAGACCAGAAGGACGCTGACATGAGTGACGACCCGAAGTCCCAGAGCGGCGTGACTACGTCGTACGAGAACGCCTCCACTCGCACCGTCGCGGCCGGGGGCGTGGACTTCG
>JBDUDK010000043.1:0-76570 GCA_040002995.1 Acidimicrobiales bacterium | reverse complement strand
CCGAGGTCCCACTCACCGAACACACCAACGGCGTCGAGGTGCTAAACGTGACCGCGTTCCTAACCGGCAGCATCGCGTTCGTCGATGGGGGCACGCTCGATCTCGCGCTCGTGCGCGATTCGGTGCTCAACGCGACGAACGACGCCGAGACGTTCATGGAGACCATGGAGACCGTTGCGTTTTTGGATGGTGGCGACATCCTCAAGCTGACCGCCGATGTTTGCCCCGATGGGTCGACGTCGCAGACCGTCGCGGTCGACCCCGTGCACGACGGGTTCGTGATCTCGTCGCTCGGCCCTAGTCCGACGGCGACGGTGGTGGTGGGCCGTACATAGTTGTGACGCGGCGGTCCCACCACCAACGATCTCGCCCGGCAGTTGACCTCCTTGGGCCGGGCGGGTGGGGCGGGCGCCGCACCCAGATCGCGGAACGGGAGGGATTCGAACCCCCGAGCCTTGTGGGCCTCCCGCTTTCAAGGCGGGTGCAATCGTCCGCTCTGCCACCGTTCCGGCAGCGAGGTTACCGACCGATGCGAGACCGGAGGCTGGTGATCCAGTCGTCGGCTTGACGCCAGCGCGCATCTGCGTGTTCGCGGGCCGAGGTCGCGTGCTTGCCCGCAGCGGGATACGACCCGAGGAACTTCACACCACCTTGCTTCGCGTGGAGATCGCGCAGGCAGTCCGACAACAGCTCGTCGGCCACGTGACCGTCGGCGTCGAGGACGAAGCAGTAGTCGCCTAAGCCTCCGGCTTTGGTCGGCCGGCTCTCCAGCTTCGACAGGTTGATGCGGCGGGCCGCAAACTCCTGGAGGATCGAGATGAGCGAACCAGGCTCGTTCGCGCGCTGGTACACCACGATCGACGTCTTGTCGTGGCCGGTGGGTTCGGGAACTCCGTCGCGCGCAACAACCACAAAGCGGGTCTGGTTGCCCTCGTGGTCCGCGATATCGGCCGCGATGACGTCGAGGCCATACAGCTCGGCGGCGTTTCGGGGTGCGATCGCCGCAACGGTGCGGGACTTCTCCGCGCCGACGGTACGGGCCGCCTCGGCGGTGGAGTTCGCGGCCCGAAGCTCGGCGCCGGGCAGGTTGCGGTGAAGGTAGCCGTGGCACTGCGCGGTGGCGATAGGTATCGACAGCACCGACGTGATGTCGGCGAGTGTCGTGCCCGCGTTACCGAGGAGACAATGCTCGATGTCGAGGACGACCTCGCGCTGAATGAGCAGATCGTGATTGAACGCGAGAGCATCGAGTGTGAGGTTCACCGTGCCCTCGATCGAGTTCTCGATGGCGACGAAGCCGAGATCAACATCGCCGTCCTCGACGGCCTCGAGCACCTCGGGGATCGAGCGCAGCGGAATCAATTCACCCGACGCGAGATCGGGCTCGCCCCGCACTGCTTGCTCGGTGAACGTGCCGGGCGGACCGAGAAACCCGATGCGCACTCGTGCGCCGCCTGCGGCTGACCCCGCCTTTGGGATGGTGGAGCCGGGCACGAGGCGGCAGGATAGCGAGGTGGATGCCACCGCTCTCAGGGCATTGTTGGCCGATGTGGTCAGCGGCGCGCTTTCAGCCGATGAAGCCGTGGCCCGGCTGCGCCGGCTGCCGTTCGCCGATCTCGGATTTGCGCGGGTCGATCATCACCGCGCCCTGCGCCAGGGACTCCCGGAGGCCGTGTACGCGCCGGGCAAAACTCCTGAGCAGGTGGCCGCGATCGTGGCCGAGTTGCACGCGGGCGACGACAGTCCTGTGGTGCTCACGAGGGCCGACGCCGGCCACGTGAAGGCGGCCCTGGCGGTCGCGCCGAACGGGGTGGTGCGAGGCACCACCGTCGTGTGGCGTCGGCGCGAACGCCCCCGTACCGACACCATCGTCATCGTCACCGCCGGCACATCCGACCTCCCCGTGGCCGAAGAGTGCGCGAGCGTCCTAGAGGCTCACGGCTGGCGTCCCGCCCGCATCAACGATGCCGGCGTGGCCGGCTTGCATCGCCTGCTCCCTCACGTCGACGAGTTCGCCGCCGCCGATGTCGTCATCGCCATCGCGGGAATGGAGGGCGCCTTGGCGAGTGTCGTGGGCGGCGTCACGTCGGCACCGGTCATCGCCGTGCCCACGAGCACCGGCTACGGCAGTGCGCTCGAGGGCATCACCGCCCTGCTCGCCATGTTGGCGTCGTGCGCGTCGGGCGTGACGGTTGTGGGTATCGACAACGGCTTTGGCGCCGCGTGCGCGGCCGCACGCATCTGCATGTCGGCGGGGGCCAAGGACCGGCCGTGACCACCGTCGCCTGGTTCCACTGCTTCAACGGCATCGCCGGCGACATGGCCCTTGGAAGCCTCGTCGACGCGGGCACCGATCTCTCCGAGGTCCGAGGCATCCTGCAGCGCATCCCGATCGACGGCTGGTCGATCGAGGCCGAGGCGGTCTTGCGCGGAGGCGTGGCGGCCACCCACGTACGCGTCTACACCGCGGAGACCAGCGTCGTCCGCACGTTCAGCCACATCAGCGCGCTCATCGAAGAGGCCCGCCTGCCCACGCGTGTGCGCTGGCGATCACTCGCGACATTCCGCGCCCTCGCCGAGGTCGAGGGCCGCATGCACCGCCGCCCGGCCGAGCAGGTGCACTTCCATGAGGTGGGAGGCATCGACGCGATCATTGACATCGTCGGCACGTGCGCGGCGCTTGAGCTGCTCGGCATCGACGATGTGCGTTCGAGTCCGGTGGCGACCGGCATGGGGATGGTGCGGGCTGCGCATGGACTGCTTCCCAATCCCGCGCCCGCGGTGGTCGAGCTTCTGCACGGTGCGCCCACCTACGGCATCGACCTTGGCGTCGAGCTGACAACGCCGACCGGCGCGGCCCTTCTCGCCGCCAACGTCACCGGCTGGGGGCCGCTGCCTCCAATGCGCATCACATCGACGGGCTACGGCGCGGGTACCCGCGAAATCGACGGGCGACCCAACGTCACGCAGGTCGTCGTCGGCGAGGCGATCACCAACGACGACCGAGCGGGTCACGTCGACGGCCAGCCCGTCGTGCTCCTCGAGGCCAACCTCGATGACGCCACCGGCGAGACGCTCGCGTACGCGATCACGCTTCTGCTCGAGTCCGGCGCCCATGATGCGTGGGTGACACCGATCGTCATGAAGAAAGGCCGCCCGGGTCACATGGTGAGCGCGCTCGCCGATCCGGCCCTGGCCGATCAAGTCGCCCGCGTGCTGGTCGCCGAAACGGGCACGCTCGGGATCCGCGGACGCACGATCGAACGCTGGCCTGCCGCCCGCGCAGTCGAGGAGGTCCACGTCGACGGCGCGCCCGTGCGCGTCAAGGTCAGTCCCGGACGTCTCAAGGTCGAGCACGACGACGCGGCACGCGTGGCTCGCCGCTCGGGCCGGCCGCTGCGCGACGTCGTGGCCGACGCCGAAGCAACCTGGCGGCACCGGCAGAACGAACGCGCCGAAGAACGCGAACCGCACGACGATCACACGCACGGGCATGATCACCCGCCGGCCAGCTGATGTCGGCCGCGCGCTACGACGCCGTCGTCGTCGGTGCCGGGCCCAACGGGCTCACCGCGGCCGCCGTGCTGAGCCGGGCCGGTCGACGAGTGCTCGTACTGGAAGCGAACAATCGCGTCGGCGGAGCGTGCTCGTCGGCTGACATAACGAGCACGGGATCCATCCACGACCTCGGCTCGGCGGTCCACCCTCTCGCCGCGGCGTCGCCGGCGTTCCGCGCGCTCGGACTCGAGCAGTACGGACTCACGTGGTGTCATCCCGACATCCCGGTCGCGCATCCGCTCGGCGATGGCACCGCCGCAGTCGCGTACCGCTCACTCGATGAGACGGCGGCAGCGCTCGGTACCGACGGTGAGCACTACCGAAAACTGATCGGTCCGCTCGTCGAGCACTGGGACGGCCTCCTCGCGTCGGTGCTCGCTCCGCTCGCGCGCCCACCGCGCCATCCGCTCGTCATGGCGCGTTTCGGCCTCAATGGCATTCGATCAGCCGCGGCGGTGGGGCAGGGCTTCGCCTCACCCGCCGGCGCGGCTCTCGTCGCCGGCGTGGCCGCCCACAACGCGGCCCGGCTCGAGAACACGGCGACCGCCGGCCCCGGACTGGTGCTGCTCGCCGCGGCGCACGTGGTCGGTTGGCCGGTTCCGCAAGGGGGCGCACAAGCGATAAGCGACGCGCTCGCCCGTTGCGTACGAGAGGCGGGCGGCGACATTGAACTCGATCATCCAGTTCGCACGCTCGCCGAGTTGCCACCGTCGCGCCACGTCGTTCTCGACATCACGCCGCGCCAGTTGCTGGCCCTCGCCGGAACGCGCCTGCCCGATCGGGTGGCGCGGCGGGTCCGCCGGTGGCGCCAAGCCTTTGGCACGTACAAGCTCGACTACGTGCTTTCCGCGCCGCTCGCCTGGACCGCAGAGTTGTGCCGGCGGGCGGGCACGATCCACGTCGGCGGGGCACTCCACGAGATCGCCGCGAGCGAGCAGGCGGTAGCCAACGGTGCGATGGGCGACCGGCCATTCGTGCTCGTTTCTCAGCCGACGGTCATCGATCAAACGCGCACCCGCGACGGACGTCACGTGTTGTGGGCTTATGCCCACGTCCCTTTCGGCTCCGACGCCGACGTCACCGACATCATCGAACGTCAGCTCGAGCGCTACGCGCCTGGCTTTCGCGACTTGATCGAGGCCAGAGGCGTAAGCGCTCCACCCACGCTCCAAGAACAGAACGCCAACCTGGTAGGCGGTGACCTAACCGGCGGCGCGCTCACACTCCGCCAACTCGTGTGGCGCCAGCTGACGGCCCGTCCCTACCGGACGGGCATCGAAGGCGTATGGATGTGCTCGTCGTCGACTCCGCCGGGAGGCGGCGTGCACGGGATGTGCGGTTGGCATGCCGCGCAGGCCGTTCTTCGATGACCGAGTTACCGATGCCGATCGTCACCGCGAACTGGTTGGCGGCGCACCGGCACGAGGTCGTCGTGGCTGACGTCCGTTGGTATCTCGACGGTCGATCGGGTCGCGAGGAGTTCGAGCGCGGTCACATTCCTCATGCCATATTCGCCGACCTCGAAACCGCCCTCACGGGCGAAGCCGGGGGGACGCGCGGCCGTCACCCGCTGCCGACTCCGGAGCATTTCGCGGCCGCGATGAGTGCGCTGGGTATCGGCGACGGTACGAGAGTGGTCGCGTACGACGACACGGGTGGTATGACGGCGGCCCGTTTGGTTTGGATGCTCCGGGTCCTCGGCGAGCAGGCGGCGGTTCTCGACGGCGGCATCGCCGCGTGGTCAGGGCCCCTTGTCACCGACGTACCCGTGCCCAACCCGCAAACGTTCACGGCTCGGCCGTGGCCTGCGGATGCCATCGTTGATGCCGACGCGGCCGGGCAACTGGCGTCCCGGTCGGACTCAGCCGTTCTCGACGCGCGCTCCAATGAGCGTTACCGCGGCGACATCGAGCCGATCGACGCGAGGGCGGGTCATATCCCGGGGGCGCGCAACGCGCCGTGGGCCGCGAACATCGACCCTTCCACCGGGCGCTTCCTTTCGCGGGAGCAACTGCGCGCGCACTACGCGGCCATCGGTGTCGAAGGTGACATCGAGATCGTGGCTTCGTGCGGTTCTGGAGTGTCGGCCTGTCACGACCTGATCGCGCTCGAACTGGCCGGTCTCGGCGGCCCACTGGGCGGACGGCTCTTCGTGGCGTCGTGGTCGGGGTGGGCCGCCGATGGGAGCCGGCCAGTGGCGACCGGTAGCGTCCCCTGACCGTGACCGCTGTCGACGCCCGCGCTGTGCTCGCCGATCTGCGGTCGGCGCGACGCCAACACCGCGTTGAAGAACACGACCGGGTCGAAGCCCTTTACCGCGTCTACCTCGCCGCCCTCGTGAGCATCGTCATCGTGCTTTTCGTGTCGAGTGCAGTGGGTGACCGCGCCGTCGACGCCTCCGGTCTGGCCGACCTCCGCGCGAACGGTCCCGCGATCGTCGGCTTCATCGCCGCCCTCGCCCTCGCCATCGGCCTGCGCTCGGGGAGCCGGGGAGGCCCGATGGCACTCGAGGCCGCTGAGGTCCGTCACGTGTTGCTTGCTCCAATCGATCGGCGGCGTGCACTACTCGGATCGGCCGAGCGGCTGATGCGTTACGGCGCGTTCCTCGGCGCACTCGTCGGAGCCGTCGCCGGTGAGCTGGCCTCAAAGCGTCTGCCGCATGGCGCGCCGAGATGGATCGCCGCCGGCGCGGTCACAGGCATGGTGATCGCCGTCGCCGCGTTCGGCGTTGCGTTTCTGGCCGGGGGTCGGCGGCTGCCTCGCCCCGCCGCCACAACCATTGGCGGGCTCCTCGTGGCGTGGGCAATCGCCGACGTCATCAAGGACGTGTGGTCACCGTTTCGAATCGTCGGCCACCTCGCGCTCTGGCCCCTCGACGTCCACCTTGTCGACCTCACGGCCGTCGCCGCCTCGATCGTGCTGGCCGGGCTTGGCCTGGCCGCCCTCGGCGGTTATCGCCTGGAAGACGCCGAGCGCCGCACCGGTCTCGTCGGTCAGATTCGCTTCGCCGCCACGATGCAAGACCTACGCACCGTCATCGTGTTGCGCCGCCAGCTCTCGCTCGAACAACTCCGCCGCCGGCCGTGGTTCGGCGGTGACCGCGCTCCGAAACGTCGACCGAGGCGCGCCATCACGTCGGTCGTGCGACGCGACGTCCAGGGTCTGCGCCGCTTCCCACTGACGCGGATCGCGCGCATGGCCGTTCTCGGAGCCATTGCCGGTGTCGCTCTCCGAGAGGTGTGGCACGGCACGACGCCGCTCGCCCTCGTCGCGGGGGCGGCACTCCTCATCGCCGCCCTCGACGCCGCGGAGCCGCTCGCCCAAGAGGTCGACCACCCCGACCGGACCGATCTCGTACCCGTCGAACGAGGGCTGTTGTTTGCCCGCCACCTTCCCGCAGTGGCGATGACCATGCTGTTCGTGGGTCTGGTCGGGCTCGGTGTCGCGCTCGCGTTCGAGCACACGATGGCCGGGCTCGTTCTCGGCGCCGTCACTCTCCTGCCCGTATCGCTCGGAGCGGCGGCCGCCGGCGTCGTGAGCGTTGCCCTGCCGCCGCCCGAGCCGTTCAAGGACGGCCAACTCGTGCCACCCGAGTTCGCCGGCCTCAAGATCATCTTTCGCGCCGCGGGCCCGCTGTTGCTCGCGCTCGCGGGCACCGCCCCGGTGATCGCCGCGGCCCGCGCGGTTCGCGCGGCAAAGCCGATCGATCCGTACGTGGCCGCGGGCGCGGCCGCCGGATTCCTCGTGCTGCCGATCGCGTTCACCGTGGCGTGGGTCCGTTTTCGCGAGCCCGCGCGCGCCTGGTGGAAGAGCTTCCTCGCCGAGGGTCAGAAGGCGGCGACCGAACGTCGGAAGGCACCGAATCCGATGGCGCCGCGACGATGAGCCCGACACACAAAGCCAAGCCGTCGGCGCACAAGGCCAAGCCGCCGTCGCCGACGCCCGCGCCGGCCAAGAAGGTGCGGGCAAAAACGGGTCCCGCGCCCGCGCTGGAGGCGATCGGCGTCGAGAAGCGTTACGGCGATCTCGTCGCCTTGGCGCCCCTCGAGCTGTCGATCTCCGACGCCCAGGCGGTCGTCCTCATCGGGCACAACGGATCAGGGAAGACGACTCTGCTGCGTATGGCCGCTGGCCTGCTCGAGCCCACGGAAGGCAGCCTCGAGGTTTACGGCCAGCCCGCCGGCTCACTTGGCGCGCGCGCTGCGTTGTCGTATATCTCGGACCAACCGACCTTCTACGACGACCTCAGCGTGTGGGAACACCTCGAGTACACGGCCCGCCTTCACGACATGGACGATTGGGAACAGCGCGCGGCCGATCTGCTCGGCGTGGTCGGTCTCTACGAACGGGCTGATGATCTCCCGAACACGTTTAGCCGCGGCCTGCGCCAGAAAGCGTCGATCGCGATAGGGCTGCTGAGGCCCTTCCGATTGCTGTTGGTCGACGAGCCGTTCGTGGGCCTCGACGCGTCGGGCAAGGCCGCCCTGATCGAGTTGCTCGATGAGGCGCGCGAACAGGGTGCCGCCCTGCTCGTGGCCACCCACGACCTCGAATTTGTGTCCCGCGTCGACCGCTGTCTGGCCCTTCGCGACGGCGCTCTCGTCCACGACGGCTCCCTGGGAGATATCGACGTACTGGACCTCGTGACCTGATCGAGGACCGATCGACGGGGCGCACCGTTTAGCATGCGCCCCCATGTACGAGTACCGGTCGCTGCGCGCCTCAACTTATGACGTCGACTCCCTCATCGACCGCCTCAACGGCGCAGACGGCGACGGGTGGGAAGTCGTAACGGTCGTGCCCGCAGGAGGCGACATGGTCGCCATCGTCCGCCGCCCCCGTGGCACGGCCGACGCTGTTGCGGTCGCTGAACAGCCCGCAGTCGCCGCAGTCGATGAAGCCCCGGTCGTGGTCGCCGAGCCCGAACCCGAGCCTGTCCACGCGACGCCGGTTGTCGAGGAACCCGCCGGTTGGGGCGCGGCGCCTGAGCCCGAGGTGGTTGCACCGGTCGCCACGTCCACCTACCAGCCCGCGGCCGAAGTCGTCGAACCCATGCCGATGGCCGATTCGGAGCCCGCCGCCGACTCCACGCAGGTCATCCAGCAGGTCACGACGACCCCGGCCGGTTGGTATCCCGACCCGTCCGGCCGTTTCGAGCTCCGCTACTGGAATGGCACCGCCTGGACCGAACACGTGGCCCGCGGTGGCCAGCAGTACACCGATCCGCCCGTGGCCTAAGAAGCCGTTCGGTCGTCGGCTGACTGCCGCGACCAAACTGTCTCCGTGAGGATCACCGCGATCGGCCACGCCGGCCTGCTGATCGAGACGAACCGCTGGTCGATCCTGTGTGATCCATGGTTCGTGCCCGCGTTTTTCGGGTCGTGGTTCCCGTTTCCCCGCAACGATCGACTGTCCGATGACCTACGGGCGCGGATCGAACGACCGGACTTCCTCTACATCTCGCACCTCCACGCCGATCATTTCGACAAGGCATTTCTCGCGGACCACGTCGATCGCGGGGCAACGGTGTTGCTTCCCGACTTTGCAACCGGCGAGCTCGAAGCGGAACTCAAGCAGCTTGGTTTCACGAGCTTCGTGCGCACCGTGGTAGGGGTCCCCCTCAATCTCGACGGACTCGAAGTCATGATCCTCACCGAGACCTCTCTCAGCGACGGCCCCGGAGGCGACTCTGCGATCGTGGTCGCCGACTCCACCGCGCGGATCGTGAACCAAAACGATTGCCGGCCGCACAATCTCGAGGCGATCAAGCGTCTCGGCCCCGTCGACGTCCACTTCCTCCAGTACTCGGGCGCAATCTGGTACCCCGTTGTCTACGAGGACGAGCCCGAACGCAAGCAGGAGCAGGGGCGAGCCAAGCGCCAGTCGCAGTTCGATCGCGCGTTGCGCTACGTCACGGCGGTCGGCGCCCACACGGTCGTCCCGTCGGCCGGTCCACCGTGCTTCCTCGACCCCGAGCTGGCGTGGTTGAACGATGTCGACGGCGACGACAGCAACATCTTCCCCGACGCCACCGTGTTCCTACGCGCTCTCAGCGACGAGGGACACACGGGCGGTGTGCTGGCCGTGCCGGGCACGGTGATCGAGGTCGAGGGCGATGTGGTGAGAGTCGACCAGCCCCGCGACGACAAGGCGCTCAGTCAGCTGTTCACGGCAAAACGCGATGAGTTGGCCACGTACGCCGCCGACTGGGCCGAATGGCTCGCTGCTGAGCAGGCCTCGTGGTCGAAACCCGCGGCTGATCTCGTCGAACAACTCGCACGTTGGTGGGAGCCCATGCTCGCCGAGGCTCCGCACCTGCGCGCCGCGATCGGCGCGAATGCGCTGCTGGCGCTCGGCACTGTCGACGTTCTCATCGACTTTCCCGCGGGCGAGGTACGGCCGTGGCGCGGCGAGCCATACGCGTTCCGCTTCACGATCGACGCCCGGTTAGTACAGACGTGCATCGATCGCCGCGCCGTCGATTGGTCGAATGCGCTCTTTCTATCCTTGCGCTTTCGCGCCTGGCGGGCGGGCGACTTCAACGAGTATGTCTACAACTTCTTCAAGTCGCTGTCGCCCGAGCGCATGGCGCGCGCCGAGGGGCAGGCCCGGCGCGACGACGAGCGGCGGGCCGCGAACGAGCCGGTCGATGAGATCGAGCTCGACGGATGGATCATGGAGCGCTGGTGTCCGCACAACCACGCCGACCTCGCCGAGTTCGGGACGGTGACCGACGGTGTCCTCACGTGTGCGATGCATGGCTGGCGTTTCGATTTGGCTACCGGTCGTTGCCTCAACTCCGACCGGCGTTCGCTACGGGTCCGCCCGGCCGCCTCCTGACGACCGTTCTCGCGCGCGAAACCGACACCACAGACCAAAAACGCGCATCAGAACGCGGGGAGCGCATGGCAGACGTCACAGCGGTGCCGGCGGCGCGACGTCTTACCGTTCCGGCCGATGCCTCGTGAAGACGACTGGACAGCCGAAGCGGCGTGCAAAGGCCAGCCTGACCTGTTCTTTCCTCCATTTGGCGAGCGACCGCACTCGAGGGAGACACGCGAAGCGCAGGCCAAAGAGATCTGTGCTGCGTGTCCCGTCCAACAGGAGTGTCTCTGGCACGGACGCCGCCACCACGAGTACGGCATCTGGGGCGGCGAGAACGAGCTCGACCGCGTGCAGGCGGGGTACGGCCTCCTGGCCCCTATCGGCACCCGACACCTGCCGCCGATGCGCCATCCGGAGCGTCGTAGCGCCTAACTACTGAGGGCGCCCGAGTAGGTTGCGCGGTCGATGAGCAGCCGCCGCATCGCGCCGCATCAGATCGTCATCCTGCTCGGTGTGGTCTTCGGCGTCTTCACGCTGGCTTCGGGTGTGGTGAGTGTCATCGAGGGGTGGCACGACGACTCGCCCATCGCTCGAGAGGTCTTCACCGGCGTGCCCGGCGCGTTGCAGGTGGCCTTCTACACGCTCACGCCGATGCTGCTCGTTTACGGCGCCATTGTGTTCTCTCAGCGGGTAAGGAACTGGGAACGCGGCGCGCCCGACCGGCGTAAGACCACGCCGCAAAACGTCAAACGGCGTCTGACCGACTTCCGCGCCGGCGTCTACATGAAGACGCTCTTGCGCGATCCCGCGGCCGGGATGATGCACTCGATGATCTACTTCGGCTTCCTCGTGCTGCTGGCCGTCACAACAGTGCTCGAGATCGACCACCAGATGCCCGAGAGCGCGAGGTTCCTGCACGGCCGCACCTACCAGGCGTACGCGTTCATCGGCGATCTCGCGGGCGCCGTTTTTCTCGGCGGCGTCGTCTGGGCGATCCTTCGTCGCTACGTGCACCGCCCGTACCGGATTCGGATCAAGACCCGTCCGGAGCACGCGGCCATCCTCGGTGTGTTCGCACTGATCGCGGTCACGGGCTTCGGGTCGGAGATGTTCCGCATCGCCCGTGCGGGTTCGCCCGCCTTCGAGAAGTGGTCTTTCATCGGTCGCCCTCTCGCCCTCCTCGTCGACAACCGCTCGGCCGTCACGCTCGACCATTGGCATCAAGGAATGTGGATCGCCCATGTCGTCGCGTTCTTCGCGTTCCTTGTGATGTTGCCGATGACCATGTTGCGGCACATGTTCACGTCGCCCCTCAACATGTACCTCCGCGACCGTGAGCGCCCCAAGGGGGCCATGAAGCCTCTACCGAATCTCACGGAGACCTCGCTCGAGACGTTCGGCGCGTCGGTAGTCGAGGACTTCACGTGGAAGCAACTGCTCGACACCGACGCATGCACGATGTGCGGACGGTGCACGTCGGTGTGTCCCGCCCACGCCACGGGCAAGTCGCTCGATCCTCGCGAGATCGTCCTGAAGACCGGCGAGGTCATGGCCGCGACCGCACCACAGGGCCCCGTTACGCCACCGATCGGCATCGACAGGGAGATCAAGGTCTCCGCGAACTCCCTTTTCGAACGCATCACTGCCGAAGAACTGTGGAGTTGTACGAGCTGCAAGGCATGCGACGAGATCTGCCCGGTCAACATCGAAATTCTCGACAAGATCCTCGACATGCGTCGCTATCTGTCACTTATGGAGTCGAATTTCCCGGCCGAGCTGGGTACGGCCTACCGAGCGATGGAGAACCAGGGCAATCCCTGGGGGATGAGCCAGAGCGACCGAGGAGCCTGGGCTAAGGATCTGCCCGTCGAGGTGGTCGATCCCGGGACGCCGATCACCCAGGAGTACCTCTACTGGGTGGGGTGCGCCGGCAGCTTCGACGACAAGAACAAGAAGGTCACGCGGGCAATGGCCAAGCTGCTCGGCCGAGCCGGCATCGATGTCGCGATCCTGGGTCCGTCGGAGATGTGCACCGGCGACCCGGCGCGCCGTTCAGGTAACGAGTACCTCTTCCAAATGCTCGCCCTGCCCAACATCGAGATGTTGAACGGCATGGGTGTCACCAAGATCATCACGCAGTGCCCCCACTGTTTCAACACGCTGAAAAACGAGTATCCGCAGTACGGCGGCCATTACGAAGTGATCCACCACAGCCAGCTGCTCGAGGAGCTCATCGCCACCGGCCGGCTCGACGTGGCGAACGCCACCCTCGCCGAGCGGGTGACGTACCACGACTCGTGCTACCTCGGCCGCCACAACGACATCTACCTGGCCCCCCGCAACGTGATCGGCTCGCTGAAGGGCATCGACATCGTCGAGATGGGGCGCAACGGTACGAAGGGCATGTGCTGCGGCGCCGGCGGGGCACGGATGTGGATGGAGGAGTCGATCGGCAAAAAGGTGAACGACGAGCGTGCCCAAGAAGCAATCGCGACGGGCGCTTCCCGCGTAGCCACCGCCTGCCCGTTCTGTTACATCATGCTCGACGACGGTGTGAAAGCGGCAGGGGTCGAGGAGGATCAGGTGAAGGTGGCCGACATCTCGATGCACCTTCTCGAAGCCATCGAGCGAGGCGAGGCCGAATTGCGGAGAGCCGGCGCGTCAGATTCGCCCCTCCACACCTGACGCGCGCCTCAGCGAAAGTTTTCGAAGTAGCGACTCGGAGTGGGCCCCCGCTGCCCCTGGTACTTCGATCCGGTCGTCCTCGAGCCGTACGGGTTCTCAGCATCGGTGGTCATGCGGAGGAACGAGACCTGACCGATCTTCATACGCGGATAGATCGTGATCGGAAGGTTCGCCACGTTGGACAGCTCGAGCGTTATGTGTCCGTCGAAGCCGGCATCGATGAAGCCAGCCGTCGAGTGAATAAGGAGGCCAAGGCGTCCGAGCGAACTCTTTCCTTCAATGCGCGCGACGAGGTCGATCGGTACCCCAATGCGTTCCAGAGTCGAACCGAGCACAAACTCACCGGGATGCAGCATGAACACGCCGTCCTCAGGGATGCTGACGAGCTCGGTGAGATCCTCGAGATCCTCTTTGACATCGATGACGCCGGTGGTGTGGTTGCGGAACACCCGAAAGAGGCGATCGACGCGGATGTCTATCGACGATGGTTGTACCGCGGCCGGGTCAAACGGGTCGACGACGATGCGGCCAGCCGAAATTTCCTCGCGCAACGTTCGATCGGACAGCACCATCGAGCGGCGACCCTACCGGCCACGTCGTGTGGCCGAGTCGTCTGTGAGCTTGCGGGCCGGGGGGCGGAGTACGGCACCACCGGCGATCTGGACGGTCTTTGGGGAAAAATGCAACGCCGCGCGTTGCGCTCGTCACGTTACGTCGACGCCTCCGTAAACGGACTTTAAAGATCCACTCAACCGGTTTGTTGAACGACATCGGGGGCACGCGTCGCGACGTCTATGGGACGAACCGGAACACGCCAGCCACGACGCAAGCATCCGGGCCGGTGAGATACCGATGGCTGCTCCTGGTAGTCGTCGGCGTCATCGTATTGGTCGCGTCGCAGACGTCAGCCAACGCACTTGACCCGGTGCCTCCTCCAATCACCGTGCCGCCCGCGCCGTTGGCGTTGCCGCCCGAGACGACATTGCCGCCCGTAACAGTGCCCATGGTCCCCATCCCGACCACCATCCCGCCGGTCGCGACCGGCGCGCCACACCAACGCGCGAGCACGGTGTCGAGTTGCCCGACGAGCTCGACAGCCTCATAACCGCGCTTCTTGAACCGAACCCATCCGACCGGCCTGGCACTGTCGCCGAGGTCCTCCGCGTGCTCGAGGCTCTTCTGCCGACCGATG
Organism: Acidimicrobiales bacterium; assembly: GCA_040002995.1. Classification (GTDB taxonomy): domain Bacteria; phylum Actinomycetota; class Acidimicrobiia; order Acidimicrobiales; family Ilumatobacteraceae; genus JBDUDK01. Next base: position 62,310 of record JBDUDK010000043.1, on the reverse strand, counting down.
CCGCTGCGATGTGGCCAAAGTTCGCCTCCGACTGCTTCGCTAACCGCCCTCTACGATCCGCGCGACGTTTTCGCTAGCGTGAATGCGCTGTCCGCGGGTGTAGTTCAGAGGCAGAACATCAGCTTCCCAAGCTGAGAACGCGAGTTCGATTCTCGTCACCCGCTCCACGGTCGTGCTCAGGGCGTCGGGAGTCGCTGCGTCAGGCGCAGGCTGTTGCCGGACGGGTCGCGAAAGCCGGCGTCGATGCCGTAAGGACGCCGCTCGGGCGCCTCCGTGAACTCGACCCCGCGTCCGCTTAGCTCCTTGTACGACTCCTCGCAGTCGTCGGTCTCGAGGAAGACTGTGCCCGCGAATCCCTTGCTCATCAGCGAGTTGATGTCCTGCTGCGTTTGGGCGTCGATGAACGGCGGACCGGGCACCGCCATCAGCACGATCGACACGTCGGACTGTCCCTTCGGGCCGACGGTCAGCCACCGAAAATCGCCCATTTCGGCGAGCGTGACGTCCTCGTGGATCTCCATGCCGAGCTTGTCCGTGTAGAAGCGCAGGGCGGCTTGCTGGTCGTGGACCCACACCTGCGCCGTCGAGATTCTCATCATTGATGGCTTACCTTCCGTTCCAGTCGCCGGGGCGGCGACCACGTGGATCACGGTAAGGGTCGGGAGGTCGCGGGGTCTTCTCGAAACGTGCGGTTCTGGGGCCGTCCGTAGAACCGCACGATGCACGACGGGACGACCGCCCTACTCGACGCCGGCGGAAAGCGCTGGCGGTACTCCATCGGCGTCATTCCGAACATGCGGCGAAAGCTCGTGGTGAATGACCCGACGCTGCCGAGACCAACAAGGAAACACACATCGGCCACGCGCCGGTCGGTGGTGCGAAGCAGCAGCGCCGCCCGTTCCAGCCGGCGCGTCAGCAGGTAGCGGTGCGGCGTCTCGCCGAACGTCCGCGCGAACTCTCGGCTGAAATGCGCGGCGGAAAGGCCGGCGGCACGGGCCATGTCGGCGACGGTGACGGCCTCGGTGTAGCGCGCGTCGGCGAGGTCACGGGCCCGTAGTAGATGACGCTCGGGTGGCGGGGCCGCCACCTCTAGGCCTCGCCGCGGTACTCGGTGTCGGTGACGTGCTCGCCCCAGTCGGTCTCGCCCTCGTCGCTGTCGGGGGCGACTCCTTCGGTGATCGACAGGTGCGTCATGAAGTGGTCGTGCGTCGCACCGTGCCAGTGCCACTCGTCGGCCTGCGCGTTAACCACATCGCCCGGCCGGATGCCGACGATGTCGCCGCCTCGGGACTGCACTACGCCGGCGCCGTCGGTGACGTAGAGGGTCTGGCCGACTGCGTGCGAGTGCCAGGCGGTGCGGGCGCCGGGGCTGAACCGGACCGCGTTCACGCGAACGCGCGATGGCTCCTCGCCGCGGACGATGGCGTCGATCCACACGTCGCCGGTGAACCACTCGGCGGGGCCCTTGGCGGACGGCGGTTTCGGCGGCAGATGCATCAGCGGTCCTCTCGTGACGGATGGGTTGTGATCGTGTCGTCGCTCGCGTTCGTCCATGTGAAGCGGGGCGTACGGCGTTCGAGGAAGGCGGCGACGCCCTCGGCCCGGTCGGCAGCGGCGCCGGCCTTTTCTGTCCAGCGGCGTTCGATCTCGATACTCGCCGGTCCGGTGCCGGCGACAGCGTCAACCATCTCTTTGCTCGACATCTGCGTCACAAGCGACCGCTGGTCAGCGAGCAGAGACGCGAGCTCAGAAAGACGTTGAATGGCCGCGCCCGGTTCGTGCAATTCGTCGATGAGCCCGATACGCAAAGCGCGTGCGGCGTCGATGATCTCGGCGGAGTACAGGAGATGCTTGGTAGACGACGGGCCGATCAGGCGGACCGTGCGCTCGACCGCGAACGCCGGATAGACAATGCCGAGTCGGGCTGGAGTGATGCCGAAGCGGCTCGTCGAGTCGGCCACACGGAGATCGCAGGCGATCGCGATCTGAGCGCCGCCGCCGACACACGCGCCGGTGATGAACGCCAAGGTCGGTTTGGGGAACGACGCGATAGCGTCGTGCGCCGCCTCGTTCGCGGCTCGGTAGTCGGCGGGTGCCGGCTCGCCCAGTCCCGAGATGTCGGCGCCGGCGGAGAAGTGATCGCCGCCACCGCGGACCACCAAGAGACGAACGGTCGGGTCCGTGGCGAGCCGGCGGCAGGAGTCGGCAATGCCGCGCCACATGTCGTAAGTGATGGCGTTGCGCTTGTCGGGGCGGTTGAACCACAGCGTCGCGACGCCCTCGGCCGTGCTAACGGCGAGGTCGCCGGCGTCGTCAGGCGGGGCATGCGGATGAACGCACTGGACAGTAGCGGCGGGCCCAAAGCATCGCAGCGTCCCCTCGCCGTAAGCTCCGGGCGCGGGCTCTCCGGCCACGCTGGGCACTTGGGGGTTTTGAAGATGTATCGAACGATCGTGGTGGGAACGGACTGCTCGCCGACCGCCGACAACGCCGTCGCCAAGGCGGCGGAACTGGCAAAGGCGGTAGGGGCAACCGTGCATGTCGTGAGTGCCTACAGCGAGCCCGCGGGCTCGCTCGTGGCCAGCGGGGTCGGTCAGGCGACGCCGCCGAGCTGGGCGGCGTCGGAGGTCGAGGACCGGCAAGGCCGCCTCAACGCGACGGCGGAACACCTTCGATCTATGGGCATCAACGCGCTCGCACGGGTTGAGCGCGGCGACGCGTCGACGACCCTCGTTGCGGTCGCAGAGGAGGTGGGAGCCGACCTCATCGTGGTGGGCGATCGCGGTCTCAAGGGCCTGCGCGGCCTCCTCGGATCAGTGCCGAGCTCGGTGACCCGCCGCGCCCCCATCGACGTTCTCGTGGTTCACACGAGCTAGGCGCTCACCCCGAAGGGTTGCGCACGAGGATGCTCACCCCGTCGACGACCGCGGCTCTCGTGTAACGCTCCTTCAGAAGCACATCGACCCGACCGGAGGGATTGCACGCCCGGGCGTCCTGATACATCGCGACGAATGTCGGAGCGTTGTCACCCGCGAAGAGCCCGACGAGTTCGTCTTGCGCTCCCTTACCGTGGAGCACGCCGTCGTACCAGAGGTACCGATACGGCGGTGTGGCATCGGCGATGGCGTAGACGGCAGCACTGGCACACATCACGTACAAGGTCGACCCGGGGTTTCGATGTCGGCGGTACCAATCGGCCACGTGTTCGTTGGTCGGTGACCGCGGATCGCCGTTCGCCACCACCGTCACTTCACTTCGATCGAGCACGATCACCTGGGCCGTGCTGATCAACGACGGGATGGCCGCGACAAGAGCGCCTGCGATCAATAGACGCCCTGGGATCTTTTGCATCGCCACCGCGGCCGCGGCGGCGAGCGGCATGGTCAACGTCACCCAGTAGTGGCGATGAAAGAGCCCGCCAGTCAAGAAAGCGAGGCTGGCAAAGCAGACCCACGCCGGGACGAGCACAGTCGAACGTGTGATGCGCCGGCTGCGGGCGACCCACACGACGAAGCCGGCGGCGGCCACGACCAACAGCGGCACGATCGTCGGGGCCGCGATGACCGACGTGACTCGAAAGCGATGCCAATCGGCGCGCGACGAGGCGTTGATCCCGCCCAGGCGATAGCCGGCGACCGCATACCACCACCGACTGAAGCCGAGGAACACGGCATGGATCAGCAGCGCTGCGAGCACCGAGGCCAGCCCGGCCGCACACACAACGCACTCGCGCACGACCTGCCGCCAGGGTCGCTCCCGAGCGACACCGCCCACGACGATGCAGACCATCACCGCCAAGAAGCCGTCGAATCCCGACTGCTTCAGCGAGATCGCGCACCCACCGAGCACCCCCGCGGCGAACAGCCACGCCAGACCCCTGCCCCTGAACAGGTACGCGCACGCGGCGGCGACACCCACGGCCGCCAGACCACCGGCCAACAACTCACCGTTGGCGATGAAGCCCTCGATCCGGGCGTTGGCCGACGCGACGGCGACCAGAAGGCCCGCCACTGCGGCCGCCCGCGGACCGGCGATGGAGAAGACCGCGTAGGCCACGCCCGCGACGACGATGCAGCCGAACACGATGGCCATCACCCGGATCGCTGTCGTTGAGCCGCCGGTCAGGCCGTCCCAGATCCGGAACAGCAGCACCAACCCCTGGGGGCGATCCACCCAGGCATCACCGTAGAGGTGCTTTCCAGCGGCCCAGGCCCGAGCAACGGCCATGTAGCCGCCCTCGTCCGATGACAACGGCGTATTGATGAACCGAGCTCGGAGCGCTACTGAAACGACGAAAGCGGCGACGACGGCACGTATCGGGAAGCGATCTGAGCCAGCCTCGATGCCCAACACCCTAAGCGCGGGCCCTGGTTACAGTGCCGCGATCGCTGCCGCGACGAGCACAGCAGCCGGGCCGGCCACCGCCGCTCGGCCTAGCCGCAGTCGGTCACGTCTTTGGATTTCACTGCTGGCGCCGCTGGCCGCGTCGATCTTCACCCTTGTCGAGTTGCGCGCCGAAACGATGCCGGTGCAGCCGGTCAACGACACGGCGTTCCACGTCGATCTGGTTCGCTTCGCCGCGCAGCGCATCACCGACCATCGCACTCCCTTCGACGGTTGGGATCCGCACCTCTCGATGGGCTTCGCATCAACACACCACTACCAGTCGTTGCCTCACATCGTCATGGGGGCGGTCGCCGGCGATCGAGCCGACCCGCGCACAGTGGTCCTGTGGTCTCTCTACCTGTTGCTCGCCGTCTGGCCGTTTGCCGTCTACGGCGGGCTCCGGCTGTTCGGCTTCTCGTGCGGCACTGCCGCCGCAGGGAGTCTGCTCGCGCCGCTGATCGCGTCAAACACGCTGTACGGCTTTGAGTGGGGCAGCTACCTCTGGCGCGGGAACGGCCTGTGGGCCCAGCTGTGGGCGATGGTCCTGATGCCTATCGCGCTGCCGCTTGCGCTGCGATGGCTCCGCGCGGGGCGCGGCCTGCTCGTCGCGGCGTTGCCACTCGGGGCCGTGTTGGCGCTGCACTACACCACCGCCTATCTCGCATTGATCGTCATCGCGATCTGGACTCTGATCGTGGTCGCGGATGTCGTTCGCCGCGCCGTTCGAGCGTTGTTGCTCTTCGCGGTGAGCGGTTGTCTCTTTGCCTTCTCGATCATTCCTGCGTTCTTGGATCGGAACTGGGCGAACTACGCGCCCGCGGGCAACACGACTGCCTTCTTCAGGTCGCTCGGCGCCCGCACGATCCTCAGCAACCTCCTACACGGACGGGTGTACGACGCCGGACGGCTCCCGGTGATCACCGTCCTGGTCGCGGCAGGACTCGGTCTCTCCGTCGTCCGTTGGCGACACGACATGAGACTCCGAGCTCTGGCGACCGGTTGGCTTACGTCGGTGCTGCTGTACTTCGGGCCGGCGACGTTCGGGGCGATCTACAACGGCATTCCGGGTCACGGCGTGCTGCTTTTTCACCGCTTTATCGCCGGCGTGCATTTGTTCGGCTTGTTGCTGGCGGCGGTGGCCGCCGCGGAGCTTCTCAACGCTCTCCACCGCGCCGCCCTCAGAGCATGGCCGCGCGCGCCTGCCTGGCGCCCCAGCGGTGCGCTCGCTTTTGTGGCCGCGATCGCATTGATCCCGGCCGTTCAAGAACGAGATGGCTATTCGAGTACCGGACGCGACTGGATAAACATCCAACGCAAGGCCGACGCGAGCTACGGGAACGATGTTGGCGCGCTCCTGCAGATTGCGACCGCCGAGGGCGGTGGCCGCGTCTACGCGGGAAGCAGCGCGAACTGGGGCGCCAACTACAAGATCGGATTCGCGCCGGCGTATATCACCGCGTTGAACGACGGCGCTGACGCTGTGGGCTTCCTGTACCGAACCGTGTCCGCGACCGCGGCCGTCGAGCCGTTCTTTAATGAGCACAACCTCGCTTCGTACGACTTGCTGGGGGTGCGCTACCTGTTGCTTCGCGACGACTTCACGATCCCTGTCGACCCGAGGGCTGTACAACTCGTGGCCGCACGCGGCCGGCATCGCTTGTTTCGTGTGGTGGGATCCGGCTACGTGGGCGTCTTCGACACCGATGGTCCGACGACAACGACCATGAAGAAGCTGGGATCAGCGATGGCGTCTCTCGTGAGCAACCCGCCCGCCCACCGTCTGCCCGTCCTCGCCGTCGACGGCGGTCCGCGTCCAGCGGCGACGTTGAAGGCGGGCGCGGCGGTTCCGGCGAGCGTGCCCGGCACGGTGCAGAGCACGCAGGCCCAGCCCGAGCTTGGGGTGTTCACCACGAGTGTCCATCTCGAGCGCCCGGCCGCCGTCGTACTCAAATCGACGTTCATTCCTGGGTGGCAGGCGTTCATAGACGGACGCCGCGCGCCTACCCAGTACGTCGGCCCGGCATTTGTAGGCGTAAATGTCTCAGCGGGCGACCACATCATCACGTTTCGCTACGAGCCGCGGGCCGCCACGTGGACGTGGCTTTTGCTCGGCTGGGGCAGCGCCGCCCTCATCGTTCTCGGCACGAAAGTCCGTCCCATGTGGGCATTTCTCAGCACCGACAGAGCGTGACGGTGTCAGCGCTCTTCGCGCGGGATACCCTTTGCCCGTGCGTCCCCGCGAAGAGCTGCGCTTCCGGCCCGGCGAGATGGCCCCCCTCTTCGGCGACACCACCGCGACGCTGATCGTCGACGACGATGTCATCGTTTCCAGCACTGTGCTTCGCCTGCTTCAGCGCGAGGGCTACCAATGCACCGCCGCAAGCGATGCAACGGAGGCTCGGGCTCGACTGGCAGAGAGCAACTTCGCTCTCGCGATCGTCGACGTGATGATGCCCGGCGAAACCGGCCTCGAGCTGGCCGAAAGCATGCTCACGGACCACCCTGACCTCGCAGTCGTCATGGTCACTGCCGTCGATGACCCGAGCATCGCCAAGGAAGCGCTCGAAACCGGCGTCTACGGCTACATCGTGAAGCCGTTCCGTGCCAACGAACTACTCATCACAGTGGCCAATGCGGGGCGGCGCCGCTGTCTCGAGATCGCCCGGCGCGCGTACCACAGCCGCCTCGAACGCCTCGTCGATGAGCACGCGATCGACCTTGACGTGGCGCGGTTTCTCAATGAGGTCGGCGCAGGGCAAGGTCGCGGTCGCGGCTAGCAACTCAACCTCACAATCCACCCACCAAACCACGGACCCGCGCGAGCCTCACCCACCGGAGCAACACTGCGGAGCGGCTAGCGCGTGACGCGGTCTAGAGCACCTCGTAGTCGGCCGGGTTGACCGCCTTCGTGCGCTTCCAGTACTCGAGCAACGGGAACGGCCAGTTCTGCGCAACGCGGCCCTTCGCGTTCTTGTACCAGCTGTTGACGTTCGAGACGCCCCACGCCATGCGGAGGTTCTCCGCGTCGACCTCGACGTTGTAGCGATCATGCACATCTCGCCGGCAATCGAGGGCTTTGTGCCCGCCCGCGAGCACCGTTTTGATGCAGTCCATGACGTAGCGCACCTCGCACTCCGAGAACCAGATGATGCTGCCGTTGACCACGATGTTGGTGTTCGGGCCGTACAGCACGAAGAAGTTCGGGAAGCCAGGCACTGTGATACCCAGGTAAGCGCGGGCATCGCCATCCCACTGATCGTGGAGATTCACACCACCGCGCCCGACGACCTTCATCGGAGTCAAGAAGCGCGACGGCTGAAAGCCCGTTGCGTAGATGACCACATCGGCTTCGTGCAGTTGGCCGCCGACCGTCACGATGCCCTCGGGTGTGATGCGCTCGATGTCGTCGGTGACGAGGTGCACGTGGTCGCGCTGGAGGGCCTCGGCCCACACGCCGTTGTCGACGATGATGCGCTTCGCGGCGGGCGGATACTCGGGGAGCACCTTGGCCAGGAGATCAGAATCCTCTGGATACTGCGCCTCCATCGCCTCTTGCAGCACCGCGCGCAGCGAGTCGTTCAACTCGCTGACCGACCGCTCCTGGTGCGGCCACGCGGGGTCGACCTCCGCCATCGGCCGCAGTGTTTCCGCCGAGCGCCAGAACAGCCAGAACCGGTACCACTGCCGGTAGGCCGGAACGTGGGAGAGCAACCACTGAAAGCCGGCTGGCACTTCGAAGTGATAGTGCGGAACCGGGAACATCCAGTTCGGGGTCCGTTGGAAGACCTCGACTGTCGCCGCTTGGTCGGCGATGATCGGCACGAACTGGGCCGCGCTGCACCCGGTACCCACGACGGCAACGCGCTTTCCGTCGAGATCGACTGAGTGGTCCCACTCGGCGGAGTGGAACGAAGGTCCGGCGAAGCTCTCGCGGCCTTCGATGGAAGGCATTTGAGGACGGTTGAGCTGACCGACTGCGCTGATCACGGCGTTCGCCGTCAGCCGCTCTTCCTTGCCGTCGCTACGAAGGAGGTCGAGCGTCCACGTCGCTGCGTCTTCGTCGAACGCCACGGACGTGACTTCGGTGTTGAAGCGGATGCGCGGGCGAATCCCGAACTCGTCGACGCACTCGCGGAAGTAGCGGTGAAGTTCCCGTTGGGGCGAGTAAAAGGACGGCCAGTCGTCGCGCTGGGCGAACGAGTAGCTGTAGTAGTGGTTGGGGATGTCGACCCGGCAGCCCGGATAAGTGTTCTCGAACCAGGTGCCGCCGACGTCTTCGTTCTTGTCGATCACCACGTAGGGCACGCCGGCCTGCTCGAGACGGTAGGCGGCCACGATCCCCGACATCCCCGCGCCGATGACAGCAACGAGGATGTCGCGGTCGGGAGCCACGTCTCGCTTGCGCCAATGCGCCGAGCGCTCGTCGTCTGGCGTGAGCGCCAGCTCCTCGTGCGCCATGTCCATGTATTCCTCGACCGGGAGCCCGGCGCCCATGAACTGCACGATGCGAGCGAGTGCCTCACCCTCGATCGGGGGACCCGGCCGGCTCCCGTTATCGCGGAACCGAATGAGCGTCTCGAGCGCGAGCTGACGGGCGGTGGCGAGTTGCTCGGGTGTCAGCCCCGCCTGGTCCTGCAGAATCAGCGTGGGATCGATCCGAAGTTCGTCACGGAGCAACGAGAAGTCTCCGGTGATGTAGACGAGCGCCGGTAGCAGTGCAGGGACATCGGCGTCGGCCAACGCCGCACGGATGAATCCGTCGTCCTCGACAATTGGCTCTATCGGCTTCGCGAGGGCCATGGCGCTGCCTCCCCTTTACCTCTTCGCCACAATGCTAGGTGTTCCCGACTTTTCGCCAACCCGTCCTTCCGCGGTACCTTTCGCCGTTCGACCTAAGGGGGGTTCGTGCACAAAATTTCGGTCTTGTACCCGACTGGCGTCGGCAGCAGGTTCGACATGGATTACTACCGCAAGAAGCACCGCGAGATCTGTTTCCAGAGCCTCGCGGGTCTCGAGCGCATGGACATCGAGGAGGGCATCGACGGGCCGTACCACGCGGTGGGACACCTGTACTTCCCGTCGCTGGAGGCGCTCCACGCGAGCATGTCCGGGGCGAAGGCCGGCGATGCGGCCGCCGACGTTCCCAACTACACCAACGTCACCCCGGTGATCCAGATCTCGCAGGTGATCGACTAAGCGTCGCCCACTAGATCAGCACGGTCAGTAGATCAGCATGCCGCGCACGTTGATGCCGTCGCGCATGTCCTGGTAGCCCTTGTTGATGTCCTTGAGCGGGTAGGTGCGCGTGATGAGCTCGTCGAGCTTGAGCTTGCCCTCCTGGTAGAGGCGCAGGAGGTGCGGAATGTCGCGACGTGGGTTCGCGCTTCCGAACAGCGACCCGACGAGCTGCTTCTCCTGCAGGGTGAAGTTGAACAGGTTCATCGAGACTTCGGTGTCGTTGATGGGAGACACGTTCGTCCACACCACCCGGCCGCCCTTCGCACACAGGCCCATGATCGACTCGACCAACTTGCCCTCGCCTACACCCATGGTCGAGATGACCTTGTCGGCCATCACGCCCCAGGTGAGCTCTTGAACGAGAGGCATCGCCTCCTCGATCGAGGCGGCGGTGTGGGTGGCCCCGAAAACCTGAGCCTGCTCACGCTTGAACTCAACAGGATCTACTGCGATCACGTGCCGAGCGCCCGACAACGTCGCGCCCTGCACGGCGTTCATGCCGACACCACCACAGCCAATGACCACGACGGATTCGCCCTGCATGACTCCGGCGGCGTACACCGCTGAGCCCCATCCGGTCGTGACGCCGCAGCCGACCAGCGCGGCCTTGTCGAGCGGGATGTCGGGCTCGATCTTGATGCAGGACGATTCGGCACACACCGTGTACTCGCCGAACGTGCCGATGCAGCACATCAACCCAAGGTCCTTGCCGTGGGCGTGGTGGCGCGAGGTGAAGTCGGTGACCTGACGGCCCGCGAGCAGATACGCACCGAGGTCGCACAGGTTCTGCTTGCCTCGCGCGCAGAAGGCGCAACGGCCGCACGACGGGATGAACCCCAGCACCACGTGATCGCCCGGCGCGAGCGTCGTAACCCCTGGCCCGACCTCGACAACCTCACCCGCGCCCTCGTGGCCGCCGATGATCGGAAACTGCTCAACGCCGAGCTCCTTGGCCACGGCAGGATCGAGTGACAGGTCTCCGGTGAGAAGGTGTTCGTCTGAGTGGCACAAGCCGGAGCCGACGAGCTTCAACAAGACCTCTCCCGCCTTCGGCGGATCAAGCTCGACTTCTTCGACGCTCCACTCCGTCTTTGGCTCCCACAAAATGGCGGCCTTCATTTTCATTTTCAAACCCCCCAGTTAGAGAACGTAGGACTATCCTAATATTTGCGCATGCTTGCATAACCCGTTATACATACGATACGGCTGGTGTCCGAGGGGACGCGCCGACTCAAGGGGAGTTCGTTATGCGTGTGACTACCTCCCTGTCATCCATCAGAGGCTCGTGAGCGCCGCGCGATGGGCCTTTTACCGGTGCACGCATCCGGTCAGGCGACGTCGGCGATGGCCGAGAACCAGCGCGCCGCCTCGGCGATCGGGCTCTCCCCCGACTGGATCGCCGATGCGAACTGGGCCTTGGGCTCTGCCCTCGCCGGCGTCGCCACCATCTTGATCGGAGGGGTGTATGCCGCGGTTCTCGGGGCCACGATCCTTCTGACACTCTGGGGCGTTCGTGATGCAGCGGGGCAGTATCGAAATCACCGGCTCGGCGGGTGAGCTCTGGCTCAGATCGCCGACATCGAGAATCATTACCTGGCCGTCCTGAAAAGGAGGAAGCGTCAATGCCGAAGAAAACCGCCCCCCAGGTCGACGCTGTCGTCGTCGGCGCCGGATTTGCCGGTCTCTACATGCTGCATCGCTTGCGGGAGCTTGGACTCGCGGTCCAGGTGTACGAGGCCGCCGACGGGGTGGGCGGGACGTGGTACTGGAACCGCTACCCCGGCGCTCGGTGCGACGTGGAGAGCCTCGACTACTCGTTCTCCTTCAACAAGGACCTCGAGCAGGAATGGGAGTGGAGCGAGCGCTACGCGACGCAGCCCGAGATCCTCCGCTATGTCAACCACATCGCCGACCGGTTCGACCTCCGGCGCAACGTCCAGTTCGAGACACGCGTCACGTCGGCCGTTTTCGACGACGACGCGAAGCGCTGGACCGTCACAACCGACAAGGGCGAAACCGTCAGCGCGCAGTTCTGCATCATGGCCACGGGATGTCTGTCGGCGTCGAAGTTGCCGGAGATACCGGGGCTCGACAGTTTCGGGGGCACCTGGTACCACACGGGCCACTGGCCCCATGAGGGGGTCGACTTCTCCGGGCAGCGGGTCGGCGTGATTGGCACCGGCTCGTCGGGCATTCAGTCGATCCCGATCATCGCCGAGCAAGCCGCGGATCTCACCGTGTTCCAGCGGACGCCGAACTTCAGCTTCCCCGCCCGCAACAGTCCGTGGGCACCGGGCTTCCAGCAGGCGAGGAAGGCAAAGTATGAGGAGTATCGCCAAGAGGCCCGCGAATCAGGCTTCGGCATTCCTGTCGAAATGCCGGAGCACTCGGCGCTCGAGGTCGACCCCGAGCAACGCCGGGCGATGTACGAGGAGCGCTGGGGCCGGGGGAACCTTGTCGCGCTGGTATTGGCGTACAACGACCTCATCACCAACCAGGAAGCCAACGACACGGCGGCCGAGTTCATCCGCTCCAAGATCCGCGAGATCGTGCACGATCCGGAAGTGGCCGATCTGCTGTCGCCCAAGGATCATCCGGTGGGCACCAAGCGGCCTTGCCTGGACACGGGGTACTACGCCACGTTCAACCGACCCAACGTGCACCTCGTCGACGTGCGCAAGACGCCGCTCGTCGAGATCACGCCGAAGGGAATCCGCACGTCCGACGCTGAATACGAATTCGACAGCATCGTGTTCGCCACGGGCTTCGACGCCATGACCGGCGCGCTGTCGAAAATGGACATACGCGGCACGCGCAAGCAGCCACTGAAGGACAAGTGGGCGGGCGGGCCTCTCACCTACCTTGGCATCGCCACCGCTGGCTTCCCCAACCTCTTCATGATCACGGGACCGGGCAGCCCATCGGTGCTGAGCAACATGATGTTGTCGATCGAGCAGCACGTCGACTGGATCACCGACTGCATCACCTACATGCGCGACCACGGCATTTCGTCGATCGACGCGTCGGCCGACGCCGAAGAGGCGTGGGTCGATCACGTCCGCGAAGTGGGCGAGACAACCCTCTTCCCCCGCGCCAACTCCTGGTACATGGGTGCGAACGTCCCCGGCAAGCCGAGGGTCTTCATGCCCTACATCGGTGGGGTCGGCGTTTACCGCCAGAAGTGTGACGAGGTCGCAGCGAACGACTACGAGGGGTTCGCGCTCAGCACGCCATGATGACCGGCGACCAGTATCTGGCGACGCTCGACGATGGGCGCGTCACCTACTTCGAAGGACGGCGGATAAAGGACCTGATGCTGGAGCCCGCGTTCGAAACCCCGGCGCGCGCCATCGCCGCTGGATACGACCGCTGCTACTCCCCCGAGCCCGGCGCCACGAACCCGCTCGTGCTCGCACCGCGTTCACCGCAGGAATTGCGCGAGCGGGCCGCGGTAATCGGTCAGATGGATCTCGCGCTCAACGTCACCTACCAATCGTTGATGACGCTGCTCACGGCTTCGCCGCGCCTCTCCGGCGTGGATCCCGTCTACAAGGACCGCTTACAGGCCTACGTCGACGACGCCATCGCCGCCGACGTCCGCATCGCGGAGTGCATCACCGACGCGAAGGGCAACCGTTCGCTGGCGCCCGCGCGCCAGGAGGACCCCGACGCGTATATGCACGTCGTCGATCGCCAAAGCGACGGGGTCGTCATCCGGGGGGCCAAGCTCCACATCAGCGCGGCGTCGCTCTGCCACGACCTACTCGTCATGCCGACCAAGGCGATGAAGCCCGGCGAAGAGGACTACGCCATCACGTGCGCCGTGCCGGTCAACTCGTCCGGTGTGAGCATCATCAACACCACGTATCACCCCAAGGGCGACGACGTGCGGCACTTCCCCGTCAGCAGCCGCTCCAGCATGCCCGACGGGTTCGTCGTGTTCGACGATGTCTTCGTCCCCATCGACCGTGTTTTCCTCGACGGTGAAACGGCCAACGCCGCGGTCTTCGCCCACTCGCTCGGCTTGTGGGAACGCTTGGGAGGCATCACCGCGATGGTCCACCAGGCCGACGAACTCGTGGGCCTGGCCCAGCTCATCGCCGAGGCCAACGGTCTGGCCGCGGTCGCGCACATTCGCGAAAAGATCGACGAGATGGCCATCCACGCCACGCTGTTGCGGGCCGGCATGGAGGCGGCACTGGCCCACGCCAAGGCCACGCCGGAGGGCTTTTACTATCCCGACGAATTGTTCACGAACGCGGCGAAGTATCAGGGCGCCGCGGAATTCGGGCGGATGGTGCGCAATCTCCACGACATCGCCGGAGGCTCAGTGCTGACGGCGCCGTCGATCGCCGATCTCGAGAATCCCGACACGCGTGCGTTCGTCGAGAAGTACATGGACACGGGAACCAACGTGAGCGCGGAAGACCGGCTACGGCTGTTCCACGCCATCCGCGATCTCACCGCCGACGCGTTTGGCGGTTGGCACCTCGTCACGAACCTGCAGTCAGGCGGCGGGTTGTTCGCGCAGCGCATCGTGACGCGCCGCCACTACGACATGGCCCGAGCGACCTCCTACGCACGCAAGGCCGCGGGCATCGAGGGGCCTAGCTAAGCGCTTGTGCTACTTGGCCGCAAAGGCGGCGCGCAGGGCGGCGCCGGCCGCGTCGGCCGCCTTGTGCGCCGCAGGGAAGATCCCCGGCATCTGCCAGAACGCATGGATCTGGCCGTCGTAGCGCGTGTGCTCACAGGGGACGCCGGCCGCCGTGAGCTTGGCGGCATAAGCCTCGCCCTCATCGCGAAGCGGGTCGAACTCCGCGGTGATGACCATGGCCGGTGGCAGACCGCCCAGATCCTTGGCCCGTGCCGGACTGGCGAGAGGGTTGTCACTGTCGGCGGGACCAGACACGTAGTGCGACCAGAACCACTGCATCATGTCGCGTGTGAGCAGGTACCCGTCGGCGTTCTCGCTGTACGACGGAGTGTCGAAGCTGTGGTCGGTGACGGGGTACACAAGCAGCTGAAAGCGGAGCGCCGGGCCACGTTCATCCCGGGCCTTGAGCGCCATCGCGGTTGCGATGTTGGCGCCGGCACTATCGCCGCCCACCGCCAACCGCCCGGCGTCGATACCAAGCTCGGCGGCGTTGTCGTGGACTGCCTGCAGGGCGGCATAGCAGTCGTCGAAGGGGATGGGAAACTTGTGCTCCGGTGCAAGCCGGTAGTCGACGGAAACCACCTTGCAGCCGGCGCGGTTGGCCACGATGCGGCAGATCGCGTCGGTGCTGTCGAGAGAGCCGATCACCCATCCGCCACCGTGGATATAGACCAGGCACGGTAAGGAGGCGCTGCGGTCGGCGGCGGGCGTGTACACCCGCACGGGGATGTCATGGCCAGGACCCGGCAGGGTTCGGTCCGTCACATCGGCGACCGGCTCCCCCGGTCCGGCGAGCTCGTTAAATCCCACGGCGGCCAGACGCGCGTCCTCGGGAGACATCTCGTTGAGCGCCGGTACTCCCATGGCAGCGATCTGATCGAGTAGGGCCGCGGCAGCAGGGTCAAGAGCCATGGCGGATTCCTCCTAGGTACGGCGAAGACGTCCCCCAGAACGTTCGCGAGAAATTTACTCTAGTACTCCGATTGTAGGAGAGCCAAGCGTGTCGAGCGAGTACTGTCCCCGACTCGTGGACAGCGCCAAGCCTATTGATCCCATCCTCGCCGCGGCTGAGAACTGGCGCAAGCACGGGTGGGATGGGCCCTGTTTTGCCGCCGCTCTCTCGATCCTGCGCACCGAGGAACTCATTCGGCAATCGAGTGATCGGGCGCTCCGACCGCTCCATCTCACCCACGCGCGCCACGAGGCGTTGGCCTTGCTCTACTTCTCCCGAAACGGCGAGATGCCGCTCGGGAAGCTGAGCCAGCGGCTGCTCGTGCATCCGACCAGCGTCACGAGCACGGTCGACACGCTCGAGCGCCTCGGGCTGGCCAAGCGGGTCGCGCATCCCACCGACCGTCGGGCCACCCTCGCGCGGATCACCCCGAAGGGGCGCCGCGCCATCGAGCAGTCGTGTCAGGCGATCGCCGAGGCGCAGCACGGTCTGCCGATGCTCGACCACGCGGAGTTGGCGACGCTCTTTCGCATCCTCGCCAAGGTTCGGGCGGCCGCGGGCGACATGCCAACCGACGCGGTCGATGGTCACAAGCCCTCGCAGCTAAGCGTCACGGCGCGGGCGAAGAAGAAGACGCGGAAGTCGCCGACGATACGGACGCCGCGCGCCCGGCCGCGGATAGCGTGAGCGGGTGCTAACCGGCCGCAACAATCCGTTTGTCGATGTCGTCGGCGAGGTCCCGCAAAGCCACTGAGCAGTCGCCGGTGAACGCGGGTCCGTGCATCAGCGCGAGGGTCTTGACGTCGAGATCCGCGAGCCCGCGAATAGTGGCGCCACTAACCGGCGAAAGTGAGTACGACGAGTACATGTCCTCGGCGGCGCTCGCCGGCCCGACGATGTCGTCGGTGGTGGTCGCGCCGAATGCGCCGGTCCGGGTGAAGAGGTCCCCGCAGAGCAAGGTCTTTGTCGTCTCGTCATAGAGGACGCCGGCTTCCCAACCGTGGGGGACGTGGGGAGTGTCGATCCACCGCATGCGATGACCGCCGATGTCGAGCACCTCACCGCTGCCGAGAGCGCGCGGGGCTCGGTCGGCCAAGTCGTTCAACGACACCATGCATCCGATCATGCTCTGGGCGACCGTGGCGTTAGGGGCGATCCGGAGCCAGTCGTTCATCGAGCCGCACTCGTCGGACTCAACGTGGCCGAATGTGATCCACCGGAGCGATTCGGCCGGAAGGATCCCCGCCACCGCCGCCGAGACAAGCGGAAACATCTGACGCGGGCCCGTGTGGAACAAGAGCGGCTCCTCGCCCGCGACGAGAATCTGGTTGAAGCTGAAATCGGCCTCGGGCACGTAGGTCGTGAGTTGGTAGATACCCTCGGCCACTTCGGTCACTCGGGTCTCCATTAGAACGGCACCTCCTGGGTGAGTAGGCCGGCCCCGGTGGCGCGACCCGAAAGGATCCTGCAGAACTCGATCGCATCGATAGTGATCTCTTCACCACCGGTGCCGCTGGCGTACTCGCCACCGGCAGGCCCTTCCAGGTGGAGCAGGAAGGGCTGCCCATGGCGACGCCCCCACTCGGCGACGACGTCGGCGACAATGCGTCCGTCGTGGTCGGACGTGAGCGTGAGGGGGCGGCCCGTCGCTCGAGAAATGTCGATCCGGTGCATCCACGTGTCGCGGGTGAGGATTACTTCGAGGAGGTAGCCCATGACCCACGTCTCCTTGGTGCCATCGGGCATGTCCTGCTTGAGCGGCATCCGCCGCAACAGATCCGGGATCCGCCCTCGGGCGCGGGCGGCGCGAGGCCCGACGTCAGCGAGGCGCGCAAGAAGTTGATCTCGGCTGAGCCCGGCGCGTTCACGTACCTGCACCTCGGTCATGCCGTCGATCAAGGGACGGTCGCCGGCGGCCTTCTTGCCTGCGCGCATCTGGTGGACGAACTCACGAAAGCTCGCGAAGCCCTCCATGCCGCCGAGCACGTGGCCCGCCAGCGCCCGAACGTTCCACGCGGAGCAGTCCGTGGGATTCGACCAGTCGGCGTCGCTCAATGAACGCAGCTGGTCGAGAGCCCGCTCGTTCTCGGTGGCCGCCAGCGTCACGGCCTCGGCGCGCGAAAACAGCGCCACGTTCTTCACCGACGTCGAGGTTGCGGTCATTTCGGGGCCCGTCCTTACTTCTTGTTGCGATTCGTCGCGTGCTGAAAGAACATCTCCATCGCCTCATCGACGAGCCGGATCCACCGGTCACCACCCGGGTCGTTGGAGATCTGCTGATCGGCGAGTCCCGTGCCGATCGCGGTCATGAGGTCGAGGACCTCAGGGTCATCGAATCCCAACCGCGCCAACCGGTCCATTGCCGCTTGGAGGCCCGCCACCGCGATAGCGAACGACTCGGCCGACGGCTCGAAGCCGGGCACCGTGCGCTGGAAGAGCAACTGGTAGCGCGCGGGATCCTCGGTGCAGAACTCGACGAAGTTCCGCATACCCGCCTTGAGGTCTTGCAACGGGTCGCCCGTGGCCACGAGCAGTTGGTCGCGCTTCAGGAACTCGGCCGCGCCCTGGGCGAACATCGCGTCGTAGATCGCGTTCTTCGAGGCGAAGTACGAGTACAACGACGGCGCCTGCATGCCAACTCGTTGCGCGATGTCGCGAAGCGAAAGGGCGGCGAGTCCCTCCGCCCTGGCCACCTGCCAGGCAACCGCGAGAATCTCGGCCCTCGTCGCCTCATGGCGTTCGGTCCGCCGATCACGGGTGGGATGCTCTAACATAGTTAGAGTTATAGAACAGCGTTCGGTCCGTGTCAAGAGCAGGCGGGCAAGCGCAGGCGACCAGATGCACCTGATCAGGAATGCGAGGGCGCCGGAGGCGCGCCGGCCAGCTCGAACATGAGCTCGTCCGGGTAGCACCAATACCAATCCTCCCCGGGTTCGAACGAGCGAATGATCGGGTGGGCCACCGTGCGGTGATGCTTCGTCGCGTGCTTTCCCGGTGAGTTGTCACAGCATCCGACGTGCCCGCACGTCTGGCACACCCGCAGGTGAACCCAGTCGTGTCGACCGAGGGCGAGACAGTCCTCGCACCCGACGGAAGAGGGCTGTACAGGGCGTATCTGGTCAAGGTGAAGACATGTGGCCATGGCTGCCTCCCGAGCTGCAGGCTAGGGCCTCGCGTTTCGCCCGCGACAGGGCGCGTAATGTCGGCATGGCCTCGACTATTATCGAACACATGTTCGTTACCCACCTCGACGCCAGGAAGTGAGCCATGACCGACGCATCGCCGGCCTCGGGTGAGACGCGCCGGCGCGGCACCTCCACATCCACGTTCGGAGTGGGCCGCAGGGAGAACCACGACGCGTCCGAGTTCTATCGCCGCTTCAAGCCGCCCAAGATCCAGAAGAGCGATGAGGTGGCGCACCCCTCCGTATGGCCGTCGGTCGATCGTGTGTGGTTGGGCGACATGCGTGAGCGCGTCGACACATGGGCGCCGAACTCGGTGGCGCTCGTCGTCACGTCGCCGCCGTATTACGCGGGCAAGGAGTACGAAACGGCCGTCGGCCAAGGCCACGTGCCCGCGAGCTACGAGCGCTATCTCGACATGCTCCACGGCGTGTTCAAGGCAGGCGTCGAGGCCCTCGAGCCCGGCGGTCGCATCGCGGTCAACGTCGCGAACCTGGGCCGCAAGCCGTACCGATCGCTGTCGCGCGACATCATCGACATCTTCGAAGACCTCGAGTTGCTGTTGCGCGGTGAAGTGATCTGGCAAAAGGCGAGGGGCGCGGCAGGCAACTGCGCGTGGGGCACCTATCAAAAGCCCGGAGACCCCGTGCTGCGCGATCTCACCGAGCGCATCATCGTCGGTTCGAAGCTCCGCTTCGACCGCGCCATTGAGCCGCGCCGGCGCGCTGAGCAGGGCCGTCCATCGGAGGCTTCGATCTATCGCGACGAATTCCTCGACGCCACCACCGACGTTTGGGATATCGCCCCCGAGAGCGCGAACCGGGTGAACCACCCCGCACCGTTTCCCGTCGAACTGCCGCAGCGGCTCATCGAGCTCTACACGTACGTCGGTGATCTCGTCCTCGACCCGTTCATGGGGTCAGGCACCACCGCGATCGCGGCAATTCGCACCGATCGTCACTACGTCGGCTTCGACACCGACCCCGACTATGTCGTGACTGCGGAGGCGCGGATCGCCGCCGAAAGTCATGAGCGTCTTCAGCAGGTGCGCCGGGGCCGGAGCTTCGAGCGGCCCAAGATCGCCGCGCTGCCCGCGAACGTCGACACCGACGAGCATTTCCAGTCGCGGGCACGACGTGAAGGACGGCGGGCCCGTGAACTCGCGGAGTGGCTCCTCGAGGAGTCGGGTTTCCAGATCATCGATCGGAACAAGCGTCTCGATGCGGGTGTGGACATCAGCCTGGTCACGCTCGACCGGCGGGGCCGCGAGTGGCTCTTCGATGTGTCGGGGGCATTCGCGTCCACCCGAGGAGGGCTGCGGCGGGCCGACGCGTTGTGGAAAGCACTCGGCAAGGCGAGCGTGCTCAGCCACACCCGCCCCGATTCTCGCCTCGTCTTGCTCACTACCGACTTGCCCACGAAGAACAGTGCGGGGGCCAAGGCCCTCCAGGCCGTTACCGGGCGCGACGCCCGCCGCCGTTTCCCCGTGTTCGACGTCGTGGAGATCACGAGCGACGACAGCCAGCGCCTACTCGCGAGCTATGCCGACGGCACGTGGCGCAAGCCATGAGCGTCTACGACCCCGCCCTTTCGCATCAGCGCGGCGTCTCTTATGCGTTGGTGCCGGGCGAAGAGCAGTTGGTGTTTGTCGCGAGCACCCCCGAAATGCTCACACGCGTCTTGATCCTGCATCTCGTGGCCCAACTCCGCCCCTCGGAATGCACGCCCGCTCAACTACAGCGGATTCGCGTTGCGTTACAAGCGCAGGATTGGGAAGAGGCGATCGTCGCGTGGATCGATGCCACTGAGCGCAAGCTCAATATCTTCAGTGACGAACCGGTATGGACCGACCATGCGCTCGAGCTCGACCGCTTCGCCCTAGAACTTCCTCTTAGTCCCATCTTCGAGGACGTCTCTGTCGATGCCCGATGACCGCACAACCGTCACCGAGCTCGCCACCGCCCTCGGCATGCTTCCGTTTCCCACTGCCGCCGAGGCGATAGCCACTCGTCCCCTTGAGCTCCAACTGAATGAGGCAACGTGGGACCACCTGAGCCATTTGTTGCACGACGGCAGATTCGCCACCGAGTTCTCCACCGCCTTTAGGAACGGGCGGGCCTTCCTGCGCGCCGGCGATGCTCTGCGAGGCCGTCCTCCTGCGGTGATCGAGTGGACCGGTGGACGCCGACCGCCCGGCGACGAAGTCGCTCCGATCGATCTGCGAATCGATCACGTCTACCTCATCAGCTGCAAGTACTTCTCGGCGAACATCACCAACGCATCACCGGCGCGCGTGTTCGACGGGCTGCTCGCCACCCACGGAACCTGGGATCGGTCCGACTGGTATGCCCTCGTGGCCACCGCTGAGTATCAGGCGCTCTATCGAGCGTGTCGTGATGCCGTCGAACTCTCCGCACTTCCCTCCGACGTGCGAGATCTCACCACCGAACAGCGCCAAGTGCTGCGCCGAGCCCTGCCCGGGCCGAGGTACCCGCCGGGCGTCGAGTCGGTCCACGCGTCGTTCTGCGCCGCGGTCAGCCGCGCGTCGGCACAACGGTGGCGGGCCAGCATCGAAGGGTCGAGCACCGGGGCGGCCGAGGCGATGCTGTGGCGCCTTCTGCGTATCGGTAACGCTCCCTACTTCCTGCTCGGTGCCGACGACACGAGGGCTCTACGTTTCCGGGTGGCCAGCCCGTGGGACTGGCGGCAGTTCTTTCGCTTTCGCCGGCTCGACATCGCCGCGGCCACCGCGGGCCAGCCTCGGGTCGACTGGACCGCCGTCTGCGAGCACCGGCCGACACGCACAGAGCGAGTCGTACAGGGCCACGTCGAGGTCCGTTGGAGTCACGGCCGATTCGCCCAACCTCCGGAAGCCAAGGTCTACCTCGACGTCAGTGTCGACGCTCTGCCCGGCTACTTCCCCCTCGAGAGCCGGCCACCCGAACTGCCCCTGTGGAACGACGTGCACTCGTGAAAACCGGCCGAGCCGATGTCCGTGTCAGCCCACTCGTCGATAGCGTCCGAGGAGCGGCTCCTCCACCCAGTAGCCGCCGAGGTAGGCCCCCGGCGAACCTCCTCTCCCCCTCGTCCGGGGGCCGCCTCGCGAGGCGTCGCCCTCTTAACCGGAATACGCCGCGATGTGCTTGGCGGTGTCGGTGTAGTGGCGAAGACTCGCGACTTGACCGGCCTCGTTGAACGTCCACAGGTGGATCTCCTCGTCGCGATAAGCACGCCCCCCGTGCGCGGGCAGCTTCGCTTCGAGCACGAACTCCGCGGCTACCTGGTTTCCGCCTTCCATGATCGAGAGCACTTGGAAGTCGACGATGTCCAGCTGGCGACCACGGCAAAGAACTCGGCCACGCCCGCCTTGCCCACCCGAGGTTGCAGCCAGGGCACGCCGGCTTTCACCGCGGAGTTGTCCGACCACGCTTCCCATGCACAGTCGTCGGCAAGGCGTTCCAAGATCGCAGGTACATCGCCTCGACCGAACGCTTCGTAGAGCGCCGTCACCGTGGCCAGGTTGCTCATGGAGCCTCCGCTCGTGAAGTTGGTCGTTTGCATTTTCGTTGCGCCGGCATCGCCGGATCACCACCGCCGCGAGAGACTGCCCGGGTGACGTCACTGGCATTCGATCTCTCGCGGACGTTCGTCCATCTTGGGCTCGGAGCCCGAGCGGTGCCGATTCCCGACTTCGAGTGGACACCCGAGTTCCTCGAGTCATTCGCCGGCAAGTTCGTCTCCGACGGCGACGAAGGTCGGCTCGTCTGCATCGTCCCCCAGGACGAGACATGGAAGTCGTGGGAGCGCCACCCTGCGGGCGAGGAGCTCGTCGTCTTGCTCTCCGGTCGCGTCGATCTCATCCAAGACGTTGACGGCGACCACGAGTTGGTGGAGCTACGACCGGGACAAGCCGTCGTCAATCCGAGGAACGTGTGGCACACGACAACGGTGCACGAACCGGGCGAAGCCCTTTTCATCACGCCGGGACGCGGCACCGAACACCGGCCGCGCTAGCCCTCGGCGAACAACGTGATCGAGCCGGGGTAGCACGCCACCCAGACGTTGCCCGTCGCGGGATTCACGGTTATGCCAATCGGGTGCACTCCAGTTTTCATCGTCTGCGTGATCGCAAGGTCGTCGGCGCGCAGCTTCGTCATCGTCGCCGACTCGTAGTTCACGACGTAGAGCGATCGTCCGTCGGGTGCGATGGCCATGCTTCTCGGCTGAGCGCCCGTGCGGATCTTGGCCACAACGGTGCCCGCCGTGAGGTCGATCTTGGCCACGTTGTTTTCCCCGTTGAGCGTGGCGTAGAGGAACCGCCCCGCCGGGTCGAGCACGACATGGCGCGGTCCATTGCCGACGCCGGCGATACGACCGACCGCGAACGTGGCTAGATCGACGGTGGCGATGTCGTACGTGCCCATGAGCGCCACGTAGGCCACGTGACTCTGCGCGTCGATGGCGATGCCGCGCGGATAGGGGCCCAGCGCAATGCGCTGGATCTCTGTCCCCGTCGCCGTATCGACGACGCTGAGATCGGACGAGCACCAGTTGCTCACGAGTAGGAGACGACCGTCGGGACTCACTGCGACGAACTTCGGTACCGCCCCGACCTTGATTGCTTGATCGATGGCGAGGGCCGCGACGTCGATTCGGTACACGTAGCTCTCGTCGTAGCGGTTACCCCGGCAGGTGTCGCTCCCGGGATTTGAGTAGCCCGGCCCGTACATCTCGTAGTTCGAGACATACACGTGGCCGCCATCGGGCATGAACGCCGCCTCCACTGGCGCTCCGCGGTAGGGGCCGGGCGCGACCGGCTGGCCAAGCGCGGCGAGATCGACGGTGTCGTCGATCGTGGCCAGCAGCGCACCCGAGAGGTCGTAGACCGTGACTGTGTGCCGGTACATCATGTTCTGCGCGAAGACAAGGCCGGACGGAGACGCCTGCACCGACTTCGGCGAGATCGATCCGCCAATCTTGCCTACCTCCCGCAACGTCTGTTGGTCGCTGGGTAGCAGTGTCGTGGTGGTTGTCGGTGCTTCGGTTGTGGTCGTCGTGGCGGCCACGGTGGTGGTGGTCGTAGACGCAATGGTCGTCGGCGCCTCTGTAGTGGTTGTGGTGGCGGGCACGGCGGCGGTTGGTTCGGAGGCCCGTGCCACCACACCCGATGAGCAGCCGGCCAGCAAGCCAACGAGCACGAGCACGGCTCCGCGCTGTGTTGACGTCATTTGGGTTGACGTCATTTGGGTTGACGTCATTTAGATTCGGGTTCCGAGATCCAACCTTTGGCGACAGCGTCGTCGATACGCGCAAGCGCAGCGGCCCACAAGCCGGCCGAGCCCTGGGCGATTAGGGAGTTGCGCGCCCTGACGCGGTCGGCGGTCACACCGTGGGCCGACCAGGTTTCACCATTGGTCGCGTGGTTGAGCAGGACCGGTTGAAGTCGATCGAGTGCGTTGGCGAAGCGCGCGTCGGGCGTACCGGCGGCCTCGTACTCCTCCCAGAGGCCGCGCAGGTACCTCGCTTGATCAGGGGGGAGGAGGCCGAAAAGGCGATCGGCCGCTTGCTGCTCACGGTCCGCCTTGGTCGCGTAGCCGGCATCGTCATACGCGTACGTGTCCCCCGCATCGATCTCGACGAGGTCATGCAGCACCACCATCGCTACAACGCGCGCGAGGTCGATGTCTTCGTCGGCGTGCTCAGCGAGCACCAGCGCGAACAAGGCGAGATGCCAAGAATGCTCCGCCGTGTTCTCGCGCCGGCGGGAACCTGTGATCAGGCTCTGGCGCTCTATCTGCTTCAGGCGATCGGCCTCGAGCAGGAACGCGAGTTGGGCCGAGAGACGTTCGTCCATCACTTCCTCACGATGCTCCCGAGGGCCCACACGGCCGCAACGAACCCGAGCACCGCCATCACGAGTGAACGTCCGACCGGTGCGCGCACAAGATCGCCGTCGGACCTGCGAGCGGGTGGCCGCAGCAAAGCGAGCAGATTGCCGACGAAGAGGGCCCCGCCGAGCGCGAGCAGCAGGTACTCAAGCAGCTGGTCACCGAGGAACACTCGCAATCGCTCCTTGCGCTCGAGCCGTAGCGAACACGACGATCACTCCGGCGACCAAAATGAGCATGCCACCGACGACGGTCGAGGCGCCGGGCACCTCATCGAGAAAGATCCACCCGAACATGACCGCCGACGCCGGTTCGAGGTAGGTGAGCACGCCCACCGTCGTCGCCGGTAGCCGGCGGAGCAACACGACGAACAGGGTGACCAGACCCGCAGTGAAGACCGAGCCGAGCACGACGAGCCACCACCACGACGATCGAGCCGGGCCCCAGTCGGCCACCGCCGCAAACGGCACCAGCACGATCGCGGCCCCGGCCAACTCCACGAACGAGATCGTGATCGCGTC
This sequence comes from Acidimicrobiales bacterium, assembly GCA_040002995.1. Classification (GTDB taxonomy): domain Bacteria; phylum Actinomycetota; class Acidimicrobiia; order Acidimicrobiales; family Ilumatobacteraceae; genus JBDUDK01. Next base: position 37,489 of record JBDUDK010000043.1, on the reverse strand, counting down.
GACGTGGCCCCCGATGCGTTTGGTGACCAACACAAGGGCGGCGTAGGTCACCGCCGCACCGAGCGCTAACAGCTCACCCGATCCGGCGTGGCCTCGAGGATCCGCAAGCACCCAGATCCCCACGACCGCGAGCGCCAGCGCGACGACCACGGCACCAGGGACCCGCTCGTGCAGCACTCGGCCGGCGAGCACGGCCACCATGACCGGTGCGAGGTAGGTGATGAGCAGCACCGTGCCGATCGGCGCCCGCTGCTGCGCCAACACGAGTGCGAGCCAGTGAAGGGCGAGCAGCGGACCGACCACAACGGCCCACCATCCGAGTCGCACACGCCGGCGCGTCACGACGAAAGGAGCAAGCAGCAGCGTGCCGATGGCGGTACGACCGGCCACGATCACCACTGCCGGGAGCGAGACCCAGCGCACGAGTACGCCGACCATGCCCCAGGCCACGGCGGTGGCCGCTACAGCCAACACGGCGCCGGAGGAGCGTGTCGCAAAAGGGGGGCTGGTCACGGTCTCCAATCTTGACGAATCCGCCCTCCAAACGCGCTCAAGACCGTCTGTCAATGGGCCGAATACTTCATCGCTGATGGCATCGCCCCCATCAGCACCGCCAGGGGATGAGGGTGGGAGTTGCAACTCCCTCCAAACGCATCGCCACCAGTGCTCTCCCAGGGTACTGGCGCAATGCAACTTCCGCCCTCCCCTCGGCGCACCGTCAGCCCCCGATCGGAGCGGGCAGACGAAGAGCATCCTCGTCGGCTCCCGAGTGAATTTCGGTGAACTCCTGACGGTCGACGACGCTCCCCCGCGTGACCTCGATTGACTTCGTGGCGCCCGTGGCCGAGTCGAAGCAAAATGTCGCGGAGTCGCCGAACGGGGGGGCGGGATCCCGCATCGTCAACCGCAGGTCGAAGCAGCCAGCTTTGGCGGCATCGACGTAGTACAGGGGTGTTGCACCACCGAGTTGTTGGCGCAGATTGGCCAGTTCCTGGTCGGTGTCGGCGCGGTAGTCCGGCGCGGCGCCACCCTCATGACACCCCACCTTGCCGTTCGGGTCGGCCACGCACGTCACCAGCCGGCCCCCCAACCGGCCGCTTACGCCGTCGCCAATTCGGGTGAGTCGATCGGGCGGTCGCTGCACGACCACGATCGGATTCACTACTCCCGCCCGTTCTGCTGTCCCCCGCTCTGTCCACGTCCCTTGTCTCGATAGTTCCCACGCGTCGACGAAGCCCTTGGCAGCGGTCGGGTCAGCGAGAGTGGTGGTGACCGAGCGTGCGCTATTGCTGCAGCCCATGCTCAACAGGAACGTCGTGGTCACGATCGCGGCGAGCGGGCGCACGCGTCGACGGTAACCGGCGTCGATTGCCCTTCACCGGACGGGGATGAGCCCGGCGTCGATGACCGCCTGGCTGAGGGGGCGGCCGACCTCGCGAAGGCGGGCGCACCCATCCTCACCGAGGCACTCGTACGCGACAACGGCCAGCGCGTCGGTGCGATCCTCCACCCACTGCCGGCGATGTCGACCCTCATCACTCAACGCGAGCGGGCCTACCGGTGCGAGCATGCCCCGACTGCGCAGACGCTCGATCGCCGCCCCCCACTCGTCATCGGGCCACGCGCGGGTCGCCTGGAGAACAGCCGCCGGTACGTCGCCGGTGGCGGCGTGGATGACAAGAGCCTCGAGGCCACTCAAGTCGTCAAGCAAAAGAGCGGCCACGTGCGCGTCGCCGCGGAACTCGCGGAGAAGAGTCTGGGCGTGCCACAGCACGAGATGGGCATCGTCGGGCCAGTCGAGGGAGGCGTGGGCCGCGAATAGAGGGCGCGCCTGCGGGTGGTCACACGCGGCAAGAGCGGCGCGGCGGGCCAGCATCGAGGCCTCCGTCACCACCTCGCCCGCCACCGCGGCACCGAGCGCACGACGAAGCGCCCGGTCGGCGGCCGCCAACCGCGCTTCGATGATCTGAGCGGGAAAGGCGAGGGCCCACGCCGCCGGAATGGCCGCTCGCACCAGCGACGGGTAGAAGTTGAAGAACGTGGCGATCACGAGCTCGGCTGGCGCGGCGCCGAGCGCCGCCGACCGCGACGCGAAGTAGCCCATCCGATCGTTCGTGAGTCCGACGGCGCGGTAGCTCTCGTGCGCTTCGGGAGCGAAGTAGATCATCCCGTGCACCGGCTCGAGCGTGCGCCAGGTCTTGCGGGCAACGATGGGAGCGAGCGACAACGACGTTCAGATGCCCTTAGCCATGTTGGCGAACCTGGTGTAGCTCCCGATGAACGCCAGGCGCTTCACGCCCGTTGGGCCGTTGCGGTGCTTGGCCACGTGGACTTCCGCGGTGCCGATATCGGGCGAGTCCTGGTTATAGAGCTCATCGCGGTACAAGAACATGACCACGTCGGCGTCCTGCTCGATCGACCCCGATTCGCGAAGGTCGGCGAGCATCGGGCGTTTGTCGGCGCGCATTTCCAAAGCGCGGCTGAGCTGAGAGAGCGCCACGACCGGTACCTCGAGTTCGCGGGCGAGGATCTTGAGCCCTCGACTGATCTCAGACACCTCGACCTGTCGGTTCTCGGCGTTGCCCCGGCCCGTCATCAGCTGCAGGTAATCGACGACGATGAGCCCGAGGTCGCCCAGGCGGCTCTTCAGCCGGCGGGCCTTGGCCCGAATCTCCATCACCGTGACGTTCGGGTTGTCGTCGATCCACAACGGGGCTTCGAGCCGACCGAGCGCATTGACGATTTTGGTCCAGTCGCCGTCGCTCAACCGACCGGTGCGCAGTTTCTGGGAGTCGACCCGGGCCTCGGACGACAAAATTCTCTGCACGAGCTCCCGCTGACCCATCTCGAGAGAGAACAGGAGCACGGGGCGGTGTTGCTCGACGGCCACGTGCGCCGCCATGCCCAACGCGAACGCGGTGTTGTGCACGACGATGTCGGCGGCAACGTAGTTGTGCGTGACAGGGATCGTGAGATCGAAGACGCGCTCGTGTCCGTCGGCGGAGATCTGCACAATCTCGTCCCACCACACCGACGCGGCGTGCGCTCGATCGCTGTCGGCGTCCCCACCCGCGGCGGCGCCCGCACCGACGGCGACGCGGCGGCGCGCGAGCATGAACGCGGCCGCCGTGAGCGGGCCGGGGTGATGGATGTCGATCTCGATGACGGCACTCACACCCGCGCGGCGCGCCGGAATGACCCTGCGGCTGCACGCGATGCCGAAGCGGAGCAACAGATGCGCCAGGCCGTCGGCAAAGCGCTCCGAGCGGCACGCGAAACGAGGGTGATCTCCCCCGCCCACCCATACCGATCGGTTGGCGCCGAGCAGCCGGTCGAGGAAGAAGGCGAGCTGCTCGCGCGGGAGTCGGTAGACGGCCTCGGGAAGCTCGACGTCGCGAGTGTCGCTCGCCCACAGATCGTGGCGGCGAAGAATGCTGATGGCGTCGACTCCGACGAGCGGAGCCCGCGTGACGGCGACGTCCTTCACCGCTGAACCCGTTCCGAGCGCGGCGAGCCCCAGCACATGGGCGAGCAGAACGACTTCGCCTCCCGCCAGTCGCTCAACGCCGAAGAAGGGCAAGTCGGCCGCGACCGCGATCGGCTCACCCACCCCCAACTCACCGAGGGGACGCCATCCGTGAGGCGTGAGAAAGGGGTGGGTGGCCGTCGCGCGAATGTGGCGGCCGAGAGTCGTGCGTACCGCGAACACGGGCTTGACTCCGTCGTCGACGAACGTGCTCGGTGTTGTGGCGGCAAGGCGACCATCGAGGTTGAGCGTGACGACTTGAACCCACTCGCCGAAGCGACCCCGGTCGTGCAGATCCGCCGCGGTATGGAGCCCACCTGTGGCCGGATCGAGGATGAGCGTGTCCCATGCCACGCACTTGCCCATGCTGGGCCGGGCGCCGACGACGTTGAACGTCGAGGGCTGCAGTCCAGACAGAAGCTCGTCGAGGTCGACATACCCCGTCGCGAGACCGGTGATCGACTCGCCCCGCTCGTAGAGCTTCTCGAGCTGCTCAATCGCGCCACCGAGGAGATCCTTCAGTGGCTGCGTGGTATCGATGACGCGACGCTGCGCGACCTCGAACACCATGGCCTCGGCGCGATCGATCGCCTTGGTGACATCGTCGGGAAGGTCGTAGCCCATCTCAGCGATCTCGCCCGCGACGTTTATGAGCCGCCGCAGCAGCGCGTTCTCCTCCACGATGCGGGCGTAGTGCGCGGCATTCGAAATGGCCGGGGTCGAGGCTTGAAGGTCGAGCAACACCGAAGAGCCACCGATCGCCTCGAGCAGATCGGCGCGGCGCAGCTCTTCGGCCACGGTGATCGGATCTACCGCCTCACCTTGCGCGTAGAGCGAACACACCGCGTCGAAGATGTGCGCATGCGCCGGCTTGTAGAAGTCGTCGATGTGCACGACCTCGACCGCGGCCGCGATCGCGTCGCTCCGCAGCAACATCGCGCCGAGGAGCGACGCCTCGGCATCGAGGCTGTGCGGCGGGACGCGAACACCTCGCGCCCGCTCCGGAGGGGGTCCATCGGCCATTGACTGGAGCTTCGCCTTTCGGTCCTGTGAGGTACCAGTGGACGACTGGGGAACTTCGGGGGATGACGATGTGGACGACCCTGTGGAACAGGGACCTTGCCTGTGCGTTTCCGGGCGCGCGCGGTGGGCGCGGTGGCGTGCTGGGCGGCTAGGTCAGCCCGCGACGACGTCGAGAGTGACGACGAACTCCACGTCGGGGTGCAGCTTGACCGGGACACTGTGCTGACCGAGGGTCTTGATCGGATCCTTGAGTAACACCTTGCGGCGGTCGAGCTCGACGCGTGCCTGCTGCGCTACGGCAGCAACGATGTCGGCCGTAGTGACCGACCCGAAGAGACGGCCCTCCGTGCCCGCCCGGCCCTTCACCGTGATGACCGCAGGCACGAGCCGACGGGCGATCTCCTCGGCCGCTGCTCGCTCGGTGGCATCTTTCAGGTCGCGCGACCGGCGCATGGACGCGGCCTGCCCGACCGCACCCTTCGACGCCTCGAACGCATGGCCTTTCGGCAGCAGGAAGTTACGCGCGAAACCGTCGGAGACTTCGCACACGTCTCCCTTTTTGCCGACATTGTCGACATCGGCGCGCAGGATCACCTTCATGCGTCCGCCACCTCGGGCACACCCTCGACCTCGACGGCGGGTTCGACGACGTCGATCACGGTGGCCAGCGTGCGGTCGCCGCGGTCGCCGCGGTCGCCGCGGTCGCCGCGATCGCCGCGATCGCCCCGATCGCCGCGGTCACCGCGATCACGCCCACCCGACCGCTGTGTGGAAACCCGCTTGGTGTACGGCAGCAGCGCCATCTCGCGTGCGTTCTTGATCGCCGTCGCGACCTCACGCTGTTGCTGGCTGTCGTTGCCGGTGACGCGGCGCGCTCTCACCTTGCTGCGATCGGACATGAAACGCTGCAGCAGGTTCACGTCCTTGTAGTCGATGTAGTCGATGCGCTCCTGAACAAGGATCGAGGTCTTCTTCTTGATCTTCTTGGTGGAGTCTTTCGCGGACTTCGGCGTGCGCTTCGGTCCGCCCGCCTTGTTGTTGGCCTTCATCAGAAGGGCTCCTCGTTGTCGTGGTAAGCCGCGGGCTCGGCTCCCGCCGCCCGGGCGGCCGCGGGCGCAGGCGTGCCCGCCTCTGTGCCACCGCGGCGGTCGTTGCGTTCGATGGTGGCAGTGGCCCAGCGAAGGCTGGGACCGATCTCGTCGGCCACGATCTCGATGCGCTCGCGCTTCTCGCCCGCCTGCGTCTCGTAGGTGCGTTGCTCGAGACGGCCCGTGACGATGACCCGCGATCCCTTCGGGAGCGAGCTGGACGCGTTCTCACCGAGCTGTCCCCAGCAGACGACGTTCAGGAACGACACCTGCTCCTTACGCTCGTTCGTCGTCCGATCGACCCAGCTCCGGTTGACCGCGACGCCGAACTCGGCCTTGGCTTGTCCGCCCGGCGTATAGCGGAGCTCGGGCTCTCGTGTGATGTTTCCGATGATCGTGATGGTGTTGTCGGCCATGGTGATTTCCTTCCCGGCGGGCGTCAGCCCGCGCTGCCGGCGGCGACCATGCCGCGTCGAGCGGCCTCGTGATCGGGGAGCCGGATGAGCTTGTGGCGAACGACGTCGTCCGCGAGGCGGAGGAAGCGTTCGAACTCGTCGAGGGCCCCGCCCTCGGCGACGACGTTGAAGATGACGTAGTACCCGTCCCACTTATGGTTGATCTCGTAGGCAAAACGGCGTTTGCCCCACCAGTCGGGCTGGCCGATGACGGTGCCTGCCCTGGCGGTTACGTGGTCGGTGACCGTCTTGATCCAGCCGTGGGCCGTGTTGTCCTCGAGCTGACCGTCGAGGATCACCATCAATTCATAGGCTCGCATCGCGAGCGCCTCCCTCCGGACCCGCTGGCGCGGGGCCCCACTCGATGGTGGAGCAGGGTTAGTTGTGGACCCCGGCAGTGTAGGAGGCCCGCCCCCAAAGACCGAAACCCCAAGTGTCGAAACGCCAGCGCGCTCATGGCGCCATCAAAGCAAAAGGGTGTGACAGAGATCCCGGGTGCGTCAACGCGCCGGTGCGCCGTACAGCCCGAGTACTTCGGCGACATCGTCCGCGAGGTGGTAGCTCTCGGTCGCGTCGGGGAAGCGTCCTTCGCGCACGTCCTGGGCGAACTCGCTCACGGCCTTCGTGGCGTCGACCTTGAGGTGGGCGTAGCGCCGCACGAACTTCGGCGCGAGTCGGTCCTCGAGACCGACGAGGTCGTGGAAGACCAACACCTGGCCGTCGCAGCCTGGGCCCGCGCCGATACCGATGGTGGGCACGGAAACGGTCTCGGTGATCAAGGTGGCGACCGCGTCGGGCACGCCTTCCAGGACGAGTGCGAAACAGCCCGCAGCCGAAAGCGCCAACGCATCGTCGAGCAACGCGAGCGCGGCGTCGGCCGTGCGTCCCTGGACTTTGAACCCGCCCATGGTGTGCACCGATTGCGGTGTGAGCCCGATGTGGCCCATCACGGGAATCTCCGCTTCGGCGAGCGCTTCCACCATGGGTACCCGCTTACGGCCGCCTTCGAGCTTCACGGCCTGCGCGCCGGCCCGCACGAGTTCAGCGGCATTGCGGACGGTGTCTTCTCGACTCACGTGATAGCTCATCCACGGCAGATCGGCCACGATCAACGGTCGAGGCTTGGCGCGCGCCACCGCCGCGGTGTGATGCGCGATGTCGGCGACGGTCACATGAAGCGTGTCGTCGTAGCCGAGCACGACCATCGCCACCGAATCGCCGACCAGGATCATGTCGACCCCGGCTTCATCAGCGATGCGGGCCGTGGGCGCGTCGTAGGCCGTCACCATCACGAGCTTCGGCCCGACGCCCTTGCGGGCGCGGAGAGCGGGCGCGGTCATCGCGGCCATCTCATACCTCCTCCCGTCCAGCGCACATGGGCTGCCGGCGGTGAACACAGCGTACGCACCGCGAAGGGGCGGCGCACCAGTCCACTTCGGGTTTTGGCCGACTACGGTCTCGGCGTGATGCCCAAGTCGTGTCACAGCTCATGTGACAGCTGCGGTCGAGACGACGAGGAAGTCGTCGCTGTGCACCGCCGCTACGTCACGCCCGACGACTGGGACACGCCGGGCCGAGACGTCGTGCTCGACGAGATCGAACATTGGTGCATCGCGTGCCTGACGCACTATCCCCACGTGATGGTGGAGGGCTGATCAGCTGCTGGCGGCACGCTTCACGGCGCGGCCGAGCGTGAAGGTCCTGGTGAGGTGGTGCCACGAGCAGCCCTTGCACACTTCGACGACGTAGGCCGTGAGTGCCTCGCTGCGCTTGTTCAACTTGGCCAGCTCGCCGGCCTGGCTGATACAGCGACCGTAAGGGGGGAGGCGAGGGCCAAAGACGTAGGTGACGAGCACGAGCGGCTCGGCCTCGCAGATCGGACACGTGACCGAGGTCGCGGCGCCGAGCTCACGCGCGGCCCGAACGAGTTCCGGGTGGGCATCGCACACCTGATGCTGGGCGAGACGGCCCTTGCGAAACTCGGAGATGACGAAGCGTCGGGCGAGGCGGTAGTCGACGGCGCCTTGGCGCCCGACCCCGTCCTGTCCTTTGAACGCCTCCGGCCGCAGCGGCATCGACTCAGGCTAGCGAACCGTCAACAGCGTGGCGGCTGGTCGCCGGAACGATCCCTGAGGACGTCGTCGTCGAGCACCAAACTGGTGCCATGGCCTCCGACAGCTGGGACCGCCTGTCTGCCTGGCACGCCGAACACGTCGAGGTTCCCACCGACGTCGTCCGCTACGGGCCCGACATCGCGAATGAGGCCGACCTACGGCTGTTGGGCGACGTGCGGGGCCGGCGCATTCTCGATCTCGGGTGCGGGAGCGGGCGCAACGCGATCGTGCTTGCCCGTCTCGGCGCCAAGGTGATCGCCGTCGACGGATCCCGCGAGCAGCTGGCGCGTGCCCGGGCCAACGCCGAGGCCGCCGAGGTGAAGCTCGAGCTCCACGAGGCCGACCTCGCTGACCTGGCGTTCATCACGACGGCGTCGGTCGACGCGGCCTTGTGCACGGGCACTCTCGTCTACGCCGACGATCAGAACCGGGTGTTCCGCCAGGTGCACCGGATCCTGCGTTCCGACTCGCCCTTCGTGGTGGCCGTCGCTCATCCCGTGAGTCAGCTCCTCGACGCGGGCGAGGGGGCAGGTGCCCTGCAGATCCGCCGATCGTGGTTCGATCGCCGGCCCATCACCCGTGACCTCGGCGGGGTTGCGGTCCTCGAGCACCGGGTGACGTTCGCCGGCCTCTTCACGGGCCTGCAACGGGCCAACTTCCTGGTCGATGTCGTGCTCGAACCCGAACCCGCGGCCGGCGGAACCCGCAGCGCCGTGTGGCACGAGGCGTTCCGATCGGTACCGCCGACCCTCATTTTGCGGGCCCGCAAACTCGGCGTCTGAGCGCCCCGCGGCCTCACCTCCGGCGGCGCTCAGCACTACTGTCGGCGCACCCACCCGCCGCTGGCCGATTCGAGTCTTCGGACCTGGCCCCTCCTTGTCGATCGAGGCGTATGCGTACCAAGTCGATTCTGGTCGCCCTCATGCTCGTCGCCGGCGGTCTCGCCGCGACGGTGTCACCCAATGCCGCGAACGCCGCCCTACCGACAGCGGTGGTCGGCATCGCGTCCACGCCGAGCGGCGCCGGCTATTGGGTCGCTACGGCCGACGGCCGGGTGTTGACCTACGGCGACGCGCCGTTCAAGGGGTCAATGGCCGGTCTGGGCTTAAACCAGCCAGTCGTCGGCATGACTCCGACGATCACGGGCCAGGGCTACTGGCTCGTCGCGGGCGATGGCGGCATCTTCAGCTTCGGCGACGCCCTCTTCTACGGCTCGACCGGCAACAAGGTCTTAAACCAGCCAATCGTCGGAATGGCCTCGACGGCTACGGGCAAGGGCTACTGGCTCGTCGCCGGCGACGGGGGCATCTTCAGCTACGGCGACGCGTTGTTCTACGGGTCGATGGGCGCGCAGCGTCTCAACCAACCCGTGGTGGGGATGGCGGCCTCGCCGACGGGCAAGGGCTACTGGCTCGTCGCTTCCGACGGGGGCATCTTCAGCTTCGGCGACTCGCTCTTCTACGGCTCCATGGGCGGACAGCCTCTCAACCAGCCGGTGACCGCGATGTCGACCGCTCCGGGCGGCAAGGGCTACCGGTTCGTCGCCAAAGACGGCGGCATCTTCAGCTTCGGCGCGCCGTTCTTTGGACGTGGAGTCGGGGGCGCGCCGGCCCGCGCGATCGCGAACCGCCCGCAGGGCGACGGCTACTGGGTCGTGTACGAGGACGGCACGGTCCAGGCCTTCGGCGGCGCGCAGCTTCTGCCGCAGACCAACACCTCGTTGGCCAGCCTCACGCTCCACACCGTTCCCTTCGTTTCGACCGGACTCACGAGTCCGACGTCGATGACCACCCGTTCCTCCGACGACGTCATGTACGTGGCGGACCGTCCCGGGCAGGTGAGGGCCATCCGGGGCGGCGTCCTCGATCCCACTCCCGTCCTTACGATCAGCGGCGTCGACGTTACCGGTGAGCGCGGCTTTCTGGGCCTGGCGTTTTCCCTCGACGGCAGCCGGCTCTACGTCGACTACACGACCACCGACGGCGTGATCCACATCGACGAGTACCCGATGACGGGAACGCCCGCCACCGCGGGCGCGCGCCGTCAGGTGCTCACGATCGATCACGGCCCCGCCACAAACCACAACGGCGGCGATCTTCAGACCGGGCCCGACGGCCTGCTCTACATCAGCGTCGGCGACGGCAACACCGGCGTCAACGGGCAGTCCCTCACCACGCCACTCGGCAAGATCCTGCGTATCGACCCGCGTCAGAGCGGGATCCAGCCGTACACGATTCCAGCGACGAACCCGTTCGCCGGCATGGGCGGCGGCGTCAGGACGGAGATCTGGGACTACGGCCTGCGCAACCCGTGGCGCATCTCGTTTGACCGTGCGAACGGCGACCTGTGGATCGCCGACGTCGGCCAGAGTGCGTGGGAGGAAGTCGACCACGAAGCAGCGGGCAGCGGTGGTCACAACTACGGGTGGAGCCTGATGGAGGGAACCCATCCCTATGCGGGCGGCTCACCACCCGCGAACCACACGCCACCGGTGTTCGAGTATCCGCACACCCCTGACTGTTCCATCAGCGGTGGCCGCGTCTATCGAGGCGCTTCGATCACCGCGCTCATCGGCGCGTACATCTACGCCGACTTCTGCAGCGGCCGAGTCGGCGCATTCAAACTCGCCGGCTCAGCGGTGAGCGAAGCGCGGTCGAGCTTCATGACCGTGAACGGGCCGGTGGCTTTTGCCGAGGACAAGGCGGGCGAGCTCTACGTGCTCTCACTCAGCGGGACGATCATGAAGATCGCCGCCGGCTGAGCGCTCGTCCCACCAAGAATCGAGCCGGCGCGTCGCTTCTTCGCGCCCGAGTGGTCCCTCCTCGAGGCGTAGTTCGAGGAGAAACGCGAGCGCCTCTCCCACCCGAGGGCCGGGTGGGATGCCGAGGTGTGCCATGACCTCACGGCCGTCGAGGTCGGGCCGGATCGAGGCGAGTTCCTCACGCGCCGCGAGCTCTTCGATGCGTGCCTCCAGCTCGTCCATGCGCCGAGACAGTTGCTCGGCCTTGCGCTCGTTGCGCGTCGTGCAATCGCATCGTGTGAGTGTGTTGAGCTCCGCGAGGAGGTCACCTGCGTCGCGCACATAGCGACGAACCGCCGAGTCGGTCCAGCCCATTTGGTAGGTGTGGAAACGCAGATGCATTTCTACGAGTTGCGTCACCTTCTCGATGTCGTCGGTGGGGTACCGCAAGGCATTCATGCGTTCTCGCGTCATGCGGGCGCCGACCATCTCGTGGTGGTGGAACGTGACTCCTTTGCCCTTCACGTACTCACGGGTGCGGGGCTTCCCGACGTCGTGGAACAGAGCGGCCAGCCGCGTGTGACGGAATGAACCCGGCCCCTCCGGCCGCACGTTCTCGACCACGGCGATGGTGTGGGCGAGCACGTCCTTGTGCCGATGGATGGGATCTTGTTCGAGCCGCATCGCCGGCAGCTCGGGAAGAAAGATCCCCGCGAGTCCTGTATCGACGATGAACCACAACCCGGGTCCGGGACGATCGAGGATGATCAGCTTGTCGAGCTCGTCGCGAATGCGCTCCGCCGACACGATCGAGAGGCGCTCGTACATCGCGGTGACCGCGTCGACGATGTCGTCGGCGGGAGCCAGGTCGTAGCCGGCGATGAAGCGCGCCGCGCGCAGCATTCGGAGAGGGTCGTCGGAGAAAGAAGCCTCCGCCCCGAGCGGCGTCCGCAGCCGCCCCGCGGCAAGATCGGCGGCCCCGTTGAACGGGTCGACGAGCGCAGGCTCGGGCAGCCGCAACGCCATCGCGTTCACCGTGAAATCGCGTCGGGCGAGATCGGCTTCGACCCCAGTCGCGAACGCGACCGCCGGCTTTCTCGAGTCGGACTCGTACACCTCGGCGCGATGGGTGGTGATCTCATAGGTCTGTCCATCGCGCTTCGCGCCGATCGTGCCGAAACGTTCCCCCTGCGTCCAGACCGCGTCCGCCCAGCCGCCGAGGATGCGTTTGGTCTCTTCAGGAAGCGCGTCGGTAGTGAAGTCGTAGTCGCCCGCAAGCGGCCGGCTCAGCAACAGATCGCGCACGATGCCACCGACGAGATAGATCTCGTGGCCCGCGTCGCGAAAGCGCTCGGCTAGCGGACGTACGTCCGCGAGCACGGGAGCAATGCGATCAGGGACCACGAACCGAGGGTACTTGTCGCTTGTCGGGTCACCCCGTGGCGATCTCGCGCCACTGCCGCGCCGCGGCGTCGACGACGTGGCGGCCGGGTCCTCCGCTCGTGGCCTGCTCGGGCCGGTACTGACCATCCGCGAGGGCGGCGACGACGGCCCCCGCCGAATCAGCCAGAGCTTCGAGGTCGTAGCCACCCTCGAGGAGCAGCATCCGCTGTCCGGCCGGCGCGTATCCCATGATGTGTTTCGTGATGTCGGCGTAATCACCCGACGTGAGACCGAGATCGGTGAGGGGGTCGCGTCGGTGCGCATCGAATCCCGCCGACACGAGCAACCACGTCGGCTGGAAACGAGCAACGACCGGATCGACCACTTCTTCCAGTGCCGCGCGGTAGATGTCGCCCGTTGCCTCGGGCGGCATCGGCAGATTCAGCGTCGCGCCGTAACCGTCGCCGCGGCCAACCTCGTCGATCGCACCTGTGCCCGGATAGAGCGGCCACTGGTGAAACGAGATGTAGAGGACGTCGCCGCGCTCGTAGAACGTGTCCTGCGTGCCGTTGCCGTGGTGAGCGTCGTAGTCGACAATCGCCACCCGCTCACCACGCGCGGCCAGTGCCGAAGCCACGACCGCCACGTTGTTAAAAAGACAAAAGCCCATCGCCCGCGAGGGGGTGGCGTGATGGCCGGGCGGCCGCACGACACACAGTGCGCTGTCACCTTCGCCGGCGTCGAGCGCGGCGATCGACGACAGACCCGCGCCGGCCGCCAGCAGCGCAGCGTCCCACGAACCGGAGCACGCGCCGGTATCGGCGTCGATACGCCCGCCGCCGCTTGCGCAAAATCGCTCGAGGGCATCGACGAACGCCGCCGGATGCACACGCTCGAGCTCGTCTCGCCCCGCGGGCAGCACCTCGACCGAGCGCAACGCGTCGCCGATCCCGGCCTGCTCGACGCCGTCGAGCACCGCCGTCAATCGAGCCGGACGTTCGGGATGACCGCGGCCGGCTTCGTGGTCGGCAAAGCGAGGATGGGTGGCGAGCAGCACCGTCACAGACGCGACGCTAGCGTCGACCACCGGTGAAGAGTCTCGACCGCGCTGCGATCACCACTGTCGTGCGACACGGCGAGACGTCGATCCGCATCGGTCCGTGGAGTGACTTTCCTGGCGTGGCACAACTCGTGGCCCTTCCAAGCTCGCGCCCCACCGAGCCCGACGCGATCGCAGCGGCGGTCGAGACCGCGGCGCGACTGGGCTTTTCGCATGTGCGTACCGGCGCCCTCGGCCCCGGTGAAATCGCCCCGTACACCGCTCACGGCTTCGCGGTCGAGGCCACTCTCATACTGCTGCGGCATGGATTGCGCGACCTTCTGCCCCGCCGGGAAACGTTTCGACGGGCCCGACGGACCGACTGGTCGACACTGGCGGCGATCGACGACGCCGCCTTCCCCCCGTACTGGCATTTCGACGAGCGCAGCCTTCGTGATGCACAGGCGGCCACCCCGTCGAGCCGCACGCGCGTCGCCGGTGGCCGCTCACCAATTGGGTATGCGATCACGGGCCGCACCGGCCCGACGGGGTTCGTGCAACGGCTCGCGGTCCACCCGTCGGCCGCGGGGCGCGGGATCGGGCGGGCGCTCACGCTCGATGGCCTCCATTGGCTCCGGCGACGGGGTTCGAAGCAGGCGTTCGTCAACACGCAGGACGACAACAAGCGGGCGTTGGCGCTTTACCTCGATCTGGGTTTTCTCGCCGAACCGCAACCCCTGCTCGTGCTGGCCAGGACCGCGGGCACACGCCCGTGACGCGGCCCGTGTCGTCGGTGCCGCGTTTCGTGGCGGCTGCGGTTCTGTTGTCGTCCGGACTCGCAGGCATGGCACCGGCGGCGTCCGGCGCTTCGCCAACCGCTCATCTCGTGCTGATCGATCAGTCGCCTACCGTCGGCCCCGAAGGGCCGTTCGTACTGCGGCTACGGCTCGAGGGCACAGCCGCGCCCGACCTGGAATACGCGATCGACGTGCACCCGGCTGTAACGGATCGTGTCGGCTTGCGTTCCGCGCTCGCCGGCACACCGTTGAAGACCACGCTGAATCGCAAGCCCATCGTCACCCCGATCGCGTCGGCGGTCGCAGACTCCACGGGCGACTTCACCCTCACGTTGAAGATCACCGAGCAGCGGGTACCCACCGGGTCGGATGCGCTGCGCATCACCAAAGTGGGCGTCTATCCGGTCACGATCGTGCTGCGCGACGGCGAAAGCACTCCGGTCGACACTGTTCAGACCGCGATGGTGCGTGTCGCGGCCCCACCGGCCGTTCGACCGTTCCGAGTGGCGTTTGCCATGGATCTCACGGGTCCCCAACTGTTCAACGCTGACCTCCGCGTCCATCTCGACCAAGCGACGCTCGACGACGTCGCCCGCACCACCGCAGCCCTGGCTGCGAACCCCACGATGCCCGTGACGGTCTCCCCCGCGCCCGAACTGCTCGACGCCCTCGCCCACGCAGAAGATCCGCGGGCCCAGGCACTGCTGACCGACCTCGACCATGCCCTCGCCGGCCATCAGGTTCTGGCCAACACCTATGTACCAATCGACGCACCCGCATTCCTGCGTCACAACCTCGCCGGTGAGCTCGATACCCAGCTCATTGCCGGAGAGACCGCGCTGCGCGACGCATTGCCGTCGACGCAACCGGATCGCCGCACGTGGCTGCCGTCCGGCCCGCTCGACGAACCCACCCTCGGACGCCTTCAGACCCTCGGCAGTAATCAACTCGTGATCGCGGCGGACGCGCTCGAGCCAGCCGACGGTGACGCCGCCAATGCGTTCCGACCCGTCGAGGTGCTCACCAGCGGAGGGGCCATTCCCACTGCAGTCATCGACGCCGACCTTCAGCGCGCGTTGAGTCTCGACCTTCCCGCGACTGTCGCGCCGATCCGCCTCTATCTCGAGCTCGCATTTGTCGCGCTGCAACACCCTGACGTCGAGGAGGGAACGGTCATCGTTCCTCCCGACGGTGTGACATTGTCCGCCGGGTTCCTCACCCAATTCCTCGGGCTCGTTCAGCGCACGTCATTGATCGCGACGGTGACCGTCGACGACTACTTCCGGTTGACCCGGCCCGCGGTCGACGCCGAGGGCGAACCGGTCGTCAGGACCCTCCGCAGCGTCACGACCGACTCACTTGGGGGCTCGTACCCGTCCGAGATCTATCTACTACGCCTCGACGCGCTGAGTACCGCCGCCATGGTGTCCAGCCAGGCGGATATGCCGCGCCGCATCGAACAACTGGTGCTGCTCGCGGACCGGCTCGGCCTCTCCGACACCGACCGACGCCCTTACCTCACCAACGCCCACGCTCCGCTCGAAGCGGTCAAGAACCTCGTCGCGGTCGGCGACCAGGGCACCGTCACCCTCACGTCTGGGTCAGACGAGATCCCCTACCGCATCACGAACTCCTCAACGGAACCGGTGTCGGTGATGATCCGCCTGTCGAGCACGAAGCTGGCGTTTCCCGATTCGACCACGGCCGGGCGGCTCGACCTGGTCAAGACGCTCGTACCGGGAGCCAATGACTTCACGGTGCCGGTCACCACCCGAGCGCGGGCCACGTTCCCGATGGTGATCGAGATCCGCACGCCGGACGGCAAGGAACTCCTCGCCTCGAGCAAAGTCACCATTCGCTCGACCGCGCTCTCAGGCGTCGGGATCGCGTTGACCATCGGGGCCGCGCTCACGCTGGTGGTCTGGTGGCTGCGGCACGCCTACAACCGTCGGCGCGCCGCCCGTGTGCAAGCCCGTTCCGGGCAATCCGGCGGGCCGACCGGCGGCCTCGCCGACGAGCCAGCGGCTGCCACGGCCGCGAGCACTAGCCTCACGAGCCCATGACCGTGCGGATTGTGACCGACAGCGCGTGCGACCTTCCGCAATACCTCGTCGACGAACTCGGCATCGACATCGTGGCGCTCACTATTCGTTTCGGGAAGGAGGAGTTCGTCGATCGACGAGACCTCTCGACCGAGGAATTCTGGCGCCGGTGCGCCTCATCGCCGGTGCTGCCGGAGACGGCCGCGCCTTCGCCCGGCGCCTTCGAAGAGGCGTTCCGCGCCGCGGCCTCGGCGGGGGCCGAAGGCGTCGTGTGCATCAGCCTTTCGTCGGCACTTTCGGCGACGATGCAGTCGGCCCGCCTGGCCGCCGAAGCCGTGCGCGACGCGGTCCGAGTCGAGGTCGTCGACAGCCGGTCGGTCACGGTGGGGCTCGGCATGATCGTCGTAGCCGCGGCGAGGGCCGCACGCGACGGAGAGTCCGTCGATGAACTCGTGAAGCTCGTGACGTCGATGGCTGAACGGACCCACGTGTGGGGTGCGCTCGACACCCTCGACAACCTCAAGAAGGGTGGCCGTATCGGCGGAGCGAAGGCTCTGCTCGCGTCGGTCCTGTCGATCAAGCCGATCATCGAGGTGCGCAACGGCGCCGTCGAAGAGGGCGGACGGCAGCGCACCAGGGCCCGCGCATGGGCGTTTCTCGTCGAGAAGGTACGTAGTCAACCAAGGGTCGAGAACCTGGCCGTCATGCACGCCGACGTGGGCGACATCGACCAGCTCGTCGACCAGCTGCGTCCCCTTTACCAGGGCGAAATCATCGTCGGTCAGATCGGGGCGGTGATCGGCGCCCACGCTGGCCCGGGGACGGTTGGTGTCATCTTTCAGACACCCGTCTGAGAGCAGGTTGTTGCACCGTGTGACCGGTATAGGCCAGCCGCGGCCATTACGGTCGGCGGAGTCGTGACCGCTCCGTCCTGCCCGGTCTCCGGGATGCTCCTTTGCGATCGCTACCGGCTGACGCGACCGATCGCCGCGGGTGGAATGGCCCAGGTCTGGGAGGCCACCGACCTCGTGTTGCAACGGCCGGTCGCCGTCAAGGTCCTGAAGGCGTCACTCGCGGCTGAGCCATTGGTGGTCGAACGCTTCCGTCGTGAGGCACTGGCGGCGGCCCGGCTCCACCACCCTTCGATCGTGCCGGTGTTCGACACCGTGAACACCGACGGTGTGTCCGCGATTGTGATGCCGCTCGTCGAGGGCCACACGCTCCGTGAGGTTCTCGACGGAAGCGGCCGGCTTCCGATCGCGCACACGCGGGCGATTGGTGCGCAGGTCGCTGACGCGCTGGGCGCCGCGCACCGCGCCGGCATCGTCCATCGCGACATCAAACCCGCCAACGTCTTGCTCACCGCCGAAGGCCGCGCCATGGTGAGCGACTTCGGCATCGCCAAGGCGATTGCGCTCGGCGACGATCTCACCACCGACCACTCGATGCTGGGGACGGCCAAGTACCTCGCGCCCGAACAGGTCACCGGCGACAACGTCGACGGCCGAGCCGACCTATTTGCCCTGGGCGTCATGCTTTTCGAGTGCCTCACGGGTGAGGTCCCCTTCCGGGGCAACACCGACGCGTCGACGGCACTCGCGCGGATCCACAGCCGCGCCCCCGATGTGCGCTCGCTTCGCCCCGACGTGCCCGAAGACCTGGCCACGGTCGTGCGGGCATGCCTCGCCCGGCAACCCGAGAACCGGCCCCAAGCAGCCGACGAAGTAGCCGCCGCCCTGCGCGGCCAGACGCGCCTTGTCGCGTTGCCCGATCCGACCCCTCCGCCACCCGTTGAGCACGTCGATCCCACGCCCGTTCGGCCTACGGCATCGCCGAAGGTCCGCCACGATGACGCGGAGCGGCGGCCGCGGTGGGTCGGTCCGGTCCTGGTCGTGGGGGTGCTCATTGCGGCCCTTGTCCTTGCGGGAGCGGCGGCCAATGCCACCAGTGAGGGAAACCAGTTCCTCCACCGCGTCATCGGCGTGCCGCTCGAACGGCACGACCCCACCGCGCGGGCGGTCAGCGAACTCGACCCTTCCCCCGGTGATGGACACGAGGACCCGCAACATCTCGGTGCCCTCACGGATCGCGACGCCGCCACTGTCTGGTCCACCGAGCGTTACCGGCAGCGCTCGCTCGCCTTTAAGGGCGGTGTCGGTCTCGTATTCCAATTGACCAAACCGGCCACAAGGCTCGTGGTCGAAAGTTCGACGTCGGGGTGGGGCGCGCAGGTGTTTGTCGCCGACGCCCCGCACGACAACTTCGCCGCCTGGGGTCAGCCGGTCACCGGACAAGCCGACATCGCAGGCACGACCTCGTTCGCGCTCGAACCCACCGGTCGCTACGTCCTACTGCTCATCACCGACGTCGGCGCGGCTAACCAGCTCAGGATCGCCGACGTCTCGTTCCGCTCCTGAATACGCTCAACGCACCATGGCCGACCCGGACGCTGAGCTCGTCGCCGCCGCGCAGCGGGGCGATCGCTCTGCGCTCGACCGGCTCCTGCGCCGCCACGTCGACCGGGTGCACGGCCTCGCCCGCCGGCTCATGGGCTCGGAGGCCGACGCGGCGGATGCCGCGCAGGAGGCCCTCATCGCGGCGGTGCGCGGACTTCCCCGTTTCGACGGGCGCTCGACGTTTTCGACCTGGCTCTATCGAATAACCACCAACTCGTGCCTCGATGAGCTCCGCCGGAGGTCCCGCCGCCCCGATCCCAGGGCCGAGCTTCCGGAGCCACGGGCGGGCGGCCCCACGGTCGCGTCCGCCGTTTCCGATCGGCTCGATATCGAGTCGGCGCTGCGCACGTTACCCATGGAGTTCCGCACCGCCGTCGTACTCCGCGACCTGTGCGAACTCGACTATGCCGAGATCGCCGACGTGCTCGGGATACCGCCCGGCACCGTACGGTCGAGGATCGCACGAGGACGCGCCGCCCTTTCGCGAGCACTCGGGAACCCTGAACCAACCACCGAACGTCCAAGCAACGAACCATGAGTGACTTCGACGCGACCCCGATCGATGAGCAGGCCAGCGACCTTCTCGACGACAACGGCACTGCTGACAACAACGACCCTGCGGTCGTTGCGCGGGTGCGGCAGTTCGCGTCCCAAAAGGCAGCCATCGCCGATGTCGATCCCCCTGCCCCGGCCGTCCGGGAACGCCTGGTAGCGGCCGCTCTCGCCGCTGCCCCCGAGAGCAACGTGATTCCGCTACGCCGCCGGCCCATCCTCGCCGTGGGTGCCGGCCTCGTGGCGGCCGCCGCTGCGGCATCTCTCATCTTCGTAGTTTCCAACCGGCACAACGACTCGCGGCTGAGTTCCGCGACCGGCACAACCGCCGCGGCCACGGCGGGCGCCGCCCCCCAGGTCAAGGCGGCCGACACAGCCGCGGCCACCGAAGCGGCGGCCGCCACGACCACGGCTGCCGCGTCTGCTGCTGCCCCCGCCGCCACTGCGTTTGCGGGCGCCCTCGCCGATCGGAGCTACAACTCGCCGCAGGAGCTCGTGACGGCGTACCAAGCGGCGCGCGACGCGTTGGCGGCGCCGCCTCCTGCCACGACCGTTTCTCCGACATGTTCCTTCGCGGGCGAGCGCATCGGATCGATCACGTATCAAGACACGCCCGCGGAACTGTTCGTCACCACCGACAGCTTCGGACACGCTCATCTCACGGCCCTTGCCATCGAGGACTGCCATCGAGTGATCGAAGTAGCCGTACCGTAGGCTGCGTCGCCTATGGCAACGCAAGAACCGCTCACCGCCTCCAATTGGCCGGCGCAGGCGGCCGACCTCATCGTGCGCCTGGTCGGCAGGGTCAGAGATAGGGCAACCGGGCCGGTCATCAAGATCGTCCGCGGCATCGTGTTCGGGTTCGTCATCGCTGTTCTCGCGACCGTGGCGCTGGTGCTCGTCACCATCACTGCGGTCCGCGTGTTGACGAACTTCCTCCCGGGCGGGGTTTGGTTCTCCTACATCATCGCCGCGGCCGTCTTCCTCGCGGCCGGCTCGCTGTGCTGGTCGAGGCGAACCAGGCGGTCGGTATGACCGAGCGCAACGTCATCATCATCGGCTCGGGCCCTGCGGGTCTCACGGCTGCGATTTACGCGGCACGGGCCAATCTCGCACCACTCGTCATCGAAGGTGAGGCGTCCTCCACGTCCGACCAACCCGGTGGCCAGCTGATGCTCACCACTGAGGTCGAGAACTACCCCGGTTTCCCCGAGGGCGTGATGGGCCCCGAACTCATGGATCGGATGCGTGACCAGGCGATTCGGTTCGGCGCCGAGTTCCTCACCGCGAAGGTGACGCTGGTCGACTTCTCGGGCCGGCCGCTGCGCGCGTGGGTCGGCGACGATGAGTACCTCGCTCGCTCCGTCATTGTTTCCACCGGTGCGCAATCACTGATGCTCGGCCTTCCCGCTGAGACCCGCCTCCTGGGCCACGGCCTCTCCACATGCGCGACATGCGACGGCTTCTTCTTCCGCGGTCATGAGATCGCCGTTGTCGGAGGCGGTGATTCGGCGATCGAGGAAGCGATCTTTCTCACGAAGTTCGCGAGCAAGGTGACGGTGATCCACCGCCGCGATCACCTGCGCGCATCGAAGATCATGCAGGAGCGCGCGTTCAAGAACGAGCGGATCGAATTCCTCTGGAACCACACCGTCGTCGACCTCGTCGGCGACCAAAAGCTCGAGGGCGCGATTGTTCGCAACACTCAGACAGGCGAGGAGCGAAAGGTCGCGCTCGGCGGCCTGTTCGTGGCAATCGGGCATCGGCCGAATACCGACCTGTTCCGCGGCATCCTCACGATGGACGACGACGGGTACCTCGTCACGACGGTCGGTACCGCCACCAATATCGACGGTGTCTTTGCGTCGGGCGACGTCCAAGACCACGTCTATCGTCAGGCCGTCACGGCCGCGGGCTCGGGCTGCATGGCGGCGATCGACGCCGAGCGTTGGCTCGAAGCTCACGATCATCACTGAACTCGCGCAAACCGAGTTTTCAAGCCGACGCCGGTAGCATTTGCCGTCTGTCCCACTTGAAGTGAGGTCCTCATGGCCCAGGCCATCACCACGCTGTCCACTCAGACATTCGACGAGATCATCGGTGCCGCTACCGGGCCGGTCATCGTTGACTTCTGGGCTGAGTGGTGTGGTCCGTGCAAGATGATCGCCCCGATCCTCGAGGAGATCGCCTCGGAGAATGGCACGATCACGGTGGCCAAGCTCAACGTCGACGACCATCCCGACCTGGCCCGGCGGTTCGACGTGATGAGCATCCCCACGCTCATCGTCTTCAAAGACGGCTCCCCCGCCAAGCGCCTCATCGGAGCCAAGGGGAAGGGTCAACTACTCCAAGAGCTCGGGGAATTCCTGTAGACCGCCCTGCTCTCGGCCTTGGCGCGGAGGGCGAGGCCGTCCGCGATCTCCAGCGCCGCCTTCACGCCGCGGGCTACGACTGCGGGCTCGAGCACGGCGACTACGGACCCGCCACGGCCGACGCCCTTCGGGGCTTCCAGCAGGTCAGGGGCCTGCGAGCCGATGGCATCTGCGATGCATCGACATGGGCGGCCCTGGTTGAGGCCAGTTACCGGCTCGGTGATCGCGAACTCTCACTTCGATCACCGCTGATGCGCGGCGACGATGTTGCGGTACTTCAGCGCACACTCGGCGGCCTCGGCTTCGATGCCGGCCGAGCCGACGGCATCTTTGGTCAGGCGACCGCGGCAGCGATGAGCGAGTTCCAACGCAACGTCGGTCTGAACATCGACGGGATTTGTGGCTACGAGACACTGGCCGCCCTACGCCGCTGCGGCAGCCGCAATGAGGACGCGTCCGAGATCATCGCGACGGTTCGGGAACGGGAATCACTCTTAACTCAGCCGAGGACACTCCATGGGCGACGTCTGGTGCTGGGCCGCACGACGGAACTCGTGACCGTCGCCCGTGCCGTCGACCGCTCGCTCCGGGCGGCCGGAGGGCTCGTGCTCGTCGTCGACAGCCAAGACCCTTCCGAGCAGGCCGGCGCGGCCAACGACTTCGGTGCCGACGCCTACGTGAGCTTCGCCGCGGCCAGCGAGCAATGCGGCGTGAGCTTCTACGCCACGGAGGGTTTCCGATCGCCGGGAGGCGAGCGCTTGGCTCGCCATCTCCTCGCTGGCCTTCAACCGATCTTGTCGAGGGTCAGCGCCTTACCTTCGGGTATGCGCCATCCCATTCTGCGCGAGACGCGGATGACCGCCGTGGTCTGCGAGCTTGGACCGTTGTCCCAGGTTGTGCTGCGCGCTCCACTCGTGTCTCACGCCGTGGTCGAAGCTCTGCGGGCGTGGGTGCACGAGCCTGTCCAGGCCGGATAGCGAGCTCAGCCGCCGTCATCCACAGGGTGTGGGCAAGGCTGTGTTTAGTGTTCAGGGTGGTCGGCGGGCGCGGGAGAACGCTCCACGACACGCCGATAGATCCGCTCGAGGTCCTCGAGGGTCGCGAACTCGATCAGGACCTTCCCACGCTTGGCCCCCATGTCGACCTTCACACGCGTGTCGAGGTAGCTCGACAGCAACTCTTCGAGTTCGAGGAGGCCGGGCGGACGGAGACGGGCCTTGGTGACTCTGGGTGGGGAGTCGCTTTGGACAAGGTCGCCGCGTTGGCGCACGGCCTCCTCGACGTCGCGCACGCTGAGCTGGTCGCGTACGGCGCGACCAGCCAGCGCCTCTTGGAAGGCGCGGTCGGGGGTGCCCATGAGGGCGCGGGCGTGCCCCGCCGAAAGTCGCCCGCTGGCCACGAGCTGTTGGATCGAAGGGGGGAGCTGGAGCAAGCGGAGCGTGTTGGTTACCGCCGACCGGCTTTTGCCGACCCGCGTGGCGACGTCTTCGTGCGTGAGGCCGAAGTCCTCGATCAGCTGCTGGTAGCCCGAGGCCTCCTCGAGCACACCGAGGTCTTGCCTGTGGAGGTTCTCGACCAACGCCTGCTCCACCGCCTGGAGGTCGCCGGTCTCCCGCACTATCGCGGGTATCACATCGAGGCCGGCGCGCATCGCCGCCCGCCAGCGGCGCTCCCCGGCGATGAGTTCGAATCGGCCACCCGCCGACGGACGGACGAGCACGGGCTGCAGGACACCGACTTCTCGCACCGAGCCCGCCAGGGACACGAGCGTCTCTTCGTCGAAATGCTGGCGCGGCTGATGGGGGTTGGGGTCGATGTCGGCCACCGGCACGTCGCGCAGCACCGACGACTGGTCGCGAACGGGCTCGCTGGGGATCAGGGCCCCAAGACCCTTACCCAAGCCGGCTCGGCGCACCATGCGCGATCTCCTTTGCCAGTTCCCGATACGCGATCGCGCCGCGCGATGATGGATCGAACGCGATGATCGGCTGCCCGTACGAAGGCGCCTCCGACAGACGGACGGTCCGCGGCACCACCGTGCGACACACCAGCTCCCCGAAATGGTTGCGGACTTCGCCGACGACCTGATCGGCCAACTTCGTGCGGGCGTCGTACATGACGAGCACGATCGCGGAGACCTCCAGGGTGGGGTTCAGGCCCTTGCGAACGAGGTCGACGTTGCGGAGGAGCTGGCCCAAACCCTCAAGGGCGTAGTACTCGCATTGGATGGGCACGACCACCTCGGTGGCCGCGGCGAGGCCGTTGACCGTCAACAGGCCGAGCGACGGGGGACAGTCGATGATGATGTAGTCGTAATCGGCCATGACGGGTTCGAGGGCCCGCTTCAGTCGTGTCTCGCGACTGAAAGCCGGCACGAGTTCGATCTCGGCGCCGGCGAGGTCGAGGCTGGCCGGTGCCACGAACAAGTTGCGCACCGACGTCGGCTCCACACAATCCTCGAGGGGGACATCGCGCAGCAACACGTCGTAGAGCGATGACTCGAGCCCACGCGTGTCAACGCCCAGGCCGGTGCTCGCGTTGCCTTGCGGATCGAGGTCGACCACGAGCGTCCGGGCGCCGAGGTCCGCGAGGCACGCGCCCAGGTTGATAGCGGTCGTCGTCTTACCGACGCCACCCTTTTGATTGGCGATCGCCATGATGCGGGGCAACGGCCGCGCAGGTGGCGACGAGGAATCGGTCTCAGACATGAGGCTCCGGCTCAACTGTGGACGGCCGCGGCGACCGGGCAGGATCCTAGCGTTGTCTGTGTGCTCCACCGCGCATGGCGCGTGTTTCACGTGGAACATCGCTCAGAACAACAACGGCCGCAGTCGGCGGCGGGGGAACTTTCCTGGACAGGCGCTATTCGCTCGCAACCGGACGAATCCGAGAACGGGATCCTCGAGCGCCAGGCCAAGCCCCGCCAGCGCCTCCGCCGGCCAGCGCCCCGCATCGCGGTCGGGTGGCTCGCTGACGACCAGGACCCCTCCAACGCGCAAGAACCCCGCCGCAGCCTCGGCGGTGGCGGCCGGTGGGCCAAAAGCGCGGGCCACCACCGCGTCGTAGGCCCCACGATGTTCCACGTTGTGTGCGAGCACCGACGCGTCGCCCGTGACCACCTCGAGGTTGGGAAATTCGAGACGTCCTACTGCCCTAAGCAGGAAATCGGTCCGCTGTGCTCGGCGGTCGAGGAGCACCATGTTCCATTCCGGACGATCCGCGGCCAAGACCAGCCCAGGGATCCCACCGCCGCTGCCAAGGTCTAGAACACGAAGTGCGGCGTCGGGCAGCGCCGCGAGAAAGCGCCGGCCGTGCTCGATATGGGCATCGATGCTTTCGCCCCCGAGGTGGCCAAGGCGCAATGCCTCGGCCAGCACCTCGGGGAGAGTCGCCGGCATCAGGACGGGCGGATGACCACCCGCCGTTGGGGCTCTTCGCCCTCCGACGAGGTCTGGATGCCATCGATGGTGGCCGCGGTGTCGTGGATCACCTTGCGGTCGGCGGCGCTCATCGGCTCGAGGGCCCGGGCTTCCCCCGTCGATATGACTTCGGTCGCCACGTCACGGGCGAACCGCTCGAGGGCATGACGGCGGCGCTCTCGGTACCCGCCAATATCGATATGCAGGCGACCCTCCCGCCCCGCTTCACGCTGCGCGGCCAGCCGGGTGAGATCCTGAATCGACGAGAGCGTCTGACCGCGCGGACCGATCAGGATGCCCAGGTCGTCGCCGTGGACCCGCACCTCGACATCGTCACCGTCCTCCACATGGTCGAAGGTTGCCTCGAGCCCGAACGCATCGAGGAGACCCTCGAGGAAGTGGACGGCACGGTCTGTCTGCTCAGCCATATCTGTCTCCTTCGCCAGTGGCGGTGGGGTGGGGGCGCCCGACGGGGGCGCCGGCGCGACGGCGACGGCCCCGCGCTCGCTCGAGGACGAGCGGCGAGGGCGGCGCTCACGACGCTCGATCTTGGGTCGAGGCCGGGTCGGCCGAACTCGGGCGCGCACGCGAGCCTCGGTCTTCAGGCGTCCGAACAGTCCGGTACGCGGTTCATCGAGGATGTCGAATTCCGCGTCCTCGTCGGCCACGCCCAACTGGTCGAGCGCGAGCTCCTTGGCTTCTTCGACGGTTCGGCCCGTCGTCTCGACCCACTCCACGCTACGGCTTCTTCTTGGGCGGGCTGACCCGCCCTGTCGGTTTCGGTCGGCTCGGGGGGGTGGTCCGAGAAGTGGGCGCCGGACCCGGTCTCGGGGTCGGCTGCCCTTTGGCTTTGGGTGTCGGCTTGGCCTTCGGCGTCGGCTTCGCCTTGGGCGTCGGCTTCGCGGCCTTTTCGATCTTGGGGGTGTCGGTGGCGGTGGTCGTGATTACGGGTCCACCGGCGCCGGCAAGGGCCGGTCCGTTCTTGTAGAACGCCCTCGTGATGTAGGACTGCTGGGCGATGCGGAACAGGTTCGACACCAGGAAGTACACGATCAGGGCCGACGGGAACCACATCGAAAACACTCCGAAGATGAGGGGGACGAAGCGCAACAGCATCATCTGCTGCTGGTTCATCGCCTGGCCCGTGGTCGCCGACCGGGCCATCACTTGGCGCTGCTGGTAGTAGCTCGTGGCCGCCACGAAAAGCACCAGCACGAGATACGGAAGCCCCTTTCCGAACGAATCGCGGAGTTGATCCAGCGCGCTCTTCGAGAGGTCGAGGCCGAACGACAGCATCTCGTGCGACTTCGAAAGATGCTGCGACATCAGGCTGTTCTTGCTCAGGTAACTCGGGTGGAAGTTGCCCGCCACGCTGCATTTGGCCGCCTTGACCAGGTCCGCGGTGCACAGCTCCGTGAGTTTGCGGATCACGCGGTACATCACGATGAAGACGGGAAACTGCAGCACCATCGGCAGGCACCCGCCGAGCGGGTTGATGCCGTTAGCCTGGTAGAACTTCATCAACTCGGCGTTGAGTTCTTGCCGGTCGCCCTTGAACTGTTGCTGAATGCGTTTTATCTCGGGCTGCAGCCGCTGCATCTGGATCATCGACTTGGTGCCCTTGAGCGTCAGCGGCAGCAGCAGGATCATCACGGTGAGCGTGAGCAGGGCGATTGCCCCCGCGTAGCTGTGGGTGAGTTGGTAGAACCACGCGAGGACGTTGGCCATCAACTGGAACAAGACGGCTCAGCTTTCTTGGGAGGGACGGGATCGAACCCGTGGCCACCAAGGGGGTGGCAACGACACACACGACGGAGGGCCAAGAAGCCCCCACGCATCGTTCCGTGGTCGCGCAGCGCTTCGAGCGCGTACGTCGAGCACGAGGGCACGAAGCGGCATGGGGAGAGACGCCCTTCCCGCGCTCGCTGGTACCAGACCACCAGCCTCGTGGCCGCACTCATGGCTGTGTACCGGACCCGAGCTTGGCCAGCGCCTCGCCGACGAGATCCTCGAGCCGGCCCGGCGCCAGACCCACGAGCGGGGCACCGCCACCGACCAGGTACAGACCCGGCGCGAGCGCGTCGCTGCGCGCCGCCAGGATGGCCCGCAGGCGGCGCCGGGCGCGGTTTCGCGCCACGGCGGAGCCGAGCGCGCGGCCAAACGCGAAAGCGACTTGCGGAGGTTGCACGGAAGGATCAGCCACGAAGACCACCCACAGCGGCCCTGCCACCACGCGACGTCCTTCGGGCCGAAAACGCTCGAAGGACCGGCGGCGCCGGACCGACGCGATCAGGCCGAGAGCCGCGAACGGCCCTTGCGGCGGCGGGCACGCAGGATGGCCCGGCCGGCGCGTGTGGCCATCCGGTGGCGGAACCCGTGGCGCCGGGCACGCCGACGGGTGTTCGGTTGGTAGGTTCGCTTCACGGGACCTCCCGGACGAAGGGACAGCCGATCACTCTCGCGTCACCTGCCCAGCCGCGCATCAACGAAGCGCCTGAGCAGGACGCAAACGGGGGAAGGCTAGGCGACGGCCGCCCTTTTCTGCAACGAAGCCGATTCCCGCGCCCTTCCCTCACACCCCGGGAATTCAGCCGAGAGAGGCCTTGTGGACAACTCCGGCGGCGGTGGTAGGTTCGCTCCTTCGCCGCGGCCGGACTCCGGAGCGCGTCGCCCTATTCCGTTGTCCACACATGTGGATGGTCTTGTGGACGCCACACCAGAACCCAGTCACGTCGCCCCCCTCACCGATGCCGAGCATCTGTGGTTTGCCGTCGCGCAAATCCTGCGGGCTCAGATCTCCGAGGCGGTTTGGCACACCACCTTCCAAGAGGTGCGCGCCTCGGATCTCACAAATCGCCGCATGGCGCTCGCCGTCCCGAACTCGATGACGCGTGAACGAATCGAGGGCCGTTACCTGGCGCTCTTGCGCGACGCGCTTGCCGAGTTGGGACGGCCCGATCTCGAAATCGACGTTGACGTCCAGCGCGACGAAGAAGACGATCTCGTGTCCTTCGCTCCTCCGTCGCAGGAACGCGCCGAGCCCGTGATCATCGAGCTGTCGCATGCCCCTCTGATGGGTGGCTTCAATCAGCGTTACACGTTCGACACGTTCGTAACCGGAGCGTCGAATCGCTTCGCGCAGGCCGCGGCGTTACGCGTCGCGGAAGCGCCCGCGAAGTCGTATAACCCCCTGTTCATCTACGGCGCGGCCGGTTTAGGCAAGACGCACCTCCTCCACGCCATTGGTCAGTACGTCAATCAGAACTACAGCCACTACGAGGTCCGCTACGTCTCCACCGAGACGTTTCTCAACGAATATGTCGACGCAATTCGAACCAACACGACCGCCGCGTTCAAACGTCGCTATCGCGAGGTCGACGTGCTGATGATCGACGACATCCAGTTCATGGAAGGCAAGGAAGGGCTCCAAGAGGAGTTCTTCCACACGTTCAACAGCCTGCACGGGGCCAACAAGCAGATCGTGATCTCATCTGATCGGATGCCCGACGCCATCCCGACACTCGAGGATCGTCTTCGCGGGCGTTTCCGTTGGGGACTCATCACCGACATTCAGCCGCCCGATCTCGAGACTCGCCTCGCGATTTTGCGCAACAAGGCCGAGCGTGACGGCGTGCCCATTCCCCCGGAGATCCTCGACTTCATCGCGACGAACATCACCAACAACATCCGCGAGCTCGAGGGTGCGCTGATCCGGGTGTCGGCCTACGCCAGTTTGAGTGGCGAGCGGCTTACGTCCACCATGGCCGAGCGGGTGCTGGCCGACATCATCACCGACCATCAGCCTCGGGCCATCTCGCCGCAGGCGATCCTCGACGCCACGGCCCAGATCTTCAAC
The DNA here is from genome assembly GCA_040002995.1 of Acidimicrobiales bacterium. Classification (GTDB taxonomy): domain Bacteria; phylum Actinomycetota; class Acidimicrobiia; order Acidimicrobiales; family Ilumatobacteraceae; genus JBDUDK01. Next base: position 8,627 of record JBDUDK010000043.1, on the reverse strand, counting down.
TTCCCCGTCGAGGCCCTTCGCGGCAAGAGCCGCCATCGTCCCCTGGTCACGGCCCGCCAAATCGCCATGTACGTGTTTCGCGAGCTCACCGACCTCAGCTTCCCTGCCATTGCTCGCGAATTCGGCGGGCGCGACCACACCACCGTCATGCACGCGGTCGAAAAAATCGCAGGTCTGATGAAGGAACGTCAGCAGGTGTACGACCAAGTGTTGGAACTCATCCAACGCGTCAAGACCGGGACACCCTGAGAGCAACGTTGTGGACGCGAGCGTTCGCACCCTGCACGGCCGCCGGCGCGTCCACACCCGCGACGCGCGCGATTTCGTCGCCTGTGGAGCATGACGTCTTCCATGTGGACGGAAAATCGGCCACTCACCTGCGGTGACGCCTCCTCGTCCCCAGTCCACAGCCCTTATTAGTGTCATTGACTTAAAGAAGCACCACCAACGGGAAAGGCTGACGCTGTGAAGTTCCGATGTGAGCGTGACGTCTTGAGCGAGGCCTTGGCCGCGGCCCGGCGTGCGGTGGCCAGCCGAGGTACAGCGCTGCCCGTTCTTTCCGGCGTCAAAATCGAGTTGGTGGGCGACACGCTGCGTCTCACCGGCACCGATCTCGATCTGTCGATCCAGGTCGAAGTCACGGTCGCGGGAGAATCCGACGGTGTCGCGGTTCTGCCCGCGCAGCTCGCCGCCGACATCGTGCGCGCTCTCGAACCGGGAGCTGTGCACGTGGAAGTGGGTTCCGACGAAGCGCGGATCTCGTGCGGACGGTCGCAGTTCGATGTCCGGACTCTCTCGGCCGACGAGTTCCCGCGGCTGGCCCCGCCGGCCGCCGCCGATGTCCGCCTCGATGCGGCGCAGTTCGGTGAAGCACTGCGCCAGGTGGTTCGGGCGGCCAGCACCGACGAGGCACGGCCGATCCTGACGGGTGTGCGCATGGAGCAGGCGCAAGGTGGTGGCCTCCGGCTCGTGGCCACCGACTCGTATCGGCTAGCTGTCCGAGATCTCGCGGGCGCCGACGTGCTGCGGGAGGACCAGCGTGTGCTCGTGCCGTCGAAGGCCCTGAACGAACTCGTACGCGTGCTCGGCGGTTCGGGCGAGGTCGGAGTTCGCCTCGGTGAGCGTGACGCGTCGTTTGAGACCGGCGGAATCCGCTTGACGACTCGCCTCATCGAGGGGGAGTTTCCCAACTACCGCCAGCTCATCCCGTCGAGCTACCCGAACAAGCTCTCCGTTGGGCGCGAGCCGCTGCTCGACGCCATCCGCCGCGTGAAACTGCTCGCCCGCGACGCCACACCTATCCGGCTCGGTCTCAGTTCCGACGGACTTGAGTTGAGCGCGGTGGCCCAAGACGTCGGCCAGGCCACCGAGGCTCTCGACGCCACGTACGAAGGCGTGGAACTCACTGTCGCGTTCAACGCGGAGTACCTGTCGTCGGGAGTGGAGGCGATACTCGGCGATGAAGTCGTGCTCGAAACCCTCGACGCCCTCAAGCCCGCCGTGCTTCACGGTGGCGACGCCAACTATTTGTACCTACTGATGCCCGTGCGGGTCTCATAGGGTCGTGCGGCTCAACCGTCTCTGGCTCGCCGATTTTCGCAACTACCGCGAACTCGAGCTGGGATTCGCGCCGGGTTGCACACTGGTGGTCGGAGCAAACGGACAAGGCAAGACCAATCTCGTCGAGGCCGTCGCGTTCCTCGCTGTGCTCGACAGCTTTCGTGGTTCGCCGCTCGAAGCGCTCGTACGCGCCGGCGCCGGCGCTGCGATCGTGCGCGGCGATATCCGTCACGACGAGCGGGAGCTACTCGTCGAGGTTGAGGTCCCCAAGCAGGGGCGGGTGCGGGCCCAGGTGAACCGTCAGCCGCTGGCGCGCACGAGAGACCTGCTCGGCGTCCTGCGGGTCAGCGTCTTTTCTCCCGACGACCTCGCGCTCGTGAAAGACGGCCCGGCCGAGCGCCGCCGCTTCCTCGACGACTGCGTCGTCGCATTGCACCCCCCGAACGACCAGGTGCGTTCCGACGTCGAGCGCATCCTTCGCCAGCGCAACGCGCTCCTGCGTCAATCCGGGGGACGGCTCACCGACGATATCCGCGTCACCCTCGATGTCTGGGATGAACGCCTTGCGGTGGCGGGCGAGCAGCTCGCGAAGCTGCGAGGCGCCGTCGTGAGCGAGCTGGCGCCACTGGCCACCGACGCATACTCGTCACTCGCGGGTATCGGTGTCGCGGCCTGTGTGAGCTACGAGCCGCCCTGGCGCGCGAGCGGTCTTCGCGAGGCGCTCGCTCGGAGCCGGCTCGACGATCTCCGCAGAGGAGTCAGCTTGGTCGGGCCTCATCGCGACGATCTCGATCTTCATCTCGGTGGCCTGCCGGCACGAACGCACGCGTCGCAGGGCGAGCAGCGCACGTTGGCGCTGGCGCTGCGACTTTCCGCGCACGAGCTCACGCGTCGACACATCGGCGCGACACCGGTGCTCGTCCTCGACGACGTGTTCTCGGAGCTCGACCAACGACGCAGCGCCGCGCTACTCGATCATCTTCCGGCCGGCCAGATCCTGATGACCACGGCCGGGATGTTGCCCGAGCGGGCCCGTCCCGATGTGGTGCTTCATATCGACAAGGGAACGATCACGTGAGCGACGAACCGCGGCCTATCGGTAACGGTCTCGATCGCATCATGCGCTCGCTGCGGGGTACGTCGGCGGCGAGTCAAGTCGGCGTGTTCGCTGGTTGGGCAGAGGCCGTTGGCCCGGTCGTCGCCGCGCACGCCCGGCCGGCATCGCTCGACGACGGACTGCTCATCGTCGACGTCGACGACCCCATGTGGGCGACACAGCTGCGCTATCTCGAGCACCAGATTTTGGAGCAGCTGCGGGTGCGTGTGGGGCCCGATGTGGTGGGGCGGATTTCGGTCAGAGTCCGTCGCTGAGGACCACCTCTTTGTCACACCGTCCTGATACACTGTCTGCATCGTGATTCCGGCCGCTGACCAGCGGTTTTACGGGTGAATCACCCCACATCCAACCGCCGAGAGGTCGCGCCTTGAGCGAGGACAACCACACGCCTGATCGGACGCCCCAAGAGGCCCCCAAAGGCAAGGGAAAAGGGGCGTCCGACTACGAGGCGAAAGACATCCAGGTCCTGGAGGGACTCGACCCCGTACGTAAGCGTCCGGGCATGTACATCGGCTCCACCGGGCCATCGGGTCTGCATCACCTCATCTGGGAAGTCGTCGACAATTCGGTCGACGAGGCGATGGCGGGGCACTGCACGCGCATCGATGTGACGCTGCTCGCCGACGGAGGTTGCCGCGTCGTCGACGACGGTCGCGGCGTTCCCGTCGACCCGTATCCTTCAGGTCCGCACAAGGGCAAGAGCGCGGCCGAGGTTGTGCTCACTGTGCTTCATGCCGGTGGCAAGTTCGGCGGTTCGGGTTACAAGGTCTCCGGTGGATTGCACGGTGTCGGCGTGTCGGTGGTCAACGCGCTGTCGTCGCGCCTCGTGCTCGAAATCGACCGCGACGGTCAACACCACCTGCTCGAGTTCGCCAAGGGCGGCAAGCCGCAGGGCAAGCTCCAGATTGTGGGGCCGGCGCCTCGCGGCCGTACGGGCACCACGGTCACGTTCTGGCCCGACACCACCGTCTTCGAGGAAGTCGAGTTCCGCGCCCAAACGGTGCTTGAGCGTTTGCAGATGATGGCGTTCCTCAACCGGGGCCTCGAGATTCGCTTCCGCGACGAACGGGGAGCGCTACCCAACGAAGTTATCTACAAATACAACGGCGGCATCGTCGACTTCGTGAAGCACCTGAACGCCACGAAAGAGGCGCTCTTCCGCAAGGTCGCGTCCTTCGCGGTTGAGGAAGATGGGCAGCAAGTCGAGATCGCCCTGCAGTGGAATTCCGGCTACTACGAGGGCATTCATTCGTTCGCCAATGGCATCGCCACCGGCGAGGGTGGCATGCACGAAGAGGGGTTCAAGAAGTCGCTCACGAACGTCGTCAACAAGTACGCGCGGGCCAAGGGCGTGCTGAAGGAGAAGGACGAGAACCTTCTCGGCGAAGACATCCGCGAGGGTCTCACCGCAATCGTGTCGGTGAAGCTGCGCGATCCGCAGTTCGAAGGGCAGACCAAGGGCAAGTTGGGCAACGTGTCGATGCGCTCGCTCACCGAGCGCGCCACGAACGACAAGCTCACCGAGTGGATGGACGAAAATCCCACAGAGGCCACTCAAGTCGTGAAGAAGTCGATTGCTGCGGCACGCGCGCGGGTGGCGGCGCGAGAAGCGCGCAACCTCATCCGGCGCAAGAGCGGGCTCGAAGGCGCCGGCATGCCCGACAAGCTGCGCGACTGCAACAGCCGCGATCCTCGCGAGAGTGAGTTGTTCATCGTCGAAGGCGACTCCGCGGGTGGCCCCTCGATCCAGGCGCGTGATCCGCAGACGCAGGCGATCCTTCCCATCCGCGGCAAGATCCTCAACGTCGAACGCGCTCGCCTCGACAAGATGCTCAAGAACATCGAGATCCAAGCGCTGATCACCGCGATCGGGGCCGGCGTTGGTGAAGAGTTCGACGCCACCAAAATCCGCTACCACAAGGTGATCGCGTTGTGCGACGCCGATGTCGACGGCAGCCACATCCGCACGCTTCTGCTCACATTCTTCTACCGTCAGATGAAGACCCTCGTTGAGCAGGGTTACGTCTACATCGCCCAGCCGCCGTTGTATTCCACCGAGGTGGGCCGCGAGAAGGTCTACCTCAAAGACGACCTGGCCAAGGCCCGCTTTCTGAACGAACACCCGAATCACAAGAAGGAGTTCCAGCGGTTGAAGGGCCTCGGCGAGATGGACTGGCAGGAGCTGCGCGACACGACGATCGATCCGGCTCGGCGCACGCTCTTGCAAGTCACGGTCGAGCAGGCGGCGATTGCCGACGAAATCATGAGCATCCTGATGGGCGACGACGTTGAAAGCCGCAAACAGTTCATAACCACCAACGCGCGTGAAGTGAGAAACCTCGACTTCTGATGAGTGACATCACCCCTCCCAACGAGCCGATCTCAGGGCTCATCGAACCCATCGAAATCCAAGAGGAGATGGAGCGGTCGTTTCTCGACTACGCCATGTCCGTCATCGTGAGCCGCGCCCTTCCCGATGTGCGCGACGGTCTCAAACCGGTGCACCGGCGGATCCTGTGGGACATGGAGACGCAGGGCTTTCGGCCCGATCGCCCCTTCGTCAAGTGCGCGCGCGTGAACGGCGACACGATGGGCAACTTCCATCCTCACGGCGAGGGGGCGATCTACGACGCGCTTGTGCGGATGGCCCAACCGTTTTCGCTGCGCCACCCCCTGATCGACTTCCACGGCAACTACGGCTCGCCCGACTTCGGACCCGCGGCCGCGCGCTACACCGAATGCCGGTTGGCGCCCCTCGCCATGCGCCTCCTCGACGGCATCGACGAGAACACCGTCGACATGGTGGCGAACTACGACTCGAGCAAGGAAGAGCCAACCGTGCTGCCGGCCCGGTTCCCGAACCTGCTGGTCAACGGGTCAGAAGGCATTGCGGTGGGCATGGCCACCAGGATCCCGCCGCACAACCTCGGTGAAGTGATCGATGCCACCGTCCATCTCATCAACCACCCCGAGGCCACCGCCGATGACCTGATGCAGTTCGTGAAGGGGCCCGACTTCCCCACCGGCGGTTACATCCTCGGGCGCGCGGGGATCATGGACGCCTACCGCACGGGTCGGGGCTCGATCCGCATGCGGGCTGTCGCCGAGATCGAGGAACGCAAGAAGGACACCGTCATCGTGGTGTCGGCCCTTCCGTACCAGACGTCGACGGGATCGATCGCCGGCCGCATCAAGGAACTCGTCGATGCCCGTGAGCTCGAAGGGATCCGCGAGGTCAACGACGAATCGGCGGGAGAGACCACCAAGCTGGTGATCACTCTCAAGCGCGATGCGAACGCGAACGTGATCCTGAACAACCTCTACAAGCTCACGCCGATGCAATCGAGTTTCTCGATGAACATGGTGGCGTTGGTCGACGGCGTGCCCCGCACGCTCAACTTGGTCCAGGCCCTGCGCGCCTATATCGAGCACCAGATCGAGGTCGTCACCCGACGCTCGGAACACCGCCTCGACAACGCCCGCAACCGGGCTCATATCGTCGAAGGCCTCCTACGAGCGCTCGACATGATCGATGAGATCGTGGCCGCCATCCGTGCGAGCGCTGATCGCGGGTCGGCTCGTGAAGTGCTCATGGCCGAGCCGTTCTCGTTCAGCGAGATCCAGGCCAACCACATCCTCGATATCCGCCTCGCCCAGCTCACCCGCCTCTCCCACACAGAGCTCGATGACGAGCTCACCAAGCTGCGGGAAAAGATCGCCGAACTCCAGACGATCCTCGCCGACGAGGGGCGCAAGCGTGAGGTGGTCAAAACGGAACTGGCCGAAGTGCGCGAGAAGTTCGCCACGCCGCGTTTGGCCCGAGTCACACTCGACGTCGGCGAGATGTCGATCGAGGACCTCCTCGACGACAAGGAGCTCGTGGTCGTGATGACCCGCGCCGGCTACATCAAGACGGTTGAGGCGGGCGCGTTCCGCACGCAGAGCCGGGGTGGCCGGGGCGTGAGCGGCGCCAAGTTGAAAGAGGAAGACCTTGTTGCGTCGGTGATTTCCACGACCGCGCACGCATACCTGCTGTTCTTCTCCAACCGCGGCAAGGTGTACCGCCTGCGCGCCCACGAAATACCCGAACGCGATCGCACCGCCAAGGGTCTGCCCATCGTGAACTTGCTGTCGCTCGCGCCCAACGAACGCATCCAGGCCATCATCGACACGCGCACCTACGAGACGAGCCGCTTCCTGTTCTTCGCCACCCGCAAGGGCGTCGTGAAGAAGACGCTGTTCACCGAATACGACTCGAGCCGTCGTGACGGGCTCATCGCGCTCAACCTGCGCGCGGGCGACGAGTTGGTGCGGGTCATTCAGACGAGCGGCACCGACGACATCTTCATGGTGAGCCGGAAGGGCCTCACGATCCGTTTCAACGAAGACGACGTCCGCCCGATGGGCAGAGCCGCCGCCGGTGTGATCGGCATGCGGCTCCGTGTCGACGATGAGGTCGTGTCCTGCGATGTCGCCCGAGACGACGCCAGCATCCTGATCGTCACCGAATCGGGCTACGGCAAGCGAACCCAACTCGATCGTTTCAACCGACAAGGTCGAGGTGGGCAAGGGGTCATGGGCATCCGTCTCACCGGCAAGAAGGGTCACGTCATCGACGCCTTCATGGTGGGCATCGACGACGAGATCTTCGCGGTGTCGTCCGGGGGTGTCGCCATCCGCATGCCGGTGCGCGAGATCTCGTCGCAGGGGCGCGACGCCACCGGTGTGCGCATCATGAGCCTCGACGAGGGACAAACCGTCGCGTCGGTCGCGCCGATTCTCTCCGCGGGCGAGTAATAGCACTTCCCCTCCCACTCTCAGCAGCAGGGAGGTGCCCATGGCCGCGCGCCGGGAGCACGGACAGACGTTGCCGCTCATGGCCTTGGTGATCGTCCTCATCGCGGCGACCCTCGTGGTGGTGAGCCGCGTTGGCGTACTCGTCGTCGATCGTTCACGGGCGCACGCCGCCGCCGACGCTGCGGCGCTCGCGGCGATCCACGGTGGGCGGCCGGCCGCGATCGATGTGGCCACGCGAAACCACGGCACGCTCGTCTCGTACGTCGAGCTAAATGGCTCTGTCGAGGTGCGGGTACGGGTCGGTCGTGCGACCGCGCTGGCGCGAGCCGCACCCGCCAAGTCAGACCCTTCGGGGTAACCTCCGCGTCGTGCCCGGCACTGACCCCCAGCCGAGGAGCAGGACGTCGCGGCCCAACGGCAACCAATCGGGCGCCTCGTCACGGCGCCGACCGCCTCCGAGTGCCGTTGTCGTCGACCGCATCGCGTTCGACGAAGTGCCCGACGTCGAAGAAGCCCCCGCGCCGCCCACCGAGGTCGTCGTCGCTATCCCCGACGAGGAACCATGGATCGCCGCGCCAACCGTGCCCGCGCTCGACTCCGTCGAGGCCGTGCCGCTCGTGGTGCGCGCGAGGGTCCGCGGCCGGAAAAATCGACCTCGGGTCCGGCGCGTCACGCGAGTCGTGCGTCATATCGACAGCTGGAGCGTGATGAAGATCTCGGTGATCTTCTACGCCACCCTTTATCTGATTCTTCTCGTCGCCGGCGTGCTGCTGTGGTCAGTGGCCGTTTCCACGGGCACCGTTGGCAACGTCGAGCACTTCATCCGCGACCTCTTCGCGCTCGACAGCTTCACGTTCGCCGGCGGCAAGATCTTTCATGCGTCGTGGATCATCGGAGCGTTTCTCGTCGCGGGCGGTACCGGCCTCAACGTCACCATGACCGTGCTGTTCAATCTGATTTCTGATCTCGTCGGTGGGCTGCGGGTGACCGTGCTCGAAGAGGAAGTTGTCCTTGGAAACGTGGTTGACGAGCCGCCGACCGAGCCGGGTATCGTCTCTGGCTCCCCGCCGGGGCTATAGCTCAGTCGGTTAGAGCGCATCCCTGATAAGGATGAGGTCGCTGGTTCGATTCCAGCTAGCCCCACTGTGAAAGT
>JBDUDK010000011.1:0-9552 GCA_040002995.1 Acidimicrobiales bacterium | reverse complement strand
GCAGCGCGATCCCTGGGGCGCTCAGCACGGCCGTATTCGCCGGCCACGTCTCCGCCTATGGACGCCTCGACGTGTTCGGTCACATCGACCAGCTGCGGCCAGGCGACCTGATTGTCGTCCACGACACCCGCAGCGGGCTCGACGTCCGCTTTTCTGTTACGGACTCGAAGTCCTATTCACTCGCCCAAACGGCCGATCCGGCCGTCCTGACCCAGATGTACGGTCCCGGCCCGGTCGCAGGCACCGGGCCCCAGCCCTCGGCTGACGGCCTCGCCCACCTCACACTCATCACCTGTGCCGGGACGTTCACCAACGGCACCCACGACCACCGGCTAGTTGTCTACGCCACCCGAATCGCCTGACCCAGGAAGGCACTATTGGGTTGGCGGCAAATGGGACTCCACCATCGTGAGCGGGGCCGGCCCTAGGGGGGCGAACCGACCCCGCTTGCTTCTGGCGCACTGCGCAGGCGGGTCTACGGCCGGACACGAACCGACCTCGCCACCTTCAGACATGAACCCAGCCCGTTGGCGCGTGCAGCCGACGGTGGATCACCGAAGGGACGGCGGTTAGCCGCTAGAGCGCGTGATCGATGCCGCTGCCGCCACGACGGAGGCCCATTTGCAACGCCGAAGCCTTTGCGCCGTCGGCCGACAACCGACGGGCCAGCGCGCGCCTCCGATTCCGAGCTGGCGTAAATCCACTCCCACGAGCCGGGTGGCGGGTCCACGACCTCGCGTGCACGAAGTTCGACGGACGTCCCCTCGACCCGGAGCGGGTGTCACGCGAGTTCCAACGCCGCATCGAGCGCTGGCGCTGCGCCGCATCCGCCTCCACGATCTCCGTCATACGTGGGCGACGCTCGCACTGCGGGCGGGCATCCCGGTGAAGGTCGTCCAGGAACGCCTCGGCCACTCGTCACCGGTGATCACGGCGTCGATCTACATGCGGGTCTGCCATTCGTAGAACCCTGATGTCGTCACCTTCATCGCCCGACACGCCGCCGCCACCGACACGTCCGAGCACCGCTCGGCGATGAAGGCTCCCCGGAAGGCTTAGGTCAACGGACCAACTTCTGAAACCGTGCGCGACGCGGACGGCGCCCCGTAAGCAGCGAACGTCTCGGCGCCGTACGGGCGTGCGCAGACAATCGGCGACGAGCTCCGTGCGGCAATCGGCATCCAACACGCGGGCGTTAGGCGGCCGGTCCGGCTCACCGACCGCTAGACCTGCTCATGCGCAGGGAAAGCCCACGCTGGCCCGCGCCGGCCGCGGCGATGGCAAGCTGGCGAGATGCGTCTCGCTCGTGTCATTTTGGCGGCCGCGCTCGTTGTCTCGTCTTGCCATGCTGTACATCCCGCGGCCATCCGGCGGACCGCGTCTTCCGCTAACCCCTTTCGCGCCGACCACACTTTGGTGATCGCCCACGGCGGCGGTGATGGCCTGTTCCCGGAGGACACGATGCTCGCGTACGAGCGGTCGGTGGCCCTCGGCAGCGAGGTGATCGACGTCGATCTCGAGTTGAGCGCCGACGGCGTGTTGGTCGCGCATCACGATACGACGGTGGACGCGCAGACCAACGGGCACGGCGCTGTAGCGGAGATGACGCTGGCCGAGCTACGGGCACTCGACGCCGGCTGGGGGTTCAAGCTCAACGGCAGTTACCCGTACCGCGGCAAGGGTGTGACAATTCCGACGCTTGGCGCGCTATTCGATCGATTCCCCGACTTCCTCTTCTCCCTCGACCTCAAGGATCTCGGAAGCGACATCATCGCGCCGGTCTGTGCGGCGATCAGACACGCGGGCCATCTCGATCGCACGTTCGTCGGGTCCGACAGCGACGACCAGATCTTCGAGTTTCGGCGACGCTGCCCCGACGTTCGCACGAGCGCGACGCTGGCCGATGCGCTGGCGTTGTGGTCGGCTGCGGCTAAGGGAGACGAAGCCTTCGTCCCTCAAGTGCATATCGACCAGCCGCCGTACCGAGTCGGTTCGCGTACCCTCGTCGACGGTACGCGTCTCGCGTTCGCACACCGCCACGACGTGGCCATCTTGACGTGGGTGGTCGATGATCCGGCCACGATGAAGTTCCTCGTGCAACTGGGCGTCGATGGCATCTATACGAGGCGTCCCGACCTCCTCGCCCCGATCGTGGCGAATGCGCGGCACCACGCCACCTCCGGGTGACGTGGCACGTTCGTCTTGAGCCCCGTTCGCGCCAGACCCGGTTTGACGGCAGCGACACGCCGCCGATGGGATTTCATGCGGGCGGGCTAGGCGACAGACCGTTCGTCGCGTCGGCGCAGGCGCACCCTCTGGTTGGGCGCAGATCGCGGATGACGTTCTGCAGAAGTGTGCGAAGCCTTCCGACGTTCGCTGCGAACACCTCAAACACTTCGGCCTGGTTCACCGCAGCGATGTCGGGTCGATCGGCGAGTCCGCTGTCGTAGTCCGTCACGAGCGCAATGGTGGCGTAGCACATGCCGAGTTCTCGGGCGAGCGCGACCTCCGGGCATTGGGTCATGTTGACGATGTCGTAGCCGAGCGCGCGATAGGTGGTGGACTCGGCGCGAGTGGCGAAGCGCGGTCCTGGGATCACGACCACCGTTCCCCGATCGTGCACAGGCATGTGGTGGGCGCCCGCTGCGGCAACGATGTGGCGACTCAGCTCGGGGCAGTACGGGTCTGTGATTGAGACATGGTTGACTACGGGCCCGTCGAAGAAGGTCGTCGCCCGACCCTGGGTGTAATCGACGAACTGGTCGCAGACCACGAGATCGCCGGGGCGGATGTCGGGACGCAGCGAACCGCACGCCGAGGGACCTAGCACTCGGTTCACGCCGAGAGTGTGCAGCGCCCAGAGGTTGGCCCGGTAGTTGATGCGGTGTGGTGGCCATTGGTGGTTGACGCCATGGCGGGCTACGAACGCCACGGAACGGTCACCGGACGCCGTTGAGATGCGGCCGATGGCGATGGGCCCGCTCGGCGGGCCGTAGGGCGTCATGGGCTCTACCTGGTCGACCTCGGCGAGGAGGCTGTAGAGCCCCGAACCGCCGATGACCCCGATCTCGGCCTCCATCGCGGGCACGCTAACGGTCGTAGTCCCGGTGTAACGCTCGGAGCGCCCGGGTAGACGGTATGCGGTGATAGATGTGATCCTGCCTGCCCTCAACGAGGTCGAGGCCATCGCGCCGCTGCTTCGCCGGATGCCGGTGGGATACCACCCGATCGTGGTCGACAACGGCTCAAGCGACGGGACGGCAGCCGCGGCCGAGGCGGGTGGCGCCCTTGTGATCCATGAACCTCAGCGCGGGTTCGGCGCCGCGTGCTTTGCCGGACTGCGCGCAGCGACGGCCGAGGTCGTGTGCTTCATGGACGCCGACGGTTCACTCGACCCGGAAGAACTCCCTTTGGTGGCCGATCCTGTGTCAGCGCGACGTGCCGATCTGGTGTTGGGGGCCCGCCGCCCCGAGCCGGGATCGTGGCCGCCGCACGCACGCGCGATGAATCGTCTGCTCGCCTTCGAGCTGCGCCGGCGTACCGGCGCCGACCTTCACGACCTCGGACCTATGCGCGCCGCCCGCCGCGCCGATCTCCTCGGGCTCGCGATAACCGATCGCCGATTCGGATGGCCGCTCGAGATGGTGCTTCGGGCCGGATCCGGCGGGTGGTTGATCGCTGAGGTTCCCGTGTCGTACCGACCGCGCACGGGTAAGTCGAAGGTGACTGGCACTGTCCTTGGGACGCTACGAACGGTGCGCGACATGAGCCGAGCGCTCGTCCGATGACCCGAGATCAAGCAAGCCTCATCGTGTTAGCGAAGGCACCGGTGGCGGGGAGAGTCAAGACTCGATGCAGCCCCCCGTGTTCTTCTGAACAGGCCGCCCGCCTGGCCAGGGCCGCGTTGAGCGACACTCTCGATGCGGTGCGTTCGGTGCGTGGCGTGAAACGTCGGGTCCTCGCCCTCGACGGGGAGCCGCCGGGTTGGCTGCCGGCGGGCTTCGACATCATCGGACAGCGGGGACTCGGCCTCGGTGAACGGATCGACAACGCGTTCGTTGACGTGGGCGCACCCGCGGTCCTCATCGGCATGGATACCCCACAGGTGAACCGCGACGTCCTCGAGGACGCGCTCGACCGCGTGAGCTCAGCGACAGCGCCGGTCGTGGTCGGGCCATCCGACGACGGCGGCTTCTGGGCCATCGGCGCAGCGCGATCGCTTGGAGGTCTCTGTGCCCATGTACCGATGAGCCAACCGGACACCTATGAAAGGCTGAAAGCCGAGTTGCGGGTGCGACGGCTGTCGTGGACGGAGCTGGCGTGGATGGTAGACGTCGACGACTTCGCCACCGGGGTCTGCGTCGCCCGCGCCGTCCCCCACTCGCGGTTCGCCCGGATAGTGACCGAAATCGCAGCCACCCTGTCCCCCGAAACCCTGGGGTGCTGACCGTGACCGAGGGATACGCCCGACACCTCCGTTCACTCATCGACATCGACGGAGGCTTCACCGTCAACCTGCGCACCGGCCGGTCCGTCAGCAAGGGAATATCGGTGTGCGTTCGCCCGTCCCAGTCGGTGGTCTTCCTATGGCCCGACTGGTGCGATCGCACCGTGTCGGCGTGGGTCAGGTCGCGATCGCTCGAACCGGCGTGGCGATCGTCCCACGTCGGTGGTTGGCTCGACCACCGATCGGGTCAGGTGTGGCTTGAGGAGGTTCACGTGGTTTCGCCCTGTCTACGCCAGGTCGCGTGCGCGGTCGGCCGTGCGCTCGGTCAGCGTTGCGTCTTCGACCTCGACCGGCGTGAGCTCGTCGTATTGAGAGGCAGTGGATCATGAAAACCCCGGCCGTCGTCGCGACTGGCGAGCGCGTCGCCCGTTGGCGAGATCGGCGTCTCAAAGACCCCCGCCACAGCGAGCGAGTGGCCGCTCTGCTCGGCATCGCGTTGGGCGTCTCGTTCGCGCTCTGTTTTGCGACCGGTTTGCTGTCGCACCTCATCCAGCACCCGCCGTCGTGGTTTGTGTGGCGTCCACGCCCGGCCGGGCTCTATCGGCTAACGCAGGGCGTGCACGTCGCCACCGGTCTGGCCGCCGTTCCGTTGCTGTTCGCCAAACTGTGGTCAGTATTTCCCCGTTTGTTCCAATGGCCGCCGGCCCACGATCTGCTGCACGCCCTGGAACGCCTAAGCCTGCTGCCTCTCGTCGGTGGTTCCATCTTTCTGCTGGTAACCGGCATCGCCAACATCGAACTGTGGTATCCGTGGGTCTTCTTCTTTCCGTCGGGGCACTACGCCGTGTCGTGGGTGGTGATGGGCGCGCTCATCGTGCACGTGGGCGCCAAGGCGAGCATCACGAGTCGCGCGTTGCGGCGCCCGACCGAACCCGCGCCCGAGGTCGCGCAGAGTCGCCGTAGGTTCCTTGGCCTTGTCGCTGTGTCGTCGGCCGCGATCGTCACTGCGACGATCGGCCAGACCGTTGCGCCCCTGCGCCGCCTCGCGCTCCTGGCTCCGCGACACCCCGACATCGGGGTTCAAGGATTTCCCGTGAACAAGACGGCTAGGGAGGCCGGGGTCGTGGAATCGTCCGCGGATGTCTCCTATGCCCTCGCGGTCAGTTCGAGGGGCGCAACCGTGCGCACGTTTAGCAGGGCGGAACTCACGAGCATGCCCCAGCGGTCGGCCACCTTGCCGATTGCGTGCGTGGAAGGCTGGAGCGCGTCGCGGCGCTGGACGGGAGTCTCGCTGCGGACCGTGCTTGAACACGCCGGCCTCCACGACGCCCAAGAGGTCGAGGTGGTATCGCTTCAGCGCGGCGGCCGCTACCGCAAGTCGATCGTCAATCGCCGGCAACTCCTCGATCTCGACACCCTGCTCGCGCTCGAGGTCGACGGTGAAACCCTCGCGCCCGATCACGGCTATCCGGTGCGGTTGATCGGTCCCGATCGTCCTGGGGTCCTCCAGACCAAATGGGTGGGAACACTGGTGGTGCGATGAGCCAGCAGACCATGCCACCGAGTCGGAGTCGATGGTTCGTGCCGTGCCTCGTTTCCGGGTGGCTGGTGATGGGATTCGGTGTCACCCGGGCGCTCAGCGACAGCCGAGACGCTCACCCGTTCGCGCTCGTTGTGCACGTGGTGGCCTTCGACCTCGCCCATGACCTCCTCGTCGTGCCGCTGATCTTGGTGGTCGGCTGGGGAATCGGCCGCGCCCTGCCGGCCGTGGCGCGCGGCCCCGTGCGCTCGGCGTGCGCGGTCTCCGCGATGTTCGTCGTTGTCGCCTACCCGCTTGTGCGGCGGTGGGGTCGCCGCCCTACCAACTCGTCAGCTCTGCCCCTTGCCTATGGCCGCAACCTGGTGCTCGTGCTCGCCATGGTGTGGGCAGTCGCGCTGGCGGCCATCGTGATCAGAGTCGTACACCTGCGACGAGCGGTCGTCGCCGGCGCCCCCCATCCGTAGTGGTCTCGGCCTAAGTGTTGCGCCGGTGTTCCTCGAAGGCCCGCTGGAGCGCGTCGAGCAGATCGTCGGGGAGGTCCTCGTCAGACAATTCGCCCACGAGCTGGATGGTTCGCCGCATCTGGTTCAGATACTCGGTGCAATGAGGACAATCGGCAAGATGGCGATCGATGGCACGCATGAGCCCGCGGGGCAACGCCCCTTCGAGGTAGTCGGTGACGAGCTCGGTCCACTGTTGGCAGACAACGACTCGGCGGCGCAGGATCATCGTTGCTCTCCGAAGTGGCGCTCGAGCGCGGCGCGCACTGTTGAGCGGCCCCGATGCAACAGGACGCGCTGGTTCACCTCACTGAGCCCGAGCAGGTCGCAGACGTCGCTCGCCGAACAATCCTCGACGTCCCGCAACATCACGACCCTCCTCTGCTGCTCGGGTAACGCCGATATCGTCTTCACGACAAGCGATTTCGTTTCAGCCGATGTGACGCAATCCTCAGGCAACTCGGCCCAAGCCGCCGGCGGCCAAGCCCACGCGCCACGGCCGGGCGGACCAACGAAGCGGTCAATCGAAACGACAGGACCACCAACGCCAGAAAGCGCGTCGAGCGAAGAAATCGGCACCGTGCGCCGTTCTCTGACGCCGCGTGTTCGGGCGATATTCATGAGTATGCGCACGATCCACGTCTTGAGCGAGGAACGCCCCTCGAATCGATCAATCCCTTGGATGACGGCGATCCACGTCTCTTGCACAACTTCTTCGGCGACGGCACGCGAGGGAACAAACGTGTCGGCCAGTCGCAGCAAGACCGTCTGATACGCACCCACCAGCTCACGGAACGCGAGGCCATCACCGGCGCGCAAGCGCGCGACGAGGGCGTCCTCAGCGGCGGGGTCGATCATGGCGCTACCAGTCTGACATCGTCACAGCCGACGGGGTGCTGCCGAATCCCTGAAGTTGGTCGTCGCGAGCTCGGTCATGCCGTCTGCGAACGAGACCGAGGGGCGAAGCCCGTACACGTCGTGGGCGAGGGCGGTGGCAGCAAAGACGTGCCGGACATCGCCGAGGCGGTAAGCGCCGGTCACGCGTGGCCATCGCTCGTCGCCGCTCCGCGCGCCGTATGCCGCCGCCAAGGCTTCGGCCATCTCGAGGACGGTGTGGGGCGTGCCGCTGCCGACGTTCACGGGACCCCTCAACGGCTCGTCGCCGAGCAGCGCGGCGACATTGACCTGGGCGACATCGCGCACGTGGACGAAATCGCGTCGTTGGCGTCCGTCCTCGTTTACCTGTGGAGCGAACCCCTTCTCGAGCGCACTCCTGAACACGCTGGCCACTCCCGCGTAGGGCGTGTCGCGCGGCATACGCGGGCCGTAGACGTTGTGGTAGCGGAGCCAACAGGCGTCGATCGCGTGTTCCCGAGCGAAAGCGGCCAGTAGGTGCTCCTGGTGCAGTTTGGTCGCCGCGTAGACGTTGCGAGGATCCGTCGGCGCCGATTCGGGGATCGGCTCGCCTTCGAGTTCGCCGCCGCACTCGGGGCACCGTGGTTCGAAGCGACCGGCGTCGAGGTCAGCCACCAGCCGCGGACCCGGTCGCACCGACCCGTCGCGTGCGCACCGGTAGCCACCTTCTCCGTAGACCACCATCGACGAAGCGAGCACGACTCGACCGCGGAACCCGACCTCGTGGAGCACGCCCAAACCCACCGCCCACCCCAAGTCGTTGTGCAGCACAAAATCCTCGCTGTCAGCGAAGTCGACACCCAAACCGACTTTGCCTGCTTGATGACAGACCACGTCGACGCCATCGAGCGCCTCGCGCCACGCCACCGCGTCGCGCACATCGCGCCACAGATAACGCGCCTGAGCATTGAGGTAGTCGGGCAGCGCCACATGCGCCCACGGCGCCAGATTGTCGATGACGACAACATCACCACCGGCTTCCACCAACGCGTCGACAACGAACGAACCGATGAACCCGGCACCACCGGTCACGAGCACCCGCGATGCCCCGACACCCACATGGGCAAGTCTGGCACCACCCCACTAACCTCGACGAAGCGTCCGCCGCGCCATCACCACTTCGACACGAGCGCGACCTGAACCACGATCGCCGCCGCCGCCTGAATCCCGAGCCAGCAGCGGGCGCCCCGTTCCGAAGCGGTCACGAACCCGGCCGCCACCGCGAGCCACGGCATGTAGAGCAGCCAGATTCGTTCGGTCTCGGCCTTGGACAGGCCCGAGAAGTCAGCTACGAGCACACACACCAACGCCCCGACTACGATCCGGGCGCTCGGCGAGCGGGCGAGCCGCGTCAAGCCGGCCAGAGTCACCGGTCCGAGCGCGATAGCGAGCACTGCGACGTTCGCGAACAAGAAATAGAACGCGGGTCGAAACTGTGCCGTGCCTTCGCGATAAAAGTGTCGAGTGTTTGCGAGGCCATCGAGCCACCAATAGCCGTTGACGGCGAAAGCGCCCACCACGAGCGCGACTCCCACCAACGCCGGCACCGCCCACGCGATCCGGCGTGTCTTCCACGCGAGCACCGCCACCAGCGGCACGAGAGTGGGCGTGCCGAACGTGAGAAATCCGCTGAGGCCAAGCACCGCGCCCCCCGCCAACGCACCCGCAATCTCGATACGCCGGCGGCCGCTGGTCATGGCCAGAGCGAGCAGAGCGACACCGGTCGCCGCTACTCCCGCGAAGAACGCATCGGCCGACGTCCCCTGCCACACCGCAAACGGTGCGAGGGCAAGAAACGGAAGGCTTCGTCGCATCGCCTCTACCCCGGCAACCCGCCACACCGTGAACGCGACCGCCGCCACCGCGACACCCACCCCGACATACGACAGAGCCGCCGCGAACCAGGGGCCACCAAGCCCCGCCCACCGCAACATAAACAGCAACAGCATGAACCCAGGGGGATGGCCCCGCACATGCACGCTGTAGAACTTCTGATGCTCGATAAAGGTCCGCAAGTATCGGCCCGCGGGTCGAGCACCCGCGACACCGGCCCAGTACTCGGTGGGGTCGATCACCGGCCTCACCACCGCCGACCACCCATCCGACGCGGCGAGCAACAAGGCGAAGGCAGTAGCCGTCAACGACGTTGC
>JBDUDK010000121.1:0-9673 GCA_040002995.1 Acidimicrobiales bacterium | reverse complement strand
GCGAGCGGATGGTCGACGGGCACCATCGACGGGTGCACCCGCACGGCGATCTCACCAGTGACCGGGTCGCGCTCCGCGATCGCCAGGAGCTTCACGACGTAGCCGAGTCGATGGGCTATCGCGATGTCGGCGCTCGAGATCTTTGAGATGCCCTCGTGGTAGACGTCGCCGGCGACAACTCGGGCGCCGAACGCGATGCTTGCGATGATCGCGGCCTTGGCCCCGGCGTCGAGACCCTCCACATCGGCCGTCGGATCACGCTCCGCGTAGCCGAGCATCTGGGCTTCGGCGAGGGCGTCCGCGTACGACGTCCCCGCCTCACTCATCTTCGTGAGGATGTAGTTCGTGGTGCCATTCACGATGCCCATGACGCGGCGGATCGGTTCGCCGATCAAGGACTCGCGCAGGACGCGGACCAGCGGAATGCCACCGGCCACCGCGGCTTCGAAGAGCAGATCGTGGCCGGCGGCGTCGGCCGCGGCGAAGAGCTCGGCCCCGACGTTGGCGAGCAGTTCCTTGTTGGCGGTGACGACGGGCTTGCCGGACTTG
Organism: Acidimicrobiales bacterium; assembly: GCA_040002995.1. Taxonomy (GTDB): domain Bacteria; phylum Actinomycetota; class Acidimicrobiia; order Acidimicrobiales; family Ilumatobacteraceae; genus JBDUDK01. The sequence goes on along the minus strand of JBDUDK010000121.1, from coordinate 9,124 downwards.
AGCGAGTCGACGATGAAGCCCCGTGCGGGTTCGATGCCGCCGATCACCTCGACCACGACGTCGATCTCCGGATCGTCGACGACGGCTTGAGCGTCGCGGGTGAGTACGCCCGCGGGCAAGACGATGCCCCGCTCACGCGAGAGGTTTCGCACCGCGACGCGCGCCACGTCGAGCCGCAGACCGGTGCGGGCTTCGATGGCATCGGCTCGCTCACCGACCAACGTGACGAGTGCAGACCCGACGATGCCGCAGCCGAGCACGCCGACTCGTACGTGGTTGGGTTCGGTCACGGCCCGAGGGTACACACCCCTCCCACGCGTACTGACGCGCTTAATCCCTTCTCCGGTGTCGGTTTCGCGCGCGAGAAATCGTGTGCCCCGCGTTCTCGCGCGCGAAACAGACACCGAACATGCCAAAAAGCGCGTCAGTACGATCAGGAGTCGAGGCGGGTGAGGTCGGCGTAGGTTTCGCGGCGGACGGCCAGTCGGGCGGCGCCGTCGGCGACGAACACGACCGCGGGACGCAGCACCTTGTTGTAGTTCGACGCCATCGAGTGTCCGTACGCCCCGGTAACCGGCGTCGCAAGAATGTCGCCGACCTCTATGTCGGCGGGCACCGCGGCCTCCTCGATAAGAAGGTCACCGCTTTCGCAGTGCTTGCCGACCAATCGCACCACGCGCGGACGCTCGGCACGCGGGGCCCGCGCAAGCAGCGCTTCATATCCGCTCCCGTAGAGAACCGGCCGCGGGTTGTCGCTCATACCGCCGTCGACCGCGACGTAGGTGCGAATACCCGGGATGTCCTTCACCGTCCCGACCGAATACAACGTGACCGCCGCGGATGCGACGATCGCCCGTCCGGGCTCGACGCGTACCCGAGCCGTTACCCCCGCGGCCCGCACAGCGGGGAGCAATAACTGCGCCCATTCGCGCAGAGTCGGGGCCTCTTCCCCATTCACGTAGGCGACGCCGAGCCCTCCGCCGAGTGTCAGCTCTGGAAGCGCGAACAGCGCGGCAAAGCTCCCCACGATCTCCGCCGCCTTGGCAAAGCTGTCCGCGGCAAACACCTGACTGCCGATGTGGACGTGGATGCCGACGAGGTCGACGGACGCGGAGCGCTGGGCTCGTTCGACGGCCCTTGCCGCGTCGCCGTTCGCCACGTTGAAGCCGAACTTCGAATCGTCCTGGCCCGTGGCGATGAACTCGTGCGTGTGAGCGTGCACACCCGGAGTCACGCGGATCTGCACCTGCGGCACGAACCCGCCGTTACTGTGTAACGCGTCGAGCCGATCGAGCTCGTCGAACGAGTCGATGACGAGACGACCGACTCCGCCCTGCAGCGCCTCCCGCAACTCTTCGACGCTCTTGTTGTTGCCGTGAAAGACGAGCCGTTCGGCCGGAACGCCGGCGTGGCGCGCGACATGCAACTCGCCGCCCGTAGCCACGTCGAGCAGGAGGCCCTCCTCGTGGGCGAGCCGGGCCATCGCGGTGCACAGGAACGCCTTCGCCGCGTAGATCACGTTGCCGGCCCCGAACGCCGTGATCGCCTCGCGGCACCGGGCGCGCATGTGGGCCTCGTCGTAAACGAACAGCGGAGTGCCGAACTGTTGGGCGAGTGCCAGCGTGTCGCAACCGGCGATCGTCAGGTGGCCCGTCGTGGGATCGACTGCGGCCATGTCGGGTAGCAGTCGCCACTCGATCGGACTCACATCGACTCCGGCGCCGAGACCCCGAGAAGCGAGAGCGCGACGACCACGCCCACCCGCACGCCCTCGATGAGCCAGAGCCGGGCCTGGGTGAGCTCGGGCGAAACACCGTCGCCCATCACGTAGCAATCGTGGAAGAAGCCGTGGAAGGCGCCGGCGAGTTCACGAACCCACGTCGTGACCTTGTTGGGGGCCCGTTTCGTGCACGCCTCGCCGACAACATCGGGGAGCTCGCCGAGCACCCGCAGAAGTTCGAGCTCCCGCTCATGGATCAGCAAGGAGAGGTCCGTGTCCGCGAGAGGACCGCGCCCCACGCCCCGCTCGGCGGCCGTCCGCATGATCGAGCGGATACGGGCGTGCGCGTACTGCACGTAGAACACCGGGTTCTCCATGGTGGTCTGCGTGACGACGTCGAGGTCGAACGTGAGCTTTGTGTCGATCGAATTCAGCAGGTACGTGAAGCGGGTCGCGTCGGCACCCACTTCGTCGATGACTTCGCGCAACTCCACGAAGTCGCCCGTTCGTTTCGACAGGCGCACCTCCGCGCCCGCACGAATCAACACGACGTTCTGACCGATGATGATCTCCAGATCGGCGGCGGCGTGGCCAAGAGCCAGAACCGCCACTTTCATGCGTGGCGCGTAGCCGTGGTGGTCGGCACCGAGCACATTGATGAGGTGCTCGCCCCGATTGAACTTGTCGCGGTGGTACGCGATATCCGGCAGGAAATACGTGGGCTCGCCATCGCTCTTCACGAGCACCCGGTCCTTGTCCTCGCCGAACTCGGTGGTGCGCAACCAAACCGCGCCGTCGGCGTCGTAGACGTGGCCGGTGGCGCGGAGATCGGCCAAGGTGGCCTCCACCACACCGCCGGCGACCAGCGCGCGTTCGGAGAACCACGTGTCGAACACCACTCGCATCGAGGCGAGGGTGTCGCGCTGGTAGACGTGCGCCCGCTCGAGACCCCACTCGATCGGGTCGACGTCGTCGGGCATCTCGGCCGCCCACTCCGTTATGTACGCGCCCATGTACCCGTCGGTGGGAGGCTCCTCGCCCCGCTTGCGGGCGACGAGCGACGCCGCATATCGCTCCACCTGCACGCCGCGGTCGTTCACGTAGAACTCGCGGTGGGGGCGGTAGCCACAACATTCGAGGACGCGCGCCAGCGAGTCGCCGTACGCGGCCCAGCGTCCGTGGCCGGCATGAAGAGGGCCAGTGGGATTGGCCGACACGAACTCGACGTTGATCAGCTGGCCACCGCCGAGATCGAGGCGAGCGAAGGAGGTGTCGCCCTCTGTAACCGCGATCCTCAGCACTTCGTGGAGCCACGAGTTGTGGAGGCGGATGTTGACGAAGCCCGGTCCGGCAACCTCCACCTTCGACACGTGCGGCGGCGGATTCGCGTTCAGGCGCTCAGCCAACGCGCCCGCGATTTCCCGCGGCGACCGACCCGCGGCCTTCGCCGACGCCAACGCGACGTTCGTGCTCCAGTCGCCATGCTCTGCGATCCGCGGCCTCTCGAGCACCACCGTGGCCGGACGCTCCACGCCGAGGGCCGCGCACGCGTCGGCGATCGCGTCGGCCAGACCGGGAGGAACCATGCGAGCGATGGTAGGCGCCATCCCCTGCGAAGCCCGAGGTCGTTGGGGCTACGCTCGACCGGCCCGCCCTCGTAGCTCAGGGGATAGAGCATCGGCCTCCGGAGCCGTGTGCGCAGGTTCGATTCCTGCCGAGGGCGCCGTCGTCCGCTCCAAATAGGACCTGATCCCGCTCCCTCCACGAAGTCTCCTGGGTTGCGGAAGACTGGCCCGACGCGCCAACCACGAGGCAGAAGGAAAATCATCCATGACGTTCGGTGCCGACTCGCTGGACCTCGACGTCCACCAGGAAGCCGATCGCATCGCGACGGGCATCGCCAACCAGGTTCGTCACGCGTTGCACCGCCGCGGCGCCGTGGTCGCTGTATCGGGAGGGATCGATAGCGCGGCCTGCGCGGCGCTGTGCGTGAAGGCGCTGGGACCCGATCGGGTGCTGCTGCTCAGCCTGCCAGAGGCCGACTCGTCGCCCGAGTCGAGCACCTACGCCCGCGAACTCGCGGCGGCCCTCGGCGCGCCGCTGGAGGTGGACGACATCACACAGATGCTCCACGGCGCAGGGTGCTACGAACGCCAGACCACAGCCGTCCGGATGGTCATCCCCGACTACGGCGAAGGCTGGAAGCACAAACTCAGCATGCCCTCCATCCTCGACGGTGATCGCCTCAACATCACACGGCTCACCGTGCAAGACCCCGATGGACAGCGGCAGACCGTGCGCATGCCCGCCGACGCTTACCTGCAACTGGTAGCCGCCACCAACTTCAAGCAGCGCTGCCGTACGACGATGACCTACTACCACGCCGACCGGCTCAACTATGCCGTCTGCGGCACCCCTAACCGGCTGGAGTACGACCAGGGGTTCTTTGTGAAGGGCGGCGACGGCCTCGCCGACTTCAAGCCGATCGCCCACCTCTACAAGTCGCAGGTGTTCGCTGTAGCTGCCGCGCTCGGCGCCCCCGAGTCCATCCTCCGGCGCACGCCGACCACCGACACGTTCTCGCTGGAACAGACCCAGGACGAGTTCTACTTCGCCCTGCCGTACCGGGAGATGGACCTCTGCCTACTGGCACACAACCGGGGCGTCTCGCCCACTCACACGGCTGCCGTCGTCGGGTTGACCGAGGAGCAGGTGCGTCGCGTGTTCGACGACATCGTCGCCAAGCGCCGCTCGACCGCCTCGCTCCACCGCCAGGGCCTGCTCATCGAACCCGTGGCCGAGATCGGTTGAGCCGTGTGCGGGTTCGCTGGATCAATTCGGCTCGACGGCAGCAGTGGCCCGCCGTCGCGTGACGCCCTCGCGAGGATGATCTGGGCGATCCGCCACCGCGGTCCGGACGGCTTCGGCATCTATCGGGATCAACACGCCGGCCTCGTGCACGCCCGACTGGCCATCGTCGATCTCGCCGGCGGCGCACAGCCACTCGCCGACCAGCAGGGTGCGAGCTGGATCGTGTTCAACGGGGAGATCTTCAACCACCGCCAGCTGCGCAGCGAGCTGCAGGGGCTCGGCTACCAGTTCCACACGGCCAGCGACACCGAAGTCGTAGTGAACGCGTTCGACGCCTGGGGGATGGACTGCTTCGGCCGTTTCAACGGCCAGTGGGCGTTCGCACTTTGGAACCGACATGATCGTCGATTGCTACTCAGCCGTGACCCCACCGGGATCTGCCCGCTCTACGTGCGGGAGCACAACGGCAGCGTCAGCTTCGCCAGCGAGGTGAAGGCCCTGCTGGCCGACCCCGACGCTCCGCGTGCGTTCGATCCACGCGGCATCGACCAGACGTTGACCTACTGGGGCGCGATCGCCCCGATCACGCCCTACAAGGGCGTCGAGGAGTTGCGCCCTGGCTCGTACCGGTTGTACACGATGGCGGGGCGCACCGACGGCATGCACTGGTCACCTGAGTACCCGCCCTCCATCCCTCAGTTCCGAGGATCGCTCGACGACGCGTCAGACGAGCTGCGGCGGCGGCTCATCATCGCGTCGCAACTCCGTGTCAGCAGTGCCGACGTTCCCGTGGCGGCGTACCTCTCGGGCGGACTCGATAGCTCAGTGATCGCGCTCTTGGGTCATGGGGCCAGCAGAGGACCGTTCTCCACTTACTCCATCCGCTTCGACGACGAGGAGTTCGATGAAGGCTTCTACCAGCGGATGGTGGTTGCCCGCCTCGACAGCGTGCACCACGAGTTGCGCGTCAGCCGCCGCGACATCGCCGCTGCGTTCCCCGACGCGGTATGGCACGCCGAGCGCCCCGTGCTGCGCACCGCCGCCGCCCCGATGTTCCTCCTGTCGAAAGCGGTGCGCGAATCCGGTGTTAAAGCTGTACTCACTGGCGAGGGCGCCGACGAGGTCCTCGCCGGCTATGACCTCTTCCGCGAGGCCCGTATCCGGGCGTTTTGGGCGCGGCGACCAGACTCCCCGGTTCGCCCGATGCTGTTCGACCGCATCTACCCTTACCTCGCGCATTCGACCCCGCGGGCGAGGGGGATGGTCCACGCGTTCTGGAAGGTGGGGCTCGACCAGGCGGGCCAGCCGGGGTTCTCGCATGCCCCGCGGTGGCGCAGTGCGGCAGCGCTCAAACGCTTCTACGCGGCGCCGTTTTCTGCCGCGGTGGCGGCCGCGGCACCACCCGACCACCTTGACAGCCTGCCTCCGTCGTTCTCCACGTGGAGCAGCCTGTCCCAGGCGCAATACCTCGAACTCACCACGCTCCTGTCCCCGTACATCCTCTCGTCACAGGGCGACCGTCAGCTGCTGGCCAACGGTGTGGAGGGGCGCTTCCCCTTCCTCGACCGCGACATCATCGACTTCTGCAACTCCCTTCCGGACTCCTACAAGCTGAGCGGCCTCAACGAGAAGCACGTCCTCAAGCGAATGGCCGCCGACATTGTCCCGAGAGAGATCCTCGAGCGGAAGAAGCAACCCTATCGAGCGCCCGACGCGGTCTGCTTCTTCGGTTCCAAGGCCCCGGACTACGTCCGGGACCTTATGAGTGAGCGTGCGGTCGCCGATAGTGGTGTATTCGAGCCGCGCGCGGTGACAGCGCTCGTCTCGAAAATGGAACGGCTCGCCGCCGACCCGATCAAGCCCGCCACTACTGCCGACAACATGGCGATGGTCGCCATCCTCTCCGTGCAACTCCTGCGCCACCACCTTCTCACGACGCCCCCTACACCCCCCGCCGGGCAGCTCGCGTTCGATGTCGACGTCAGCTTCCTCTCCGATTCCTCCCCGGAGCATTGAATGGACCGTGATGCGTTTCGATCCCAGCTGCGCACGTTCATCGCGCAGAACCTCCTCTACTCCGCCGAGACCGAGCTCGACGATTCCGCATCGCTCTTGGCGAGCGGGCTGATCGATTCCACCGGCGCCATGGAGTTGATTGCGCACGTCGAGGCAACCGTCGACCGAACGTTCGACGACAGTGATTTGGTGGCGTCGAACTTCGATTCCATCGACCGGATTGTCGCCTTCGCGGTCCCTGCGGAGGGCTGAGCCATAGCTCTGCATGACCAACTCCATCGTGCGGCAGCGCGCTGGGGCGACAAGTGCGCTTTGGTCTGCGATGGTCGACGCTCGACGTACAGGGAGCTGGTCGCGCAGAGCGAGTTCGTCGCGGCTGAGCTGCAAAGCCGTGGCGTGCAGATCGGCGACCGCGTGGTCGTGTGCCTGCCCAATTCCACGGACGCGATCACATCGCTCTACGGGGTGTGGCTAGCGGGCGCCTGCCTCGTGATGGCCGACGCCGACAGCACCTCGGAGAGCCTCGCTTATCGGGTGGCCCATTCCGGCGCGACGGCCATCATCGTGCCCGAAGCCAGACGTGCGCAGGCGCAGGTAGTCGCGGCTGGTCTCGCTGGAACTCCCGCCGTGGTCGTGATCGATGATCTGGCGAGGCCGAGCGACAAGCCGCAGACCCCGTCCTACAGTGCTTCGTCGTTCGACCCCGACGACCCGGCCGCCATCATCTACACCTCGGGTTCGGTTGGCCCACCCAAGGGCGTCACGCATTCCCAACGTTCGATCTCCGCCGTCGTGTCCTCGGTCGCCGAGTACTTGCGGCACACACCCGACGATGTTGTGCTCTGCGTGCTGGAGCTGGCGTTCGGGTACGGGCTGCTGCAGGTGCTCGTCACGTTCGAGACCGGCGGCAGGCTCGTGCTAAAGCGCGGGTTCGGCCTGCCGTTCGATGTCGTGTCTGTCATCGAGTCCGAGCGCGTCACCGGCTTGGCCGGCGTCCCGACGTTGTTCGCCCTCCTGTGTGAGCTACGCGACATCGGGGCACTCGACCTGTCGTCGCTGCGGTACCTCACGAACGCGGGTGCCGCGCTGCCGCCACCACTGAGCGCGCGGGTTCGGTCGATGCTTCCCTCCGCCAAGCTCTTTTTGATGCACGGCCAGACTGAATGCTTCCGCACGTCATACCTGCCGCCGCAGGAGCTAGACACGCGGCCGATATCGGTCGGACGTGGTATGCCAGGTGTCGAGCTTTGGCTGGAGGACGAGCACGGCAACGTGCTGCCCAACGGCAGCCAAGGTGAGCTCGTGGTGAGGGGCGAGAACGTCATGCTGGGCTATTGGAACAACAGCGAGGCGACTGCCCAAGTGCTCGCATCAAGCGGGTACCCACATCAACGGGTGCTGCACACCCGCGATCTGTTTCGCACTGACGACGACGGCTTCTTCTATTTCGTCTCCCGCACCGACGACATCATCAAGGTTCAGGGCAAAAAGGTCGCACCGAACGAGATCGAGAACCGGCTGGCCGAGCGGGCCGAGATCGCGCAGTCACGTGTCATAGGCGTACCCCACGATGTGCTCGGGCAGGCGATCCGCGCCGAGGTGGTATTGCGCCCGGGATGTGCACTCACCGAGTCCGAGCTGCGGCGGTTCCTCCGCCAGGGGCTCGAGCCCTACAAGGTGCCACAAACGATCGTGTTCGTTGACGAGCTGCCGAAGTCAGCCAGTGGGAAGGTGCTGCGAACCTTCAGCGGCAACTGATGCGCGTCAAAAGTCGTCACCTTGCATGCGTGTCCAAAATTCGCCGATCAGACGGTTCAGGGCGACATCGCCACTCGCAATCTTGGCCCTGATGACGTCATCCGTGCATCTGACGGTGACGCCCCCGTGGCGCTGGATGTAGCAGCTCGCCCGGTCTCCGACCACTTCCATCAGGCGCGGGTCGGCTTGGCCGACCAACGCGGCCGAGCCCTGATCGGCGGCCTCGCGGCACAATGCGTCGAAGACGTCGCCATGCGCATTCTCGCGCGCGAGTACCAGCACCGCCTGACCGAGGCCGCGTTGATTCGGGTAGTACATCACCACCCCGACGTCTTGTCCGCTCCGGTCGACGAACGCCAGCAGATGCAGGGGGCCGAATTGGGTCTTGGCCCGACACATATCGACCAGCCACGTCCAGCCCGCGAGGTCGGCATCGACGTGGGCGTAGCCGCGATCGCCGACGACTGCGACGAACGAGCGAACCCGCTCGACGTCGACGTGGACGACGGAGAGGTCGGATCCCTTGCCGAGCCGTCGGCGAGCGAACCAGTCGAGCGGCACGGCCAGCGGATGCCCGAGCCACGCAAGGCGTGAGCCCGACGAACTGCGCCGCATTGCCGCCAGCCCCAACGAGCCAGGTCGGAGCGGGATGAACCACCGCATCGAATGGAAGCGCGCCACCGCGCCACCTTGCGCGGCCCACAACCTCATAGCCTGTGGGCTGGCGGTGTCCGTGAAGGAGACGTCCTGCGCGCCGGCGAAGTAGCGCCGCAGGACTCGCATCGCCACCATCGGGTCACGCTCGTCTGGATCGACCAT
>JBDUDK010000010.1:0-9923 GCA_040002995.1 Acidimicrobiales bacterium | reverse complement strand
AGACCAGGTCGCCGTAGAGATCGCGGTGCAGGGCGTTCCAGTCGCCGGGTCCGTACCGCAACATCAGCGGCGTCGGGCGCGACTGCCCGGCGGCGTGGCATTGTGCGAGCCACTCCTCGAGGGTGTCAGGCCATGGGCTCGGCCGGCTGCGACACTCGGCCCAGCGCCGAGCGACGGGAAGCAGGTGGGGCCAGAACGCTGACCGCAACTCGGCCACGATGGCGGGGAGGGGCCGGTTGAAGTACCGGTACTGACCTTCGCCGAAACGGTGGCGGGCCATGTCGATAGTCGACCGGAAGCGTTCCGTGTCGTCGTAGAGATCGATCAGTCCGCAGCACGCATCGGCGTCGAGCACGGGGCCGGTCAACGCGATTCCGACGTCGTCGAGCCCGGCCTCCACCGTCGACCATTCGATCGCGTCGACGGTGGCGACCCGGGTCACGCGGCGGCCTCCAGGGCGAGCAACGTGCGCTTCGCCTCCGGTCCGCCGAGATAGCCGCCGAGGCTCCCGTCGGAACGCAAGACCCGGTGGCAGGGCACCACGACCGGCAGCGGGTTGGACGCACACGCGGTGCCCACCGCCCGCACCGCTTTCGGGTTGCCGGCGAGTTGCGCGACCGCGGCGTAGGTCGCGGTGTGTCCGTAGGCGATGTCGGATAGATGCGCGAGCACAGTGCGGCGAAACCCGGTCGACAGACGCCAGTCGAGAGGAACATCGAAATTACGCAGCTGACCAGCGAAGTACTGGTCGAGCTCACGTCTGATCGTGTCGAGCCGCGCGGGCGCGTTGAGGATGCGAGGACTGATCCGGTCGGCGAGCACCTGCAGGACGCCGGCGTGATCTTCGCTTTGGTACGCGACCCGCACGACGCCCAGTTCGGTCGCGGCCAGCAGCAACGGCCCGACCGGCGAGTCGGTGGTGCAGTAGGCGACATCGAGGACGCCGTCAGCTTGCGCGGCGTCAACCAGACGAGTGTGCAGGCGAAGCAGGCCGCTCTCGTCGCGCGGAAATGCTCGCTCCAAGTCGCGGACGAGATCGTCGTCAGGGTTCATGGCTGTCCTTTCGGGACGTCGGGCCGGGGTAAGTCCGTCTCAGGGTGGCGATGCCGTCGGCGGCGGCACGTCGGGCGGCGTCGGGGCTGCCACCGACGATCGCGCCGATCTCCGCATAGGGCAGGCCGGCGAGATAGTGATAGGCGATGACTTGCTTTTGTTTGGCGGGCAAGCGGGACAGCGCGTGAGCCAAGTCAGGGTCGCGGTCGTCCGTCTCGGATTCGGCACGAGAGTCGGGGACGTCCTGTACCGGGATCGGTCGCCTCGATCTCGCGCGAGTGACGTCGATGGCTTTGCGATGAGCGATCGTGACCAGCCAGGCCTCCACGTTCGCGTCCGACGGCAGCTCGGGATAGGCCTTGAATGCCGACAGGAACGTCTCCGACCACGCGTCATCGGCGTCGGAAGCGTCGAGCACGGCCCGACACACCCGCAACACCGTGGCGCCATGTCCGGCGACGACGCGCTCGAATGGGACTTTGGCGTTCACTACCTGTAGACGCCTGAGCGTTCGTGAACGTGAGGTTCGATTGCCATCCACCTCCTGGTGATCCGGACACCGCGCGGTGACGAAAGAAGGGCATTGCAGCCGCCGCGTTCAAGTAGAGCGAGGCAGGTCCTGCGCGATCTCCCAGATGTTGCCGTCGGGATCGCTGAAGCTGGCCGTGCGTTTGCCCCATTCGCGGTCGATCGGGCCGTTGAGGAGCACCACCCCGTGGCGATCGAGTTCCGCGCACCCGGCATCCGCGTCATCGACCCAGATTGTGAGCAGGACGCGAGATCCCGCGTCTCGACTGGCAACGGCCACGGGATCCATGAGCTCGCGCGCCGCAGGAATCGCGAGCAGATTGATGAGCGTGTTTCCGAAGTCGAACACCGCCGACTCGTCGTCCTCATAGACAACTCGCAGACCGAAGACGTCCTGGTAGAAGGACTTCGAGCGCGCCAAGTCGTCAACGAACAGCGTGATGGCTCCGACATTTTTCAGCGACGCACTCAATACGCCCCCTATTTTGAGGCTGTACTTCTAGCGCGCTGGAGGCGTTGTGTCGCAGCCGACAACAGTCACCGAGACCGAGGCGCTTCTTTCATCCCTCAACGCCCAGCGCCGTCACGTGCTCGGGATCCTCGCCGACCTGTCCGACGAACACCTGCGGCGGCCGGTGCTGCCGTCGGGGTGGACGTGTCTCGGACTGGTCCGCCACCTCACCCTCGATGTCGAACGGTTCTGGTTCCGCGGCATCGTCGCCGGTGAGCCGATCGACCTCGAAGTAACCGACGACGCCATCTGGAACGTCAGTTCAGATCTGCAGGTCGCGGCCGTGTTCGACGGCTACCGGCAAGAGATCGAGCACGCGAATGCCATCGTCGCCGGCAGAGCGCCGGATGCGGCTCCCCTCTGGTGGCCTGAGGAGCTCTTCCCCGGGTTTCGGTTGCACACCCTGCGCGAGATCGTCCTGCACGTGATCAGCGAGACCGCATGTCACGCGGGTCACCTCGACGCGGTTCGCGAGCTCATCGACGGGCGCACCTGGCTTGTGCTCACTGAGTAAGTAGTTCCTCAATGCGCTGGCTCACGGGCCAGGCCCCGCCGGTCTTGTTGGAGATCACGGTGTAGGTGAACCGTCCGCCGGGCTCGCGGGCAGAGACGAACGCCGACCCCGCATCGAATCCATGGAGCGCCACGAGGTCTGACTCATGGAGCCAGAACCCGAGCCCGTAACGCAGCGACTCCGATGGCGATTCGCTGCGAGGGCGCACCATCTCAGCGACCGTGTCGGAAGACACGATCCTGCCGGCGAAGAGCGCGTCCCACAGCGCGTGGATGTCGGCGGCAGTGGTGTAGACCCCACCGTCGCCATTGGCCCGCACCGGAAGGTGGAACACGTTCGTGCGTAAACCCTGGTCGTGGAGGTAGCCGAGTGCGGCCCGACCCGGTAGTTCGTCCGACCGCAGAAACGCGGTGTCGACCATGCCGGCTGGCCCGCACACCCGCTGCTCAACCAGGACGTGATACGGCACGCCTGACACCCGCTCGGCGATCAACGCGAGCACGACGTAACCGCCGTTGCAGTACACGAACCGGTCACCGGGGGCGAACTTCGTCGGATGGCCGTCCAACACGCGGAGAAACTGCTCGGTGGTCGCAAGCTCCTGCACCGGAACCGTCATGACGTATTCGTTCGAGTCGTCCAGCACCTCCTCATCGATGTAGTCACCGATGCCGGAGCGATGAGCGAGGAGATGCTCGACGGTGACGCCGTCGTCGATCAGCGGGAGGTCGTCGCCGAGGATCGAGCGCGCCGTGGTGTCGAGGCTGAGCTGACCGTGCTCAACCAGGCTCATGACCGCGAGCGCGGTCAGGCCTTTTGAGCCACTCGCGATAGAGAACTGCGTATCGATCCGGTTCGCGACGCCAAGGCCCCGGTGGGCCATGCCGTACGGGGCTTGAAAGGCGACACGGCCATCGAGGTCGATCCGCACGACACCCGAAAGCCCCTCTTCGCTAACGATGCGGTTCGTGTGGTCTGCGAGATCGTCCACGTGCCCAGGCTCGCATAGTCGTCGTTTCGTGTTGACCAGGAATTCGGCTGGCAGGTGGCTGTATTTTTGGTCCGAACGAAATCTCTCGTCACTCTATCGCTTGACGCTATATCGCTTTATGATAGAGACTCCTCGTGGTCGACCCGAGCTCTTTCCTTCCGCTCCCACAAGCCCAGTTTCATGTGCTTGTGGCGCTCACCGATGGTGAACTCCATGGCTACGCAATCATGCAGGCGGTCGAGGAGTCCTCCGACGGGGTCGTTCGGATGGGACCGGCCACGTTGTACGGAACCCTGAGGAAGCTTGTGGCCGCGGGCCTCACCGAGGAACTGCCGCATCGCCCGACCACCGATGACGATCAACGACGTCGCTACTACCGGTTGACCACTCTCGGCCGCAAGGTGTGCATCGCTGAGGCCGACCGGCTGGCCGAGCTCGTGCGGCTGACCCGGCTAAATCTGAGACTCGGATGACCTGAGATGGCCGGCCACGCCGACATCTATCGCGCCCTCATCCATCTGTACCCGAAGGATTTTCGCCGCCACTACGGCGAGGACCTCGTCCAAAACTTTGTCGACCTGCTCGGACGCCACGGCGCGTCGCGGTTTGGCCCCGCGTGACACTCGATCTCGTCCTCACCGTTCCTCGCTATCGACTGGAGACCGTCATGAATCACGACAATCGACCGCAACGCTCTATGTCGCCTTCGCCGTGCTGGCGGGGGCGGGCATCATCAGCATGCTCGTGGGCTTCTACGCCGGCGTCATATTGCTCGCCGTCGCGGTCATCCTCGCCGTGGTCGAACGTGGCCGTCTCGCGACGTCAACGCGCTCACCAAACCCAGAGCTACGCCGGCAGCTGCTCATCACCAGCGCTATCCTCGCCGTGGTCTGCGTCGTCGCCACAACCGCGTTCATCATCGAACTCGGCGGCGACGAACATTGGGCCACGGGCAAACTTCTCGTCTACAACGCCGTGTTCTTCGCGACCGGACTCGGCGCGATCGCCTTCCTCGTCGCCGGCCTGCGAGTCCGCCGCCCCACGACGGGACGTCGCTTCCCGTTTGAGCCAGGAATTCGGCTGGTGGCAGGAGGCTATATTTTTGGCCCGAACGAAATGAGGCCGCGACTGGCGCGTGACACGCTTGCCCGATGGACGATTGCGGCTTTGTTCTCTCCAGCCCCGGATGGAATCGGGGGACGATCCGTGGGCCGTTGCAAGTCTGCTGTCCGGTTACGTCGGTCTGAGCCCGCTCCAGTACTACCGCGGCTACACGTTCTCTTCGTCGAGAACGTGTGTCGCGGAGTTGCACGACCTGGCCCTCGAGGAGCGGCAGCTCTTCCTTCACGACATGGTCGAGGTCGCTCACGCTGCCTTTCGAGCCTTCCGGCCCCGGAAGCTGAACTACGAAGCCCTCGGCAACGGGGTGCCGCACCTGCACTGGCACCTCGTTGCCGAGGCACGCCGACGATGTTCGTGCATCCGCTCCCCTATGGGAGAACCTCGAGTTTCTCCGACTCAACTGGACCAGTGTGGAGGAGCAGGACGCGGGCGCACGCGAGCAGCTGGTGGCTGACCTGCGGACCGAGCTTCGCTCCGCCGACGTGGTGATCGAGTGGACGTTCCGATGACCGCGGAGCTGGGTGCCTCGGTACTGGCAGCAATCGGCGGCACTCCGTTGGTCGAGTTATCCCGCGTGACCAGGGACCTGAACGGGCGCGTGCTGGCGAAGCTCGAGTACCTCAATCCCGGCGGGTCGAAGAAGGATCGCATCGCGCTCCGCATGATCGAGGACGCGGAGGCGAGCGGCGTGCTGATGCCGGGCCAGCCCGTCGTGGAGTTGACCAGCGGCAACACGGGTACTGGCCTCGCGATCGTCTGCGCCGTGAAGGGGTACCCGTTCGTCGCCGTGATGTCCGCGGGAAATTCGAGCGAGCGGGCCCGGATGATGCGCGCGCTCGGCGCCGAGGTCGTTCTCGTGGAACAACAGCCTGGGGCAGCCGACGGCCATGTCACCGGTGACGATCTCGCACGGGTCGAGGAGGCCGCGTCGCGAATTGCCGCCGAGCGTCTCGCATTCCGCGCCGACCAATTTCACCTCTCCGGCAACCCAAACGCTCACGAGGACGCCACGGCCGTGGAGCTTTGGCGACAGTCCGGTGGGGGCATCGACGTCTTCTGCGAGTTTGTCGGAACCGGCGGAACCTTCACCGGCATCGCACGGTTCCTCAAGGCGAAGAATCAGTCGATCGGTTGCTATGTCGTCGAGCCCGAGGGTGCCGCCGTGCTCGCGGGTCAAGCGCTCGTCCAGCCCGCGCATCGCATTCAAGGCGGCGGCTATTCAATGACCGCGTTGCCGCTTCTCGATCCGACGGTCGTCGACGGTTACGTGGCGGTCAACGACGCCGACGCCATCGATGGCGCGCGGCGACTCGCCCGACAGGAGGGCATATTCGCCGGCTTCTCGGCGGGAGCGTGCCTCGTCGCCGCGGAGCGGCTCCTCCGTAGTCGATACGCCGGCAAGACCGTCGCGATCGTGCTCGCCGACTCTGGCATGAAGTACCTCAGCACCGACCTCTGGGAGGGTGGGGTCTAGAACCCGGCGGCCGACACCGCGTCGCCGGTCTCCAGGAAACCGGCGAGCACGGTACGGGCGGCGCGGTCGGTGGCCATCAAGTCGAGGCCCATGGCGCCGCTCGCTTCGCGCTGAGGTTCGAAGAGCCGCACGCGCATCCCGCGGGGGACGCTGCGCAACTCGTGACGAAGGGTGGCCGCAATCCGTTTGCGCATGGCGCCGGTGCCGAAGTGTTGGAACACCGCGCCCGCCATCGGAGCGATCACCCAGACCTCGTCGAGGCGATCGAAGGGCAAAACGTCGATGTTCGTCACCGAGTGCACGCCGCCGTCCATCAGGCGGTGACGGCCCACTTTTTGCGGGGCAAACAGTCCGGGCACCGCACACGACGCAGCCACCGCAGTCGACAGCGAAGCGCCCGCGTCACCGGTAAGCACTCGGCGCCGGCCCGATGCCATCTCGACCGTGCAGATCCGCAGATCTCGCTCCGGCCAGCCGTCTGGTGACAGGTGATCGAGTTCTTCCACCAATGAGCGCAGGTCGATGCGCGGCGATCGCATCATCGACAGCAGCGCCGGACGGACCGACCGATAACGAACGCTGCCCAGCAGCCCCTGCGGGGTCGGAGGACGAAACGCTCGTAGCAAATCCAGTGCAGACGGCATCGGGATCTTCTGCTCCGAGGCGTGGTGGAGGGCCCGGAGCCGCTCGGCGACATCGATCGAGCGCCCGCCGTTGATGAGAATGGCCAGCTCTTCCGGATCGACGCCACTGCGCAACAGCGCGCCGACGAGCGAGCCCGCACTGGTACCCACGATCGACTCGGCGTCGCGCGCATCCCAACCCGTGTGATGCAGCAGGCTGTACAGAACGCCCGCGTGGTAGGCACAGCCGACGCTGCCCCCGGCACCGAGCACGAGGCCGATGCGCGTGCCGGCCTGTAGGGAGCGTTTCACTCACGCCCCCTTCCCAGCGGAGAGCGTCCTGAAACATATTGGGTTAGTGAGAGGCGCAGAAGGGCAAGGCATCGGCATGGTCGTAGTGGAGAGTTCGATGCCGGCTTCGGCACCCAAGGTCTTCGACGTCATTTCGGAGCCCACGACGTATCCCCAGTGGCTCACCGGAGCCAAGAGCATCCGGCGGGTCGACGGCGACTTCCCGAGTCCGAGTTCCGAGTTCGAGCACGAGGTCGGAGCGGGCCCGCTTACCGTCAAAGACACGACGGAGGTCGAAGAAGTGCGCCCCAACCACCTGCTCGAGATGGTGGTGCGCGCTCGTCCGTTCCTGGTCGCCCGTGTGGTTTTCGAGGTATTCGCGGAGAACGACCATTCGTCGCGCTTGCGGCTGTCGGAGACACCGATCGGCTTCTACCGATTCTTCGCCGTGCTGATCGATCCGCTGATCAAGGCGCGCAACACCCGCTCGATCAACCGTCTGGCCGACTACCTCGTGGGTGCGGGTTTGGATTCGCGGTGGTGAGGGTAGGGGCGGTGCCTGCTTAGGAGAAAGGTCTCGGGCATGCCACGCACTCCGAAGAGTCGACCCGCAAGAGCCCTTGTACGCGGTCCGGTGCTTTCGCCGCGTGCCAGCAAGGTCCCCGCGCAGGACAGCGACTTCTTGACCACCTCGCTGGGTCAGCGCCTCTCGCAAACGAACGACTCGCTGAAGGTGGGCCGTCGGGGACCCACGTTGATGGACGACTTCCATCTGCGCGAAAAGGTGATGCATTTCGATCACGAGCGCATCCCCGAACGGGTGGTACATGCTCGCGGTGTCGGCGTGCACGGCGTGTTCGAGTCCTACGGCAACTCCAGCGACATCACCTGCGCGGGATTCCTGCAACCTGACCAGGTCACGCCGGTTTTCACCCGCTTCTCCACTGTCGTTGGATCTCGCGGGTCGGCCGACACCGTGCGCGATGTCCGCGGGTTCGCCGTGAAGTTCTATACGGCTGAAGGCGTGTTCGATCTCGTCGGCAACAACATTCCCGTCTTCTTCATTCGCGACGGCATCAAGTTCCCCGATCTCATCCACGCCGCGAAACCCGAACCCGATCAAGAGGTTCCGCAAGCCCAGACCGCGCACAGCACGTTCTGGGATTTCGTCTCCCTCTTGCCGGAGTCACCGCACATGTTGATGTGGGTGATGTCGGATCGCGCCATTCCCCGCTCGTTGCGCATGATGGAGGGCTTTGGCGTCCACACGTTCCGGCTCGTGAACGCGGCCCGCGACACCACGCTGGTCAAGTTCCACTGGAAGCCGGTACTCGGCGTGCATGGGCTGGTGTGGGAGGAAGCACAGACGCTCGCGGGCGTCGACCCCGATTTCCATCGCCGCGACCTGTACAACGCCATCGGCGCCGGTGTGTTCCCAGAGTGGGAGTTCGGCGTCCAGACGTTCCCGGACACCGACGACCAATACTTCGAGGGCATCGATCTGCTCGACGCGACGAAGCTGGTACCCGAGGAACTCGCTCCCGTCCGCCCCATCGGACGGCTGACGCTCAATCGCAATCCCGTCAACTTCTTCGCCGAGACCGAACAGGTCGCCTTCCACACCGGCCACCTCGTTCGTGGCATCGAGGTCACCGACGATCCGTTGATGCAAGGTCGTTTGTTTAGCTACCTCGATACGCAGCTCACGCGCCTGGGTGGTCCGAACTTCGACCAGCTACCGATCAATCGGTCGCACGCGCCGGTCAACGACAACCTGCGTGACGGCTTTGGGCAGCAAGCGGTGCACGCCGGTCGTACGCCGTACTTCCCCAACGGGGTGGGTGGCGGCTGTCCATTCATGGCGACGGATGAAGACGACGGTTACATCCATGTTCCTCGCACCATCGAGGGAGCCAAGGTGAGAGACCGCGGGCCGGATGACGAGTACGTCCAGGCCACGCTTTTCTGGCAGAGCATGACGGAGGCCGAGCAGGATCACATCGCCGATGCGTTCACGTTCGAACTCGGCAAGGTCGACGTGCCCGCAGTCGTAGAGCGGATGTTGGCGCGGCTCGTTCTCATCGCGCCCGAACTCGGTCGTCGCGTTGCGTTCGGACTCGGAATGACCGTGAAGCCTCCCGAGGGCGTCGCGGCGCCTGAACGGGAAATGGCACCGTCGCCCGCCCTCGCGATGATCGACGACCAGACGTATCCGGTGGACGGCCGTGTGGTGCACATCCTCGCCAACGACGGGGCCGATCTCGCGGGTATCCGCATGCTCAAAGACGAGTTGACCGCGGCGGGCGTCACCGCTCACGTCGTGGCCACCCACAAAGGGGCCATCAGTGGCACACGGAAGTCCGACACGCTGACGGTCGACCGGTCATTTCACACGGCGTCGCCCGCCGAAGCCGACGCGGTCGTCGTCGCGGCGCGCGCTTCTTTGAGCGATATCCCTGGCGTCTTCATGTATCTACAAGCCACGTATCGGCACTTCAAGACGATTGGCGCATGGGGAGATGGCGCCGGCATGTTGACGCAAGCCGGAATCGACGCCGATGCACCCGGTGTCGTCGTAGCGGACACGGCGGCTAAGCGGTTCGCGCAGTCCGTCGTGGCCGCACTAGGGCAGCACCGCCACTGGGAACGGGCAGGAGTCCACCCCACGCGAGCGAGAGGACAAGGCTGACATGGCTAATGGAATCGACCTTCTCCTGGCCGACCATCGGCGTGTCGAGGAGCTGTTCGCGAAATTCGACGAGACGCGTGACGGCACGATCGTCGGTGAGATCCTCGATGCGTTGACTGGCCACGAC